>CAYJDA010000001.1:0-224371 GCA_964368815.1 uncultured Oscillospiraceae bacterium
ATTGTGGGGCAACCTCTGTTTCGGTAGAATTAAGTGCATAAACTGCAAAAATGATGCCACTTAGCAAAATAATAGCTATCAAAGCAAAAGCTAATATTTTTTTATTTCTGATTTTTGCAAATATTTCTTTGATTTTTTCTTGCATTTTCTCTCCTGGTCTCGAGCTACAACTTTTATTAGTATAATAGATGTTATAATAAAAGTCAATATTTGTATCATTGCTATTTACTTAAAAAATCATTTGTGACTGTGATGATAAAATAAATAAAAACCTGAACATATATTTACTGCAAATAAAAATAAGCAATTTTTTGTGTTTTTTGGCGGGGAATAAAAGTAGTCGCGTCAACTTTGAAGGAGGTATTACTATTTAGCCCCCTTCGAGCGCATGCGGTATAAACAACGTATCGCAAGGCTAAAATTTGGTCTTCTTTAGAAGACTGGCGATTACACGAAAAATTTTCGGTCGTGCTTTGTCCTTCCTCGTCGTGCCCTTCTCGCTTTCGCTCACATGCCACTCCACGCCGGTTCGAATCCCTCTCCTCTCGCCAAAACCACAAAACACACAGTCCACCGGACTGTGTGTTTTGATTTTGGCGGAGGAGGAGGGATTCGAACCCCCGTGCCTCTCGGCTAACGGTTTTCAAGACCGCCTCGTTATGACCACTTCGATACTCCTCCAAGTATCACTAACATAAATAAAGACATACTATTTGCGTTAGCTTATTTATTTTATACCATTTTTATAAAAAAATCAATACTTTTACATTAATTAATTATTTTTTTCTTTTCAGCATTAAAAAATAACTAAGGTGGCACCGTTCATTATGCATGATGCCACCATTTAATTTATTAGTTACAGACTACTTTAAAGGCTCCTTTAACTTCCAACTACCTCTATCATCCTTATAAAAAATATCTTTATTATAAAAACTGTCAACAATAGCGTTAAACTCTGTTTCGGTGTACCCACAAAAGTTACAGAAATCTCTTATGCAGAGTGGATCTATGTTTCCATCTCTTGCATTAACCAATTTAACCGCTTCTTCTCTGCTCATAACCCCATATCTAATAGACCTTGCAGTATAGTCAGTTGCTGCAGCATGGCCAAATTTCGGATACTTCATCCATGAATGGATAAGATATGCACGGCTGTCAATTTGGTCGAACATTTCAACATGATGCTGTCTGTCCCACTCATGGGTAAGGTCGTGGAAGCCTTTACTTTTTGCAAGATTGTAATTCTTATAACTGTCCCACGGAATAAAGTAGGATAGGTAGAACGGATCAAGCTTGTTCAACTCCTCTGCTGTAGGCGCAATGGTTAGGCTGAGATCATTTTCTGTTACTCCATCACCTACCAATTCTTCGGTTGCTATTCCTACTGCAACACCGTTGTTAATCTGTTCTTTAGCGCTATATGTTTCTTTATCTGACGCGCCGCCATACTCGTAGCTCACGTTTTCACCATAACACAGCATTGGAACATTAAATTTTAACGCCATGTGGAGTGGAAAGGTGTAAATTAGCCTATCTAAATACCAGGTAGGTTTGCCATATTTTTCGAAAAATTTTCGCATTAGTATTCGTTGTACCTTTATATTTGGCTTACAACTTATTATGGTGCAGCTGAATGCTTCATTAATATTTTTAAGATTGTGTATTCCGGCATCGGTCATTGGAAAGTTATCTTCTACCGTGAACAAGATTGGGTTCATGCCCATAACTTCTTTCAGCATATACACTTGATAATGGCTATCCTTACCTCCTGATACAGCTACAGCACAGTCATACCCACCCGGACCGTTACAACCACGATATTTGTCACAAAGCGCCTCAAACTCCTTAAACCGAGCGTCCCAGTCAATATTCTTTCGATTGTCGTAATGATTGCATGCGGAACAAACTCCCTTATCATCAAAGGATATCCCGGGTCTTGTGTCCGGCATAGTACATCTTGTACAATATTTCATTTTTCATCTCCTACGTTATATAATATTTTTTAAAGACTTTAATGTGTTTTTTGCTGTCCCGATGTATGATAGCACTTCTCTTAAATCTCAACTACCCCTTCAAAGACCTTCTTACAGTCTCCGGTCATAAACACCGTTTCCTCGGTATAATGAATAATTAGCTCACCGCCTATCAGCTCTACCGTAACATCGGTATTTTCACTACAGTAGCCCGCCTTTATCGCCGCTACAACAGCCGCACAAGCACCTGTACCACAGGCAAATGTCTCCCCGCTCCCACGTTCCCATACACGCATTTTAATTCTTTCTTTTGAAATCACCTCAACAAATTCCACATTTACCTTTTCAGGGAAAAGTTCATTATTCTCTATAGCCGGACCAAGTTGGTCTATTTTTAACGTATCAAGACTGGAATCATTGTCCCATTTAAAAAGAACTGCATGTGGATTACCCATTGAAACACAAGTGATATTATAATGCTTATCATCAATAACTACATCGCGGTTTATTACCTCGGTGCCTTCCAACTTCACCGGTATTTTTTGGGGATTCATCTCTGCCGCTCCCATATCCACCTTTACCGACGACACTTTTTCGTTTTGAGTAAAAAGCTCTAATTTTTTTATGCCGGAAAGCGTATCTATATTCATAACTTTTGATGTTACAATTGCGTTATCAAATAAATACTTTGCAACACATCGTATTGCATTACCGCACATCCTACCTTCACTACCATCACGGTTGAACATTCTCATTTTAGCATCTACGGTGTCCGATGGCAAGATTAACACTACTCCATCTCCGCCTACACCATAGTGTCTATCTGCAATAAACACCGATAATGATTCGGGAGATTCAAGAGGTAGTCCATCGGTTGCCGTATTGTCAAGACAATTTAAGTAAATGTAGTCATTACCACTTCCCTGCATCTTGGTAAACCTGAGGTTCATTCTTACATCCCTCAGATTGTTTATATCAATTATTTCCGTGTTATATTCAGTATGTCCCGAACGCAAACTTTCAACCAAGGCCGCTGCTGTATCGAGTGATGTTAAGCACGGAATTCCAAGCTGACAGGCTTTACGCCTCATTTTCACTTCGTCATTAGCAGGGTCGCGTCCACCCTCTGACGTTGATATAATATATGCTATTTTCCCGCTTTCAAGTAAGGTCATTGAGTTGTTTGTATCACGATCATGTATTTTATCTATCGAAATAGATTTTACCCCGTAGGCAGATAATGCTTTTGCAGTGCCATAAGTTGCATAGATATCGAATCCAAGTTTTTCGAATTCCTTTGCAGTATGACATATTTCGTTTTTATCACCATCTTTAACCGTGATAAAAACTCCACCTACCTTGTGCATTTTATATCCTGCAGCTACTAAACCCTTATAAAGCGCTTCCTTTAGATTTCGTCCGATACCCAAAACCTCACCGGTCGATTTCATCTCAGGGCCAAGATGTGTATCAAGGTCCACTAATTTTTCAAATGAGAATACAGGCACTTTTACTGCAAAATATGGCGGTATTTTAGCTATCGGTTCGGTATACCCTAACTCTCTAAGCTTTTGACCAACACTAACACGAGTAGCTACATCACACATAGGAACACCTGTTACTTTGCTAATATAGGGAACAGTTCTCGATGCACGTGGATTTACTTCTATGACATACACCTCACCATTGTGCAGAACGTATTGTATATTTACCAATCCCATAACCTTTATCGCAAGGCAAAGTCGTTTTGTTATGTCATAAAGCTTTTTTGAAAGAATGTCGTCCACATTTACCGGAGGATAAACTGCAATACTGTCCCCCGAATGAACTCCTGTTCTCTCAACATGCTCAATAATTCCCGGGATTAAAACGTCTGTTCCATCACAAATGGCATCAACTTCAATCTCGCGACCGGAAAGGTATTTATCAATGAGTATAGGATTGTCCTGTTTTTGCTGCAGGATAATTCCCATGTATTCCTCAACATCTTCTTTTGTAAAGGCAATAATCATGTTTTGACCACCCAAGACATAGGAAGGACGAAGAAGAACCGGATATCCTAATTTATCTGCGGCTTCTAAAGCCTCTTCAGTTATATAGACGCAGCTGCCCTTAGGACGTAGAACAGATAGCTCCTCCAGCAGTGAATCAAATCTTTCTCTATCTTCACAAATATCAATACTATCGGCCGGTGTTCCAATGATATTAACACCTCTATCTTTTAGTTGTGAGGTAAGCTTAATTGCAGTTCCTCCGCCGAAAGATACTATAACACCTATTGGTTTTTCCAACTCTATAATGCTCATTACATCATCAATACAAAGCGGCTCGAAATATAATCTATCTGCCGTATCGAAGTCGGTTGACACTGTTTCGGGATTATTATTAATTACTATAACCTCGTATCCCATATTTTTAAGTGACCATACACAGTGAACACAAGCATAGTCAAACTCAATTCCCTGACCGATTCTAATAGGTCCGCTACCTAAAACTATTATTCGCTCTTTACTGCTTTTTTCCACAAAAGGTATTGCCTCATTTTCTATCCCCTCGTCTATAGAATAGAAATATGGTGTTGCGGCTTCAAATTCTCCGGCACAGGTGTCTACCATTTTGTAGATTAAAGAATCCTTGGGCTTATACCCGTTTACTATGTTAAGCAAGCAATTTAAAAACCATTTGTCAATTTTCGTAATATCATAGATCTCATCAACTGTTATACCACGACACAACGCTTCGTATACAACAAATAACCTTTGATCCGTCACGGTTTGCAACAGGTTTAAAATGGCATCGTCTGATTTGTTATTAAGCCTGCTGAGCTTTAAATCTTTCTGCCCAATCTCTGCTCCCCTCACTGCCTTTAAAAGTGCGGCCTCAAAGCTGTCGGCTATTGCCATCACCTCACCTGTCGCCTTCATCTGCGTGCCAAGCTCTTTTTTAGCATAAACAAATTTGTCGAAAGGCCATTTTGGAAATTTAACTGCAACATAATCAAGCGCAGGCTCGAATGCCGCAAAGGTGTTTCCGGTAACCGCATTAATAATTTCGTCAAGGTTGTATCCAACAGCTATCTTTGTTGCTACCTTAGCTATTGGATAACCGGTGGCCTTAGATGCAAGCGCAGAGGATCGTGATACACGTGGGTTAACTTCAATAACTGCATATTCAAAACTGGTAGGATGCAAAGCAAATTGACAGTTACATCCACCCATAACGTTCAATTCGGCAATTATGTTCAGTGCCGCAGTTCTTAGCATTTGGTATTCCTTGTCCGAAAGGGTTACCGTCGGCGCAATAACAATACTGTCGCCGGTGTGAACTCCTACCGGATCAAAATTTTCCATGGAACAAACTGTTATAACATTACCGGCGCCATCACGCATTACTTCAAACTCAATCTCTTTCCATCCCGCGATTGATTTTTCAACTAACACCTGTGTTATAGGGGAAAGAGAAAGTCCATTTTCAGCTGTTTCTATTAGCTGCTGCATATTATTAACTATACCTCCTCCACTACCACCAAGGGTAAATGCCGGACGTATGATTAACGGAAACCCACTCTCATTTGCAAAATCTACTGCCGTTTTTACATCATTTGCAATCACTGATGGAATAACCGGCTCTCCAATTTTTTGCATTGTTTCCTTAAAAACAAGACGGTCTTCTGCCTTGTCGATAGTCTCGGGTGAGCTTCCGAGCAATCTAATATTCATTCTTTCAAGAAATCCGTCTTTCGCAAGCTGCATACAAAGCGTTAATCCTGTCTGGCCACCAAGGCCCGAGAGAATACTGTCTGGGCGTTCCTTTTCGATTATGCGCTTTACGGTAGGCAATGTTAACGGTTCTATATAAATTTTATCTGCTATATTTTTGTCCGTCATTATGGTTGCGGGATTAGAGTTTATCAGTACAATTTCAATGCCTTCTTCACGCAGAACGCGGCAAGCCTGCGTTCCGGCATAATCAAATTCAGCTGCCTGACCAATAACAATAGGTCCAGACCCTATAACAAGCACCTTTTTTATATCTTTATTTAACGGCATTATTTCACCTCCAAGCTTTTAATAAAATCATCAAATAAAAACCCTGTGTCCTGCGGTCCGCCACAGGCTTCGGGATGAAACTGAACTGTTCGTGCAGGTATGTCATTATAGATAATACCCTCGCAGGTATTATCATTAACATTAACAAACCATTCTCTTGCCATTTCACTTCTTATGCTTTTCGAACATACTGCATACCCATGATTTTGGCTGCTAATAAAAACTCTACCGGTTGTTAAATCTTTTACCGGTTGATTAGCACCACGATGTCCGAAACGAAGTTTCTCAGTTTTAAAACCCATGGCTAACGCAAGAAGTTGATGCCCGAGGCAGATTCCAAAAACAGGTATCTTGGTTTCTACAATTTCCTTAAGATTGCTAATAACCTCAACATTTTCAGCAGGGTCTCCCGGACCATTAGATAGCATAATTCCATCAAGCTCTAAAGCGTTAAGCTCCTTAGCAGTAGTATTTGATGGCATTACAAAAACTCTACATCCTCGTCGTGTTAGTTCACCCACAATGTTCTTTTTATACCCGAAGTCTAACAATGCAACATTATAAATTGAATTTTCTGCTTCGAATGTTTCACTTTTTTGTACCGCAACTTCTTTTACTGCTTGTTTAACAATGTAGTTTTTTATTACTTCTTTAGGTATCTCTGAAGGATTCTTATGAGTTATTGCTCCATTCATTACACCACTGTTTCTAATCATCCTGGTAAGTGCCCTTGTGTCAATATCGTAAAGTCCGACAATATTATTATCTTTCAAAAAGGTGTCGAGCTCACCCTCACTTCGAAAGTTCGAGGGGTGCTGACACCTATGTTTCACTATATATGCCGATGCTCCCACCGTTTTACTCTCAAAATCTGATGGTATTACACCGTAATTGCCTATAAGTGGAAATGTTTGAAGTACAATCTGCCCATGGTAACTCGGGTCGGTTAGGGTTTCGAGATATCCTGTCATTCCGGTCGTAAAAACGACTTCTCCGACAACCTCTCCCGAAGCACCAAAACTTTTCCCTTCAAATACTGCACCATTTTCTAAAACAAGGTAAGCTTTTTCAGACATTATTTGATCTTTCCTTTCTGTTATTTTTTCTATCTCTTTATTAATGAGGCATAATTAATTTTATACCCAGCCTCGAAAATTAGACTTTTATTATCAATATATTTTTAGTTAATTAACTCCCATCACTTATATATATTTATTATATTTTAATATTTTCTTGATAAAAAAGCAAGAAAAATATTATTTTATTATTCAACTTAATCCTCATCCTTAATTTTTTAAGAAAAAGTCTTGACAAGGTTTAAATCGTATGATATAATCTCAGCATAGACAGCAAAGGCGCTGTGAGATGTCTCACAGTGTCTTATTTTTATATCTAAAAGGAGATATTATATGAGCAGTTTCATTAAGTCTGAAGGCTATAAATCGAGTTTATCGGTTTATGACACCCAAAAAGCTATTGGTTTTGTTAAACGGACTTTTGAGGATAGTCTTTCCCAGTCTCTTAACCTTGCCAGAGTATCTGCCCCTCTTTTCGTAGCACCGGAAACCGGTCTTAATGATGATCTTAATGGTGTTGAGCGTGCAGTGTCCTTTGATGTAAAAGATACCGGAGCTACTCTACAAATTGTTCACTCGCTGGCAAAGTGGAAAAGAATGGCACTGTATAAGTATCACTTTCCCGTTGGTGAAGGACTTTACACCGATATGAATGCAATTCGACGCGATGAAGATATGGACAATCTACACTCTATATATGTCGACCAATGGGACTGGGAAAAAGTTATTAGCCGAGATATCAGAACTGTTGATGAACTTAAAAGTACCGTGACCAAGATAGTTAATTCGATTTGTGATACTCATGATACGGTAAAATCTTCCTACCCTGTTGTAAAAAACACCCTGTCTCGCGAAGTTAAATTTATTACTACGCAAGAACTTGAAGATATGTACCCATCCATTCCTCCAAAACAGCGAGAAGACGAGTTTTTAAAGATTCATAAAACTGCATTCGTAATGCAGATAGGAGATGTTTTAAAATCCGGTGTAAAGCACGATGGACGTGCCCCAGACTATGATGATTGGGCTCTTAACGGTGATATTCTTTTCTGGAATGATGTTCTTGGGTGTGCTTTCGAAGTATCTTCAATGGGAATACGAGTTGACGAAGTATCGCTTGCGGAACAGCTAAAAAAGGCAGGCTGCGAGGAAA
The DNA here is from genome assembly GCA_964368815.1 of uncultured Oscillospiraceae bacterium. Classification (GTDB taxonomy): domain Bacteria; phylum Bacillota; class Clostridia; order Oscillospirales; family Ruminococcaceae; genus CAYJBH01. Next base: position 8,252 of record CAYJDA010000001.1, read on the forward strand.
GACGTGAGCTCACCTTCCACAAGGCATTGCTTGAGGGAAAACTACCTCTTACAATGGGCGGAGGTATTGGCCAATCCAGATTATGTATGCTATTGCTTGAAAAATGTCATATTGGTGAAGTACAGGTTTCTTCCTGGGATTCTGAAACAATTGACATCTGTAGTAACTTAGAAATCAATTTACTGTAATATAAGGAGTGTGTAGTAATGAAAGATATCCCCAATTTATTTGGATGCATGGTTTTTAACGATTCTGTTATGCGTGCACGTCTACCCAAGGAAACATATAAGGCTTTAAAAAGAACTGTAGCGCAGGGTAAACACCTTGATAAAGATGTTGCTAATACTGTTGCTAACGCGATGAAAAACTGGGCTATTGAAAATGGTGCTACCCACTTTACTCACTGGTTCCAACCTATGACCGGTATCACTGCTGAAAAACATGACAGCTTTATTACTCCTAATGGCGTAGATGGCGTTATAATGGAAATGACCGGCAACGAGCTTGTTAGAGGTGAGCCGGATGCATCTAGTTTTCCTTCAGGTGGGTTGCGAGCTACATTTGAAGCACGTGGTTATACGATATGGGATACAACTTCCTATGCTTTCATCAAGGATGACAGCCTCTGTATTCCTACTGCATTTTGCTCTTACAGCGGTGAAGCACTTGATAAGAAAACACCTTTGCTTCGCTCAATGGAGGCTATTGATAAGCAGGCAATGCGCATCTTGAAACTGTTTGGCAATAATACCGCATCAAGAGTGGTAACCACCGTTGGCCCCGAACAGGAGTACTTTCTAATAGATAAGGCAATGTACCAAAAGCGCCCCGATTTGATTAGCTGTGGCAGAACTTTATTTGGTGCTCGACCAGCTAAAGGTCAGGAGATGGATGACCATTATTTCGGCAATCTAAAATCTAGAGTTTCGGCTTACATGAAGGAACTTGACGAGGAGCTATGGAAGCTTGGAATTCTTGCGAAAACAAAGCATAACGAGGTTGCTCCTTCACAGCATGAATTTGCACCGATTTTTTCAACCACTAATGTTGCAACCGATCATAATCAGTTAACCATGGAGCTAATGAAAAGTTTGGCTAACAAGCATGGGCTGGTTTGTCTTTTAAATGAGAAGCCATTTGCCGGAGTAAATGGTAGTGGTAAACACAATAACTGGTCAATATCTACAGATACCGGTATAAATCTCCTGGAACCGGGCGACACACCTCATGAAAATGCCCAGTTCCTACTCTTTTTGGCAGCCATTATCAAGGCAGTGGATATCTATCAGGATATGCTCAGGGTATCTGTTGCCTCGGCAGGTAACGACCATCGTTTAGGAGCTAATGAAGCCCCTCCTGCAATAGTGTCCATCTTCCTCGGCGAAGAACTTACCGAAATATTAGAAGCGCTTAAAGATGGTAGCGATTACATAGGTAAAGAACGAGTTCAGATGGAGATAGGTGCTACCGTTCTTCCTCATTTCCCAAAGGATACTACCGATCGAAATCGAACCTCTCCGTTTGCATTTACAGGGAATAAATTTGAGTTTAGAATGTTGGGCTCAACCTTTTCAATATCAGGTCCAAACATAGTACTTAATTCCTCAGTAGCTGACGTATTGAGTGGATTTGCAGATAAATTGGAAGGTGTTTCCGACTTCAACACATCTCTTAAAGAACTTATCGTAGATACTATTAAAAATCATGATCGAATCATCTTTAATGGTAATAACTATTCAGATGAATGGGTTGTTGAGGCAGAAAAACGTGGCCTTTTAAATCTATCAACCACGGTAGATGCATTGCCGACATATATCCTACAAAAAAATGTTGACATGTTTGAGCGACATGGAGTTTTCACAAAATCTGAAATTCTGTCTCGTTATGAAATCCTCATGGAAAATTATTGTAAAACACTTCATATTGAAGCGTTGACCATTCTGGATATTGTAAAAAAATACATTATACCCTCTTCGTTCAGCTATCAGAGCGAGTTGGCAGAGCTTTACAACGCAAAGTCAAATGCCGGTATCCCCACTACACTTGAGGAAGGGTTGCTTAAAAAGTTATCTGCGCTAACTGCTGAATTGCATGGCAAGTCAGATTGCTTGGAAAATGCTTTAATTGAAGTTAAGAGCATTGATGACACATTAAAACACGCTCAGTATTATCGTAGCAATATCTTTAGTTATATGAACGAGATGCGAGTGATCATCGATGAAATGGAAACCATAATTGCCAAAAAACATTGGTGCTTCCCCTATTACTCAGAGATGCTATACAGTGTAGACTGATTATAGCTACTATAAAAAAGCGTGTATATTTCGAACTGATAGTTCAGAATATACACGCTTTTTTTGATTAATAACTATTTAATTATTTCGCCTTTGCCTTTGCTACTATTTCTACTGCCTCTTTGCAGGTTGCTGTTATAAGGTCATAATCTCCTTCGGCCATAGCTTTGGGACTACAGAGCCAGCCGCCACCAATTGCAAAAACAGAATCGTGTACAAATTCAGAAAGATTGGCAGCACCTACTCCACCAGTGGGAACAAATTTCACTCCGCCAAACGGGCCGGCAAGAGCTTTAATTGCTTTAAGTCCACCATACACATCGGCGGGAAAGAATTTTAGTACATCAAGTCCAAGCTTAAGTGCTTGCATAATTTCGGATGGAGTAACGCAACCAGGAACCGCAGTAATATTATGGTCAATACAATACTTAACAATATCGGCATCAAATCCCGGAGATACTACGAATTTTGCACCATTTGCTATTGCATCCTTACATTGTTGTACCGAAATAACTGTACCTGCTCCTACCAACATTTCCGGGCATGCTTCGCTAACCTGCTTTATTGCATTAAGTCCATGTTCGGTCCTCAGGGTGATTTCCATTAGATCAACACCTCCCGCAAGCATTGCTTTTGCAGCCGGTATCGCATGGTCAATTTGCTTGATTACCACTACTGGCACTAAGTAGGTTTTTGCTATTCTTTCTTTTACTGTCATTTTTACTCCTTCCATAATATATATACCAACAATATTTCATTGCCAAACTGTAACACTAAAAATAAATATGCAAATACTGTTTTACTTTAATCATTATACTATATAGCAGTTTAATTTTCAATAATTAACATAAAAATAAAATTGTTCTACCTTTATCGGAACAATTGAATATATAGCTATGATTGTTTCAAATAGTATTGATTTTCATTTAATAATATGGTAAATTTAGTATATATAGTTGATAAAATAAAATATCAAAGGTTGATAATGTTTATAAAAAAAATAACGGCTTTCATTACTATAGCATTCTTTTTATTTCAGAGTTTTAGCGTTTACGCGACGCCCCTAAAAAGCACCGTATGGATGGCTAATGTAGTAATTTTTGCTTATTTTCAAGACGTTGAGCCTGAAAGGCTTGAACATTTTCGCACAAAAGAAACTGCTGACGAGTTAATTAGACTTTTTGACGGCGAAGGTGTTGTTGATTTTAAAGGTTACATTAATGAAATTTCTTATGGACAGTTACAAATAAAAAATGTTTTTCCACAAAAAAAAGATGACGGCACCTTTGATGCTATCGCCTTACCATACACAAAGGATGATACGTTCGAAAAACAAATGGATGAGGATATAATTAAATACATATGTGAAAATTTACCTGCAAATTCATCAGATATGGATTTAAATAATGACGGTGCATTAGACTCACTTAATATTGTTTATATTGATGATGCTTCGTCTATATACGATTACCCTACTGTCTGGCCACACCAATATACCATTCGGGGTTATAGCATATATTATAACAATCTTCGTGTTTTAGCCACTCATGTTGAAAACACCGATAGACTTTACAGTATGCCGGGTGACGTTGGCTTGGTTGAAGGTGCCGGACTAATATCTCATGAGTTCCTGCATATTTTGGGCTACCCTGACCTTTATGCAGGATATAATAATGTAAGTGGTTATACTCCGGTTGGAGACGTGGACATTATGGCTGTTGCAAACGAGCGTTTACAGTGGCCTCTCGCTTATATGAGACAGCATGTATCCGGATGGGTTAATCTCCCGATATTAACTCAAACAACTAACAATGTAACCGTTCATCTTCAGAGCAACCGAGAAGGTACACAAGGAGTTATTGTTAAGTCACCTTTAAATGATTATGAGTTCTTTGTAATAGAATTCCGTAAAGATACCGATAATTTTGCATCGCCACTACAACTTGATAGCGGAATACGTGACTCCGGGCTCATTATCTACCGCATAAACACCAATGTTATGGGGTTGAGCAATTTTCACGGACAAACAGGAGTATATGTATTTAGAGATCCATCTCCAGAAAATGCAAATGGGTTTAAGGTATTAGATATGTTTTTCTCGGGGGATAACGTAGACACCGATCAGAGAAGCCTTGGATCTAACAACATGGAAGATGGTATATTAAATGGTGCAATTACATACAACGACGGAAGCAACTCCGGCATTATTATTGACAATATTTCGGATTCTACCGGCGACAGCATGACCTTTAATGTTACCATTCCCAAAGAAGAAGATTTTGACCTTTGGCATAACACCAACTACATCGGTGCAATCTCAAGTTCTCAGGGCACGGACATAGTCGACTATAACAACACATTATATTCGCTCAGCGCTGTTGACTCTGTGAGTAATGGATTAAACAATTTTAACCTTTACAAATATACAGATTCAAATACTTGGACAAAGGTGAGCGGATTTAACGATAATGATACTATAATCTCGTCGGGAGCAAAGCTTTTTGTATATAACTCAAATCTTCATGTTGCTTATTCTACCTTAGCTCCCTCAGAAGAGTATTGGTTGACTCGTGTAAAAAAATACGATTCTAGTGAAAATAGTTGGATAAACGTTAAAACTATTGACGACAATAACACTTCCGGAATATTTGACCTTGCTACAAGTAATGACGACATATTTATATCCTATATCCGTGGAGGTTTAGGGTCATCTATTTTCGCTGAGCTAAAGGTTGCACGAGTTAGTGAAGATGAAATAACCACAGTGTCGATTGGTAATACAAATAATGTGGGACAGCCAGTTATTGCTGTTGTTGAAAATAAGGTGTTCGTATCTGTTGCCGATAGTAAAACTGTTTTAACCAAAGAAGTATTTGGCTCTGCTGATTCTACTATATACAACTATGAAATTACCGCCGACGCCTTTTCCTATGATGTTGTTGCCCATGAAGGAAATCTATACTTGGCGGTTGAAAATGGTGGCAACATTATTCTTAGTAGGTTGGAAAATAATGAGTGGATAAAACAGGCTGAGAAAAACGGTAACTATTATAATCCTAGTATTCAAACCTCACAGGGCAATCTATATGTGATGGTGGGGCAAAATATTGGCGATGGTTTTACTCGTGTTTATAGATTTGATAACAATGAGTCATTAAACCCTTCTGAAAGATTAGTGCAGGAAGGCGAAAATGTTGACAACCGCTCATCTAACCCTAAAATAGTATCAATCGGGAGCGCGTTATATGTATCATATATGCGGGAATCCGATTCCAAAGCCATTATTAAAGAAAAAATTACAACTAATCAGCTCCTTGCAATTTCTATCGATAAAATGCCTACCAAAACAAATTACAGTTTTGGTGAGGCGGTAGATTACACAGGATTAACCATCAATGCCAACTATGAGCAGGAGGTAAAATCTGTTACAACAGGCTTTCAGGTTAGCGGGTTTGATACAACACTGCAGGGTGAACGATATGCTACAGTAACCTATGAAGGTAAAACAACTACATTTCCTTATTTTGTAAGAAATTCAGATGAAGTGAGAGAGCCTTATATATCCGGTCGAATTAACAGCTATAGCAACAACTCCGGCATATCGGTTAAGCTTTATGACGTGGGTGATACAAGCTTTGAAAACATTTTATATAGTACCAATATATCAACTGCTGTAACAGGTAATATTAGCAGCGTTGATTTTGCCATCGGTGAAATAGCAGCAGGCAGTTATAATATGGTTATAAGTAGGGGTTCTCATCTTGATTATATCGTAACCGGCATCACTATGGGTTCTGAGTCTATAGCGTTTACCGACAGTAGCAACAATAAAATAAACCTTATTAACCTTATTGCAGGAGACGTTGATAAAGACGGGGCTGTTAACTTTACCGACCTTAGCATTATTAGAAACAGCAACAACTTTAATAAAACACCGCAAACCGCATCCAACAATTTAACGGATATTAACGGCGACGGTTCTGTAAATGCAAGCGACTTAATAATAGTTTTAACTAACTATAACAAAACCGTTAAGGATAGTACCATATCATTTAGCTAGTTACTCTCATGAAATTTCATCAGATAAGCTTCATCTACATATACACTAACACTTCCGTCTTTAACCGGTAGGTTTGCACATCCATCCTGTTCAACAGTAATCTTTGCATCGACATTTTCTAATATATCCACCACTGTTTTTCCGATAAAGCGTTCACCTAAGCATATGCGCAACACACCCCCGACGCTATCTGTCATGACTACTGCTAACCCTGATAAGTCGTGCTCGTCCATGCCAAGCCTAGAGAAACCTACTATAGAGCTATTGTCAAAATAATCAATCTGCTCACCATAAGCAAGATCCCGCCTAACCTTAATGAGCGTAGGTAGACGTTTTATAGGTTTTATGTTACTTTGCTGTATTCCGTAAACATCACCGTAAAAAACACATGGCAGACCTTCAGCTCTCAATAAAATTATCGAATAAGCATGAAGCTTAAACCATTCAGCCACCCAGCTCTCCAACGCCTGCCCCGGCTGTGTGTCATGATTGTCCACTATGGTCACTGCTCGTTGGGGACGTTCTGAAACAAGTGTATTATTTAAAATAGCTCCCATACCGTAATGACCGTTTGAGCGAGAAGCATTATAAAAATTATAGTGCAACGGCACATCAAAGAGGGTCAGCGTATGTGCTGTTTTGTCGAGATAATATGTCAGTGCAGATAGATGCTGATTCCAATATTCCCCCACTGCGTACAACTCCTTACCGGAGTGTTCTCTCATAGCTTTAACCCACTCGGCTATTTTTTCAAAATTTACATGTTTAACGGCATCTATTCTAAAGCCATCAATGTCGGTGAAATCTAAATACCATTTCCCCCAGTTAATTAGCTCACAAAATGTTTCTTCATTCTCGAAATCAAGGTCGGCACCCATTAAATAATCATAGTTACCCATTTCAATATCTACATGCGTATCCCAACTTTTACCCTCAAATAGATAAACGCCTTTTCTTTGGTTTCTTTGATCCCAATCACAACCATCAAAATTGGTATGGTTCCATTTAAAATCAGAGTAAATACCATTTCTGCCTTTAAAGTTAAAGACTGTCCAGGCTTCAACCATCCCCTCTACTATAAAATGTTTTCTATTATCTTGTCGATATTCCTTAGCAAAAACAAGTTCGGTAGCATCAGCACCCATCCTATGGTTAAAAACAACATCCGCATACACCGAAATTCCATGTGTTTTTAAGGCGGATATGACATTAATATAATCGTTTTTTGTTCCGTATTTAGTTGAAACACTGCCTTTTTGATCAAATTCTCCAAGGTCATACATATCGTACACGCCATATCCTACATCATTAATGCCGGCTGCGCCTTTATATGCAGGAGGTAACCAGACTTCTGTAATACCGACTGATGCAAGTGATTCAGCCTTTTCACATACATCACGCCAAAACATTCCATCAGCAGGTAAGTACCACTCAAACATTTGTATCATGGTTCGATTTTTCATTGTTCTCCCTTGAATATAAGCATATTTTTATCTAAAATAATCTTTATTATATACATAATACATCAAATTAGCAAAAAGTCAACAAAAACACTTGCAATTTTACTTGCTTTGTGGTATTATATTTTGAGCACACCGTTTGCTACCTTGTTCAACAAGGTTTATCGATGGCAAACACATACCATTTGTAACGGCAGTCCTCTGATTACTTCTTTATTAGAGTTATAGATAATTAATGAATGCCGCAAATAGTCTTACGGAGGAAATTATGGACGCAATTAAATTAATAACCCAAGCTCACAAAAAGGCAGAATTGCCTTCTTTTAGTGTAGGTGATACCGTAAAGGTAAACGTACGCATTAAGGAGGGTGAGCGTGAGCGTATTCAGGCATTTGAAGGAACCGTTATTGCAAAAAAACATGGCGATATAAACGAAACTTTTACAGTTCGCCGCACATCGTATGGCATTGGTGTTGAAAGGGTGTTCCCTATGCACTCGCCATTTGTTGAGAGTGTTTCTATAGTTCGTCACGGTAAAGTTCGACGTGCTAAACTCTTCTATCTACGTAGCCGCACAGGTAAGTCAGCTAAAGTTAAAGAGCAAATTAGACATAAATAATTTCTTATTAAAAGTATATATGCGCTTACACGTTGAGTTTTGAGCATAGCCAAAACATTATAATCCAAACCTACTTTCGTGACCAACTGCTTGTGATAGTCTTTGTTTGTTTTCTGCTGAAGACAGAAGTCTGTTTTAAAATGTATTAACTATAACACGAAAGGTTTTCAGAGGTTTTTATATAGCCAAAAAAGTTTTGTTTTATAACACCCTCTCGCAATTATTTACCAGTGTTGCGAGAGGTATTAATGCAGACAATGTGTTTTGGGCTTTATAAAAACAGTTCGGATTATTATGTTTTGGCTATGACAATTTAATGTGTTGGCGTTTATCCTTATAGGAGTTCTCAATGACAGAAACAGCTAAGAAAAGACGTGAGTATTTTGAGTGGATTGATGCTCTTGTTTTTTGTGCGGTTGCAATAATACTATTATTTCTGTTTTTCTTTAGAATGGTGACGGTTCAGGGTGTATCTATGGAGCCAACTTTCTTAGAGGGGGACCGATTGATAATCAGGAGCATTGCGTACACCCCACAAAGAGGAGATGTTGTAGTTCTTGACAGTTATACAGGACTTGGAAAACCTCTGGTTAAAAGAGTTATCGCTATAGGCGGCGATACCATAAACATCATTCAGGATACCGGTGAAGTTTATATTAATGATGTTTTAATCGAGGAGGAATATATAGCCGATGCTAAAACGGTAGCCTATGATATTGAATTCCCCCTAACAATTGAAGAGGGAAATGTTTTTGTTATGGGTGATAACCGTAGTAATTCTCAGGATAGCCGTAGCAGCAGTGTCGGGCAGATTGATGAACGTGGCATTATGGGAAAAGCTGTAGTTAGAGTATTCCCATTCGCTCGTGTGGGACTTTTATAAAAAAGGAATACAAATGGATAATGAACGTGCAGTGATTCAATGGTTTCCGGGACATATGACGCGAACTTTTCGTGCCGTGCAGAGCGTTTTACCCTCTATAGATGCCGCGGTAGTGTTGCTTGATGCCCGTATTCCCTACTCCAGCATCAACCCAAAGTTAGCCGAGATGCTTGTTGATAAACCTAAAATATATGTACTCAATAAGGCTGACCTTGCCGATCAATCCTCTACCGATAGATGGCTGAAACACCTAAATAAGTCCGAAACGGCAATTGCCATTTCTTCTAAAAGCCCCTCTGCCGTTAAATCAGTATTTTCGGCGGTAAATAAAGTTACTTCTGAAATTAAGAGCCGTCGTGAGGCGCGAGGATTGGGAGCAATGAGAATTTCGCTTCTGGTGTGCGGAATTCCTAATGTTGGTAAGTCTACGCTTATAAATATGTTGTGCGGTTCTGCAAAAGCGAGAGCGGCAGATAAGCCGGGAGTTACAAGAGGACTGCAAAGAATAACACTTGATAAGTTTGATCTTGTTGATGTTCCCGGATTATTATGGCCAAAATTTGAAAACAACAGGGTTGCCTCCAACATTGCTTTTATCGGATCAATTAATGATGACATAATAGGAAAAGAAGAGCTTGCCGCTCACCTTTTACAAGAGCTCTCAGAGCTGGAAGGTAACGGATTGTGTGATAGATTCAAGCTTGATCCTTCTGTTTTAAAGTTGCCTATGTATGAATTGTTAGAGGAAATAGGTCGTAAACGAGGAATGCTTATCCGAGGTGGTGAGGTGGATTTGGAACGAACATCTATTATGGTAATTGATGAATTTAGAGCCGCAAAGTTTGGGAGAATAACACTTGAACAGCCCACTTATTGATTATGATATAAATAACGGTGCAAAAGATTTACTACTTTGTGGTGTCGACGAAGCAGGACGGGGACCTTTGTGCGGTCCGGTATGCTGCGCTGCAGTTATTTTGGATTATAACTGCATAGAAGATAATGAGATACTATCTACTATTAATGATAGCAAAAAGCTTAGCAAAAAAAAGCGAGAAATTCTTTTTGATGAGATTATTAATAGTGCTATAGCTTATAACATTGTTATGATAGATAATTATGTAATTGATGAAATAAATATTTTAAATGCTACCATGCTTGGTATGAAGCAAGCAATTGAAGGGCTTTCGATTTTACCAGACTATTGTTTTATCGACGGTAACCGTTGTCCTGAACTTAACATAGATTGTAGGCCGGTGGTTAAAGGCGATGCAAATTCTGCTTGTATTGCTGCAGCATCTGTTTTAGCCAAGGTATCGAGAGATAGACATATGCAGAAGCTCGACCAACAATATCCGGAATATTTTTTGTCAAAACACAACGGTTATGGAACAGCTTTACATTACGAAATGATTAAAAAACATGGTATTAAAGATTTTTACCGCAGAAGCTTTTTAAAGAAAATACTAAATCATGATAACTAAATTTATAGGCGATAGTGCCGAAGAATATGTAAGTAAACAGTATCGTAAAAAAGGTTTTAAAATACTAGTACGAAATTTTAAAACAAGGTTTGGCGAGCTTGATATAGTAGCTGGGAAAGCTAATTTAGTTGTAATAGTAGAAGTTAAGTCTCGATCTGATACCTCAATTGTTCCTATTGAGTATTCGATAACCTCTACAAAGCAGCAAAAAATTAAATCAGCAGCGCTTGATTATTTAGCAAAACAAAATTTGCTTGAATCAGTAATAAGATTTGATGCCGCATTAATTACACACAAGGAAGGAAAAACTATTCGCTGTGAGATAATTGAGAATGCGTTTTAGGATATAAGAAAACTATTCCAGTACCTGAAAGGATCTTTTATGAAATATCATTCTACACGAAGTAATGAAAAGTTATATGAAGGTGCCGAAGCAATAATTACCGGCATATGTGATGATGGTGGATTGTTTGTCCCACAGGATTTTCCAAAGCTAAACGTAGAAACATTGATACATAAACCATACAGCTATATTGCCTCACAAGTACTTAAGCTGTTTTTAACGGATTACGACGAATCTTTTATAGAAAATATTGTTTCTGAAATATACTCCCCTGATCGATTTGCAAACGGTGCCGGACATATAAAAAGAGTTAGTAGTAGGTTATGTTTTGTTGAGTTATGGCACGGACCGACACACGCCTTTAAGGACTATGCACTTCAATTATTAGCACCTTTGCTGTGCGAGGCAAAGCGGATGAAATCCAACACAACGGATAATCTTGTGCTTGTCGCTACCTCAGGCGATACCGGTTCCGCGGCTTTATATGGTTTTGCTGATGTTCCCGGAACACACATAGCTGTTTTTTATCCAAACGGTGGAGTGAGCATGGTGCAGGAACGTCAGATGCTGGATGCCGTTGGTAATAATTTAAACGTCTATGCGGTTAAAGGCAACTTTGACGATATTCAGTCTGCAGTTAAAAAAATCTTTACATCAGAAAAGATTGTATCCTTAGCAGAGGATAATGACGTAAAGCTCTCAACTGCTAATTCAATTAATTTAGGAAGACTTCTTCCTCAGATATGCTATTACTTCAGTAGCTATGCCGAGTTACTTAGCGAAGGTATAATTAAGGCAGGCGAAGAGATAGATTTTTCTGTTCCTACCGGTAACTTCGGAGATATTTTAGCCGGCTACTATGCTAAAAAAATGGGACTGCCCATCGGCAAGTTAATCTGTGCCTCTAACAAAAATCGTATTCTCACTGATTTTTTTGAAACCGGTGTTTATGATACAAATCGTGAGTTTTTTCTTACCTCTTCCCCTTCTATGGATATCCTGGTTTCATCTAACCTTGAACGACTGCTATACCACGAAAGTGGGGATGTTAATTACGTAGCTTCCTTAATGAATGATTTAAAAACTACAGGTAAGTTCAAAATAACACAAACTTTACTTAAACAATTGAATAAAACATTCTATTCCGCCTCTGCAGATGATAACCAGTCGTCGAAAACAATTAATGAAACCGAAAAAAAACACCAGTACATCTGCGATCCGCATACCGCTGTGGCTCTCTCAGCAGCACAGGATTTTAATGCAACCGGACAAGCTTCCAATCAAATAATGGTTCTTTCAACCGCTAGCCCCTATAAATTCCCTTCCGAAGTTGTTCACGCATTAAGCAACCTGAAACTATCTGATATTATGGCTATAGAAACTATGAGCTCCGGTTTCCCTTGGTTCCCCGCGCCTGAGGGAATCAAAAAAATTACGGGCCGATGCGCAAGAAATGTTGAAGTTATTGAAATTTGCGAAATAGAACAAAGAGTATTAAGCCTAATTAAGGAGTAACTACGCTTGTCAATATATGCAATTGCTGATCTACACCTTTCACTCGGAACAACAAAGCCGATGGATGTTTTTTCCGGTTGGGAAGGTTATACCGAGCTTTTAAAGACAAACTGGAACAACTTAGTAAACGAAGAGGATACTGTAGTTTTACCAGGAGATATCTCTTGGTCTATGAAGTTAGAAGAATGTTATGAAGATTTCAACTATATCAATCAACTTCCGGGCCGAAAAATCATTATTAAGGGCAACCATGATTATTGGTGGACCAGTCTTAAAAAAATGCAGGAATACTTAAATCATCATGAATTTAACAGTATTTCCATTCTACACAACAACAGCTTTCTAGTTGAAAATGTTGCTATATGTGGCACCAGAAGTTGGCTTTTTGAGCGTGGTGAACCCTTTGATCAAAAAGTGGTTCTGCGTGAAGCTGGCAGACTTATAGCGTCGCTTGAATCTGCCGGTAATTACGAGAAAATTGTGTTTTTGCATTATCCACCAATTTTTAGAAATGAATACAGCGACCTTATAATTGATGCCATTAAAAAATACAATGTTAAAAGCTGTTACTACGGACATTTACATAGCCACACCATAAAACATGCATTTAACGCAACCGCAGATGGAATAAAATATCGTCTTGTTTCAGCCGATGCACTTAATTTTTCTCCATTAAAAATAAGGTAATACAGCATCACTTGTTGGCAAGTCAGAATCATAATATCTAAGGCTGTTACAGATTGAAGCAAAAATTGAGCCCATCTCCTCGCCCAGGGCATCGCTACCTTCCTGCATTATTGTTATAGTATATTTGGGATCATCTGCCGGATAATACCCTGAAAACCATGCAACAGTTTCGTCTGTCTTTTCCTCGGAATATATTGAATATTCCGAGGAAATTTCTGTATTTAGATATCTTCCTGTCTGTGCAGTTCCTGTTTTTCCGGCGGCCTCGCCGAACAGCGGTGCTGCTGCTGAACTGGTACCCTGCGTTATAACCAGATTTAGCATATCTGAGATGATTTGCGCTGTGTCTTCAGGTATCACTTCTTTTATAACAGGTGAATAAAAACTTTCATCTACACGATCGGTAATTTGATTGTATACTCCCTCCACTATAGTAGGTGAAATATATCTGCCATTGTTAGCAAAAACATTCATTGCCGCGCTCACCTGTATCGGAGTAGACATTAAAAGACCCTGACCAAAGGTAAAGCTTGCTTTTTCCCCAAGATTGTTAAGCTGTTCTGAAGAAGGCAATACCCCTGCCTCGCTAACCACGAATCCATCCGATATTATCGATGTACCAAATCCAACATTTTTCATGGTTTGATAGAGTATTTCAGATTCAAGCTCAATTCCATTTGCGATGAAATAACCATTGCAGGACTGAGCAAGTGCCGATTCAAGATCAACTTCTCCATGCGCCTTTTCGTTATAACAATGATATATATGTCCATTAATTTCTATACTACCATTACACTGATAAGTGGCACCTGTGTCGACTCCTTCTTCAATAAGCGCCGCTGCAATAAATGGTTTTATTACCGACCCTACATTATATGCTGTTGCAGGACGATTAATAAATGCACCATCATCCGCCTCTATGTTTCGTAAAATGTCGTTTGGGTACAGCATAGGAGTGCTAACTGCTGCTTTTATCCTTCCGGTTTGCACCTCCATAACCACTATTGCCCCCTTAGGTATATTATCAACGGCTATCCCCTCACAAATACGTTGTATGGTCTTATCTATGGTTAGAATTATCCCTTCTCCTGTTCCGTAAATATATGAAAGCAGTGGCTCGGAATTTAAAGTAATTGAGCCCAAAGCGTCCCGCTCATAGGTTACCTCAGTCTTTACTCCCCCTCTCTCCAAAAGGTCGTTGTATGCCTTTTCTATCCCTTGTGCTCCGGTAGCACTATTATCAAGATATCCAATTATGTTTGGTGCTATCTGTTCGTTTAAATATCTGTTAGTGTCTGAAAATTCGTAAGGGTTTTGTCCATCACTCCCATCAATCTCTATTAGATAGGGAGTGTTCTGATTGTACAGCTCATATGCTTGTGCCTGCCCCTGTTCGGTTAATCTTCTAAAATATTCAGAATACGCTTCTTCGCCGGTAACTGCAAACGCATACACCTTTGAAGTTGTTGATGTTAGCGGTTCTAAATTACAGTCAAATATATCTCCTCTCCCTTGCGACAATGTTAACACAGCTTCCGATTGCTGTTGCGCTAACCGTCTAAGTTCCAAATTTGAGGAAAGCAAAAAAGTTGAAATTAACAACAAAAAAAATCCCGACATAAACAATATGATTATAGTAATTAGCCTGCCTTCTTTCATAACTGTTCCTTTATATTTTCTATAGCATTTTTTTCAATACGACTGACCTGCGCCTGTGAAATCCCAATTTCCTTTGAAACTTCTATCTGAGTTTTACCGGAAAGAAATCGTAGCGCCATTATCTTTTTCTCTCTATCCTCTAAGTTTTTCACTGCATCCTTAAATACTATTGAAGATATCCAGCTGTCTTCGCTGCTATTATCCTTTAACTGGTCCATAATCATTAATGCATCGCTATCGCTTCCAACAATCGGTTCGTATATCGATACCGGATCTACCATTGCCTCAAGTGCTCTTTGTACCAACAACTCGTCTACTCCCATCTCTATGGCTATTTCACAGTTCGATGGGTCACGATCCATGTGTTGCTGCATACGCTCTTTAGTTATTAAAGCCTTGTAGGCGACGTCTTTTACCGATCTTGATACGCGAATACTGTTGTTATCTCTTAGGTATCTCTTTATCTCTCCCATTATCATCGGCACTGCATAGGTTGAAAATCGAACATTGTGTCCGGTATCAAAGTTATCAATCGCCTTTATAAGTCCTATGCAACCAATTTGAAACAGGTCATCTGCCTGTTCCTTACTGTTTTGAAATCTTTGAATAATACTAAGAACCAACTTTAAGTTACCCTGAACCAAATCATCTCTTGCACTCATATCACCTTTATGATATTTTTTGAGCAGCTCAATTTTTTCTTTTTCTTTTAAAACTTTTAGTTCCGAAGTATTTATTCCGCTAACCTCAACTCTATGAAAACGCATACCTTCCCTCCAACATTACAAGGATAGTATTGTCAGTTTTCAAATGGTGTATCCTAAAACAAAGCAAAAAAACTGTGACGCAGTAATTGCGCCACAGTTTTATTAAAATATGCTATTAAGATTCTCGTAGCTCCTCATATCTACGTCTGCATTTTTCTTTGTAAAGACGATTGTTGCTGTTACCTTTAAAGCCTTCAGTTAAAAAGATTAACGCCTGCTCTTTATTCCCTATCCTCAAGTTTAGTTCAGCCATAATCATATATATTTGCTGCTCTTCTTCCGGTGTTTCAAAGTGTCGAGTTTCATTGAATATGTAGTTGTAGCATTCAAGAGCCTTTTGACTTGCAATAGCAACCATAGTACTATCGCCAACATCTTCGTATAGCCAAACCAAATTAAGCCATAGCGTTGCCTTAGTTATGCTATTCTCTCCAATGCTTTCAGTGCAAAACAAAGCGTCATAAAATGCAATAAACACATCATCAATACTATGTTGTTCGGTGTATATTTCGTTAATTTGCGCAACGCCTGCATCATTTAACCTTGATAAAATATTCTTTGCTTCAAAGGTTCCAACGTTAGCAAATCCCTTTTCATTGTTTGCGTATTTACAGTTAGGACAAACCATCACCCCGTACCACAATGGCTCAAAATCCATATACTGAACCCTTAAATCAAGATTTGTTTTAACGGTTCTGAGCAATGAAAACAGAACATTTTTTTCACTGAATTTAGTATTACAAACAGGGCAAACATGCTCGTTTAGATGAAGAAATTTAGCGTCGGTTATAACTTTTACCGTATCACTATAAAGTCGATGCTGTGATGGAATGTTAAATACCATACTCGCAGCCGCTAATCTATCCTGCTTGCTTTGAATTTCATCTGTTGTTTTCTGCACAGCGCTAACAACAGGGGTGTTAGCCGATACTGGCTGTGCGACACCAGCTTCTTTATTTTCTAATCCGAGGGCACGCTTAATAATATCCAATGCTTGATCCGGACAAAGTTTTAAATAGTTTTTTTGTTTAGAGGCATCAACCTTTATAAAGCTAATATCGGTTGCCGCAATTGCCGTACAGCTGTAGTTACCATTACGTAAAACATCCTCAAACCCGATAGTAGTAGGCGCACTTACTACTTGATTCCCTTGGGTGAGTAAAACACTTCCGCTTACTATTGCAAAAAAATCGGTAGCAGTGTCTCCTTCCTTAAATAAAATGCTTTTTTCAGCTTTTTTTTCAATTTTATGAGTGACCGCTAGCGCTAAAAATTCATTATTATTCATAAAGTTGCCTCCATTTTAGGTTTTTTATCTATTAACTATTGTATTTATACTTAAAATTTGGTATGCTATACTTATAGGGAAAACTAGGAGTATTCGTTATGGCAGAAATGGAATTAAAACATAATATTCTTCTTGAAAGCGGCACTAATGAAATTGAACTCATTGAATTTAGAATCGGTAACAATGTTTTTGGGATTAATGTTGCTAAGGTTACTAAAATCATGAGAGCGGCACCGGTTAAGGCTATGCCGCATTCACATCCTGCAATCGAAGGTGTATATAAGCCACGGGAAATTGTTCTTACCGTACTTAATCTGCCGGCATATCTTGGTCTTGCAGATACCAATGATGCTTCAAATGAGCGAGACCTGTTTATAGTTACCAGCTTTAACAAGCTTAACATTGCCTTTAGAGTTCATGAAGTAGTCGGGATCGACAGGGTATCATGGAGCGCAATACAAAAACCCGATAAAGCTATCTACGGACATCAGGACGGTGTCGCCACCGGATTGGTTGACTTTGAAGGAAGGCTTATTACTATACTTGATTTTGAAAAGATTGTTGCGGATATAGCACCTAATACATCAATCAATGTTGCGGATATTGATACGCTTGGTGATAGAGAATTGACTCATCTTCCTATAGTGGTTGCAGAGGATTCTATACTTCTTTCGAAGATAATTTCGGACTCTTTATCCAAGGCCGGCTTTACTAACGTTACAAAATTCGATAATGGTAAAAGTTGTTGGGAATACATCGAATCGCTTGTAGATAGCCCTGATTTGCTATCTGAAGTTGCTTGTGTGATTACCGATATTGAAATGCCGGCAATGGACGGACACCGTCTCACCAAAAACATCAAGGATCATTCTGTTTTAAACAAAATACCGGTAATTATCTTTTCATCTCTCATTACCGAAGAGATGTATCGCAAAGGTTTAGAAATCGGTGCTGATGAACAACTATCTAAACCGGAAATAGCAGGGTTGGTAACTGCTATAGATAAAGTAATAAAGAGGTAACTATCTGATAAATAATATAATTCCGAGCAAACTATTCTGTTTATTACATAATAGTGGGCTCGGAATTAATTTATCTTTTATGAGGAGTAACTATATATTTAATATTGTGCTGTCGACGAAGTTGGCTGTAATTGACAGCGGTAGGTTTAACAACCTTTACCATCCGCTCCTGTTGCTCGGTATCGGCACGGCGATGGTGATACACCCTCGCTACTGAAGCCTCTTTGGAATGGTTGTGGAGGTCGTGATTATCAAGAGCATCCAAATCATTTTCATATGCCGACTCAGCCGATTGCCATCCTACCGGCGTTGTAGGTCTTTCCAACGGCTGCCAATAAGAGACATTTTTTTCTATGTTCGGTTGGGGTATAGAGGCAGATATCCACCCACCATTTACACCATAATCTTGCTTATCAAAGGAGGATGTATGACGATAATATCCATCATTCATACTTTCCTGATTTTTAATTTTAGAAGTGAAGGCAATTTCTACAGTATCACTAATAGATCTAAGTTGATTTTCCAATGACCGAACTTTATCCCGTATAGAGGATATATCCGCAACGTCAAATTCATTGTTGTTTTTAGGCGATTGTTTTACCGCCTCTGTCATTATTCTTGTTGCCGCTCTCTGTGCTGCTACGATGGTGTCATCAGCGCATTTGGAGGATTCTTTTGCGGCTAAAAGTCTGTCTTCAAGTGAGGCGATTTGTTTTCTTAATGATGCTATTTCAGATAGAGAAAGATTATGCTCTTGTTCCTGTGAAAACAGTCTCTCCTTAAGCTGTTCAACCTCTTCAGTCTTATTTTTAAGGTCGTTTTTAAGTTCCTCAATATCCTTAGTTGTTTGAATATGGTTGCTTCTTTTTTCTTCTAACTGGTCTACAAGCACTCTTGTTTTATCTAAAAGTGCCTCATTTTCATCCTTTAGGTCAGTAACCTTTGCTTCCATATCAACTAACGAGCTGTTTAGTTGGCTGTTTCGTGCGGCGTTATTACTCATTAGTTGATCAATAAACTCTAATACTTCGGCACGAGCAAAACCAAAAAGCGATGTTCTAAATCCCTTTTCAGTATTAATTAGATCTAATGAATTATCCGTTTGTGCAAATACGTCCACTGTAACTCCCAACAACTCTATAAAATATAGTATATCACAATAATAATTAAAAAACAATATATAAATTATTCAATATTTAAAAAAATGATCAATTAATTAATAACTTTAGCGCCTCGATTGCTACCTTAATTGCATACTCAGTATCGTGAACATCATCATCTACAATACCGGCATTTCTACGTTCCTGATTCCATACACAACTAAAAACCGATGAAGCCTTAAGACCCAGTGTGTTTGCAACCGCGTATAATGTTGCCGACTCCATCTCAGAGGCTAATGCACCACCGGCAATCCATGCTTTCCACTTCGATTCAAGCTCATCCGACACCGGCATACGCTGAGGTGAATGCTGTCCATAAAAGCTGTCCTTGCAGTGAACTACTCCAACATGATATCTCAAGCTAAGAGACTTCGCGGCATCTCTAAGTGCAGTTGTTAGGTCAAAGTTTGAGACTGCAGGAAATTCAATCGGTAGATATTCCAAAGCTGTTCCAGACATTCTTATTGCTGCATTGCCAATAACTATATCTCCGGGCAAAACTGACTGTTGCATGCCGCCACAGGTGCCTACCCTGATAAAATTATCAACACCAAGCATGGCAAGTTCCTCTACGGCTATCGCTGCCGATGGACCACCTATGCCGGTGGAGGTAACTATAACATTTTCCCCGTTTATGCTTCCAATATAACTCGTATACTCTCTTTTTTGACATACAAACCGTGGATTATCTAAAAATGCTGCTATTTTTTTCACCCTATCCGGATCTCCCGGTATTATAGCATACCTCGCTCCACATATATCCTCTTTATTAAGGTTGATATGATACATTTTTTCACTATTCATAAAATCTCCCAAAAAAGCGACAGAAGCTATCTGTCGCTTATAATTGTAGTTTGTTGGTTCTATCGATTATTAAGCAGATTTATTATATCATCGAAATAATCTTTATTTTCCTTCTCTTCGTTGCGCTTTCTTAGCTCTTCAT
Organism: uncultured Oscillospiraceae bacterium; assembly: GCA_964368815.1. GTDB lineage: Bacteria > Bacillota > Clostridia > Oscillospirales > Ruminococcaceae > CAYJBH01. Next base: position 28,439 of record CAYJDA010000001.1, read on the forward strand.
CCACCTGTTCCTGAGCGGCTGTTTTTGACTCTATAGAAACTTCATCCTCCTGAACAGGGGTTACCGGAGTTTCTGTTGAGGCACTTGTGAACTCTAATGGAATATCAATCTTAGGAGCTTGAGAAGCTGCTTGCTGTTGCAATGATTCGAATACAACTGCATTTTCAAAACCGGTCGCAACTACGGTTATACGCATTTCATCTGTAACAGATTCATCAAAGGATGCACCCCAGATGATATTTGCATCAGGATGGGTAGAATCGGTGATCTGAGAGGCTGCCAACTCAACATCTTCAAGGCCAATATCCGGTGAAGAAGTGATGTTAATGATTACGCCCCTTGCGCCGGAAATAGATGTTTCTAACAGCGGACTAGAAATTGCAAGGTGTGCGGCTTCTTCTGCCTTATTTTTGCCATTAGAGCGGCCTACACCCATGTGAGCATATCCTGCGTCCTTCATAATAGAGCGAACATCTGCAAAGTCAAGGTTGATAAATGCCGGCAAATTGATAAGTTCGGCAATACTCTCAACACCCTGACGCAGAACATTGTCTGCTGACTCAAATGCATTAAGAAGTGTAATTTTCTCGTTGGAAATGAGTTTTAATCTTTCGTTAGGTATAACGATAAGAGAATCTACCCTTTCAAGCAATCCTTTAATTCCCTGTTCGGCAATTAGCATCTTTCTTTTACCTTCAAAGGCAAAAGGTTTTGTTACTATACCGACAGTAAGCACACCAAGTTCTTTTGCTACTTCTGCAACAACCGGTGCTGCACCCGTTCCGGTGCCGCCTCCCATACCTGCAGTAATAAATGCCATTTGGGTACCTTTAAGTGCAGCCGCTATTTCATCACGGCTTTCTTCAGCACTACGTTGACCTATCTCGGGGTCAGCACCTGCGCCACGGCCTTTGGTAAGCTTGGAGCCAATTTGAACCTTATGTGTGGCTTTTGAATTATACAAAGCCTGCTGGTCGGTATTCATTGCTACAAACTCAACGCCACGTAGACCGGACAATATCATTCGGTTAACGGCATTACCGCCGCCACCGCCAACTCCTATCACCTTAATATTAGTGATATTCATCAGCTCTTCATCGAGGTGGAAAGCCACTACAACTCCTCCTAAGAATTCCTAACAAATTATATCTCTATAAATGATATCAGATATTCATGCCTTTTTCAATACCTTTTGTAAAAAAATTTCAAAAAACTGTTAGAAAACCGTAAAGATTCCATCAAATAGCGTTAAATACTGCCATACCTGATACACTTGCATCAATAGTGCCTACTTCACTCTCCTGAACATTTTCCTCCAACACCTTTGCTACCATTTCCATTTTATAGTCCATTGAAAGATCGCTCCCCAGCTTTACCGTTATTCTGCCGTCATAAACAAATTCCATGTTAAGTGTATCAGAAATGTTTATCTCAATTATCTTTTCCAACATATTTGTGTTCGATAATTCCTCCAGTAAGAGCTTTAACATGTAATCTCGGTCTACCTCCTGTGAAGCAAGCTGGGCTCCTACCACCATAGCATGTGGATTATAACCCACTATATTGCAGTACTTATCGCCATCTTCGGCTAACCTCAGCACCGTAAGGCTCTCGGATAAGATGAATATTCCGGATTCAGTCTCAATCATGTATTTTTCTTTTGCCGGCTCAACCGAAATTATTATGGTTGATGGTAGCTTGCGTGTAACCTCCACCGACTCGATATATACAAACTTATCAAGTATTGATTTTTCAACGAGCTCTGAATCAAAGAAAAAAATGTTATCTTCCGGCTCTAAAGGAACCATTTCAATTAGTTCTTTATCGCTATATTTAGAATCTCCTTCAACTACAATCGCTTCAACTCTGAAAATCAAAATAAAACTTGCAATAATTCCTGCCGCACTTAAAAGAACAATAAATAAAATCATCAGCATTTTTTTTCTTGCACGACGTCTTCTTGATGAGGTTTTCGTTAACTTCCCCCTTTTCGGTCTCACCTTCTTATCAGGAGTATTCTGTGTTTTGTTATCCTCATCGGTTTCGTTTCGGCTATGTAGGTTACGAAGGGCGATTTCAGCATCCCTTCCGGCCTTTCTGTTTATCTTCAACTTCCTCTTTTTTTTCATTAGATTTCCTTTAGCAATATTTTATATCAGCACCAAGTGATTTGTATGAGTTAACAATATTTTGATACCCTCTTCGGATAAAATCAACTCCATCTATAACGCTCTCGCCCTCTGAACCAAGTGCGGCAATCAACAGTGCGGCTCCACCTCTAAGGTCGGCAGCCTTTACCCTTGCGGCATACGTATCTTTTACACCTTCAATCATAACACTGCTGTTTCTTCTTAACGCTGTTGCTCCAAAACTGGCAAACTCGTCTGCACAGCGGAACCTATCAGAAAATATGGTGTCGTTAACAACTGTTTTACCCGAAGATTTTAGCATTGCCGCTGCAAGTAGCGGTGCAGCATCGGTCGGAAAGCCGGGAAAAACTTGTGTTTCTACATACCCTACACCCTTGAGTCGATTATCGCAACGGATAATTATTTTATCTTTGTCTATCTTTATCTTAGCTCCCGCATTGGATAATAAAGTTGTAAGTGGTCCAACATCTCCGGGATTGGTTTGTTCTATCTCAATCTCCCCACCTGTTGCAGAAGTTGCGCATAGGTATGTAGCCGTTTCGATTCTATCCGGAATAATTCTGTAATCCGTTCCGCTTAACGCGGGCACCCCATTCACGGTAATTATATTTGTACCCTCTCCCGTTATATCCGCCCCTGCAGAACGTAAAAACCCTACCAAATCTGTAACTTCCGGCTCTCTTGCTGCATTTCTAATAACGGTTTTTCCCTTTGCAGTTGAGGCAGCCATCACAAGCGTCTCGGTTGCTCCAACACTGGGGAAACGTAACATTATATCGGCTCCATACAGGCCATTTTCAGCATAGCATAACAGCTTTTCCCCCACCTGTCTCACAACCACTCCCATTCTAGTTAACCCATCAAGATGAAGGTCAATTGGCCTTCCGCCAAGTTCACATCCACCCGGTTGGTAAATAGCTGCTATGCCCGTTGAGGCAATAAGAGGAGCTAAAAAAAAGATAGACGATCGCATAGAGGACATCAACTCTTTGCTTATACTGCTTTCTATACGCTGATTTTTTGTTACGGTTAGTGTGTCATCCTTTGATGTGATTGACGCGTTCAGCTTTTTCATTATCTCAACACAACTGGAAACATCCAGTAGCTGCGGAGTGTTCGTAAGTTTACATTTACCATCCACCATCAATGTAGCAGCAAGAATTGGTAGTATGCTGTTTTTTGCCCCCTGAACTGTCACCTTTCCGCAGAGTGTTTTTCGTCCTTTTACAGCTATTTTTTCCAAAACAACACCTCTTTTTTTGCATTTCAGTCTATGCTATGCAATTTAGGCGTTGTTTGTTACGGAAGTTAAAACAACTTTTCTAAATGTCGATATATTTTTGGAAGTGCATCGTGAATATAGCAAGCTTTAGCGGCAACTCCCATTTCTCGAAGTCTTTGAGTGTTAACAATCAACTCCTCCATTGATTCTGCAAGAGATTCTTCATTAAAATCTTTATCAAGAATTAAAACAGCCGCGCCTTTCTCTGCAAGGGACATTGCATTGTGGTATTGATGATTTTCAGCAACATTTGGTGAGGGCACTAAAATTGACGCTCTTCCCGCTGCCGCTATTTCACTAACTGTTATAGCTCCAGACCTGGAAATCACTATGTCAGCAGCTGCAAGCATTGCCGGCATATCATCTATATATTCCCTTATATGAATATTGGTGTTTTTCGAAAAACCATATTCCTCAGAAAGTTTTTTAAACTCTTCCTTACCATATCTTCCGGTGGCATGATAGTGAATGTATCTTTTATTTTGATCGTTACACAGCTTCATAAATCCCGCAACGGCATGGTTTATCTTTGCAGCACCAAGCGAGCCGCCAAACGACAATATCACCAAATCTTCTTTTGCAGCGGACAATAACGCACGGCATTTTGCACGATCCTGCAACAAGATTTCCTGCCTAACAGGATTGCCGCTTACTATGGTTTTATAAGGAACCTTTAATGCCTCTGTAGCATGTTCGTTTACGGTAAAAACTACATCACATTTTTTTGCAAGCAACCGATTGGTAACACCCGGAAAACTGTTTGACTCGTGAATTGCGGTTTTAATCTTCATTGATTGAGCCACCTTCATAATCGGCCCACATATATACCCGCCGGTACCTATAATAAGGTCAGGTTTAAAATCATTTAGTATTTTTTTTGCTGCTGAAATAGAGAGCGCAAGACAGTATGACGCGTGAATATTTCGTTTAATGTTTTGAAGATTAAGTTTGCGCTGAAAGCCATGAACTTCTATCGCTGTAAAATCATACCCTGCCTTTTCCACAAGGTTAAACTCCATGCCATCGGTTCTGCCTACAAACAATATTTTGGCACTTGGACAATGTTCGGTAATATATCCGGCTATAGCTATTGCCGGATTTATATGTCCGGCTGTTCCACCTGCCGCTATCATAATTCGAATATTTTCTTTCATATCTAACTCTTTGTTAATCTTGATTGACGTGAAACTGAAAGTACAACCCCCATCTCCCCTAACAACATCAATAACGATGTTCCTCCTGATGAGAAGAATGGAAGACTTATTCCGGTATTTGGAATGGTATTAGTTGCAACAGCAATATTAAGAAGCGCCTGACCTATAACCTGAGTCATAATCCCCACAACCAGCAAAGCACCAAATCTATCTCTTGCATTTACCGCTATCATTATTCCTCGAACCAGGAGAAATATGAACAACAACATAACGAGGAAGCCGCCAATAAATCCGAGTTCTTCGCAAATCACCGAAAAAATAAAGTCGTTTTGCGGTTCCGGAAGATAAAGATGCTTTTGTCTTGAGTTTCCGAGCCCAAGTCCGAACAGGCCACCCGAGCCAATCGAGAGCATACTTTGTATTGTTTGATAGGAGTCACCCTGAGGGTCAATAAACGGATCCTGCCAAACTTCGATACGTTGCATGGCATAGGGTACAAGATCCTCAATAAAAAGAACTGCTCCGAGTACGCCGATTAGCGCAACACCTCCTGCAACACCAAACCATATAAGCCTTGTTCCGCCAACAAACATTAAAACGCCACCTATCATAAAAATAATAAGTGTTCCTGACAGATGTGGTTGTTGTAACATTAATGCTGCTACTATCGCTAAAACAGTCGCATATGGTACAACGCCATTTTTGAAGGTTTTCATTAATTCTGAATTAATCGACATCCAATGTGCAAACAGGAGAATGATTGCAAATTTCGTAATTTCACTCGGTTGAAAGGTTAGTACATAAGGGATAACAATCCATCGACGAGCATTATTGATTGCCGGCATAAAAAGCACTATCACTAATAAAATAAGACAGGCGATCATTACAGGCGATGCAAACTTCTTTAGAATTCGATAATCAAATCGCGATACGATGAGCATGCCTACCACTCCCACAGCTGCAAAAATGAGCTGATCGGAAATATAGTAATTGCTATCGCCCATTCGATAATACCCTACCGCATAACTTGCTGAATAGAGCATTATTAACCCAAAAATCAGCAACAATAAAACCAGAACTAAAAATGGCAGGTCTATTTCATTTATTTTTATTCTCTCACGTGGTTTTTCAACCTTCTCCAAAATTCACCTCAGGGATTAATAAATTATCATATAAAGTATTGCCGCAAGTGTTCCTGTTAAAGCAATGAAGCAGAAAAGTGCTACAATTTTTATTTCTGTCAACCCAAGCATTTCAAAATGATGATGAATTGGAGACATACGAAATATTCTTCTTCCCTCTCCGTATATGCGTTTTGTAAGTTTAAAATATCCCACCTGAATAATAACCGATGCCGCCTCTATCATATATAATAGCCCTATTAAAAAAAGAATCTCCGGTCTGCCGATGCAAAATGCCATCGTAGCAACCGCTCCGCCTAAAAACATACTTCCGGTATCACCCATAAAAACCTTTGCCGGATAAAAGTTCCAGAGCAGGAAACCAACCATTCCGCCTGCCACTGCCGCCGCAAACAGTCCTGTTGCAAACTGATACACCAGTATTGAAATTGCTACATAGCCCATCATAACTATAAAAGTAACTGCCGGCGCAAGACCATCAATTCCATCGGTTAAGTTAACCGCATTGACTATCCCTATTATTAATAAGAAAGCAATAATATAAAAGAAATATGAAAGGTCAACTACTCCAAAGTAGGGTATCATAATTGTTGTGTGCAGGCTGTTGTTGAGGTAAAGGCCGTATAAAAAGAAGCTGGTTACGGTAAATTGCATAATTATTTTTAAACCGGCTACTAATCCTAAATTACGCTTTAGCGCAACCTTTATATAATCATCAATAAATCCAATTAAACCAAATCCAACTGCGGCACCAAAAGATATAGCAACTGTTAGTATATTTTGCATAGATAATTCTAAGAACAAGCTTTCAGCTCCATAATAAATGGTAAAGCCGGCTGCCAAAAGCGATATAACGATACCCAACACAAACATAAGACCACCCATGGTTGGAGTTCCCTGTTTGCCACTATGCCATGTAGGACCTATCTCCTTAATAGTTTGACCATACTTCACTTTTTTTAAAAAAGGTATGAAAAAATAGCCGGAAATACCGGTAACTCCCAACGAGATAATTGCAGTAAGCAAAAGCAGGTATCGCATCAACATTTAATATCCCCTTTGTATATAAAACAGTTCCATAAGCTCTTCTAACATCATTCCTCGACTTGCCTTAAATAATATTGCACAATTATCCTTGTAAAACTCATTTAGATAATCCATCGCAATTAATCTATCATCGGAATAACCTACATTTTCAACAGCTCCTTCGGCTTCTTGGGCAATGTACTTTGCCATGTCCCCATATGCTACCAGAGAGTCTACTCCCTTTTCAGCAAGGATTTTTCCAATTTCACGATGTGCATTTTCGGATAAATCTCCCAGCTCTAACATATCCCCCAAAACTGCAATTTTACAGGTTACATCCGGCATGTTCGAAAGCGTATCTATTGCTGCTCTCATGGAGTCAGGGTTAGCATTATAGCAATCTTCTATAACAACAAATTCACTCTGAGGCACAATTCGCTGTCTCATCCCACAACTCTGATAATTTTTTAGTGCATCTATGGCAACCTTGCCATCTAATCCTATCCCATACGCAACAGAATAGGCCGATAATGCATTATATACGTTATGCTTTCCAAGAGCTGGTATCTTAGCGTTAAATGTTTCTTTACTCAGCTTGTTTTCCACCTTAAAATTGGTGTCGTAATCATCGGTAAATAACTCGGTAGCTACTATGTCGGCATCGTTACTATCTATCCCAAAGCTTAATAACTTTATGTCATCTCTAACTTTAATGTTACATAGCATGTCATTATCTTTATTAATAACAAGTAACCCGCCTTCAGCTATACCGTTAACAATCTCCAGCTTTGCGTTTAGGATATTTTCTCGGCTTTTTAGCTGCTCAATATGTGCAACACCAATATTTGTAATAATTGCTGCAATCGGTTTTACTGCATCGGTTAACTTGTCTATGTCACCTGATGCAGTCATACCCATCTCTAACACGCCATAATCATAAGTTTCGTTAAGATTAAACAATGTTTCCGGCAACCCTATTTCATTATTTTTGTTACCTTCATTTTTTAAAGTTTTACCAAAGGCAGAAAAAACACAGTGCAGAAATTCTTTTGTTGTAGTTTTGCCCACACTACCGGTAACTGCAATAAGTTTTGTTGTGTACTCCAAGCGGTAATTTTTCCCCATTGCTATCATCGCATCAAGACTGTTGTTAACTACGAATTGATTTTCCGGCATAACATCGTTAACCGGATGCTCAACAATGGCAATCACTGCTCCTTTTTCTATGGCATCGGCCACATAATCGTGTCCATCTACCCTTTCTCCTTTAATAGCTACAAAAACATTTCCTTCCTGTATGTTTCTGGAGTCTACGGTTACTGCCGTAGCATATTTTGAGGCAACAACTTCGGACACTTCACCCATACCGGCAAGCAAGGTGCTAAGAATTATATTTTCCAATAGTTACCCCCTTTACATATTCCTCTATAATTTTATGTTCATCAAAATAAAGTGTAATCCCATCAACTACCTGATAGTCTTCATGACCCTTTCCGCACAGTGCCAACACATCTCCTTCTCTTAACAAAGAAAGTGAAAAATTGATAGCATTCCGTCGATCTGTTATGGCATGATATCTCTTCCCAACGCAATCAAATTCGGGAATAATCGAATTAATGATATCATCGGCATCCTCCCCTCTCGGGTTATCCGAAGTTATTATTGCAATATCACAATAGGATATAACCGCCCTCGCCATTTCTGGCCTTTTTTTAGCATCACGCTCACCTGCACAACCAAATAAAACAATTAATCTTCCTTTCACGAAAGGTTTTACGCTCCCTAAGAAGCTATATAGCCCATCTGAGGTATGTGCATAATCACATATTATACTATACTCACCGGCAAAAAGCAACTCGCTGCGGCCCTTAACTCCTTTGCTGGTTGAAAGTGCATCCACTGCTAATTCGGACTCTATACCCAAGATATCTGCTGTAGCTGCTGCCGCAAGAGCATTGTATACCGAAAACTCACCCATCATAGGTAAAAAACAACGGCGAACACCCTTATGTGTTTTATAATCAAAGCCTACACCGGTGGCCGATAATTCTAAATTATTTGCTCGATATTCCGCACTTGCATTTGCTATGGAATACCCAATATAATACCCTTTGATATTTTCCGCTATTCTTCGTCCATATTTGTCATCAAGATTTAGCACGGCTGTTTCAACATTATCAAACAACGATTGCTTTGCTAAAAAATAGTTTTCTATTGTACCGTGATAATCAAGATGATCCTGGGTTAGATTAGTAAACACACCTACCTTAAACTTAATCCCATATAATCTAAGTTGATCTAACGCCTGACTGCTTGCCTCCATAACCATATGGCTACATCCTGCTTTAACCGCTCTTGCAAGCAATGCAAATAGTTCAAATGGATCCGGTGTTGTGTATTTTGCAGGTATTTCGACACCTGACACCTCATTTTTAATGGTTCCTATCAGAGCAGTATCATTTCCTGAAGCCTCTAAAACCTGTTTTATCAAGCTTGTTACTGTGGTTTTCCCGTTAGTTCCTGTCACAGCAATCATTGTAAGTTTATCATTCGGATGTCCCCAAAACTCTCTGCATAATAACGAGTAAGCAATTCTTGTATCATGAACTATTATCTCATTTTCAAGCCCGAGACTTCTTGAGCATACTACTGCTACCGCTCCTTTTTCCAGTGCTTGTTTTGCAAAATTGTGGCCATCAACTTTTCCTCCAACAATGCAGACAAACAACGCACCCTCTCTTACCGAACGTGTATCCTGTGTTATTGAGGTAATATTCATTTCATAAAGATCGGCAATGTTGTTAGCTTCAATAATATCAACACAGCAAATCAATTCACAAATTTTCAAAACACACTCCTAATCAACCAAAGAATGATCTTCTAATGTAACCGTAATAGGCGTTCCAAGCGGTACCCTCTCACCGGCAGCTATACTCTGTTCGGTAACTTCCACGGTTGAGCCTATAGCTGCACCTGTTCTCTTCATATTAAGTCCTGACGCCTCTATAGTTCTGGATGCTGCCGACTCGGAAAAGCCAATAATATTCGGAACTGTTACCAGTTGTGGTTCAGCAGTATCTATTGTATTTAATATAATTGTTGATCCCCTTGCTAAAACCGTTCCTGCAACCGGGAATTGGCTGATTACCGTCTCTCCATCTCCTTGAACCTCTGCGATAAAGCCATATTTTTGTAGTGCTACCTGTGCATCCGTTGGCGATAACCCCTCTACGTTTTGCAACATTATTTCAACTATTTCTTGCTCTTCTTCTGTATAAACCGGTTCAACACCAAGGTAAGGAAGAGTTTCGGCCATCACAAGGCCAACTACCGGTGCGGCCAAAATGCCGCCGTACCCATATATTGATTTTGAGCTGTGCGGTTCGTCTAAAACTATAAGTACAGCTATTTGAGGATCATCAACCGGAGCTACGGCACCAAAGGAAGCAATACGTAAAGATTCACCGCCGTCCACATCCAACTTTTGTGATGTTCCACTCTTACCACCAATTTGATAGCCCATTACATAGGCATTTTTACCCGGAGAATTATATCCTTCTGCTCCGGCTACCGCAATCTCCATCATATTGAGTATTTCTTCTGAAACTTCCTCAGATATTATCTGTCTTTTAGGTTCAGGTGTTAGTGTTTCAACAATATTTCCTTGAGAATCTAATACTCTATCAACTATGTATGGTTGAACAAGCTGTCCACCATTGGCTATAGTTGATATCATGGTAATCATCTGTATTGGAGATACTTTTACCGACTGTCCAAAACTTGTACTGGCAAGCTCTGTTTCTCCCATGTTATCCTCTTCATGAAATATCGGTGCAGCCTCACCCGAAATATCAATTCCGGTGTACTCGGTCATCCCAAATGCCTCGGCATAATCATAAAAGGTCTCTATTCCTAATTGTTGCCCCATCTGTATAAAAGCCGGGTTGCAGGAATTAACAAGCGATTGTGCAAAAGACTGAGTCGTTCCGATATGCCCTCCGGTGTCCGCACACTTCATGGTGTGTCCTCCCACTGTCATGGAACCGGCGCAATAGTATGAATGCTCCAATGATGATACTCCTGAATCGAGAGCCGCAGATGCTGTTAAAAGTTTAAATACTGAACCCGGTTCATAAAGATCTGATACCCCCTTATTTCTCCACTGTTCATTTTGTGCTTCACTTATTGCAGCGGCCTGCTCTGCAATTGGAAGTTCCTCAATCTCGGCAACAATCGATTCGTCATGTATTGCAAATGGGTCGTTTGGATCGTAGTCATTTTTTGTTGCCATTGCAAGAATTGCGCCTGTATTAACATCCATAACAATTCCTACGCCACGCGCCTCAACATTGTGTTCAATTACGGCATACTCTAAATGCTTTTCAAGATAGTGTTGAATTGTTTCATCGATGGTTAACACAAGGCTATTTCCGTCTTGTGCTTCATACACCTCCTCATAATCATAGGGAAGTGCTCCTCCAACCGAGTTTTTTGCCGCAACGACTCTTCCTGAGATACCTGTCAGTTCCTCGTCGTAATAAGCTTCTAACCCTGCTAACCCCTGATTATCGGTACCTGTAAACCCGAGAACGGTTGAAAGAAAATCACCATAAGGATAATAGCGTTTACTATCTTCATGGAGGTATATTCCGTAGTATTCATTCTCGGTTGCAAACTCCCTCACTTCATCTGCAATAGGCTTATCAACCTTACTTTTAACAAGCTCGTATGCACTACCGGTATTGTTTAGCTTTTCCAGTAACTCCTCTTCCTCAATATCAAGTATACGCGATAACCCCTTTGCGATATCCTCACGCTGATCCTCTTTAACATTATTTGGAGCAACACTGATAGTCCAAACAGTTGCACTTGTAGCAAGAACCTTCATGTTGGCATCATAAATAGTTCCTCTGTTCGGAGTTATTGTAACATCTCTTAATTGTTGTTCTTCTGCAGCCTGCCTTAATTCTTCATGTCTAACTACTTGAAGCTGAAAAAGATTATAGGCAATAATGGCTACCACTACAAGAACAAATACGCCTAAGAATAATAGGCGTAGTCTCATAGAATTATCAGGCCCCGTGGCTTGTTGTTGATTCATAAATACTATCCTCTCTTTATACCATAGTATTTAGTTAAGGCTTCAAGTATTCCAAAATTGACATGAAGTTTTGTGACAATGTATCCTGCCATCCTACTAACGATTCTTCATTCACAAGCAGCTCATTTTCGCTATTAAGATGAACATATTCTATCTTAGAACCATCGTTTTTTATAAGCCCTAGTTCCCTTATTGCATACTCTTCTACTTCATTTAGGGAAGTTCGTCTCTCAAGATCAAAGCTTTGATATGCATATTCACTTTCAAGTAAAACTAACTGCGCATCAAGCTTCTCAATCTCTCCTACCTGCTCGGTCAGCTGTGCATTACTATACAGTAGCGCCATTAACAACATAGCAAAAAACAGCACGAGAATGGTATATTGAAACCTTCTCATCCCCCTTGAACGAGCCTTTACTACAGATAACTTTTTATACCTACCACGTACCGAAGGCGTCGAGGTATAGCCGAGATAATCTTCAGAATAACTCTTTCTGTTTATTGTTTTTGTCGGCACTGCATGTTGCATTTTTGAGCATGAACCCTTTCTATAATTTTTCTATTACCCTCAATTTAGCAGAAGCAGCTCGCCTGTTTACTGAGAGTTCTGCATCACTAGGCAAAATAAACTTCACCACTAACCTTGCTTTTGGCTCGTTTCCACAGACGCATTTCGGAAGCTCTTTGGGACATATGCATCCTTCACATAGCTGTTTAAAATAGTTTTTAACCATTCTATCCTCTATCGAATGAAAGGTAATAACGCAAAATCTTCCACCCGTAGCCAAAAGATTGAAAATGCTTTCCAAACCATTTTCTAGTGCACCAAGCTCGTCGTTGGCGGCAATTCTCAGTGCCTGAAAAGTTTTTTTTGCGGGATTTTTATCTTTTCTTCTCACCTTAGGAGGTAATGCCGAGGTAACAACTTCTGCTAGCCTTGTTGTGGTTGTTATCGGCTCTATTTCACGCTCTTTAACAATCTTTGCAGATATAAACCCAGCATTTTTTTCGTCGGCATATCTAAACAGTATTTTCTGCAATTCCTCTTTAGAGAGATTGTTAACGAGTTCAGCTGCTGAAATAGCATCGTCACCCATTCGCATATCCAGCTCACCCTCCATCCTATAGGAAAATCCCCTTTGGGCAGTGTTAAGCTGATGTGACGAAACCCCGAGATCTAACAATGCACCATCTATCGAGTTCACACCTTCCCTTTTTAAAATGCCGGCTGCTTCTCGATAGTTCGCCTTAATAACTTTTGCATTTAATCCTTTAAGTTTGTTGGTAGCCGCCTCTATCGCTTCGTCATCTCTATCAAAAGCGTAGAGCATTCCCGAACCATCAAGTTTTTGTGAAATAGCAAATGAGTGTCCACCACCACCGGCCGTCCCGTCGAGGTATACACCATCTTTTTTTATCTTGAGCTGTTCTACCACTTCATTTAACAGTACCGAAACGTGAGCGAAGTTCATCACTAAAATTCCATTATAAATCTATCTTCTGAAAAATTATCACTAGAGGCCTCAAAAATAAAAGAATCACCTTCTTTAATCATGTTCTCCAAAACGTCTGCCAACAGTGTCGGCTCAAAATTTAATTCCATAATAACATCATCCTTTCATAATCACTTTTATTAAGTTTTAAAAATCTAAACTCTCCATAATTTCTTCAAGCTTTTCGGCATCAACGGTTTCACACATGGCTTCATAGCTTGATTTGCTCCATATCTCTGCATGAGTGCCAACTCCGAGCACAACAGTTTCCTTTTCGATGCCAGCGTGTTCACGCAGTGTGGCGGGTATTAATATTCTACCCTGCTTATCGGTGGTTACTTCTTCGGCTTTTGCCATTAAAAACCTTCTAACTTCGCGGGATTTCACCATGGGAAGTTCTGCTAACATATCGCTTATGCTATCCCACTTGCTTTGCGGAAAGGCTACAATACAACCATCTAACCAACGGGTAATAACAAAGGAGTCTCCCATTTCGGCACGCATTTTTGCCGGAAAATTAAGTCTTCCTTTGTCGTCAATCTGATTAGTGTATGTTCCAGTTAACATTCCCCACTTTCACCCACTTTTCACCACTTTGAAATTATTATAACCCAAAACTCAATAAAAATCAAGAGGTAATCACTAATTTTTATTTGTATACCACTATTTTTTTATCTGTAACCTAAGCGTCCGATATTTAATATTGTAATTACAGCTATCATCTGCTATAATTCAACATAGTTATTTTTATTAATTCTTAACAGCTAAATAGTGTTGCTGCAAGTTGCAGCATGTATATTTGACGCAATTTAGCAACGCTGATAAGCAACATAGTTGAGGTACGATATGGTCTTAAATTCGACAAGGGGAACAACGGCAAAAAAAAGCCTTGCAACATTAATGAGTTTGCTGATTACATCTATAACACTTGCACCTATTTTGGTTGTTATTATTAAATATGAAGGATACAATTTTTTACTTTATTTAACTTTTTGGGTTTTAATTCCGGGAGGCTTTTGTCTCCATTTTTTTAAACCTGTTGCACTCCCGAAGCTTATCCGCTTTGTTACCATGTTTTTAGTTGGTTCGGGATTATTGTTTTTGGAGTTTTTTTTATTTTATGCATTAAATATTGTTGACCTTATTAAATATGTTAATCCTATATTATCAGTTTTTTTTGTTGCTTATCTAATAATCAAACTAATCAAGGGAACGGTGAAACTTCCTAAAATTGATGGTTTGCCTCATCTTCTATCGCAAAATATTCCATTTTTATTAGTAATGGCTGTTGCTGTGTGGCTTTGCGCCTTTAATCTTATCTTTGAAATGCCGTATCCCGAAAGTATGTCTATGCAAGATTTCACCTGGCACACCGGAACTGTAAGTCAGCTTGCATCGAATTTTCCTTTTGACGATATCAGGGTGACCGGTGTCGCCTTTAAGTATCATTTTTTCAGCACATTATTTTTGGCAATTGCAAAAATAATATTTGACACGGATGCCTGGATATACATAACTCAGTACATAATTCTTTTCGTGCCTCAGCTGTTCACGGTAGTTTTATACTGTCTTTACTCAGAGTTTATTAAAAACAAATGGATAGTAGCTGCGGTTACATTGTTTTCGTTCACCGGTTTTTCCTTAAACCTTTCCTTTAATCAATTTCTTCTCCACTGGTCAACAAATGTTAACGCCGCCGGTTTCGGCTTAGTTTATATATGCACGCTCTTTTTCTTTGTTAAACCCATAATATCCAAAGGCGCATCATTAAACAAGCGAATAGCTTACAACTTATTATATGCATTGATAATATTCTTTTGTTGCATTGGCATTAAAAGTCCTTTTGCAATCGTATTTTTAACTGCATTTATCTGTTTTTTCTTTTTACAGTGGTTTAAAACTAAACAATTCAATTTGCCGTTTGCGTTGCTTGTAGTAGGTTTTTGCATTATGTTTGCATCAATGTATCAACTATTGCTTTCTTCCGGTGCTGAAGGCTATTTCAGCATTAGCCTTTCCGATTCACTTTTAATGTCAACAACAAGAGGAACCGGCTTATCCGCAGCATACCAAGCTTTAGGCGAATCTTTCATCTCACGATCACTCCTCTTTATCCCATCGTTATTTGGACAATTTACCATCATGGTGATACCCTTGACGATCTGCTTAGTAAATCTTCTGCTATATATTTTCGCAAGAAAAAAACTTTCTGATAATATTGTTTTTGCAACCCTGATTTTTCTCGTAGGAACAACCGCATACTACACTTTTTTTGTCAACGGAATGGGTCAGGGCTATTTTTTAATCTGTGCATTACCATTTGCGGGATATATATCTTCGGATGTTTTTTCAAAATACTGCAAGCACTCCTTTTTTAAACATGGAATTCCAATAATCTGCGTATGTTTAACCTTATTGCATTTTGCAAGTAGCGCATTGGATGGCTACGATATTTTTCCACTTGATAAGTGTTATAATTATTTCACAGGGACAAATCAACAAATAACTAATCAAACAAAAGATGAATTCGAAACCTTCGAATTCTTAAAAGACCATATAAAAGATGATCGACTTATTCTTTCAACAACCATGCTTTCAGAGCAAAAGGGTTCGTTGTATTTCTCGGTACCGGCTTTTACCGAAAAAAAATGTTATTTCGAAGGCTATGAATATGCTCGCAGAAACTTGGGTTTTAGTGATGCAGAGGCACGACAAGCATATGTTATCGATTTGTTTTCGGAAAACATAGCTACCGAGGAAAAATACCATCGAATGAAAAACGAGAACATTGGATACCTACTTGTTTTTTCCGATAGTATACCCACAGCACAGGTTGCAGAAGGACAATATTTCACAATGATATTCAGTAACGATTCTACAAAGGTATACGAGCTACTTTAAAGGCATCATAATACACCATGGCAGGTACAAGGTTTTAATGCCCCCTGTTGTCACGTTGCGCAGTGCTGTTTACTGATTTGCTACATAAAAAAATTGGTCGATACCAAATTGTAATATTTTATACAAAGCTATATAAAACCATGAAAAAAACTAACTATACAAGCTTATCGAGTCTAAAAAAAGCAGCTGCAATAATATTCTTTTTAAATAACGCTTTTAATTTTTTATTTTTATGCTATAATATATCTATATGTATTTAAAATGAGGTTAACTTCGGTTTGGAAAAGTATGTTATAAACGGTGGTAAGCCGTTAGTCGGAGAGGTATCAATCAGTGGCGCAAAAAATGCTGCTGTAGCTATTTTACCGGCAACAATTCTTTGTAACGGTGTTTGCGTTATTGAAAATTTGCCCAACATTAGCGATGTTGCTATCGCAGTTCATATTCTACATGACATAGGCGCTAAGGTTCGCCCGCTTGACGAATCCACATTAGAGATAGATACTTCCTGTATACACTCTATGCGAGTTGCAGACGAAATGGGCAGGCAAATGAGAGCCTCTTACTACTTTATAGGAGCATTACTCGGTAGGTTTGGCAAGGCAAGTGTGTCCATGCCCGGCGGCTGTGATCTTGGTGCAAGACCCATAGATCAACACCTAAAGGCTTTTCAGTCATTTGGTGCCGATATTTCAGTAGAGCAAGGAATGATAAATGCTTCGAGTGATAAGCTTTCAGGCTCACAGGTTTTTTTCGATACTGTATCGGTAGGAGCTACCATTAATTCTATGCTTGCAGCAGTTCTTTGCGAAGGCACAACAGTTTTGGAAAACGTAGCAAAAGAACCACATATTGTTGATGTGGCTAATTTTTTAAATATGATGGGCGCTGATGTAAGAGGCGCAGGTACCGATGTTATTAAGATCCATGGTGTTCAAGAGCTTCACGGATGCAGCTACACACTTATCCCTGATCAAATTGAGGCCGGAACCTTTATGGTTGCTGCCGCCGCTACCGGCGGAAATGTACTGGTTAAAGATGTAACGCCCAAACACCTCGAGCCGATAATTGCAAAATTAGAGATGGCCGGAGCTCAAATCGAGGAGTATGATGAAGCTGTTCGGGTAAGTCGAAGCAGTGATTTAGTTCCTGTAAATGTAAAAACCCAACCTCACCCGGGCTTTCCAACCGATATGCAACCACTTATGGCCGTGTTGCTTTCAAAAGCTAAAGGTATTTCAATAATCACCGAGTCCATCTGGGATAATCGTTTCAGATATATTGATGAGCTATCCAGAATGGGTGCGAATGTGCAGGTAGATGGAAGGGTTGCCGTAATTGAAGGTGTTCCTAATCTTAGCTGCGCACCGGTTAAGGCGACCGATCTCCGCGCAGGAGCTGCACTTGTTATTGCAGCATTATGCACCGAGGGTGCAAGCGAGATTGATGACGTTGAACATATAGAGCGTGGTTACGAGCACTTTGTTGAAAAACTTCAATCTTTAGGAGCTGACATAAGCAGACAAAGCACTGAAGCGAAAACAGTACCACAGGCGTTATAAAATTATCTCCACCTTTGGTGGAGCTATTTGAAATACCTCTTGCAAAGATAACTTTGCATTTTGCACTCTGTGCAAAAACGATGTATTTCTCGGGCTGGTAACTTTTGCTATTATTTCCACCTTTGGTGGAGCTATTTGAAATACTTCTTGCAAAGATAACTTTGCATTTTGCACTCTGTGCAAAAACGATGTATTTCTCGGACTGGTAACTTTTGCTGTTATTTCCACCTTTGGTGGAACAATTGAAGATAATGGTAATATTTTATTTTTGTCGTCGTTGTCCGTAATGGCTCGGCGACATATTTAGGTAAACAAAGGATAATATCTAACATGGCAACATTTGCAACATTATATAGTAGTTCCTCCGGCAATAGTGCATACATAAAAAGCAACGGGAAGGTTTTATTAATTGACTGCGGTAAGAACTGTAAAACCACTATTAACGCCTTATATACACACTCAATTGCTGTTTCTGACATAGAGGGCATACTTATCACCCACGAACATCGCGACCACGTTGCAGGGCTTGCCGTTTTGTTAAAGCATTATCCCATACCGGTGTTTGGTTCTGCGGCTACCCTTTCCTATCTCGTTAAGGAAAACCTTGTTCCGCAAAACGCCTCTTTAAACCCTATACGAAACGGACAAACTTTACAAATCAACGATTTTAAAGTAAAAGCTTTTAACGTTAGCCACGACAGTCTTTGTGCTTTTGGTTATCAAGTTGAAACTTCATGCAATAAAAAACTCGGATACCTTACCGACAGTGGCTATGTTCCACCGGAAGTGTTGCCGCTACTTACTGTTTGTCAGCTCGTTGCCATTGAATCAAACTATGATGAACACATGTTAAAAACGGGACCTTACCCTGCTTATCTAAAAAATCGAATATCCGGCGAAACAGGACATCTTTGCAACACAGACTGCGCCCAAACGGTTGCTTATCTAATAAAAAACGGAGTAAAAAACATAACCCTTTGTCATCTGAGCAAAGAAAACAACCGTCCCGACAGGGCAATGTCTGCCTTGGCACACTGCTTTGCGGCACAGGGCATAATACCGGACGATGAATTAAATATACAAATCGCACCGGGAGATTCACCTCTTAATGTCATGGAGTTTTAGATATGCAGAGCATCTCAATTATCGCGGTAGGCAAACTATCTCAAAAATTTTGGAAAGACGCATGTGACGAATACACTAAACGTCTTTCAGCTTATTGTCGGTTTAAAGTCATTGAGCTTAAAGAACGTGGAGAGGGAGCAAATGCACTTCGACGCGAAGCTGAAGATTTCAGATCCGCTTTGCCTAAAAAAGCTTATGTGGTCGCCCTATGTGTTGAGGGTAACCAATTGAGTTCAAACCGGTTGGCAACCGTAATAAATAATGTTGCAATGGATGGAAAAGACCTTTGTTTTATTATAGGTTCATCCCAGGGTATTGACGAAACTTTTAAGGTTGAATGCGACTACAAGATATCGCTTTCAACCATGACCTTTCCTCATCAGCTCGCAAGGGTAATTTTAACCGAGCAGATTTACCGAGCTTTTAATATTATATCCGGAGGCAAATACCATAAATAAAATTACTTTTATGGTTTTTAGCAGACATTAAGTATCTATACGTTATAATACTGCCTCTGTTCTAAATTTCTGTACTGCAGAGCTTCGGCAAGATGTCGGGGCTCTATTATTTCGCTCTCGTCTAGATCCGCGATGGTTTTCGATACTTTTAAAAGTCTCTCATGGGCACGAGCAGATAATGCAAGATTATCAAACGCACGGTGTAGAATTTTTTCAGCAGTCTCAGACAGCTTGCATACCTCCCGTAAGCAAGAAGCTTTTATCTGTGCATTACAGACTGCTCCTTGCATATTTCTATCCTGTTGTCGCTTTCTTGCACCAACCACCCTTTGCAGAATTTGCTCTGAACTTTCGGAAGGCGTATCGGTTGTTAACTCGTTATAATCTACACTTGGAACATTGATGTGTATATCAATTCTGTCCAGCAATGGTCCGGATATCTTTGCAAGATAACGTTCTATGTTACTTTGGGTGCAGCTACAATTTTTTTTAGGATGCCCACTATATCCACAAGGACAGGGATTCATCGCCGCTACTATCATTGCATCACAGGGGTATGTAGAGCTGCCGGAAACCCTTGAAACTGTAACGACTCCGTCCTCCATCGGTTGTCGAAGTATCTCTATGGCTTCTCTTTTAAACTCCGGAAGCTCATCCAGAAACAGAACCCCGTTATGAGCAAGTGATATCTCCCCCGGCCTTGGAATACTTCCGCCACCGGACAGCCCTGCGGAGGATACCGAGTGATGGGGCGATCTAAACTGAGGAGTGGAAATAAAAGAGCTGTCCTTCGGCAACATACCGGCTATGGAGTAAATTTTTGTTACCTCGATTGCCTGTTGCATTGTTAACGGTGGTAGTATTGTAGGAATTCTTTTGGCAAGCATACTTTTGCCGGTTCCCGGAGGGCCTGTCATTAAAATATTGTGTCCACCCGCAACAGCTACCTCGATTGCACGTCTTGCATCGCTCTGACCCTTAACATCGGAAAAATCTACAAAAAATTCCTGCTTAATCTCGTCTTTTGCTTTCGATTGATATGGTTGTATCGGTTCGGTGGCAAAATGGTTCACTATCTGTTTTATATTTATGGCAGAATATACTTTAACCCCTTTTATCACCGCTGCTTCCTCTGCATTATCCTGCGGAACAAACAAATTTGTTATACCCTTTTCTGCAGCCGCAATCGCCATGGATATCACTCCTCTTACCGGCCTTAAATCTCCGTTTAAACTAAGTTCACCAACAAATGCACAATTAGATGTGTCGCCCCTTATCTGGGAAGATGCCGCAAGTAAGGAAATAAAGATTGGAAGATCGTAAATGGGACCAACTTTTTTTATATCTCCCGGAGCAAGATTAACAGTAATTCTACTGGTTGGATATACAAATCCAAGATTTTTCAGTGCAGCTCGCACCCTATCTTTAGATTCCTTAACCGAGCTGTCCGGCAAACCAACTATATCAAACTGAGGTAGACCACCCGAAATATCGGTTTCCACTGTAACAACATAACCGTCTAAGGTATTTACTCCAAGACTGTTGATTTTCGAATACACTGTTATTCCCTCCAATTTCTAACTATATAATACTGCATTTTTTATTATTATACAATACTTAATCACCTTTTTTAGCTATACAGATAATAACTCATGAAGAAATTGTGTAATTTCTTTGTACAACCTGCTAAAATTCTTGACATATTTTGATTTTTAGTTTATTATATTTATACAAGTAGGCAATATTAATTTCTGATTTTATAGGTGGCTCAAAAATGACTATATCCGGTGAAATAAAAAAACAATATGATAGATGGCTTGATACAAAGCTCTCTGATTTGGATTTAAGGGCAGAACTGCTCTCTATTCAGGGTGATTCCGATGAAATAACCGAACGTTTTGCAAAAGATCTTGAGTTTGGCACTGCTGGATTGAGAGGAATTATAGGTGCCGGAATCAATAGAATGAATGTGTACACGGTAGCTAAAGCGACCCAAGGATTGGCATTATTCATTCTAAAAAACAACCTTAATAAGGCGGTTGTTATTGGATATGACAGCAGAATAAAAAGCGATTTATTTGCAAAAACTACAGCTTCGGTATTAGCAGCAAATGGAATTAAAGCATATGTATTTCCTCGTTTATGCCCTACCCCAATGGTGTCCTACGCTGTTCGTCATCTCAACTGTGGCGCCGGAGTAATGATTACCGCCAGTCATAATCCAGGAAAATACAACGGTTATAAGTCCTTCGGAAGCGATGGCTGTCAGATGACCGACAATAATGCTGCAGATGTTCTTAACGAGATAAAATCCCTCGACATCTTCAACGATGTTAAATATATGGATTTTTCCGATGCGTCCAACAAGTGCCTAATCGAATATGTTACCGAAGAGTTTTATATTAGCTATTACGAAAAGGTTGAGGAACAACGTTTAAATCATTCAAAGGGACAGCACCCCTTAAAGGTTGTCTACACACCTTTAAACGGCGCAGGCAACGAACCGGTAAGAGATGTATTAAAAAGAACATCTTCGGCAGAAATCATTATAGTTGAAGAACAGGAAATGCCGGACGGTCATTTTACCACCTGCCCTTATCCTAACCCGGAGTCAAGACAAGCCTTAAAGCTTGGTATCGAAAAGTGTAAGCTGACCAATGCCGATCTCCTGCTCGCTACCGACCCTGATAGTGACAGGGTTGGAATAGCTGTTAAGGATGGCGAGGACTATTTTTTGCCTACCGGTAACGAAATTGCTTTATTACTGTTGGATTACATTATTAATGCAAGGCTAAGAATTGGCAAAATGCCAAACAATCCGGTTTTTGTTAAATCATTGGTAACCACCGACCTTGCAAAGGCTATTGCTACAAAAGCAGGAGTAACCACCATTGATGTGCTCACAGGTTTTAAGTATATTGGCGAACAAATACTATTCTTAGAGCAAAAAGGCGAGGAAAATCGTTTTATCTTTGGATGCGAGGAAAGCTACGGATATCTTGCCGGAAGTTATGCAAGGGATAAAGATGCGGTTGTTGCTTCCATGCTGTTGGTTGAAATGGCATCGTACTACCGTGATAACAACAGTAGCATAAAAAAAGAGCTAAACAGGATTTACGAACAATTCGGATATGAGATAAATATTATCGATAATTTTGAATTTGAAGGCCTTTCGGGACTTGATACGATGGCCGGCATCATGTGTAATATACGAAAAACACCTCCAAAGGAGATTGCAGGCAAAAAGATTACTACCTTCTGTGACTACCAATCCGGCAAGGCTATAGATATCGATGGAAGTACTTGTGATATAGATCTTCCGAAATCAAATGTTCTGAGATTCATAATGGATGGCTGTAGCGTGATATTAAGACCCTCAGGGACCGAGCCCAAGATTAAAATTTACTACAGCTCTACCGGTAAGTCTAAAGAAGAAGCTAACAAAACCATCGAAGCTATGCAATTTGAGATGAGAAAACTTTTAAATTTGTAAGAAAATAAAAAAAACTCTTGCATAGAGCATTATTATATGCTATAATATTTTAGCGACTATAGGAAATAATAGTATGTGTACCGGGAAAAGGCATCCTAACGCTTTAATCTTTTAGCCTTTTATAACAGATAATCTCTATCCATTGTAAAGTTATTTGACAAGACCGGACAAAATATCAAGAAAGGAATGGCTAAAAATGAGAGAAGGTATTCATCCAAACTATAACGAGGCACATGTTGTTTGTGCTTGCGGCGAAAAGTTTACTACCCGTTCCACGAAAAAAGATATACACGTTGAAATTTGTTCAAAGTGTCATCCTTTTTATACCGGAAAACAAAAACTCGTTGATACCGGCGGACGTGTGGACCGTTTCAAAAAGCGTTTTGGTCTTTAAACAAAATATTAATTACTTTAAAAGAGCTGTTTCGCAGCTCTTTTTTAACATGTGCGATTAAATATTTTGACAGAATTATATTTAATAAAAAGGAATAATGAAATATATAGCGTATAATGTAGATAGACAATAATTTAGGGGTTATATGACAGCACGAGAATACTATGAAGATCTTGAGCAAAAAACTCTCTCCCAAAACGCCTGTCTTGTTATAAACAGCAAGGGTAGAAAGCAGCCTGAGGAAGCCTGCCCTCTTCGAACCGACTTTTGTCGTGATCGCGACAGAATCATTCATTCCAAGGCTTTCCGACGTCTTAAAACTAAGACACAGGTTTTTCTTGCCCCGGAGGGAGATCACTTCAGAACACGATTGACGCACACCTTAGAAGTATCGCAAATTGCCAGAACCATTGCGAGAGCGTTGCGACTTAATGAAGATTTGACCGAGGCTATCGCTATGGGACATGATCTTGGGCACACCCCTTTCGGACATGCAGGAGAGCGAGCATTAAACGAACTTAATCCAAATGGTTTTGCACATTATAAGCAGAGTGTTAGAGTTCTCAGCGTTCTTGAAAAGTTTCCCGGCGGATTAAATGTAACTGATGAGGTTGAAGATGGCATACTCAACCACACCAAGGATACACTGCCATACACCTTTGAAGGACAGCTTGTTCGACATTGTGATAGAATCGCCTATATTAATCACGATATCGAGGATTGCATAACTGCCGGATTATTGTCGGAAGAAAAGCTGCCGAAGTTGGCAAGAGAGGTTTTAGGATTTAATAAATCTCAGCGAATAACCACCTTGCTCTCCGATCTATTATCTAACGGCAATCATGATATTGGATATAGTAAAGATGTTAAGCAGGCTTTTGATGAGCTTCACTCCTTTATGTTTGAAAACATCTATATAGGAAGCATTGCAAAGGTTGAAGAAAAAAAAGTTTTTCACTTTGTTTCGGAACTTTACCGTCATTATCGAGAAAACCCCCATGTAATGCCGGAAATGTATCGAAAAATCTGTGATATCGATGGTGTTGATACCGCTGTTACCGATTATATTTCAGGCATGAGTGACAGCTTTGCCGCTAGTGAATTTGAAAATATTTACATTCCTCGACGATGGTCGATTTTAAACAGTAGGTAATCGGAGTTGATTGATAGAAGCTACATAGAACAAATTATAGTGCAAAATGACATTGTCGACCTAATATCGGAATATGTTCCACTTAAAAGGTCCGGTAGGGGTTATATGGGCGTTTGCCCTTTTCATAATGAAAAAACTCCTTCATTTTCTGTAAATGCAGAGCATAGTTACTTTCATTGTTTTGGCTGTGGTGCTGGCGGAAATGTCATCAACTTTGTAATGCGTTACAATAACATCGGTTATGGCGAATCGGTAAAAGTGCTTGCAACCAGAGTGGGCATGAAGCTTCCTGACGAGGATGATGAACAGTCAAAGCGGCGAAACCTGCTTATTAAAATTAATAAAGATGCCGCCAGATTTTTCCACAATAATCTACTCGCCAATGACGGCGCTACCGCAAGAGAATATCTTCATGGTAGAGGGCTATCCCCTGCCATGATTACCAGATTTGGAGTAGGTTATGCGCATAACAGCTATAGTAAACTGCTGTACCATATGACACAGTTAGGGTATAAAGAACAAGATTTGGACTCGGTAGGTTTACTTCGAAGGGGCAGTAAAGGATATTTCGATTTTTTTAGAAATCGCATTATCTTTCCGATTATTGATCTTCGGGGAAATGTTATTGCCTTTGGTGGTAGGTTGATTAGTGGTGACGGCCCAAAATATCTTAACACCAGCGACACTCCGATATTTAACAAGGGACACCATCTTTTTGCCCTAAATCTTGCAAAAAAGGAGTCGGATCGGTGCTACCTTTTATGTGAAGGCTACATGGATGTTGCAGCGCTACACGGAGCAGGATTTAAAACGGCTGTGGCAACACTTGGAACTGCCTTAACTGCAGAGCAGGCTAAACTAATATCAAACTATGCCGATAAAGTTGTGCTGTGTTATGACAGCGACGAAGCGGGGCAACGAGCTACCACAAAGGCAACTACAATTTTCGCAAAGCTACCCACCGAAATTTCGGTTCTTCAGATGGAAGGAGCCAAAGATCCCGACGAATATATAAAAAAATTTGGAAAGGAAAAATTTGCTGAGTTAATTAAGGGGAGCAGTAATACCATCGAATTTGCATTATTAAATGCAAAAAAAGGCATTGCCTTAAGCTCCGATGAGGGCAGAGTTAGATACATAAACAATGCCGTTAACATTCTCGCTGATATGACTACCACTGTCACCGAAAGGGAAATTTACGCCGGACGGCTTGAGGGAGAAACAGGAGTTTCAAAAAATTCAATATTAGTTCAGCTAGAGGGGGTTATTAAATCAAGAAGAAGATTTCAACAAAAATTAGAATATAAAGACAGCTATAGCCCATATGCCAACAGTGCGAAAAGTCGCACTGTATCTACAAAAACCTTACAGCTAGTAAACCGTGAGCAGCAATTTATTGCCGCAATTTTAATTAGCCCCGAGCTTATAAAGCATGTTGCAAACAGATTGAGCGAATACACATTTTGCGAGCCTGCAATCGGCGAGGCATATGTTATTGCTAAAAGATATTATGACGATGGAAGCCCGGTAGGCTTTGCGGTAGTATCCGGAGAACTTGACGAAAATTTTTCAAGAGAATTAACTGCAACCATGGCTAGATTTGGCGAAATTGTTCCTAGCGAGCTTGATCTAAACATGTATCTTAACAGCATGATTGAACTATCAGAAACACAAGGTTTGCAAGGCGAATTACAGATAGACCGCTTAACAGACTTTTTAGAAGAAAAAAAGAAAAGAATACAAACCAAGGAGGATTCTCAATGACACCAGCCGACAAGAAATTAACAATAACCGATCTTGTTGACGCCGGAAAACGCACCGGCAAACTATCTACCAAGGATATCAGCGACCTACTCGAGGAAAACAACTACGACTGTGAACAGGTCGACAAACTTTATGAACAGCTTGAGAGCAATAGAATTGAGATTGTTGATGAAGCTGAAGAGGAAGAAACAGTTGTTCCGTTAACCGAAGAGTCTCTCGATTTTTATGAAACAATTTTATCGGCCGAAGGTGTTGCTATTGATGACCCTGTTAAGGTTTATCTTAAAGAAATCGGACGAGTTCCCCTGCTCTCTACCGAAGAGGAGGTTGAGCTTGCCAAGCTAATATTGGAAAATGATGATAATGCACGAAAGAGGTTATCTGAAGCTAATCTCAGGCTTGTAGTTAGCATTGCAAAACGCTATGTGGGGCGTGGCATGCAGTTCCTTGACCTTATTCAGGAAGGCAACCTCGGACTTATTAAGGCTGTTGAGAAATTTGATCACACCAAGGGATTTAAATTTTCAACCTATGCAACATGGTGGATACGGCAAGCCATTACCAGAGCCATTGCTGATCAGGCAAGAACTATACGAATTCCCGTACATATGGTGGAAACAATTAATAAGGTTAAAAAGGCAGGCAGCCTTTTGTTACACCAAAACGGCCATGAGCCCACAGCGTATGAAATTTCACAAGAGCTTTCCATGCCGGTGGAAAAAGTTCGAGAAATTATGCGTGTAGCACAGGAACCGGTATCACTTGAAACCCCTATAGGCGAAGAGGAAGACAGCCATCTCGGCGACTTTATTCCGGACGAAGATGCCCCAATCCCTGCAGATGCTGCTTCACATACATTGTTGCAGGAGCAACTTGCTACAGTCTTGAAATCTCTTACACTCAGAGAAGAAAAAGTTTTGCGGTTACGATTTGGCCTTGGAGACGGCAGACCCAGAACGCTTGAAGAAGTTGGCAAGGAGTTTAACGTAACCCGTGAACGTATTCGCCAGATTGAAGCAAAGGCGCTACGCAAACTTCGTCACCCAAGCAGAAGCAAAAAGCTTAAAGACTTTTTAGAATAAGATGTATTCTTTATCTTAATTCAATCGTTACCTCCTCATGCATACTCGATAGATTATCACTAAATGAGGTTGGATAATACTAATTAACCCCACCTTTGCTACTGCTTCAAAGATGGGGTATATTGGTTTATAAGCTATTTTTTCTTTAGGTGATTTTTGTTGAAAAAGATATTAAATATTAAGATTATCAAGGTTTCTTTGTTAATAATCGGCTTCCTTTTGTTGCTTTGCGGGGTGGCCGTATTGCTCTGGTTGAGGGGAATCCTTCAATTTAACAACCCAAGCAGCGATGAATTTCCGGTTGCGGGTGTTGATGTTTCAGCCTACCAAGGAGTTATCGATTGGGAAACTCTCGCCTCAGAGGATATTCGTTTTGCGTTTATTAAAGCAACCGAGGGCAGCAGCTTTGTTGACGCTAACTTTGAATATAATTATTCCGAAGCGACTAATACCGATTTACGTGTCGGCGCGTATCACTTTTTTAGCTACGACAGTCCGGGTAGTACCCAGGCAGAGAATTTTATTACAAATGTTCCTATAACCGAAAATATGCTCCCACCTGTTATAGATATTGAGTTTTACGGGGACAAGAAACAGAATCTTCCCAAAAAGGAAGCAACACAGCAAGAGATGGATGTATTGGTAGAGATGCTTACAGAGCACTATGATATGGCTCCGATAATCTATGCCACCGAGCTTTCCTATGAGCTATACATTGCGGATTCTTATCCCGAATGTGACATATGGATTAGGGGAATTTTTTATGAGCCTACTCTACCAGATGGCAGAGAATGGGTGTTCTGGCAATATTCAGACAAGGGACGATTAAGCGGCTATGACGGAGTAGAGGAATTTATCGATCTAAATGTATTTCTCGGTTCGGTTAATGACTTTGAGAATTACTATGTGAATAAATAAAACAGTAGACATGTAACATTATTGATTCAACAGAATTTCACTTAGCTCCTCAACAGTATTAACAATGGTGTTTGCTCCTGCGGTTTTTAATTCTTCAAGGTTTCCGTAACCATATAATACGCCTATCGTCTTAATTCCATGGGTTTGAGCACCAATAACATCATATTTTCTATCCCCTACCATAACAACATCATCCATATCGGTGATATTGTTATTTATTAATGCATAAGCAATAACCTCGTCTTTATGATTACGGGTACCGTCCAATTCACTCCCTGACACAAAGTCGAAATACATATCTATCTTAAAATATTCCAATATTTTCTTTGCAAATACAGCAGGCTTCGATGTAGCAAGTATTATTTTTTTACCATTTTTGTTTAACTTTTCCAGCAATTCCGGAATGCCATCATAAATAATGTTTTCATATATTCCTTTAACGGCAAATCTTTCACGATATTTTGCTATGGCTAAATCTACCTGAGTTTCGGCAAAATTATATTCAATCTTAAAAGTATCGGCAAGTGGTGGACCAATAAAGGAGCACAGTTTTTCTATGTCGTCTTCCTCAATGCCCATATGGTTTAGAGCATATGAAATACAGGTAGTTATTCCAATCTTTGGATCGGTTAACGTACCATCGAGATCGAACAATATATACGTCATTTAATTTTAATCTCCTTATTCTACCGTAACACTTTTTGCAAGGTTTTTTGGTTTATCTATATCACATCCTCTTAGCTTTGCAATATAATAAGAGAGTATCTGTAGTGGAATAATACTCAGCAACGGCGTGAACTCTTTCGAACAGCATGGAATATAAAGTGCGTGGTCAACGGTTGATTCAATCGCTGTATTAATCGACTGGGTTAACCCGATAACCCTTGCGCCACGAGTTTTTACCTCTTGTATATTTGACATCATTTTTTCGTAAAGCGACCTCTGTGTGGCAACAGCTATAACAAGCGTATCCTGTTCGATAAGGGCAATTGTTCCATGTTTTAGTTCGCCTGCTGCAATTGCAAAGGAATTAATATATGATATTTCTTTTAGTTTTAACGACCCTTCAAACGAAACGCTACTATCAACACCTCGACCTATAAAAAACACTTGATTGGTTTTGTATATTTTTTTTGCAAGGTCTTCAATAAGTGCTTCCTTACTGAAGATTTGTTGTATCATTCCCGGAATTCTATTAAGCTCGTTTATATAGTTGCTGTTTTCCTCATCGGAAATCAGCCCCTTTAATCTTCCCATAAAAATGGCTATAAGGTATAAACACATGAGCTGGGTTGTATACGCTTTGGTTGACGCCACAGCAATTTCAGGGCCTGCCCAGGTATAGAAAACATCGTCCGACTCCCTTGCAACCGAACTACCAACAACATTTACAATGGAAAGAATTCTCGCTCCTGCTTCCTTAGCGCAACGCAGTGCAGCAAGAGTATCTAACGTCTCGCCCGACTGACTAATGGCAATAAAAAGTGTTTTATCGTCTAAAAACGGTTCCCTATAACGGAACTCTGACGCTATATCCACTTCAACAGGTATTTTGGCAAATTTCTCTATTGCAAACTTACCTATCAGCCCTGCATGATATGCGGTTCCACAGGCAACTATGTAAACTCTATCAAATCCATCTAAATCCTCTTTGGTTAGGTTAATGCCATCCAGAGCTATCTCCTCGCCTTCCAGTCTGCGTCGTAACGTCTCGCCAATACCCTTTGGTTGTTCATGCATTTCTTTGAGCATAAAGTGGTCGTACCCGCCCTTTTCTGCGGAGTCTGCATCCCAAGTTACATGAAAAACATCACGATAAACCGGTTTCCTATCGGCATTATATATGTCCACACCATCCTTAGTGATTACAACCGTTTCGTTGTTTTCTATCAAATAGATTTCACGAACATATCTTAATAATGCCGGAATATCCGAAGCTACATAGTTTGCATCATGCGAAATGCCAACCACCATCGGACTATCTTTTCGCACTGCAACTATCTTGTCCGGCTCACTATCTACGATTGCGGCAATAGCATATGCACCGCGCATTCTCTCTACCGCTTTATAAATTGCCTGTAATAAATCACCTTCGTAACATATCGAAAGAAGGTGCGCTATAACTTCGGTGTCGGTATCAGACGAAAAGCTTATTCCATGTTTTTCAATCAGCTCCTCTTTTAATTCTTCGTAGTTTTCGATAATACCGTTGTGTACCACTGCTATTTTGCCACTGTTACTCATATGCGGGTGTGCATTTGCGTCAGAGGGCTCTCCATGTGTAGCCCATCTGGTATGTCCTATACCGCAGCCGGAGTCGAACTGTTGTTCTCCAATCAATTCCTCTAGCTGTGCTATTCTCCCCTTGCATTTTTTAACTGCTATCGTATTATCAATGTTTAATGCGATACCACTTGAATCATATCCGCGATACTCTAATTTTTTAAGCCCATCAAGAATTACTTTTTTCGCTCCTGAACTTCCGACATAGCCTACTATTCCACACATATCTCCTACCCTCTTTCCGAAAAAATTCTATCTGTCGCCTCCTCGGCAAACTGTTTATTATATAGGTCTGCATAATAGCCGCCCTTTTTTAGTAGTTCCTTGTTGTTTCCCTTCTCAATTATTTTCCCATTCTTCACAACCAGAATGATATCCGCTTTGCGAATAGTGGAAAGACGATGTGCTATTAAAAACGATGTTCGTGAACCTATTAACTTTTCGATAGCCTCTTGAATTAACTCCTCAGTTTTGGTGTCTATAGATGAGGTTGCTTCGTCTAAAACAAAAATAGCAGGGTTTGCGATAATTGCTCTAGCAAATGAAATCAGCTGTTTTTGCCCGGTTGATAGGTATCCTCCACCCTCTCCTACCTCGCTATCGTAACCGTTGTCCATGTTCATTATTGCTTCATGGATTTTTACAGTCTTGGCGGCCTCGATTATTTCTTCATCAGTAGCATCTAATCTTCCATAGCGAATGTTTTCTTTTACCGAACCGGAAAACAGGTGTGGACTTTGTAAAACGTATCCTATGTTGCTATGTAACCAAAGCTGACTTCTTTCTCGATAGTCAATTCCGTCAATCAGTATTCGTCCTCCGGTCGGCTCGTAAAATCTACAGGTGAGGTTTACAAGTGTGGATTTTCCGGCTCCCGTTTCTCCAACTATAGCAATGGTAGTTCCGGCGGGAACATCAAGGTTGAAATTTTCAAGCACATTTTCAATACCATCGTGATACATGAATGTTACATTCTCATATTTAATGTCACCTTTAATAGCTTCCCAGTTTTCACGTTTTGGATTTAAGGAGTCTCCATATTTTTCAACTACATCCTCCCTGTCCTCAATCATAGGCTTATGTGATAATAAAACATTACAGCGTTCAACATTAACCTGGGCAGCAATAAAGTTGGATAGTGTCCTTGCAAGTTGCTGTACAGGATTGGCAATAACCAATGCGTAGTTGATAAAAACAGCAAGGCCGTCCACTCCGAGTTCATCAACTATAACCAGCTCACCACCACGAGTAATAACAAACGCCACGGCTGCCGAGGTTAACGCAGCCACAATCGGTATATATAGTGCTGTAAGCATTACCGAATGTATCGATGCTGCCCTCATTTCGTGTGTGGTTTCCATAAACCTATTTAAATTTTTATGCTCAATAACAAGTGATTTAGAAGTTTTTGCTCCGGTTATTCCCTCGTTATACCCCCTGGTGATCTCGGCATTTATATTTCTAACCTTTCGATTTGCTAAAAGAATTTTATGCTGAAATATATATGTTATTATCGCAATCGGTGGCACTATGGAGACCACTAATAGAGCCAAGCTTGCATTAATATTAAACATCATTACCACATAGCCGATAATGCATGCGATAGACCAAACCACATCCACAAAGCTCCAGGCAAAAATGGTTCCGATTCTCATGGTATCGCTCATGACCCTTGCAAGTATCGTGCCAACAGGGGTTGTATTAAAATAGTCAAACCCAAGCTTTTGCAGGTGTTTATAAAGCGCAGATTTAATGTCCCGAGATATTTTCATCTCTACCTTCAAAGCTGTCTTTGCCATTTGAAAAGTAGTGAATGATTGTGTGATTACCAATATTACACATAATATAATAAAGTGACTAATTCCGTCGGTAGTTCCGGGAACAATAAATCGTGAAACTGCATAGCCGTTTAATAGTGGCATAATAACATCTACGGCTGCAGCCATAAGCATCAGCAAACACAGCATCGCAATGTGTTTACGATACGGCTTAACGAAGGGAAGAACAACTCCCCAGGTTTTTATCGAGGATAGTTTTGTGTCTACCCTATCTTCATGCCTTTCGATGTTAGTCCTCCTTCATGCTTTGGCTTTCAAATACTCGACGGTATATTCCTTCTTCCTCAACTAAACTTTTGTGATTTCCCGATTGAACTATGCGCCCTTTATCCATAACAAGTATCATGTCGGCATTCATTACCGTTGCTATTCTATGTGTTATTATTATAGTAGTGCCTTTTACCCTCTCGTTTATTGCTTTTCTTATCTTTGCATCGGTTTCCATATCAACTGCCGACAAGCTGTCGTCAAATATTTTAATAGGGGTATTTTGCATTAGCATTCTTGCAATTGCTACGCGTTGCCTTTGTCCACCCGAAATTGTAACTCCTCGCTCACCTATCAGCGTATCATATCCCTGTGCAAAGCTAATAATTGAACTGTCGATAACGGCAAGTTTTGAGTACATTCTGATTGCTTCTAAATCTTCACTATGAGCGCCATCTGAAATATTTTCCTTAAATGTTTTGGAAAACAAAAATGGCTCTTGCAGAACAATTCCGATGTTTTTCCTAAGATATTGAATATCCATTTCCTTAATGTCAACGCCGCCTATTAATATCTTACCGCCACCGGGTTGTAACTCATATAATCTGTCGAGAAGATACATTAGTGTAGACTTTCCGCTTCCTGTTGAACCAAGAATCCCGAGTGTTTTCCCGCCCTTTAAAGTGAAACTGATATTACTTACCGCCTGTGTGTTGTCGTTATAACCGAAATAAACATCCCTAAACTCTATATCTCCATTCATGTCGGAAGTTTTAGGATTTTCACACACCTCTTCTCTTTGCGCATCAAATATTTCAAAAATCCTTCTGGAACTTACCGCAGACTTGCTTAGCTCGGAAAGAATTCTTCCAAGCTGCCGTATCGGCCAAACCAGCATAGAGTTGTAGTACACGAAGGTTATAAAGTCTCCGAGAGTAATAGTACCTTCTACCGCAAGAAATGTTCCGGTTACTATTATGGTAGTTATCTGAACGAAGCCAATAAAATCTCCTGTACTCCAGTTCGCACCCATTAGTGCTCCAAGCCCTATCCAATGATCTGCAAACTCTTTATTTTTAACTTCAAACTTATTTATTTCGTGTTCTTCTCGCCCAAAAGCTCGAACTACATAAACAGCGGTAAGGCTTTCCTGTGCAATCGAATTTAACTCTCCCTCAGTTTCATCTGCATTTCTAAATTTATTTCCGATAAGCTTATAAAACACAAAAGAATACATAAGTGTTATCGGAATAAATGCTAATGCAATAAAGGACATGGTAGCATTCATTGGAAACATTAATAACAGTGCAATACAAATTAAAAACACTGTACGTACAAGTGCTTGAAGATGCTCGTTAATGAAATTTTTTATCAGCTCAACATCCATTGTGCACCGCTGAATGATATCGCCTGTTTGATGATCATTATGCCATTTATAAGGTAAAAGCTGAATATGCTCAAACAGTCGATTTCTAACCACTTCAAGTGTTCCCTCTGACGATTTAGCCAACAAACGTCTCGATGCAAGATCGCATAGCGCCGATGATATAGACAAAATAAATGATACTGCCGCACACAGGATAAGGTTTTGTGCTAAAAAATCTCTTCCACCGTTAGCCTCAATTATGTTGGTCAAAAACACGGGGAGCTCAAAGGGTTCAGTGCCGATAATTGAGTCTACCGTTATTCTTACTACCTGAGGGGTTAGATAGCTGAAAACAACTGAACTAATAACAAACAAAAATGAGACTACCAATCCAAAACGGTAGCCTTTTGTCATAGGGTAAAAGCTTAAAATATTATGTTTTTTCATATAGGGTCTAACCTTTTGCGTCGACTTGTTGTTTATACATTAATTAGACGTGTTCTTTACGTAACCACACGCCATATATTGAATGGCAATCTTTATTTTAAGCTCGTTAAATGCATTTTAATGCACCTAAACGAATCTTCGCATAGGTCGTGCTCAATTTTACAAGCATCTGTTTTAGCATTATTTTCGTCGACACCTATCTTAATTAAAAATTCGGTAAGAATTTCATGCCTTTGTTTAACTCTGCTTGCTATTTCCATCCCTGTATCACTCAGCGTTATATAACCATTTTCATCCATGGATATATAGCCACTTTCACGTAATTTCTTCATTGCAATGCTAACACTGGGTTTTGTGTATCCAAGCTCATTTACTATATCGATGGAACGAACTATGCCTATTCTGTTTTTTAGCA
Organism: uncultured Oscillospiraceae bacterium; assembly: GCA_964368815.1. Taxonomy (GTDB): domain Bacteria; phylum Bacillota; class Clostridia; order Oscillospirales; family Ruminococcaceae; genus CAYJBH01. The sequence continues at coordinate 63,193 of CAYJDA010000001.1, forward strand.
CAAGAATAGCTTCGAGGTAATCCTCACTTGATTGATAAATATTCAAAATAATCTCCATAACGTTTATACATTATAATAATTGTATCATATTTACTTTTTAATAACAATCTATTAATTAAAATAAATTTTAGTCAATTTTATTTCCGCAATATGGACAAAAACATTTTCTGTCGGTTGGATTTTCGATGTATGCTTTACCTATATTTTCATTTTCATCTATCATGCTTTTCGAATCAGTTTCATGAAATTCAATTTCTTCAATCCCCTCCTCAAGTCGTTGAACCATTTTTGTTATTTCTATGTCGCGCTTCTCGTCAGCTTCAAGTCCCTGCTCAATTTCGCTAACCATTTTTTTAATTGCTTTGTCACGCTTCGCATCCTCTTCCAAACCCTGTTCCAGATCATTTACTAACTTTTTAAGTTCCTTTTCATGCCTCTCGTTGTCAAGCTCAACATAGCCCGCAGAGATAATTCCGGTTGGTATAGCAAGCAGTCCCAAACCTAAAAAAGCAATAAAACTACTGAAGAGCTTGCCTATTTCGGTTATAGGCACTATATCTCCATATCCGACAGTAGTAAAGGTTGCGACCGACCACCAAAAGCCTGAAAAAGCATTAATAAACACATCCGGCTGAGCCTCTGATTCAATATTATATATTATCACCGAGGTTATTATTATTAGTAGGAATATAACCGAAACTGAGGACGTTAACTGGCTCGCTTTCCTTTTTAAAACTATCTGCATTGAGCTAAGTGCTGTTGTATAACGGTGAAGCTTAAATACTCGAAGCAGTCTAATTATTCTGAATACATCAGCCACGCGTTGGTCGATATCCGGAACGAACGGTAAGGAGAATGGCATAATCGACAAAAGATCAACAATTGCCATAAAAGAGAATATATATTTAACTCTTGCTTTAATTTTCCCACATTCCGGAAACAGCAGGTCACTGGTCCAAAGCCTTAGTAGGTACTCTATACCGAAAACAAAAACACAAATCGTCTCGACAGTGTAAGAAAAAACCACCAACCAGTCTGCAGTATTATCATATGTTGAAATTACAATAGTGATAACGTTTAAAATGATTAATATCATAACAAGAAGGTCAAACATTCTGCTAAATGAATCATCCTTTGTTGCGGGGCTTATTATTTCGAAAATTCTGTTTTTAAGTTTTTTCATATCTATTACACCTTAGTATTTGTAGTAACATTGTATCATACTTTCCCACATTTTTCAACAATTTACATGCATTATGTGTTTTAAATATTACATATTTATTGTCTCTATATCTTGTAATAAATCTTTAGTTCTGCTATAATTATAAGAAGTTAATTTTATAAAGATAATATTTTTTAAAGGATAGGGGGTTGAGTTGAATCAAGGTGTAGACAGCATTTCGTCTGATTTGAATATGTATTCACTTGCAACAGAGCTGTTTCCTATTTGTCGAAGCATTACCGGTAACGGCGTTCGACAAACCTTGCTTCGAATGAAAAAAGAACTACCGGAGTTAACTATTAATGAAGTTCCTACAGGCACACGAGTTTTCGACTGGACAGTTCCCAAGGAATGGAGCATTAAATCAGCATACATCGAAGACCTTGATGGAAACCGAATAGTAGATTTTAACGATAATAACCTTCATATTGTTGGTTACTCTGCTCCTATCAATAAAATTGTTTCGTTAGATGAACTAAAGGGGATGGTTTACACCCTACCCGAACAACCCGACTTAATCCCTTATGTTACCAGCTATTATAAGGAACGAAGTGCCTTTTGCATGAGCCACAACCAATTCTTGTCATTAAACAAGCAGGAATATCGTGTAGTTATAGACAGCGAGCTTTTTGATGGAAGTTTAAGCTATGGCGAGCTTTTACTCAAAGGTGAAACAACACAGGAATTATTTTTCTCTACCTATATTTGCCACCCCTCTATGGCAAACAACGAACTTTCAGGAGTGTGTATGACGACCGCCCTTGCCAAGTGGATTGTTGCAACAGAAAAACGTCATTATTCGTATCGAATTATTTTTATCCCTGAAACTATAGGCTCTATAACATATCTATCCCAGAACCTTTTGCACATGAAACAAAATATTAGGGCGGGTTTTAATATATCCTGCGTAGGTGATGAAAGAGTTTTCTCCTATCTTGAATCTCGAACGGCGAACACCCTTGCCGACCGAGTGGCTTTACACGTTTTAAAAAATATGCAGCCTGAATTTATTCGCTACTCTTACCTAATGCGTGGGTCTGACGAGCGTCAATATAATGCCCCGGGTGTGGATCTTCCTGTATGTTCTGTTATGCGATCAAAATACAGTGAATACCCCGAGTATCATACATCTGCTGACAACCTTGACCTTATCTCAGAAAATGGTTTGCGTGGAACGTTAAATATATATAAAGAGATGGTTACCCTGCTTGAAAATAACGGCTATTATCTTACAAAATGTCTGTGTGAACCACAGCTTGGCAAAAGAGGCCTGTACCCTACCGAGAGTTTTAAAGGATCAGCAAACCATGTTAAAAACATGATGAACTTTATTGCCTATGCCGACGGAAAAACCGACCTTATTGATATTGCTGATAAAATTGGAGTATACGCAAACGATCTAACCTTAATAGCAAAGAGTTTGATTGATAACGAACTGGTGGAATTTAAATATGACAGCTTCCTCTGAGAAAATAGCAAACATAATTGATAAAATATCTAAAAGAGAATTAAGTGATATTTTTATTTATGACGATATTGCCGGCAGAACCATTGCTGTTGGGCAGTTTTATCGCGATGTATTAACAACAATTTCTTTGATGGAAAAACGCAAACTGAACAAAACTATCATTTTAATAATGAATAACTGCTATGAACTGGTTGTTCTTTATTTTGCCTGCCTTTTATCTTCAAGGGTTGCGAGTCCCATTGATCCGAAACTTGGCAAAGATAGTATAGTTGAAATAACCAAAGGTGAAAAAAACACATCTTTTATCACAGACGAACAGTGGCTTATAGAGGAGCGAGAAGAGAGCAACTATAAAACATTGTTTCAAAATAATGACGTTACTATAAATGAATCAGATTTTATTCCATTGTTGTATTCGATCGATTTTAATGATTTGTACCTTCTTTCTTACACTTCCGGAACAAGCGGAAAATTTAAAGGTGTTAAAAACAGTGCCGCAAATTTATTTTTAGCGGCTGAAGCCTTTTGCATATTACAGGAAATAAACAGCGAACGCTGCTTTCTTCACAGCATGGTTATGACCTATATGGCCGGAATTTTAAACACTATTTTTATGCCTTTTGTCTCCTGCTCTTCTATAGTACTTTGCGAAAGGTTTTCGGTAGATGTTGCTGTTAATTTTTGGAGCATTATGTCCCGATATAATATTAACTCGCTGTGGCTTTCACCTACCATGCTTGCCCTTATTTTAAAAGTAAACAGAGGCGATAACGGCATCGAGTACTGCAAAGATAATTCTATTGATTGGTTTATCGGAACTGCTCCGTTGTCCGAAAATCTTAAGCGAATGTTTGAAGATAAATATTCCGTTAAACTTTATGAAAGCTATGGGTTATCCGAGACATTATTTATCTCCTCAGTAACAGCTAAGTCGCACCGTAGTGGCGTTAGTTGCGGAGTCGGCGAACTTCTCGGTGGGGTGAAAATTATTTATGGTGAAGCAAACGAATTGCTACTTGATGTGCCATGGATGTTTTTGGGATATTCAAACGAGCCTACCGAAGATTATTTTGAAGATTCTTTATATAAAAGCGGAGACATCGGAAACATTGCAGACGGTATTTTATATATAACCGAACGAAAAAAAGATCTTATAATTAGAGGCGGAATAAATATAAGTGCTAAGGCTATCGAGCGTATCGTTTTGCAAAACAGTTTTGTTAACGAAGCAATTGTTTTACCCTTAAAAGATGATTTAATGGGCGAAATAATTTGTTGTGCAGTTATCTTAAATAGTGATACCGATATAAAAGCATTACAAAAAAATATTAAAAAAGAGGTGAAGAAATTTGGAAACGGCTACACTGTCGACAGACTAATAGCTGTCGACGAGTTTATCTGCAACCTAAACGGAAAGATTGATAAAACTCGTATGAAGGAGTTGTTTTGATAGTAAAATTTGATCATATAGCCTATTCTTGCAGCAAAACTGAACTGGCTACTGTTGTACCGAGTTTTAAAGATTATTCTGTCGCGTTTAGCGATGAAGTAGCTAACTTGGAACTGAAAAAAGAATTAATGCACTATTATATAGATAACCACAAACTAATATTTCTTGAGCCTTGTTCTCCCGAAAAATTACCCATAGAAATAACATGCTATGAAACGGTTAGCAGTAATGCAAAGACGGCTATTGAATACGATTTTGGCCACACTTTAAAAATTCGCACACCAGACATTAACCATTCATCCGAGCTATTAGAAGCACTCGGTTTTAAGTTTAAGAATGAGCATTTTGAGTATAGCTCGCTGTTTCCTCCAAAAACGGTAAAAATAGAACTGATAAAAGAACCGGTTAAAGTTGATTGGTCTTTAGACAACCATGGATATTGCTGTTTAGCATTCATGAGCAATAATGCATATAAAGAACATGAAAAACTGTCAAAGCAGTTTAGATGTACCGAGGTAGATACACTTATTGTTAACGGTAAACAACTAAATCTGTTTTTTGTTAAAGGCAGCTGTGGTGAACTAATCGAAATTTTTTCTATTGATAGAAAGTGAGACAAATTTAATTATGAACATCATCGATTTAACCTTTGATCTCGCCGAAGGAATACCCTGTTTTAACGCCCATTGGCATGTTCCACTATCCATTGAGCCGCTTGGACAAGTAGATGAAGTAGGGCGCAACACCAGCAGGATAACCATTGGCAGTCACTGCGGAACACACGTGGATTCTCCACGACATTTTTTTAATAATACAAAAACGATAGAACAAATCTCTCTTGACTTACTATGCGGTGAAATTTCAGTTTTCGATATGAGAGGAATGGGAGAAAACGCGGCCGTAACGGTAGATATGATAAAGGGCTTCAAGCTTACCAAGCGGGTTTTATTTGCCTTTGGTTGGTGTAGCAAATGGAATACAGATAGTTATTACAAGGGTTGTCCTTTTTTCACCGTAGAAGCGACGCAGTATTTAATAGATAACGGTGTTAAGCTTGTCTGTCTTGACACCCCCTCCCCCGACGACAGCCGAACAAAACTTCTAACAGATGAAGATTCTATTATTCATAAACTGTTTTTAAAAAATGATGTTGTATTGGTAGAATACCTTAATAACACCGACAAGATAGATTATAACAAAAGCTACAAAATCTACGCACTGCCGATTAAGCTCTGTTGTGACGGAGCTCCTGCAAGAGTAATTTTAGAAGAGGTTGATTAAAATATGGACACTAAAATTTGGCTTATTGACTGGTTTGTTGAAAACGCTTCTGTCGAACAAGAAGAAATTCAACAAAATATCACTCAAAACTATTTCGATAAAGAATATATAGATTCTTATGATTTTATATCGTTAATATCCGCAATAGAAGATGAGTATAATATTACGTTTGACAATAATGACTTTTTAGACCGAAAATTTGCTACCATAGAAGGACTATCTGAAATTATTAACATGAAACTATAAAACAAGCTGTAAGGATTAATGATGACCTATACTCAATTTGATATTAAAAATAGTCTTATTTCCGCCGGATTAAATAAAGGCGACGATGTGTTTATACATAGCAATATCGGTTTTTTTGGAAAATGCGAGAATGCTAAGAACTCCAAAGAGCTTTCCGCTTGTTTTTACCACGCTATCACCGAAGTTATCGGCGATAGCGGCACTATAGTTGTTCCTACCTTTACTTATTCGGGATGCAATAACGAGGAGTTTGATGTCGATACAACGCAGTGTAAAATGGGAATATTCTCAAAATATATAATGAATTTATCTGATTCGAAGCGCTCAAACGACTGTAATTTTTCCGTCTCGGCTATAGGCATTTCCTCAAGCTATTATACCGATAATATTCCGCTAAACCCTTTTGGGGAAGATAGTTTTTTTGAAAGATTTTATAAGAAAAAAGGGAAAATTCTGTGCCTTAACTTTGATGCCGGAACTACCTTTGTTCATTACGTTGAAAGAAAATGTAATGTTCCCTACCGTACAGACAAGGAGTTTATTAGCAGAGTTATAGAAAACGGCATATCGCAGCAAAAGAAAAGTTATCATTTCGTTTATGATCTAAACAAACCGGGGGATGCCGCCGAGTTCACGCGACTACATCAGATTTGCTTGGATTATGGGATTGCAAAAACAGCTACGCTTGGAAAAGGAACAATACTTATTGAGAGCAGTGTTGAATTATACAATATAATTGAGGAAACGTTAAAAAAACGCCCTCGCTTTCTACTTAAATCAGAAGAGGTATCAACGTAAAAACAAAGAAGGGAATAGTGCCAGCATGACTAAAATTTTAGACACCACCATAAGAGACGGTAGCTATGCCGTAAACTTTAACTTTTCCTGTACCGATGTTAAAAATATTTCGACGAGATTAGAGAGTTTAGGCTTTGAGTTTATTGAAATCGGTCATGGAATGGGGCTAAATGCAAGCAGCGAAAAAAATGGAGTTTCATTGCACACCGATGAAGAATATATGTTAGCTGCAAACAGCGTGTTAACCACCTCAAAGTTCGGTAATTTCTGTATTCCGGGTATCGCTAAGTTAGAACATCTCAAGCATGCCAGAGATTGCGGTGCTTCCTTTGTTAGAATTGGTATAAATGCTGATGAAATTCCAAAAACTGAACCATTTATAAGAGAAGCAAAAAAGCTTGGTTTTATTGTAATGACCAACTACATGAAATCATATGCCTTAACCCCAAAGCAATTCGCACAAAGCGTAAAACTCTCGGAGAAGTACGGGGCTGACTATGTTTATATTGTAGACTCAGCGGGAAGCATGCTTCCAGATAACATCAAGGAATATCATGATTCAATTCGAGAGCAATCAGACATTAAGTTAGGATTTCACGCACATGACAATCTTGGCCTTGCCATTTATAACAGCGTATACTGCACACAGTTAGGGTTTGACATAATCGACACCTCTTTACAGGGTCTCGGGCGTAGCTCGGGAAATGCTTCAACCGAGCTTACATCGCTTGTGTTAATGAAGATGGGCTTAAACTCTATTGATTATGATATTCCCTCACTACTCCATGCAGGATATGATACCTTGTCCGACATAACAAACCAGAATTTAAGATCTCCCCTCGATATGGTTTGTGGCTTAGCAGAATTTCACACAAGCTACATGTCTTACATCCATCGATGTAGTGCTACTTATAATGTTAATCCATTATTATTAATTGTAGAATATACTAAATTTGATAAGTTAAATATGGACTATGATAAACTTTGTGATATTGCAAAGTCCCTCCCTAAAAACACAATAAACCACAGCTATAATTTTTCTTCTTATATTGGCAATGAACAAACATTAAATCGATAAATGCTTTTCCCTATTTTTGCGTCAAATTCACCACCTTGGGTATTGTCATCATACTAATAATGTGTTATAATGAACGATAAATCAAAACTAAGAGGTAACTATGAAAAAATTTAAGAAAGTTGTTCTTGCATATTCCGGAGGGCTCGACACCTCGGTAATCATTCCATGGCTTAAAGAAAATTATGATAACTGTGAAGTTATTGCAGTTTCCGGCGATGTTGGTCAGGGAACTGAACTTGAAGGTCTTGAAGAAAAAGCCATTAAAACAGGTGCCTCTAAATTATACATAGAGGACTTAAAAAAGGAGTTTGTTGAGGATTTTATCTTTCCAACCCTTAAAGCCGGCGCTAAGTATGAAGAGCGTTACCTACTTGGTACAGCCTTTGCTCGTCCGATAATTGCTAAACGAATTGTAGAAATTGCTCTTAAAGAGGGCGCTGATGCTATTGCCCACGGTTGTACCGGCAAGGGTAATGATCAGGTGCGATTTGAACTTGCCATTAAGGCATTTGCTCCTGAAATGGGCATTATTGCGCCTTGGAGAACTTGGGAGTTTAAGAGCCGTGATGATGAAATAGATTATGCTGAAAAGCACAATATACCACTAAAAATCAGCCGTGAAACAAACTACTCCAAGGATAAAAACCTTTGGCATCTATCCCATGAGGGAATGGACCTTGAGGATCCGGCAAACGAGCCTATGATCGACAAGATATTAGAAATGGGAGTTTCTCCCGAAAAAGCACCGGATACCCCAACCTATGTAACAGTTGCCTTTGAGCAAGGAATTCCGGTATCGGTAGACGGAGAACGTATGGGTTCTGTTGAGATTATTGAAAAATTAAACGAGCTTGGCGGTGCAAATGGAATAGGTATTGAGGATATTGTTGAAAACCGTCTTGTTGGAATGAAGTCCCGTGGCGTTTATGAAACACCGGGCGGTAGCATCCTTTATCGTGCACATGAAGCACTCGAAACTATTTGTTTAGATAAGGCGACACAGCATTATAAAATGCTGTTATCACACAAATTTGCCGAGATCGTTTATGACGGACAGTGGTTCACACCTCTACGCGAAGCGCTCAGCGCATTTGTTGACAAAACCCAGGAGACTGTAAGCGGAGAAGTAAAGGTTAAACTTTATAAGGGTAATATTATTCTATCTTCGGTAACAAGCCCCTACACCCTTTACGATGAAGAGGTTGCAACATTTGGTGAAGAAGAGGTGTATAACCAGCAGGATAGCGAAGGATTTATAAACTTGTTTGGTCTTCCCCTACAGGTTAAGGCAAGGTTAGACGCTAAACGTGCCGGAAAGTAATCTATAGAAAAGGAATTGTAAAATATGAAACTATGGGCAGGACGCACCAGTGGAGATGTGGATAAAAGACTAAACGACTTTAACTCCTCCCTCCCTTTCGACTGTAGACTTTATTTGCAGGACATTGAAGGCTCGCTTGCCCATGCAAAAATGCTTTCGGATTGCAATATAATCAATTCTGACGATTATTCTGAAATCACGAATGGACTAAAACAAATTCTTGCAGACATTGAATCAGGAACATTATCCTTTGATTGTGATGCCGAGGATATTCACATGTTTATCGAGGCCGAGCTTACCGAACGAATCGGAAGTGCCGGCAAAAGGCTTCATACTGCAAGAAGCCGAAATGACCAGGTTGCGCTTGATTTGAGGCTATACCTACGTAGCGAGATAGACAAAATTGAAAAAAACTTGCTATCGCTTATTGAAGTTTTATGTGGATTAGCCACTAACAATACCGAAACGGTTATGCCGGGGTACACTCATTTACAGCGAGCGCAACCTATAACGTTTGCACATCATCTTTGTGCCTACTGCTATATGTTTTTAAGAGATGTTTCAAGGCTGCGTGACTGCAACAAACGAATGAATGAATGTCCTCTCGGAAGCGGGGCTCTTGCCTCTACCGGTTATGATATCGACAGATATCAAACGGCTGAAATATTAGGTTTTGACCGACCATGTGGCAACAGCCTTGACGGCGTTTCTGATAGAGACTATTGTATAGAATTATCTGCTTGTCTTTCTATTATAATGGTTCATCTGTCACGTTTTTGCGAAGAAATTATTCTTTGGTGCTCGCATGAGTTTAAGTTTATTGAACTCGATGATAGATTTTCCACCGGCTCCTCCATAATGCCACAAAAGAAAAACCCGGATATAGCCGAGCTTGTTCGCGGAAAAAGCGGAAGAGTTGCTGGCGACTTAATGTCACTTATTATGATGTTAAAAGGTACTCCCCTTGCTTATAACAAGGATATGCAGGAGGATAAGGAGGCTATATTTGATGCTGTTGATACTGTAATATCTTCCCTCAGTGCCTTCACCCCAATGATAGAGACTATGAAGGTTCTTCCGGAAAATATGCGTAGTGCATCGGCAAAGGGCTTTATTAATGCAACTGACTGTGCAGACTATCTTGTTGGCAAAGGAATGCCGTTCCGTGATGCCTATAAGGTTGTTGGAGCATTAGTTTCAAAATGCGTTAGAGAGGATAAAACCTTTGAAACTCTATCTATTTTAGAATATAAAGAAGCTAGTGAGATGTTTGAAGAGGACATATATACCACAATATCCCTCGAACAGTGCGTTGAGGTTAGAAATGCGGTTGGTGGACCATCTTCGTCTGCTGTCAAAAAATCGTTAGAAGATATTAGTTCAAAGCTATTGGAGTATAAAGAATGACTAAGGTAGGAATTATAGGTGCATCAGGCTACGCAGGCGCAGAGCTTGCGAGGCTTTTACTTAATCACGACAAGGCAGAGATAGTCGCCATGTCGTCGGTAAGCTTTGAGGGTAAGCCATTGTCAATGGTCTACCCGTCATATCTTGGTCGTCTTGATGATTTGTTGGTCGACGAGGATACCGTTATTGAAAAAAGCGATATTGTTTTCGCCTCTCTTCCTCATGGCCTATGCGAAGAAATTGCAAAAAAGTGCGTTGATAAGGGGCGCAGATTTATCGACCTTGGTGCTGATTTCCGATTAAAAAATGAAGAGGATTTTAAGGAATGGTACAGTCTTGCGTTTAAGTATCCTTATCTGCACTCTGAGGCAGTTTACGGCCTTTCCGAGCTTTTTGCACAGGATATTGCATCTGCAAAAATAGTTGCCAATCCGGGTTGTTATCCCACCAGTGTAGCGCTTGGACTTGCTCCGCTATTAAAAAACAATCTAATAAAGTCCGGCATTATTATAGATTCAAAAAGCGGTACCACCGGTGCAGGACGAGGATTAACCGATACTACCCATTTTCCTGAATGCAACGAAAATTTTGCACCTTATAAAGTTGCCGAACACCGTCACACTCCAGAAATAGAGCAAACGCTTTCTACTATTTCCGGTTTAGACGTAAAGGTTACCTTTGTTCCTCATCTGCTACCCATCAATCGTGGAATTCTATCTACAATGTATGCAGATATTTCCACCGATATTTGTGAGCAGGATATTTTCGAGTTGTATAGTAATTTTTATAAAGATACTCCCTTTGTTAGAGTTTTACCGAAGGGCAAAGCTGCATGTACAAAAGCTGTTAGACTGTCTAACTACTGCGACATTTCGATTCATTATGACCGACGATGCGGCCGGATAATTATAGCCTCGGCCATTGATAACATGGTCAAGGGTGCCGCCGGCCAGGCAATTCAGAACATGAACATAATGCTGGGGATTGACGAAAAAACAGGATTGAATTTTATTTCTCCGGCCTTTTAGAATAGGAGTAGTTAATGAATATAATAAAAATATCGGGAGGGGTTTGTGCCGCCGATGGCTTTACCGCTTCCGGAGTACATTGTGGAATTAGAAAAAACAAGTCCAAGTTAGATTTAGCACTTATCTACAGTGAAGCTCGTTGTAGTGCTGCCTCGGTTTACACCAAAAACAAGGTGGTGGGTGCGCCAATTATTGTAACCAAGCAAAACTTAAGTGATGGATATGCACACGCAATAATTTGTAATAGCGGTAACGCAAATACCTGCAATGCCGATGGAGTTGATAAGGCGGTTAGCACCTGTAAAGAAATTGCCACTGCGCTTAAAATAAATGATTCTGACGTTATTGTAGCTTCTACAGGTGTTATAGGACAACCATTAGATGTTAACGCTATCATATCTGGAATACCAAGCCTTGTTGACGGATTATCCACTAACGGCGATAATGCTGCCGAGGCAATTTTAACCACCGACCTTGTTAAAAAGGAAATTGCGGTGGAATTTATGTTATCTGGCAGAAAATGTAAACTAGGGGGCATCGCCAAGGGTAGCGGAATGATTCACCCAAACATGGCAACCATGCTGTGCTTTATAACTACAGATGCGTGTATATCTCCCGAAATGTTGCAAAAAGTTCTTACAGATGTTGTTAACGATAGTTTTAACATGGTTAGCGTTGATGGTGATACTTCAACAAATGATATGGTTTCAGTGTTGGCAAATTCTGCGGCAAAAAACCCCTGTATAGAAAGCGAAAACGACGATTATAATATATTTCATCAAGCGCTGTTAAAAGTTTGTACCCATCTTTGTCGCATGGTTGCAGGTGATGGCGAGGGCGCAACAAAGCTTCTTGAGTGCAATGTAACCGGAGCACCAACCAAGCAGGTAGCTCGTTTAGTGTCTAAATCGGTTATTACCTCTAGTTTATTCAAGGCTGCTATGTTTGGCGAGGATGCAAACTGGGGCCGTATATTATGTGCCATAGGATATACAGATGCCGAATTTAACATTGAAAATGTTGATGTTGAGCTAAGAAGTGAGCGTGGTGCAGTTAATGTTTGCAAAAATGGTTCCGGAATAGACTTTTCTGAAGAAAAAGCTTCCGACGTTTTATCTTCCGACGAAATACGAATTGAGATTTCTCTCGGAAACGGTGATGGAGCTGCAACAGCCTGGGGTTGCGATCTTAGTTATGATTACGTTAAGATAAACGGCGACTACCGTAGTTAATGGAAGGAACTTGTTTATGATTAAAGATATTGAAAGAGCTCAAATACTTATAGAGGCTCTTCCCTACATACAGCGTTATCGGGGAAAAACAGTTGTAATAAAATATGGCGGCAATGCAATGACTTCACCCGAACTAAAAGCAGCGGTAATGGAAGACTTAATTCTGTTATCCTTGATGGGCATTCGAATTGTTTTAGTTCATGGTGGCGGACCGGAAATAACTGAAATGCTAAAACGAATGCAGCTTGAAAGCCGTTTTGTTGATGGACTTCGTTATACTGATAAAGAAACCGCTGAGGTTGTTCAGATGGTGCTTGCCGGTAAATTAAGCAAAGAGCTAGTTTTTCTGCTCCAACGAAGTGGTGGTAAGGCCATGGGGCTTTGCGGCCTCGACGGTGGAATGCTAACTGCAAAAAAACACAAAGGTAAAAATGATCTCGGTTATGTTGGAGATATCACCGATGTTAATGTATCGCCTATCATCGATGCGTTAGACTGTGGATATATACCGGTAGTTGCAACGGTTGCCGGTGACAGCGATGGCAACGTATATAATATTAACGCGGATACTGCCGCCTCCTGTATTGCATCTGCATTGCAGGCAGAGAGTCTTATTCTCATGACCGATATTAAGGGTCTTCTTGAAGATAAAGAAGATGAAAGCACTCTTATTGCTGAGGTGAGTGTGAGCGAAGTACAACATTATATAAAGCGTGGTATTATCTCCGGTGGTATGATTCCAAAGGTTGACTGCTGTGTTGAAGCGGTACGACGAGGGGTTAACAGAACATTTATATTAGATGGACGTGAAAAACATGCTATACTAATAGAAATCCTTTCCGATAAGGGAAGTGGAACTATGTTTTATTAACTGATTTGGAGAATGAATAATGACTTTTGATAATGTATTAAACACTTATAATGAATCGGTAGTAGCAACCTACGCAAGATTTCCGCTTTGCATTGCTTCGGGAAAAGGCTCAGTTTGCACTGATATCGATGGTAAAGAATATATAGATTTTACTACCGGCATTGGTGTTAACAGCCTTGGCTTTTGCGATGATGGTTGGTCAAATGCTGTAGCAAAACAAGCAGAGGTGCTAAACCATACCTCAAACTTATACTATACTATTCCCGGGATGGAGCTTGCAAAACAGCTTTGTGTGCGTACAGGATATAAAAATATTTTTTATGCAAACTCCGGTGCCGAAGCAAACGAAGGAGCAATTAAGGCAGCAAGAAAATATAGCTTCGACAAATACGGAGATGGGCGCAATGAAATCATTACCCTTGTAAATTCATTCCATGGCCGTACTGTAACTACACTCGCAGCAACCGGTCAAGATAGTTTTCACAACTATTTTTTCCCCTTTACCGAAGGGTTTTCTTACTGCCCTGCCGGTAATCTTGATGCACTTAAAACAGCGATAAGTAATAAAACCTGCGCCATTATGATTGAGTTAGTTCAGGGCGAAGGTGGCGTTATTAGCCTTGATAAACAATACGTCGATGGCATAGTTGAGCTATGCAACGAAAAAGATATTTTATTAATTGCCGACGAGGTTCAAACCGGCATAGGACGAACCGGAAAGTTGCTAGCCTCTGAGCATTATAGCATACAACCGGATATTACTACCCTTGCAAAGGGTCTTGGAGGTGGACTTCCTATAGGTGGAATACTATTTAATGAGAAAACGTCCTGTGTTCTCTCGGCCGGCACACATGGTTCTACCTTCGGCGGTAATCCAATTTCCGCTGCAGCAGCATTATATACGGTAAATAAAATAGACGACGAATTGCTTGCTGAAGTATCAATAAAAGGTGAACACCTAAAAAAACGACTGCTTAGCATGAAAGGTGTTAATACTGTTGATGGACTCGGAATGATGATTGGAATTGATGTTGCGCCACTAATTGCCGGAGACATTGTTAAGGCGGGGATTGAAAACGGTCTGTTGCTTTTAACGGCTAAGGAAAAGGTGAGAATGCTACCACCGCTTAATATTCCTATGAGCACGCTTGATAAAGGATTGGATATATTTGAAAAGCTTCTTACGCAGAGATAGAAAGGGTAAAAGAAATGGAACATTTATTAAAGCTCGGCGATCTTACGGGCGAGGAAATAATTGATATTTTAAATCTTGCAGACCAACTAAAGTATCAACAAAAGCATGGTTTGCCGCATCGTCATCTTGAGGGTAAAACTCTTGGTATGATATTTCAAAAGTCATCTACCCGTACAAGGGTGTCATTTGAAGTTGGTATGTATCAGCTTGGCGGCTCAGCATTATTTCTGTCCTCGAACGATCTTCAGATAGGCAGAGGTGAGCCGGTGTGTGATACTGCTCGAGTCCTTTCACGTTATCTTAACGGTATTATGATAAGAACCTTTGATCAGAGTGAGGTTGAACAACTTGCTGAGTTTGGCAGTATTCCTGTTATTAACGGGCTTACCGATTACTGTCACCCCTGCCAAATACTTGCTGATTTAATGACAATCAGGGAGTATAAAGGTCATCTTGAAGGGCTAAAAATGTGCTACATCGGTGATGGAAATAATATGGCAAACTCACTTATAGTTGGTGGATTAAAGGTTGGAATGGAGGTTAGCATCGCGACCCCCTCCGGCTATGAACCTGCTAAAGATGTTATGGATTTTGCTAGTGAGTTCGATTGTTTTTATTATACAAATAACCCCATGGAGGCAGCAAAGAATGCTGATGTTGTTATAACAGATGTTTGGGCATCTATGGGTCAGGAAGGAGAATCCGACAAACGTAAAATTGCTTTTGAAGGATACCAGATTAACAGTTCATTGATGTCGATTGCAAAACCTGATGCAATGGTTCAGCACTGTCTTCCCGCACATCGAGAAGAAGAGATAACCGCTGAAATTTTTGAAAAACATTCTGCCGAAATTTTTGATGAAACAGAAAACCGTTTACATGCTCAAAAAGCTGTGCTCGTGAAGTTAATGGGCAGTAAGCACGGAAAGGACTAAAATTTATGAAAGAAAAGTTTTTTATCACAACCCCTATCTATTACCCTTCTGATAAACTGCATATTGGCCATGCATACTGCACCGTTATGGCAGATGCTGTTGCACGATATAATAGAATGTGCGGTAAGGATGTTATGTTCTTAACCGGAACCGACGAACATGGTAAAAAAATCGAGGATAGAGCTGCCGAAAAAGGTGTAACTCCAAAGGTTTATGTTGACGAGATTGTTGACGGTATAAAAAAGCTGTGGGAACTTATGAACGTAAGCTATGATCGTTTTATTCGTACTACTGATGACTATCATGAGGAGTCTGTTCAAAAAATATTTAAAAAACTATTTGATAGCGGTGATATCTATAAAGACCGATACGAGGGGCACTACTGCAAACCCTGTGAGAGTTTCTGGACAAAAACCCAGCTGGTTGACGATAAATGCCCTGACTGTAGCGGAGAGGTTACCCTCGAGAGTGAAGAAGCATATTTTTTCCGTCAATCAAAATATGCAGACAGATTATTGCAGCTTTATGAAGACAATCCAAACTTTATCCAACCGGACAGTCGTCGAAACGAAATGACCTCCTTTATAAAACAAGGACTTAATGACCTGTGTGTTTCGAGAACCTCTGTTAAGTGGGGTGTTCCGGTTGACTTTGACCCCGGACATACTGTTTATGTTTGGATCGATGCATTAACAAACTATATTAATGCTCTGGGATATGAGAACGAAAAATACAACGACTACGACAAATATTGGCCGGCCGACCTACATCTGGTTGGAAAAGAAATCTTGCGCTTTCATGCAGTTATCTGGCCTTCAATCCTGATGGCACTAGACCTACCATTACCTACACAGGTTTATGGACATGGCTGGCTATTATTTTCGGGTGGAAAGATGAGCAAGTCGAAGGGTAATGTAATCGACCCTGCTATTCTGTGTGAGCGATATTCCGTTGATGCTATTCGTTACTTCCTATTAAGAGAGGTTCCATTTGGAAATGACGGCGAATTTTCTAACGAGGCATTATTTGGACGAATTAACCAAGATTTAGCAAATGATCTTGGCAATCTCCTTTCTCGTACCGTTTCAATGCAGATAAAATACTTTAATGGCTCTCTTCCCTTAGAGCAAACACACGGTGAAGAGGATTTAGAGTTGTTGGAAAAAACCTCCAATGTTGCTAATAAAGTTGCCACCGAAATGGAGCGATACGACATGCCGATGGCTCTATCTGCTATTTTTGAGGTTGTTAGCAGTGCAAACAGGTATATCGATAAAACTGCTCCTTGGGCACTTGCCAAGGACGAAGCCAACCGCCCAAGGTTAGCAAGGGTTATGTATAATCTTGGTGAGGCCCTTCGTCATATAGCAATATTGCTAAATCCATTTATGCCGGAAGCCTCGGATAAAATGCTTTCAGCGCTATCGTTAACATCACAGGAAAAATCCGGAAGCTACGAAGGTATCAGCGAAAAGTTACCGGCAAACTTTACAGTAAAACAGATACCTGCCCTTTTCCCAAGAATAGATATAGATAAAGAGCTAGAGGCACTTGGCGAACTGCTGCCTGCAAAGGAGCCGATTAAAGCTGAAAAAGCGCCTAAAGCAGACCCGAAAGCCCCTGAAATAGGCTATGACGACTTCATGAACTGTTTGATCATATGTGCCGAGATAAAAGACTGCGAAAAGGTAAAAGGTGCCGATAAGCTGTTAAAGCTTACAATATATGATGGAGAGAGAGAGCGAACTGTTGTATCGGGTATTGCAGAATATTATTCCTGCGATGAATTAATCGGCAAGAAAATTGCACTTGTAGCAAATCTTAAGCCGGCAAAACTTCGTGGTGTGTTAAGTGAAGGTATGATTCTTGCAGCTGATAATGGAGACAATGTTACGGTACTGTTTATGCCGGATAATCTCCCTTGCGGAAGTAGAATAAGATAATTAAACACCTATTACGAGACAGCTATTTTACTGTCTCGTAATTCAATTTAAGAGTAATGGTAATGTAAGTTTTAACACCAAGTTTTGAGATTTGCAAACACAAGAAGTTTAATAAGCGCATAAAATATCAAGAAAGGAGTGGTCATAAAAATGGCTATCATAAAGTTTTTAGATGGTGCCCTGGGTAGCATACTTATGCAAGAAGGAGGCGATGTTGTATCGGAGTTGAATATTATCGATTCAAGCCGAGTTTCTGAGCTACATAAAAGCTATATCGAATCAGGAGCTAATATAATATGCACTAATACTTTTAGTGCTAACCGATATGCAAAAAGCAAATTTTCATTAGCAGATTTAATTGAGCAAGGTGTGCGTCTTGCTAAAGATGCCGCTTTAAACACATCTGTAAAGGTTGCATTTGATATCGGACCGTTATCAGAGCTTCTTGAACCATATGGAGACCTCTCTGAAGAAGAGTGCCGAGAACAATATGATGAGATTCTGGCAGCAGGCATAAAGGCTAAGCCCGATTATATATTTTTTGAAACCTTTATGGATTTGGAGATGTTGACTATCGCTGTAGAACAGGCAGTGCCTTATAATATACCAATCATGTGTTCCATGAGCTTTACCGAAGTAGGTAAAACTATCATGGGTAATTCGGTGGAGCAAATGATTGAACAACTTTCCGCCTACCCACTTGTTGCTATAGGCCTTAACTGTTCGATGGAGCCGAAAAACTCCCTTCCGGTTGCAAAGGAGTTCAGAAAATACACCGAGCTACCATTAATTTTCAAACCAAATGCCGGCAAGCCACAGTTTGCAGAGTCCGGTATACAATACGAGGATTCTAAGCTGTTTGCCTCAGAATTTAGTGGCATAGAGTCTCTTGGTGAAATTTTAATCGGCGGTTGCTGCGGCAGCACACCTGAACATATTAAATGTTTAACCGAGAATTACACATAATCTCCGGCGTGGCCCGAGCTATTGGAAATATTATTTGCATAGAAAAACATCTTTTTTGCAGCAAAAGCGCAAAAAGATGTTTTTTTCGATATGTAAGCTCGGGTAATAGTAATGGTATGATTTATTGTCCGAGCTGTTTTGATCTTGAAAGATAGAGAAAATAAATAACACAAAGAATTATCTGAACAAATGTAGCAAGCGGGGTAGCAAGTCCAATCAAAAATAATGAGGTTGGTGTTACAGTGCTAAAAAGATAGACTAGAGTTATTCTGATTGCAAGAGCTCCAAATACACCCTGTAGCATAACAAACATTGTTTTGCCGTATCCGCTGAAGTATCCGGTAAGGTTAAACATTAATGAAACTAAGATAGTATCTAAGGAATATGCCTGCAGATAAGGAATTGCTGTTTTTATAACATCAATATCTGCACAAAATATTCTAAGCAGTATTTCTCCGTGAAAAAAGGATATATAACCTGTTACAACACTAATTGCAAGAGATACTGATATGCTTACCGTCAGTCCTTTTTTTGCACGTAGATGCTTACCGGCCCCCACATTTTGAGCTGTGAAAACTGCAATAGACTGCATAAATGATAGAGGCACCAGCATAACGAGTCCAATAATTTTTTCAACAAGGCCCACAGATGCTGAGTAAATAACGCCAAATTGGTTAATGATTACCGTTATAACCAAAAAAGATAAACTTACCAGCACACTTTGCAGCGCAATTGGTATGCCAAGCCTGAGAATTTGCATTATATAAGTAAGTTTTGGGAGGAGCATTTCTAAACTTGGTTTGATTAAGCCTTTTTTTCCGGCAATAATAATAGACAGTATAACGCTTATTGCCTGTGCTAAAGTAGTTGCAATAGCAGCACCTGCGGCACCCATATCCAGAACGGCAACCAACAATAAATCCCCAATAATATTGGTTGTACATGCAATAGCAACAGTTACAAGTGCAGTTTTCGAATCCCCAAGACCTCGAAATATGCTACTGAGAACATTATAAAGGAATATCATGGGAATACCTATTGAGCAGTAAAAAACATAGCTTCTTGTTTCTTCTATAGCCTCGGTTGGCGTATTAAGCAGATTGACTACCTCAACATTAAATACAAGCAATAAAACGGTTATTAATGTCGCAAGTCCTAAAAAAATCAGTACTGAGTTTCCAATTACTGTGTTGTTCTTTTCGGTATACCCTGTTCCAATATTATGACCAATAATTATGGTACACCCGGTTGCAAGCCCGGCACAAAGAGAGGTTAACAAGTTGATTAGCTGACTACCTGTTGATACGGCAGATACGGCTTCAACCGTTGAAAAATTACCAACAATCAACATATCCACAGTGGCATAGGTTATTTGAAGAATTAGTGCAAACATTATCGGCAAAGTAAATGTTATAAGTGATTTAAAAACGCTACCACTGAGTAGCTTTTGTTTATTCATTAAATTATCTGTTCCCTTCTTTTGTAAAAACTATAGTCAATATGTTGTTAGCTCCAATAAAAAAGCTTTTGTATAATTGAAAAACAACTGTACAAAAGCATGTTCTATAGAAAATAATAACACAGCTATTTTTAAATGTCAAACTGACATATTGATGATGCTATCGCCAGTTATCAAAATTATGCCGTTAAAAATACCGCAATTTCTTCGTTTTTCCTTACTTCGGTTGACTCGAATACCACAATTTCATTTTCCCCTTTTTTCAGTAAAGGCGCCGGGAGGTAAAGCGGTGTTTTCGGGCTCATTTCGCACCAATATCGTCCAAGGTTAAATCCATTAATAAAAACATTTCCTTTTGTGAGGCCACTTAAACTAACAAATGTGTCTGCCAAAACATCAACATTTAAACTTCCCCGCAAAAATGTAGGTGATTTGCTGTCACGCAAATCGGAATTATATTTAAGGTTACTTAACTCCGTCAATGTAAGTGGATACATCTCCCAACCAAACAAATGCACTGCACCAAGCCTTACGGAATGTATTCCTTTACTCTCCCCTATTTCTTTTCCAAAGTTAACTCGACCCATATTCTCTACTAGAATATCTACAGTCGTTAAGCAGTCTTTATTAGTCGTTATTCTTATTTCGTCAAACTGCGCAAGATGATTGTCAAAAACCCCTCTAAACACACCATCTACAAATATTATCGCCCTATCGTTGAGCCCATCGATTGCCAGTTTCTCATCGATAAAGTCAGCATTAACTGTTGTACGATAAAGTGCAAATCCAAATGGAATATCCATCTGCTCAAAGTTCAAAGGGGTTGCCGATTTAACCATTGCTGAAATATTATCAAGATTTTCATCCAGTGAAGCATACTCTGTTAGCTCTACCTTACCATAGGAATACTTTACAGAATTCGACACCTCCAGTTCACACTGTCTGCCAAATCTTTTTTCTAACTCCTCCTTAACAGCAAAATATTTCTCTGTCATGTCTCCACATTCCGACAGCGGCGAATCATAGTCGTAGCTTGTTACTGTTGGCAATATTTTACCATCATGGTTTGCCCCATTTGTAAAACCAAAGTTTGTTCCACCGTGAAACATATAAAAATTAATATTGCCGTTATCGTCCAATATCTCAGACATTGATTGAACAACATCTTCTGCTGAGCGTGTATGATGCTCCTCGCCCCAGTGGTCGAACCAACCGTTCCAAAATTCCATACACATAAATGGATCATCATTGCGATATCTGCGAAAAAGTTCTCGAGCTTCATTCCCGCGGCTTCCAAAATTACAGGTTGCAAGTACTCCATCTAATGTTCCGTTAGTGAGCATATATTCAGTCGGTCCATCTGAGGTGAAATACAGGCAATCCATATCATTTTTTTCATATATATTTTTTATTTCTTTCAGGTATTCCTTATCGTTACCAAAACTGCCATACTCATTTTCTATCTGCATAGCAATAACGTTTCCGCCGTTCACCTCAAGGTGAGGACGAATAACTTCACACAGTTTTTCATAGTAGCATTCTACTTTAGATAGATATAATTTATCCGAGCAACGCAATCGCATGGGATATTTATGCAACCAGTATGGAAATCCTCCGAAATCCCATTCCGCACATATATATGGCCCTGGGCGAACTATTGCATAAAGCCCTAATTTGTGGGCTATACTTAAAAACTTACCAAGATTTAGCATTCCATCAAAATCGTAATGTCCCTCATACTGTTCATGTAAATTCCATGCACAGTATGTTTCAACAGTATTAAATCCGCAGGCTTTAAGTTTGCGTAAACGATCTTCCCAATATTCGGGTACAACACGAAAATAATGTATAGCACCACTAATTATATTTATAGGCTTGCTATGCAGAAAAAATTGTTTGTTTGAATAGGTTAAGTTAGCCATAATTTCTCCCTTGTATTTTTGTACAGCAATATATTTTAATATTTGTTCGTCTTTACTAAATTTGTGTTTCGGATTTTTTGTCACTTCTTTTTTTCACCAAGGTTACAACAACAGTGAAAATAATCAACATAAGGATTGAAATTACAAGTCCTATAGGATTATCCTGAATATTTGAGGCTGAATAACCGAGATATACATATACTACACTTCCGGGTAACATGCCAATAAAGGTTGCAAGTGCATAATGCTTATACTTAATATTTAATATTCCCGTAAGATAGTTTACTGCGGCAAACGGAAAAAGAGGAATTAACCTTACATACATCATAAAAACAAATCCATTGTCCTTAGCCTTTTTTGTTGCGCTATCTATAAAACTACCCGACTTAACGTATTTTTCAATTATATCGCGTCCCAAAAGTTTTGAAATACCAAAAGAAAGATGGCAACCTAAATTGCTTGCAATCACGGTATACAACAATCCGGGCCAAAAACCGAAGAGCGGACCGGATATTAGCGTAAATGCTGAGGCCGGCAATGCAAAGGTAACAGATACAGCATATACCAAAATAAAAATTATCGGCGCAAACGGATTCTCGCGAACCTGTTCCAGCAAACCTAACAAATAATCAACATCAAGGTAGTCGCGAAAAATAACTGCTAATCCAACTAATACTACTGCAGCAATAATTATTTTTTTCATTTCATGCCCCCTTTTTTGTATAGATATATATTTTTCTCATTCTAATAATACCTGTTGCAAACATTAAAAGGTTGAAAAAATTTAAGGTTATAAAAATCAAGTTAGGAAGAACCATCAATAAGCTAAAAAATATAAATGATTCGGTTCTCTCAACCAGACCAACATCATAATGCATACTCTTTTTTCCATCATTTTTAAACAAAGATCCTGCTAACATAAAAGTTGAAAAATTGAACATTGAACAAGCAAAAAATAGTAGATACGCAACAGCATACTGGGGCATATAGAAATAACAGCCAATAATTATAGCCGCCTCTACTATTCGATCAAATACAAGGTCCATATATGCTCCAAATTTTGAACTCTTGCCTGTAAGCCTTGCAACCGTTCCGTCAAGTACATCCAGTAATCCCGAAATCCATAATAAAACAAGCGCAATAAATGAATTACCTAACGATAATAAAACCGCAGATGATAGCCCGATAGCTAACGCCATTACGGTTATAGCGTTTGGGCTTAGCTTAGTTAATCCGGATTTTTTTGAAATACTGTCAAAAGTTTTTTGAAATTTTTCTCTTGAATGGGTATCAATCATTACTATCCCTATCTTGTTACTATTCTTTTTAATAAATCCCGCTGCCAGTTTTTGGCAGTGCTGACATAGTCGATTAACGCTATAGACTTTAATATTTCACCCTCTATAGGGTATTGATAAATAATAGATAACAGGCTGGATAGCTTCATTTTTTTGCTGACAAGTAGCGACAATATCGGCAACATTTCAGCAGAGTTTTCTCCAACTATTGTTGCCCCTATTACTCTTCGCTTATTATCAAGGATTATTTTGATAAAACCCTCCCTATCATCCTGTGCTTTTGCTCGATCGTTTTCGCAGATATCCTTTTTATACACATGCCCCAAAACACCCTTTTCTTTAGCCTCTTTTTCGGTGAGACCTACATGAGAAATTTCCGGAGTGGTAAAGGTTGACCAACAGATATTGTAATAATTTTTTTTAAATTTTGGCATTATTAGTGCATTACGGATAACAAGGCCTGCTTCATAACTTGCAGCGTGAGTAAACATATATCCACCACAGCAATCGCCACAAGCAAAGATAGACTTCTTATTTGTCCTCATATATTCATCTACAATTAAGTATCCCTTAGAATCGGTTATAACACCTAAATCTTCTAGTCCCATATTGCTTGTGTTTGGCGTCCTTCCGGTGGCAACAAGAAGTGCATCTGCATATATGCTTCGCTTCTCTTCATCATTTACTAAGGTTAGCTTTACTCCGTCTCCATGACTTTCCACCTGAGCTATTCTGTAGTTCTCGTAAAGAATTACTCCATCCTCGGTTACAGCCTTTCTCATTATTTCGCCAACTTCCGGCTCGTCTTTAGTGAAAAGTTTACCGGATCTTGAAATCATATGTACCTTGCTTCCGAGATTAGCAAACCCCTGTCCGAGCTCCATGCCAATGACTCCGCTACCAAGAACAATCAAATCCTTGGGTAGTGTTTTCATATCGAAAATGCTTTCATTTGTATAATAATGTGTATCTTTAAGTCCATTTATATTAGGAATAGTAGCCGTTGAGCCTGTTGCTATAACTATTTTTTTTGCCGAAAAAACAGCTCCGTCAACATCTATTTCCTGTTCTGAAATCACCTTTGCAAACCCATGTTTTACGCAAACACCCAAAGATTCAAATCTCTCGACAGAGTCATGCGGTGCAATTTCTTCTATAACAGCTTTAACTCGTTTCATAACCTTGTCGAGCGACACATTAAAGTCGGTTTCGTTAATTCCGTAGGTATCAGCTTTTTTCATCTGCCTTACAAGATGGGCCGACTTTAAAAAAGTTTTGCTTGGAACACAGCCATAGTTTAAACAATCGCCACCCATTTTTTTTGCTTCTACCAACAAAACTTTTGCGCCAAGGCCGGCAGCTCCTGAGGCTACAACTAAACCTCCACTTCCAGCACCGATAATCGCAATATCATAATCATATTTCATCAAGTTGTTACACTCCTTATGCTTTGTGTGTTTATATTATTATTATGCTTCACATACACTATATCAAACGGCAACACTAAAGTCAATAAATAAACATAATTACAATCAAACAACGCAACATTTTGTGAATATTCACAACTGTTGCGTTGTTTGGAATTCTTTTTTTACTAATTTATTACTCGAAGCAATGTTTTAAAACTGCTGATAATCTATCTGTTCTTTTCTTTAGATAAAGCCATCCAATCAAACACTCAACCCCTGTTGCCGCACGATATTCCGCCATGCTTGCATTCTTAGGTACTGAGCCGCTATCAGTGTTTCTCCCACGTTTCATCACAGACAGTTCATCATCGTTTAAGACTGACAATAGCTTTTCGTATGCCTTTGCTTGCCCCTTAGCACTTACGTATTCGGTAGTCGTTTTATGAAGATCGGCAACTTTAGCTATTCCCTGTCCTACTAAACGCTCTCTTATATACAATTCTAAAACTGCATCACCAACATATGCTAATAAGTTAGGTGAGCAAGCATTAACATCGAAATCAGTATCCTCTTTATTCATAGCAAAGCTTAATCCTTTCGGTTGTTAACAAAGGTCGGGAGACTTACTCAACAAAGTCGAACGCCCATTCTCCGATATATACCGTATCACCTTCGCTTGCACCTACCCTGCGAAGTTCATCGATTATTCCCATCTCTATCATAACATTACTAAAGTGTTGAAGGTTTGAGTAATCACTAACGTCGCTTCCTAACAGTAGCCTTTCAATATATGGCGCCTCAACACTGTATTCGTCACCTGAAAGTTGCTTTACTTCGAAAGACCTTAACGGTATAGGCTCCGGTGGAATAAATTTCGGAATATCGATAACAGGATTTTCTATCCCGGCTAGTTCTTTAAAGGTAAAATCTACCAATTCTTTAACACCCTGACGTGTAGCGCCACTTACAAAGAAAACCGGCATTCCTTTCTCTTTTGCAAACTCTTCCAACCGCTGTTTTTGATCCTGCGTGGCTATATCTGATTTTCCTCCTACAAGCAACTGTGGTCGCTCTGAAAGGCGTTTAGAAAACTTTTCGAGTTCTATATTTAAAGCATTGTAATCCTCTATTGGGTCTCGACCTTCTATAGATGATGTATCAACAATATGCCACAGTAATCGACATCGTTCTGTATGCCTTAAAAAGTCATGTCCAAGACCTATGCCCTCTGATGCACCTTCAATAATTCCAGGAATATCAGCAACAACAAAGCTTGCTTCCTCCGAAACTCTAACTACGCCAAGAGATGGAACAAGTGTTGTAAAATGATAGTTTGCAATTTTGGGCTTTGCGGCGGAAACTACCGAAAGAAGTGTCGATTTTCCAACATTAGGGAAACCAAGTAATCCTACATCAGCAATCAACATCAGTTCTAAAACAATATCAAAAGCTTCGCCCTCTCTTCCGGGTTTTGCAAAATTTGGAACCTGTCGAGTAGGAGTTGCGAAATGTTGATTACCAAGCCCGCCTTTGCCGCCTTTAGCAATCAATACAGGCTCATCCCCCGAAATATCTGCTATTAGGTGTCCTGATGCGGCTTCCTTGATGATTGTCCCTCTCGGAACACGAATGGTCGTATTCGCACCACTCTTTCCATACATGTTTTTACCTGCGCCCGGCTCACCATTTTGTGCCATATAGCTTCTTTTGTATCTAAAATCAAGCAGGCTTGATAGGTTGTCGTCGGCAACAAAATAGATGCTTCCACCGTGTCCGCCATCTCCGCCATCAGGTCCGCCTGCTGCTACATATTTTTCTCGTCTGAATGATACAGCACCATCGCCGCCTTTACCACCCTTTATTGTTATTTTTGCTATATCAAAAAATTTTGTTTTCATTCTTCTCCATTATCTTCGAGACTTTGCTGCTGTTATTTCCAAAAGAGCCTCTTTAATTAAATTTGTAAAGCTGTCTGCAACTTTTTCTGCGGTACTGTTAACATCTTCGGAAGAAAGTTTAACATCAGAAAGTCCACTTGCAGCATTCGTTATGCATGAAATCCCACAAACCATCATACCGGCATGGTTGGCCGCCGTTGCTTCACAAGCGGTGCTCATACCAACGGCATCAGCCCCTAACATTGCAAACATTTTTATTTCTGCAGGGGTTTCATACGCAGGTCCGTAGGTTTGCAGGTAAACACCCTCTTGTAAGTCAATATCACATTTTTTTGCTGCCTTTAATATTGCCTGTTGTAGCTCAGGTTTATAAACATCAGTCATGTCGGGAAATCTGTCCCCTAATTGTTCGATGTTTTCACCAACCAAGGCAGGTGGTGCAAATGAGGTAATGTGATCCTTTATTAACATAAAATCACCGACAGCAAAGGAGCTGTTAATTCCTCCGGCAGCATTTGTTAGAAAAAGAACCTCGGCTCCCATAAGTTTTAGAAGCCTTATGGGTAGGACAACCTTGTCCATTGGATACCCCTCATAATAATGCACCCGTCCCTGCATTATTGCGGTTGGTACTCCATCAACATAGGCAAACACAAATCTTCCCTTATGCCCCGGTGCCGTAGAGACCGGAAAACCTTCAATTTCTCCATAGGGTATTGTGGCCTCTATTTGTAAATTGTCGGCAAAACCACCAAGTCCGCTACCTAAAACTAAGGCTACCTCCGGCTTAAATGGTATCCTTTTTTTTATGCTCTCATAACTTTTCATCAGTTCGCTATAAAACGACATTTTAAACCTCTTTGTCTGTTACTATCTTTCTACATTCAAGATAATACCGCTTGTCTTCGCCATGGCCAAGCGAAAAATATTTTTTTGGAAAAACCCCATTTTGCTCGATATATGGTATGAGCTGCGATTTATTCGGAGTAGGCATTAAAAAACCTATTGCATTTTTCGATGCAAGTCCTCTTAGTTCGTCATCACCGTGAATATAATCGATATGAACATTAGGATTTAAGTTTGCAGCCAATTCGCATACTGCATCGGCAGCCAAAACTTCTAATGAGTACTTTTTTTCATCGTAGTTGAGTTTAATATCGCCTGTCGGTGTGATTATATACAGCTCACCTTTACCTTCACCTAATACTTCTTTAGCTATTTTAGTGAGCTCACCTTGCGAAACTTCAAGTAATACACGATGAATTGGCAACACCGGCAGTGCATCACTGTATAGGTTCACAATTTCCACTAAGCAGTACCTTGCCGGATGGTTAATAGCGTTATCACCTAATTCAGACTTAATTTCTTCATACAAAGTTTTTGCGGCAGCTAACGAATGATTCCCGTCACCAACATAAAGTTTCTCTATCTGTTTTTGTAGTTTAGAAAAAAGTTCTTCGTTTGATAGCTCGTATCCTTTTATACTCCCACCACCCTGCTGTAATTTAGAGGTGTATAGCAGCGGAAGGTCAAGCTTAAACAGGCTCTCTATGATATCCTTTTTGGGATCATCTAACATCATTAAAATGTGTGGGCATTCAAGCACGGATAATCTTCTCGCCTCACATCTTGCAGGAATTCTTGATACAATAGTATTTTCTGTAGGTAGAATAGCTGCCGAATTTCCATTAAATTCGTAACATTCAAGGTCAACACAAACTACAATCCCACGCCTCACTGAGCCGTCAGCCAGTGTTCTCTCAACCGCTATTGCACCCTCTATCTTACGGTTCAACAGCCTCTCAGAATACCTCCTTGTAAGCTCAGGGAGGTTACGTAGGCGCTGTTTCTCCTGTTCGGTATTAAGATATATTTCCGGCAAAATAATATGGGCCGTTGATGGACGGTTCTCAGCTAAGCGCTCTACTTCTACCCAGTATTCGGGGTTGCTTGTAAACTGGTCACAGGCAACTACCGCATAGCTATATAAATCAGTAGCTATATCGGGGAGCAGTATTGTGCTTTTTTCAATTATTTTCATGTTTTATCCTATAGCTTAACGCTTCTAAAGATTCTCTGATATGAACATTTTCAACCGTTATTTCATCACTTAATGACGCAATATTATAATGGCTAAAGTTCCAAAAATTTTTTATTCCGCAGTCTATGAGTTGAGGCACTATTTGCTCTGCCGAAGATGTTGGAATACAAAGTACCGCCACCAACGGTAAATTATCTGAGCAATAATCAGAAAGTGTATTTATATCTTTGCAATTTAGGTTTTCAATAGATTTTCCTATCTTGTTTATATCGTTATCAAATATAGCAGCTAATTCATACCCCTTAGCTACATTTTTTAGATATTTTGCAATAGCACTTCCAAGACTTCCGGCACCGATTAATATGCAGTTGAGAGGGATGTCGGCATAAATTCGTTGTTCAAGTTCTCTTTTTAAATCTTTTACCGGGTAGCCTATCCCCTGCCTCCCTACTCCTCCGAGCAGATTAAAATCTTGACGAACCTGGCTTGCTGTTGTCCCTAACTGGTCTGCAAGTTCGCGTGATGACACCTTCTTTATCCCGTCCTTCTCAAGTGTATTTACATACCTGAGGTAACGTGGCAATCTTCTAATAACCGGTATTGAAACTTTATTCTTATCCATCTATCTTACTTTTAACATACTCGGCAAATTCATGACAGCTACAGCCGGTATCTCTACCTGTAATTTTTATTTTAGCTTCACCAAACATACACTCATCAAGTGCCTTTTCAAGAGTATTTGCCTTGTCGGCATACCCTATGTGGGAAAGAAGTAACACCGATGCACGCAACATGGAGCAGGGATCAGCATAATCGCCTCTACCCTCCGACATCATTCGGGGGGCGCTACCATGTATCGCTTCAAACATAGCATAACGTTTACCAATATTCGCACTTCCGGCAGTACCTACCCCACCCTGAAACTCTGCAGCTTCATCGGTAAGTATATCTCCGTATAAATTAGGCAGAATAAATACCTGAAAATCACGACGGCGCTTTTCGTCTACCAGCTTTGCCGTCATAATGTCGATGTACCAATCATCAGTTGATATTTCAGGATAATCTTTCGCTATTTCATTGCAAAGCTCTAAGAATCTTCCATCGGTTGTTTTAATTACATTAGCCTTGGTAACTATCGAAACTTTATTTTTGCCGTTTGCCTTTGCATAATCAAAGGCAGCACGAGCAATTCTTTTTGTCCCCTCGTCGGTGGTAACAGTAAAATCTACCGATACACCACCCTCTACAGCAACACCCATAGAACCGAGTGCATACGCTCCTTCGGTATTCTCTCTAAAGAAGGTCCAATCTATGCCCTGCGCCGGAACTTTTACCGGGCGAACATTGGCAAAAAGATCAAGTTCTTTGCGCATTGCAACATTTGCACTCTCGATATTAGGCATGCCGTCTCCGGCTCTCGGGGTTGTTGTCGGCCCTTTTAATATTACGTTACAAGCTTTAAGTTCCTCTAAAACATCTGCTGGTATTGCAGCATTTTTTTCAATTCGATTTTCGATGGTAAGTCCATCGATGTCAACAAATTTCACCTTGCCGGTTTTAACTTCATCGGCTAACATGTATTCAAGAATTTCGGCAGATTTTTTTGTAATAACCGGTCCTATTCCATCTCCACCGCATACACCGATTACTATCTGTTCAAGCTTGGTGTAGTCAATGAATTCATCATTTGCCATACCGTTTACTCTATTTTGCTGTTGAATTAACAGCGATTTAAATTTTTCGGTTGCCTGTTCAATGTTAATCATATTTTCTCCCTTAATTATATTCTTAATACGCCACCACGCATAATTATCTCACGACCCCTATCCGATAATGAAACAATTAGTTCAATGTTTTTGCCATTAACTTCGGCCGATATTACCCCTGTCTGCAGTCCACTATGTATCGAAACAAGTTTTATTGTGTCACCCTCACCTAGTTGATTATAGTCTTCGGCATTCTTAAATGTGAGGGGTAAAATACCGTTATTTATCAGGTTAGCGGTATGAATTCTTGCAAAACTCTTGCATATCACAGCCCTAACGCCAAGATACAGCGGCACCAACGCCGCATGTTCACGTGAGGACCCTTGACCGTAGTTTGCACCACCGATTATTGCACTGCTACCTAAAGCTTTTGCACGTTCAGGAAATTTTTCATCACATACCTTAAAACAGTAACGTGAAAGGTACGGAACATTGGAACGGAAAGGTAAAATTTCAGCACCCGCTGGCATAATATGGTCAGTGGTAATATCATCTTCTACCTTCAACGAAATAGGCAACTCTAAGCTATCCGGCATTGGCGGACATTCCGGCAATGGTTGAATATTCACCCCTCTCAATATTTGTACATCCGAATTATTATTAGATGGTTTTATAAACATGTTATCATTCAGTTCATATCCACCATCGATAATAATTTCATCTGCAAAACATTCAGAACCGGCTCCAACAATATGACCGGCAATCGCACTTGCCGCCGCCGTTTCAGGGCTCACAAGATAGACCTGTGCATCCTTAGTTCCACTTCTTCCTAAAAAATTCCGGTTAAATGTTCGTAAACTCACTCCACCACCTTGCGGCGCAAAGCCCATTCCGATACATGGACCGCATGCACATTCCAACAACCTTGCTCCTGATGCAAGAATTTTTTGTGCGGCACCACATTCAATCAGCTTTTGCAGTATCATTCTGCTTCCGGGAGATATTGATAGGCTAACCTCAGCAGGAAGCGTTTTTCCGTCAAGAATTCTCGCAACCGCAAGTAGATCGGCAAGACTGGAATTCGTACAACTTCCTATACAAACCTGCTGAACCTTAATATGGCCAAGTTCAGCTACCGGTTTAACATTGTCGGGCGAGTGTGGACATGCGGCAAGTGGTTCAAGTTCGTCAAGATTAATATCCACAACCTTTGCATATTCGGCATCCAAATCGGCACTGATAGGTGTATAGTCTTCACCTCTTCCCATAGCAACCAAAAACTCTTTTGTTTGTTCATCACTAGGAAAAACCGAGGTAGTTGCGCCAAGCTCAGCACCCATGTTAGTAATTGTAGCTCGCTGTGGTACCGATAGATATTTAACACCTTCACCGCAATATTCAATTATATGCGATACTCCACCTTTAACCGATAGTATCGATAACAACTTTAAGATAACATCCTTAGCAGCTACGCCTTCTTTTAGTTTTCCGGTTAAGTTTACTTTAATACTTTTCGGGGTTGGAATAAAATACGCCTTACCAGCCATTGCTAAGGCAACATCCAGTCCGCCCGCTCCAAACGCAAGGCTTCCTACTCCTCCTGCAGTTGGGGTATGACTATCACTTCCGATAAGGGTTTTTCCCGGCTTTGCAAACCGCTCAAGATGCAACTGGTGGCAAATTCCGTTTCCTGCCCTAGAATAAACTACACCGTATTTATTAGCTACAGTACGTATATACTCATGGTCATCAGCATTCTTGAAGTCACCTTGTAGTGTGTTATGGTCCACATATGCAACCGACAGTTCGGTTTTAACCCTATCAATCTTCAACGCTTCAAGCTGAAGGTATGCCATGGTTCCTGTGGCATCCTGTGTTAGGGTTTGATCTATTCTTATGCCTGTTTCGTTGGCTGAAGAATCATCCAGTATATGTGTTGATAATATCTTTTGTGCTAAAGTCATACCCATTTATAATTGTCCCTTTCCGGCTAAGTGCTATAGTTGATTATTTACTGCTCTTTAGAGCCTTTTGTGCTATTTCCAGTGTATCTATTGCAATCATCAACTCCTCATTTGTTTCAACAACAAGTGTCGATACTTTTGCCCCTTCAGCAGTTATATTATTCGTTCCTCTCTTTTTGTTCTTTTCCTTGTCTATAGTCAAACCTAAGAAGGAGAGGCTATTCGTAATATCTTCACGATGCTCACCATCATTTTCGCCTATTCCTCCGGTAAATACCAGCACGTCAATTCCGTTCATGGCCGCTGCGTATGCACCGATATACTTAATAATTTGATAGTCTAACATTTCAAGTGCAAGTCTGGCACGTTTGTTTCCGCTGTCTGCAGCCTCTCGTACATCGCGATTATCGGCAGAAACACCGCTAACCCCAAGTAAACCAGAACGACTATTTAGTATGCTTATAACCTCAAAAGCAGATATATTAAGCTTCTCGGAGATAAAACCGATAATAGTTGGATCAAGATCGCCACTTCTTGTTCCCATTAAAAGACCGGGTAGCGGAGAAAAACCCATAGAGGTGTCCACGCTTTTACCGCCATTAACAGCACATATCGAGCTGCCGTTTCCAAGATGGCAGATAACAATTTTTAAATCTTCAATGTTTTTTCCCAGCATCTGAGCCGCTTTTTGTGATACAAATCTATGGGAAGACCCATGAAAACCATAGCGACGAACGCCATAGTGTTTATAGTAATCAAATGGAACTCCATACATATAGGCCTTTTCCGGCATAGTTTGGTGGAATGCGGTATCAAAAACAGCCACCTGAGGAACGCTTTCATTCATTACCTTAAGAGCTCCGCGTATTCCCATTATTGCGGCTGGGTTATGTAACGGTGCAAAATCACTTACGAACTCAATCTCCTGTATTGCTTCCTCTGTAACTATGCTTGATGCAGTAAATTCAGATCCACCATGAACTACCCTATGACCTACCGCTGCAATCTCACTGACCTCTTTAATTACGGCGTAGTCTCCCTGAACAAGCAGTTTTATAACATGATCAAGTGCTTCGGAATGATCCTTCAAATTTTCATTTAATATACACTCCTTGCCTTCCGGCACCGAGTGTTTTATTCTTGAACCCTCCTGACCAATTCTTTCACACAGACCCTTTGCAATCACTTTTTCGTTATCCATGTTTAATAGTTGATACTTTAATGAAGATGAACCGCAGTTAATTACCAAAATTACCATACTTTTTCCTTATCTCTTTTTTATGCATATATATTATTATAGCAAAATTTGGGGCATCTTGCAATACCTATTAAAGCAAAAACAGAGTCGATGCATTTTTTTTTGCAACAACTCTGTAATTTTGCTTTATGCACTTTTAAATCAATCAGTTATTTTGCTAAAAGTTACGTGGCAATTACGTATGCCAAAAGTATTGTTTTAAGGTTACAAAGCTTTAGCTATGCAAGATCGGCATGAGCTTCTTTTAGCTTTTCGGGAATGCTCAATTTCTGTGGACATAGTTTTTCGCATTTGCCGCAGTCTATACATTTTGAAGCGTCGGTCCCTTTGCCTACCAGCATAACATTATATAGCCATTTCTGTTCGGGAGCAACCTTAAAATCGTTCCAACGCTGAAACACCAAAGGTATATTTACCTTAGCAGGACATGGCATGCAGTAGTTGCAACCTGTACACTCAATATTCACGAGCGATTCCCATGCTGCTCGCGCATTATCATATATCAACTCATCTTCTTCCGACAATACATCAACCTTTGATTTATCGAAAATTCTCAAGGTATCATGTAGCTGGTCCATACTGGATGACCCTGAAAGAACAACCGTGATCTCAGGCTGATTGTAAAGCCACATAAATGCTCTTTCGGAGTTGGTTGATGCCTTATCAAAATTTTTAAATGCATCCTCAACAACCTGAGGAACATCATTAACTAACATTCCACCATGTAATGGTTCCATAGCTACAACCGGTATTCCTTTTGCCGAAGCTACCTTCAGTCCTTTTATTCCGGCTTGCTTAAATTTATCAAAATAGTTATACTGTATCATTACAAGTTCCCAATCGTAGGCTGTTATAACCTCCTCGATATGTGGATTGTCTCCATGAATTGAGGCCGCAATATAGCTTATCTCACCTTTGTTTCTCAAATTTTCCATAAACTCTATTGCATTATATTTCTTCACCTTATCCCAGTTGACGGGGAAAAGGTTGTGTAGGAAATACACATCAATATGGTCTACCTGAAGATTATCAAGTTCTTCTTGGTAATATTTTTGTAGATCCTCCTCGCAGGTTACCTTCGACATTGGAAGCTTGGTGGCAAGCATTACCTTTTCACGATAACCATCCTTCAACGCCTTGCCTACAACTACTTCGCTTCCCGGATAAAAGTATGCGGTATCAATATAATTAACTCCATTATCAATTGCCTCACGAATTAATTCTATGGCTTTTGGTTCATCAATAGTGCTATTCCCTTCGCCATCCTTTACCGATGGCAACCTCATGCATCCAAGACCAAAGCGTGAAACCTTTTTTCCATCATGTTTAAAATCTACGTATTGCACTTTACACCTCCATTTTACACTTAAAAACAATATAACATCATTTTCCTATTTCGTCAATAAAGAATTGCTCTTTCTGTAGAATATTAATTGACAACATCACAAAATTTGCCGCTAATAAAGCTGCAAAGCGTTTCGGCGTTAATAACTATTTGACATCCCCTAACACCGGCACTTATGGCTATTTCGTTAAAAAGAACCGCTGATTCATCAATAAAAGTTGGAAAGGTTTTTTTCATTCCAACAGGTGAACAGCCGCCGCGAATATACCCTGTAACCGCAAATATATCTTTCATCGGCAACATTTCTATTCGTTTGTTTTGGCTTTCTGCCGCAGCCCTTTTAAGGTTCAGTTCTGCATTTACCGGTATACAAAAAATTGTTACTCCGGTTTTGTCACCCTTTGTAACTAATGTTTTAAAAACCTGCTCTGCGGGCATACCTATCAGCTTTGCAACATGCTCACCCGAAAAATTATCTGTTTCTACTTGATATTCTAAAGTTTTGTAGCTTATACCAGAACTGTTTAACAGTCGAATTGCATTGGTTTTTTTCATTTTTAAATACCTTTTTGTTATTCAATATTTAATAAGCGATGATTTATTCGGTTTATGTTGCAGTTCATTTATGTTTCATGTTATAATAAATAAATCAACCTTATGCATTAACCGAGAAAGGGTTATTGTTGTGTTATTAATGAGATTAAAATACGGTATAGCTTCTCTGGTTGAAAAGATGCAGAGAAGGGGCACCGGTTATGAAATTGACATGTGCAATGGACCATTGCTTGGAAAAATAATTAAGTTTGCGATACCGCTTGCTCTGTCAGGGGTATTGCAACTTCTTTTTCATGCCACGGATATAATTGTTGTTGGGCAGTATGCAGGTTCTACAGCACTAGCGGCGGTTGGAGCTACAACAACCTTAATTAATCTCTTTATCACCATATTTATGGGAATGTCGGTTGGTACCAACGTTATGACGGCACGTTATTATGCCTCAGGTAACGCACAGGGATTATTTAAGATAGTACATACATCAATTGCAATCGGTGTTTTGTTCGGGGTCGTGTTGTTTTTTGTAGGGCTATTTTTCTCAACTTCTGTATTAGGGTTAACCAACACACCCGATGATGTTATTGATCAGGCATCACTTTATATGAGAATAATCTTTGCCGGTATGCCGGCACAACTTGTTTACAACTTTGGTTCTGCAATTTTACGAGCTACCGGAGACACACGACGACCGCTGTATTTTCTTTCGTTTGCAGGAATACTTAATGTAATAATAAATCTTTTTCTTGTAATTATTGTTGACCTCGGTGTAGCCGGAGTAGCCATCGCAACAATTTTTGCTCAATATGTTTCAGCAACATTAGTGCTAATTTGTCTGTTTAGAAGCGAAATGGCTTACAAAATATTCTTAAAGCATATCAAGATAGATGCCAAATCATTAATCGAAATACTAAAAATCGGATTGCCTGCAGGAATACAGGGAATTTTGTTCACCTTTTCCAATGTATTAATACAGGCATCAATTAATTCTTTTGGGTCAACAGTGATGGCAGGTAGCACAGCGGCCGGAAACCTGGAAGGGTTCGTGTTTTTGTCGCTCAACGCACTTCACCATACCGCTGTTACGTTTGTAGCTCAAAACATTGGTGGTAAAAAATACGATCGCATACCAAAAATAGCTACACTTTGTATTAGCATTGCCGCTGTTATTGGCCTCATTTTTGGCGCTGGTCTTTATCTTCTTTCCGAACCATTACTCTCTATATATAATAGTGACCCGGAAGTAATAATGATAGGTAAAAACAGAATGTTAATTATATGCCTACCTTATTTCATCTGTGGAATCATGGATGTTTTAATTGGCGTGCTTCGAGGCATGGGATATTCAATCTTAACTTTATTCACATCGGTAATCGGTGTAGGTGGTGTGAGAATTATTTGGATTTTCACAATATTTGAAAGTACTCAAAGTTTGGATATTCTCTTTTTATCCTATCCGGTAACCTGGTCTGTAACCGCGATTGCCGTGTTTATTCAGTACCTTGTTGCGAAAAAACACCTCATGCAAAAGGCAGATATTAGTCATTTATGATATCTGTGTAATGCTGCTGCTTTATTGTTTTTCTTTTCTGCCTTTCTTTCTGCCCTTTTTGCCTGTATGGCATAAAGAGTCGGAACTACTACCATGGTTAACACTGTAGAGAATAAAAGGCCAAACAATAAAACAGAGGCCATAGGCGCGGTCATGGAATCTCCAGAAATAATCAAAGGCACAAGCCCTATGCAGGTCGTCGTACTGGAAAGCAAAATAGGTCTAAAGCGAAGCTTAACCGCACTTCTACAGCTTTCTTCAACACAGATCCCCTCCCTAATCTTAGCATCCATAACCTCAATCAACAGGATACTGTTGTTAACAACAATGCCAAAAAGGCTTACAAGTCCCAGCAACGCCATCGCCTGGATATCCATCTTAAAAATCCAAAGGCCAAATCCACAACCGATAAAGCTTAACGGAATACTTGCAAGTACTATAAGAGGCTTCGACAAATTTTTAAACTGAAAAATTAATATTAAATAAATTACCATAACTGCAAGCCCGGCGCTGGCTATTAATGCTATCAGCAGGTCTAACATGTTGTTAACCTCGCCCTTACCGGTAATTGTTATACCGTCTAACTCCATTTGAGATAGGTATTTATCATTAAGTTCAGTCTCTATAGATAGAGAGCTATATCCCGGCAACACATTACTCAATACATCAGAATAATAATCACCATTATAGTGTGCAATAAGCGGAGTCGATTCTATAGACTCAACATTAGCAACATCTTCTAACTCAACTATCGCCGGTGAAATACTGCTTGAGATCTGTAGATTTTCTAAATCCTGTAGGTTGGTAATATCGCTTTGCAAGATAATAGCGATATCGCCCTGCTCAGAACGATAGTTGCCGACATCGGCATTTAGTAGCACGGTATTCACCTGCCTAATAACATCAAACTTAAGCAGTCCGTTGTCTTCTAAAAGATCATCGTCAATTTCCACTTGGTATGCTGATTGTGTATCCCTTGTAGTTCTCTGAACACGTTCTGTTCCCTCTATCTGCTCAAGCGCTTCTACCATCTCCTGTGATACTTCATCTATCCTTTCTATATCCTCACCCGATACTATAAAGGCTATCTTTGCATCGGTTGGCATTGAGTATTCAAGACAACGAACCATTATGCTCGCTTTTTCAACCGAATCATCAAACAGTTGTTGCAGATGCCTTGATACTGCTTCCGCTCCACCTATGTTATCCATTTCTTCCGCGTTGAGTTGCAACATATATTGTCCGATATTTGGTGCAGAGGGTAAGGAGGGGACGGTTAAAAAAAAGCTGGGCAGGTCGCTTCCAACCGCATAGGTATAGTTTTCTACCACCTCTTCATTGTCCAGAATTTCATTAATCTGTTCGGAAATCTGTTGCCCTGCCTCAAAATATACGTCGTCAGCTTCGAAATTAATATAAACCATCGGTTTATCAGCTACCGGAAAAAACTGCATACCTAACTGTAGTGCCAACAGTGCCGCAACTCCCAAGGTTATAAATGCTGAAAACACCGTAATCACTTTATGTTTAAGACCAAAGTTCAGCATACCTTGAAATGCAACGCTAACAAGGTTTTTCCTTTTCTTTTTATTGGGCGGCTCCGGTTTAAAGAACCAGTATGCAAACACCGGAATAACTATCATTGCAACAAAATAACTTGCTACCAGTGCAGTTATAACCACAGTGGGAATTGTTCCGGCCACCTGGCCTACAACTCCCGGTACAAAATATATAATCGAAAAGGTAACTATGGTCGTGAGTGTACTGGTTAGAACCGGTACTGCCGTTTCTCCCACTGCATCGGTAATCGCCTGAATTCTTTCCTTGCCAAGGTTGAGGTGATGTTGAATAGCTTCGCTTATAACTATAGCGTTATCTACCAGAATACCCAGAGATACAATAAGTCCGGCTATTGTAATAAAATGAAACTCCATCTGCATCAAATTCATCACAATGAAGGTTGCAAGTATACTAATAGGCAGTGCTATGGAGACAATTATACCATTTCGTAGGTGAACACCTATCATCACCACAATAACTATTAACAATATACTCTGTATTAGACTACTTATGAAATCGTTTATGGAATTTTCTATGTCGGTAGGGGCATACATCACCTCATGGAATACAACATCTTCAGGTACCAAACTTCTTGCATCATCTATTGCTTCGCGCAGCTCATTGCCCACCAGAACCGCGTTTTCACCATCTTCTATCCTACCCACAAGAAGTATGGCATTATTACCATCCTGTGAAAAATAAAAATCTGTAGCATCTTCAATAAAAATATCTGCAACATCATCTAATACAACGGGTTCAAAAGTTTGTGCGTCGCTACCGACAATAATATCCTCTATATCCTCTAAACTTT
Source organism: uncultured Oscillospiraceae bacterium (assembly GCA_964368815.1). Lineage (GTDB taxonomy): Bacteria > Bacillota > Clostridia > Oscillospirales > Ruminococcaceae > CAYJBH01. The sequence continues at coordinate 102,409 of CAYJDA010000001.1, forward strand.
CGAAAACCTTGGGGGTTCCAACATCTATATTTCCCTCCTCTGTCTCCATTGTTCCGGATGGCAGATTGAGATTATATGCCTGTAAAATTTGCAACACTGTATCGGTGGTTACAGCATGATCTCGCATCTCATCAGGGTATGTTTGTACAACAACCTGTTTTTCGGATAGACCCTCAACAAAAACTTTCTCAATTCCGTTTACAGTGTCGATTCTTTCTTTAATCGTGTCTGCATATTCTGCAAGCTCTTCGGCTGTATAATTTTCGCCGGATAGACTTATTATAAACTGGTTATCATTAACAAGGTCGGTATCAACCACGCTTGCTTCGGCAAGGTCGGGAAGATCTTGTTGTGCGTCCTCAACACTTTGCCTGAGATCATCCTCTACATCATCTATAGAAAATTCCATTTCGTACATAATTAAGATAACGCTAGCATTATTTATGCTCTGCCCCGTAAAATAGTCAATACCCGAAAGAGCACCAATATATTCTTCCATTACATTGGTCACCTGCTCTTCAACCTCCTGTGCTGAGGCACCGGGATACACCGTTGTTACGGTTGCAACTGCAACGGTAGTGTTTGGGTTTTCCTGCTTGGGTATGAAAAAATAGCTGTATAATCCCATAATCACAATAATTATACACAATATCAAAACTGATAGTCTATTTCTCAATACCACAGGTATTAGTTTTTTCATTATGCTCTCCTTGCTAATTAAATTAGCGGAACTAACATTTTGAGCATCTACAACAGCCCACTGAATAATTTTTGCACCCTGTTATTTATTATTTATTTTAGTGCATTATTAATAAATAATTGTTAGTTTTAACATCTTAATATTACCATTATTATTGTGAAAAGTCAATAAAACCTATCCTCTATAATGGTTAATGTTTTGTGAAAATAAATATTTTTCGCGATGTTATTCAAAGCAAAAAATGTCTCATTTGATACAAAAATACTTGACATTGCATAAATGCCGTGTTAAGATATTGCTAGTATAGCATCATATAACCAGTTACAAAGGGCTGTAATGGACAAGAAAAAAATTAAAGAAACTATTGCGAAATCCGTTTTTCTAAACGGGTGTGGATTTCTTTGTGAGTCCTCCTTTGTATTGGAGCATAAAAAGGGTTCCTTTGTATATGATATTATTGATGGCGTTAGCTATGTTGGACTGATTGCCGAGGGAGAAGTTACTGTTCACTTAGTCGCAGACTATGGAGGCGAAACCCATCTAAGCACGCTTTTGCCCGAAGGCTGTTTTGGTGTGAGTAACTTGCTGTGCGATCGCCCACTTGAAACAACACTGCGTTGCAAAGGATTGGTAAAGATCATATATATTCCGAAATCAGAAATAATATCTGAGATGAAGAAAAACCCCGGCCTTGCTATGCGATACGCTTCACATTGCAACGACAAAATAACTTTTTTATTAAAACGAATAAATTCATTCACCATGCAAACAGGTAGCAAAAGGCTTGCGAAGCACCTATTACAACAAGGCGGGAACAATACTGTAGTAACTCTAACCACTACTCGAGAAAAATTTGCCTCCTATCTTGGAATCAGTAGAGCTGCATTATATCGTGAACTTGCAGCTTTAGAGAGCAAAGGTGCTGTTGAATTAAATGAAAAAAGCATAATAATAAAAGATGAGCAAATTCTGGCTAACATTCTTTATGGCAACAATTAATTTTAAAATACAATAACGAAAGGACAATAATGAAAAAAATAATAGCAATAATGATAATAGTATTATCCACTACCTTGTTTATCGGTTGCACCGAGGCAGAACCTACTGCTTCAACCCCTTCATCTACAAGCACCGATGAATCAACTTCTATAGAGCAACCAACTTCCTCGCAAACTGACGAAAGTGAAGCTGCCGAAAGTATGCCGGTAGAAGTAAGAGCGCTTGCACTAAAGGGTGCTACCGCTATGGGAATGGTTGAATTCATGAATTCAGCTGAAAGTGGAGACTTAACCGATAACAATTATAGCTTTCAAATAATAACCGACACAAGTGAAATAGCTCCAAAATTAGTTAAGGAAGAAATTGATATAGCGGCTGTGCCGGCAAATCTCGCCTCGGTTCTTTATAACAACACCGAAGGGGCAGTTCAGGTTCTTGCAATAAACACACTGGGTGTTCTCTATATTGTTGAAAACGGAAATAGCATAACTACTCTTGATGACTTGAGAGGAAAAACAATTTTTGCAACAGGGAACAATGCCGTACCTGAATTCACATTGCGATATATCCTTTCTGCCGGCGGAATCGACCCTGATAGCGATGTTACCATTGAATGGAAATCTGAAGCCGCTGAAGTACTTGCCTCAATAGCAACAACGCCGGGCGCTATAGCCATGTTGCCAGAACCTTTTGTTACTACTGCCATGACATCTACCGAGGGAATAAATGTTGTTTTAGATTTAACCGAAGAATGGGACCGTCTGCAAGAAGGCGAAGCTTCACCGTCTACTTCAGTTACCGGAGTTGTAGTAGCTAGAACAGCTTTTATTGAAGAAAACCCAGAAGCAGTTGAGGCGTTTTTGGCTCATTATGAAAATTCAGTTAACTATATTAACACCAATGTTGAGAGTGGTGCTCAGCTTATTGGAAAGTATGAAATTGTTCCGGAAGCTGTAGCGTTAACTGCTATTCCTAAATGTAATATTTCCTTTATCGCGGGAAGCGAAATGTACAACCTATTAAGTGGATATCTTAATGTTTTGTTTGAACAAAATCCTTCTTCGATAGGTGGAACTCTGCCGGATGATGCCTTCTATTATGGTAAATAACACAGACGAAAAAATAAAGCTCTGGGCAATAGCTGTCGCGCTTTTAGCGTGGCAGCTGGTTGCTATGATAATAAACCAGCCCATATTGATTGTATCGCCGATAAATGTGCTAATAAAACTTTTTTCACTTGTTCAGACACAGTCCTTCTGGAGTGCTGTCGGGGTTAGCTCTATAAGAATAATCGGAGGGTTTTTATCCGGTATGTTTTTCGCAGTTGCGCTTGCTATACCTGCTTCCCGTTTTTCCATTGTACGAGAATTTTTAGCGCCCTTTATGATTACGGTTAGATCTATTCCGGTAGCCTCTTTTGTTATTCTTGCACTTATTTGGTTTTCTTCACAAAGGCTTGCTGTTTTAATAAGTTTTTTAATGGTTTTGCCGATTATCTACACCAATGTTTTAGAGGGCATACGAAGAACCGATAAAGATTTGTTAGAAATGGCTAAGGTTTTTAAAATGACACCTTTAAAAACAATTCGCTACATCTATTTTTTTCAGGTGTATCCCTTCTTAATATCCGCTGTAAAAATTTCACTAGGGTTAAGTTGGAAATCCGGTGTAGCCGCCGAAGTTATCGGAACACCTAACAACTCTATCGGTGAAAACCTTTTTGCCGCTAAAATCTTTTTAGATACATCTTCTTTGCTATCATGGACAGTGGTTATTGTAATTATAAGCACATTTTTTGAAAAGCTGTTTTTATTAGCTTTACAGCGTCTGAGCAATGTTTTGGAAAAAGGGTGACAGGCATGTTAATCAGTGTTAAAAATCTTTGTAAATCTTTTGGAGAGAAAGTTGTTCTCGACAGTTATTCTGCTCAATTCCCATTAAACGGCATGAGTAGTATTATGGCACCTTCGGGGCGGGGAAAGACTACCCTTTTTCGAATAATGTTGGGCCTCGAATCGGCCGACAGCGGAATCATTGAGGGGATTGAAGGAAAAAAAATAGTCTCTGTTTTCCAGGAGGATAGGCTATGTGAAAACCTTTCAGCCGTTGCAAATATAGCCATTACCTCGCAAAAGCCAAGAGAGGATATCATATCTGCTTTAAAAGAGGTTGGGCTCGACGGCTCAATTGATTATCCTGTATCCACACTTTCCGGTGGAATGAAACGACGAGTAGCAATACTTCGTGCCCTTTTTTCAGATGCTGAGATAATTTTGATGGATGAGCCTTTTAAAGGGCTTGATGACATCACAAAGAAACTAACCATTGCGCTGATTAAAAAGCTAACCGAGCACAAAACAGTTATTTTTGTTACGCACCTCGAAGACGAAGCAAACGAGCTTGGTTGTAAAAATAATTTGATAATGTAGCTTCATTTAACATTTTTAAATGTTAAAAGGTATATTATCGGGCTCCTTGTTCGGACCACCAACCTATTAATGTTATCACGAAAAGCTACAAGTGTAGTTATATCTATAGATTCACTGTTTTCTGAATAATGAAATGCTTCAATGGTTTTAATAACCTCCTCCATCTCATTTGAGAGGTTGGTATTAAAGTCACTACAACTGTTTGCAATTATTGTTTCATTCACCCTAAAGGGATTGTAGAGTTCATACACTCTTAACATAAACTCTCTTAATGATTCATTTTTACGCTGTTTATATCCTATTAATGAAAGCAAATTAATTAAGTTACGGTATACAACATAAAAGTCTTTTGATTGCAACACCCTCTCAACAACGCTTTTTTTATACTTAATAAACCAAATTGGTGAAAAAGCGATAACGGCCAATACCACAAGAAATAATATAGCCCAAGCAATAACCAAAGCGTAATTGCTTTTTGATTTTTGCATGTCTGTAGTTTGTAGAATGTTCTCCTCATCGTCCGTCTCAGTTTCTTCCGGTGCCGATTGTTCCTCTTCAATTATTCCCTCGATTATTTCTGTGTCTGTTGGCTGATAATTGTTAGTGTTAGATACAGGGGAACTATCGCTGCCATAGTATGCGGCCGGAGTGGGGTCTACTGTTACATATCCATACCCCTTAATATAGACTTCTACCCATGCATGAAGATTTTCATCGCTTACCTTTACAAATTCGTCCCCGTTAACATTTTGCACCGAATACCCCGATACATATCTACAGGGAACATCTGCCGCCCTAAGCAAAACATAAAGCGCAGCTGCAAAAGAGGTACAATATCCTTCCTTTGTTTCAAAGAGAAAGCTATCTACAAAGTCATCACCAATAATCTCGCCCGGCGTGGTTGAGTATCGGTAGCTATTTGATAAATAATTTTCCAACAGCAACACCAGATAGTAGTTTGAAATTGCCTCCTTTTCCTCTTCGCTATACGAAAACCGTCTTTCTTCAATAAAGCTAATTAGCTCTCGAGAATATTCTCTCAACATATTGGCTAATCTAACTGTTCTTTCGGTAACAGTGTCCGGAAGTTCACCAAGCGCCTCTATGGGAACTTGGTCGTCAGAAATAAAACCATCATGTATAACCCTAAAAAAGTCAAACAAGCCCTCTGACATAACATCATACTCAACCACGAACTCATCATTCTCTATGAAATAGTGGTCATAATATACCATGTCATAGTTATTGACTGAAAGATCTTCAGCGTCTGCGTCAATACTTTTATACCCACAAACCAGCGGAAGTATTCGACTATTATAATATATCATATTTATGGTGTAGCTACTGCTGTCTGCAATAAAGCCACTACGGTTTGCTTTAGGTTGTTGCGGTTTATACTCGAAGATCATATTGTCTTGTGTTTTTATAAACTCTGCTCCGGTATATTTATCATATATATTTGTCCTCAGCAATAATGAGTGGTCACTTTTCACGCTAAAACGCACCGTAGCTCCCTGTGTAAGATCTCCTCCGAGCAACTGAACGTCGTTCTCAACAGCGTGGTAACGTGAGGAAAGACGATTTAACACCTCAACATTTTTCACCACTGTATCTGATGTAGTGTTAATAAAATCCACAACCTTTTCCGACCTTAGGTTAACAGGAAAAATCAGAATAATTATGCATAAAATAGTGGTTGGTAAACAGCAAAGCATGAAGCGCTTAAACTGAAAAATAAAATACCCGTCCTGTTTGTTATTAAGCTTTTTGTTCTTATAATAGCAAGCTCTACTATAGATGTAAAACAGTATTGGTATTGTTAATATAAATAATATTGTTAGATCTTTATTAAAATAGAAATAGCTAAAGCCAAAAAAAGCCGCCACTATTAATAACCACAGCATAGCGGAAAACTTAGGAGAATTTTTAAGATCAAAAAAAGGTAGTAGAATAAACGTTATTGCACCAAAAATAGTAGTTCGAAAATAAACACCGTATTCCTCATGATAATATACATCCGGGGTAGCAAATGTATTATTTAACCAGGTGATATAACCAGATATGTTTTGCTGAATCACCTCTGCATCTGAATTAATATACAAAATAATTAATACGATGATTGAAACAGCAAATGCAACGCCCTGCACCACTTTTTCAGCGCCAACAATTCCGATAAAAATCCATATAATTAAATTAACAAGCAGAACAAGGGGTAATGCTTCAGCATTTATGCCTAAAAAACAATACAAAAAAGCGTAGCAGAGTAGGCTTGCCAAAAGAGAAAAAACAAACCCATCTGCAATGCTACTAATATATTTATTTATTCTTTCGCCATGTTGCATCAACTCTCTTATTCCTGGTTTTTTATTTCACAAAGCATTGACTCATCAGCTATGATTACGTTAACACTTCCGTTGTTTTTTAAGGTGTTAGCTATTTTTTCATAATATTTTACACCTTCATCAACCAAAAAAATCATACTAAAGTCTGCAAGATTATTGATATATGAAACATCTGCATCTGCTCGATATTTTGATAGTATCAACACCGTGGGTAACCCGGTTGCTATAACTTTAGACGCTTCGGTTATTATGATATCACCACCGATATGAAGTGCAAGTTCTGATGGCATTGACATATTATTATCTTTAATAAAACTAACCTCGTATCCATCATAAAAATACAAATGTGTTGCCTCTTTGCCATAGTTGGTGTAGAATTCCTCCACAGCGAGTGCCGCCTCGGCTACAACCTCCCTTGCATCATTAGTATAATAATCCAGAAATATATTGTAGTTAAACCCCGGCTGAGTTCTTGCGTGCTCTCTAACTACCGCCTTATTCATTGTGGCAGATTTTTTATAGTTTATTAGATTAAGTGGGTCACCCGGTGTGTACTCTCTGTTACCTACTAAATCGCCGAGTTCGTATTTGTGCAGTGGAGTGTCAAGCGAAACTGTGTTTATGTCGTTTTTAAATACATCTATCAGAGTTAAGGTTCTAACTATCGGAACAACAAGGCAGGCAAGCGCTTTGTTGTTAATATCATTTACCAACTGCTTTCTATAAAATATTCCAAAAACACTTTTACTGTAAACACTATGTACCGTTATTTGTTTTTCTCCTATTTTATCCTGCAACAACTCAATTGCAAAACTGTTCTCGTAGAAGTTATAGTAGTTTGTTTTTCCGTTTAACTTTATTGAATAGCACCGATAGCATCGTCTGTTGCTTTCCACCGTAACATTTAGATACACCTTAGAGTAGCATTCGGTTGAGCGGATATTAATTTTTTGTAATATCACGGGTTTTCTTATATAAATAAAAAGATATGCTAAATCAATAAGCATAATCAAGGTAAAAAAAATGAAGCTGATCCATAAAATGTAGTTGCCAAAATAGAGACTGGCAGCAAGATTTACTACCAGTAACAGCGCAAAAGGAATAATTTGTTTTTTTGGTTTTTTATTGCCTATTTTAAATAAACTCACCCAACCCACCTTTTAAACCGGTGTTTGCTCCGTTATCTCTTCAATCAACTTTCTTGAATACATTGTTTTTTGAACACCTTTTAGCTGAGATGCCAAAATTATCCGGTGTGACAAGACATAAGATGACAGCGTTTTTATATCATCCGGCACTACATAATCTCTACCCATAATATACGCTCTCGCCTTTGCACAGTGCATTAATGCAAGTGAGGCGCGAGGAGAACACCCAAGAGAAATCTTAGTGTGATTTCTCGTTGCCGTTGTAATTCTTAAAATGTACTCCATTATAGGCTCTCTTACCTTAACCTCTCCCACCGCTTTTCTCATATCTAGAATTTCATTAATGTCAAGAACCGTATTAACATCCGGCATATTTGCAGGGTTATTAAATCGAGAGAGAATTAACTTCTCGTTTTCAAGATTAGGGTATCCCATAGAGATTCGCATGGTAAATCTATCCAGCTGTGCCTCCGGCAACGAAGTTGTTCCAACATTCTCTACAGGATTTTGCGTGGCTATAACCATAAAAGGAGAAGGAACATCATATCTGTTTCCGTCTACAGTCACTTCATTCTCCTGCATTACCTCGAGCAGTGCTGATTGTGTTTTTGGTGAGGCTCGGTTAATCTCGTCTACCAGTAATAAATTTGTCATAACCGGACCTTTAACATAGCTTGATTTGCCGGTGCCTATGTCAAAAACACTAAAACCTAATATATCGCCCGGCATAATATCCGGGGTACACTGAACTCTTTTATAGTCTACATTGCAACATCTTGCTAAAGTAGCTGCGAGCAGAGTTTTTCCAACACCCGGAACATCTTCAATTAATAAATGTCCGTTTGCAAGCAAACAAATTAGCGTCAACAAGCTTGACTCACCGTCTCCGGCAATCACCTTGGCTAGCTCATCAAACACTTTTTTAACCATTTGTTCACCCTTTTAAAACCAACTTTTTAAACCTGTATATATTTTAACACAGGTTAAATTAACAATCAACTTGTTTTTATATAACATTCCTTTTTTTGAACGAGGATGGCTTTTATCCGTAACGATTCAAAAACCATTTATTAAAAGCCTAAGGCCTACTAAAGCAAGAACAATCCCTCCGAAAACTTCTGCTTTACTATTTAACTTTGTGCCTATATTTTTACCAACTACCACCGCAATAAAACAAATAATGAAGGTTATCACTGCTATAATTACCGACGATTTTAGCATAAAAAACATCGAGTGTCTGCCAAGTGTCACCCCAATACTCAATGCATCTATACTCGTACTTAAGGCTTGTAAAACAACAATTTTGTGTGTCAATTCCAGCTTGTTTTTTAAACTATCTTCACAACCACGACCTTTAACAGAATCAATTATCATCTTAGTGCCTATTGCAAAAAGTAGGACAAATGCAATTATATGATTGTAGCGAAAAACAGAATCAGGTAGCAGTCCAATTCCAAAATATCCTATTAGCGGCATTATACCCTGAAATATTGCAAAAGGAAGAACGATTTTCACCGATTTTAAAAGCCTTGGTCTATATAGTAAACCACTTACCGTACATACGCAGCTTGCATCAATCGCAAGTCCGATGCCAAGCAATACCACCTCAATTATCGTCATTCAGCTATCTCCCATCATCATTTATCTGAATATTGTTTTTTGGAACTGTCGAGATAATTCTGCAGTTCTTCATTGTTGTAAAGGTGTTCAACATCTTTTAATATATCACTATAAAATTTACGCATTTCGCAAAGTGTTACGCAGAAGTTCAGATTTTCGTTATTAAAAAAAGCTTTGTTATACTCCGCATAGCTTTCTTCTCTTTTTTTCATAACCTGTTCATTAGCATCCTGAACAAAAACAGAGGTGATTCTTTTAACATCTGCTGAGTTTTTGCCACTGAATTTAGCGTTTTTATAAAATTTTAACCACATCGCCCAGTCTTCATGTGCATCTAAACCCTCTTCTAACCCTCCGCACCTAGAAAACAATTCACGCCTGAACATGCCTGTTTGTATTGGAATTCTGCATTTTTGACACATTGTAAAAACATCTATCCTATCAAACACCATGGGCTCTAATCGAATCAGCATATTCGATGTGTTATCGTAAAATGCGGCAACAGCACTTCCTAAAACAACCTCAACCTCAGGTTTTTTTTCGGTCTCAGACAGCATACATTCTATATGCTCAGGATATAAGTAGTCATCATCGTCAAGAAAAAAACACCATTCACCTGTTGCATTTGCAAGACCTACATTGCCGTTGATACTCCTCCCCTTTTGTATCCCATCACTTAAGTATTTAATGTCGAGATCTGGAAAGGCATCTAACACAATACTTTTAGACCGCTCAATGCCGTCCTCGCAAACTAAAATCTCAATGTTTTTATAGGTCTGATTTTTAAGTGATTTTAATGCTCTTAAAAGAAATTGCGACCGATTATAGGTGCGTACTATAACGCTGACCTTAGGATTTGTTTGCAATTCGGTTTGCTCATAAGGCATTCTTACTAATGAAAATATTTTATTTAAATCGTGCTTATTATTACTGAGATACTTTCGATGCTTGTATCTGTATGCAGATACTGCCGGGATATATTTTAGCTGTAATAAAAACCTTTTAATCAGTAGCTTTCTAACATTATCAAAATGAACAGGACTTTTTAATGCATTGATAAAGGTTTTATATCCATTTAAAATTTCTTTGCGAGTGCAAAACTTGTGTTTTAATAACAATATTTCCGAAATTGAATCTATATACCCATCAGCTACATTTTTGTTTTTATCACTGTTATAAACAAAACACTCCGGCATATAGGCTATCCTTTTTCCTGCACTAGCAATTCGATAGCAAAAGTCAGCATCACTCAGCACTCTGTTAAAGCGTGTGTCAAATCCTTTTTCGGCAGTAAAAAAATCACGTTTAATAGCTATAGCATTGCAATCGGCTATTTGCGTTTCTAATGTAATCGGATCATAAAATTGAACTGTTTCATACGGCAACATCCGACTTTCAAAGGCTACAACATCGCTATCGTAGCTATTAATGTTTTCCTCAAGACGCAGAAAATAATCTACAGGCAGTTCGATACTATCCGCAAAAAATAAGATTAGCGGTGCACTTCCCATTGCAGCACCTGCATTTCTTCGCATACCGCAGGTGTCAGCCGATGTCGTCATTTTAATGTCAGCAAATCCTATGCTTTTTATGTTAAGTTGGTTAAGGTTTATTTCGTTGGAACATACAAGAAAAAGATTAATGTCTTGCGCTCTTCCTGTATTGTTCAAGGATGCAACAAATTTCCCAACATTTTCTAAGCTGTCAACTGCAACCACAATATCAAATTTCACAATGTTTCCCCATGATAATATTAATAAGCATAGCATACCACAACGACAAAAGAATAACAATATATTTCAATATATCTTGAAAAAGTTTTTGTACGAATGTCAATGAGGATATATTTGCATTTCCGATTTCTCTTGACATCATTTATTTTATATATTATAATTAATGAAACAGAACAGGGGTGCCTTCGGCTGAGATGCGAATTTCGTGAACCCTTAAACCTGATCCGGATAATGCCGGCGTAGGAAGTTTAAATTTGCTTTTACGACTGCGTTATTATCCGCAGTCGTTTTTTTATGGAGGTAACATATGAACACAAAAACAAAAACTCTTGTAGAATCTGCAGTTTTAATCGCTATTGCCACCGTTTTAAGTATATTCCCACGCTTTGAAGGTTTGTGGGCAAACGGTGGTAGCATAACAGTTTGCAGTATGCTACCAATAATTATGATTAGCTATAAACATGGCATAAAGTGGGGATTATTAGCAGGTTTTGTTTTTAGCCTTTTGCAGCTTGTCACCAGTGGTTTCGTCTCTGCCGGCACGAGCATATTTATAGTTGTTTTATCTCTTTTGCTAGACTATCTCCTTCCCTACACCATTATCGGCTTAGGAGGAATATTTAAAAGAAAATTATCCGATCCATCAGTTGCAATGGCATTCGGAACCGTATTTGTTATGACCTTGCGGTACATATGCCATCTTTTAAGCGGAAACTTTCTGTGGAAAAGCATTGAATATGCACAGTCCGAGGTTGCGACATTGGGCGGAATAGGTGAATGGGCTTTGGGTTCTTTTAGCGGTGATAGTCTGTTTAATTTTTACAACATAGTTTATAACGGTTCGTATATGCTTCCAGAATTAATAATAACCGTTATTGGCTCATTACTAATCGGAAAAATATTTGATAAACAACTATCAAGCTAATTCTTGCATTTTGTATTTCTATGCTGTATAATTAATTAAAACAAATAGAATAGAAGGTAAATCATGCTTAAAACCAAAGATATAACAACACTCGGACTTTTTCTCGCTATCGGGTTGATACTTCCATATATTACGGGACATGCATTTGGAATACCCGGAACGGTATTGTTGCCGATGCATATACCGGTAATTCTAATCGGTTTTTTATATGGTCCATTAATCGGCGTCATTCTTGGCGTTACTATACCAACACTTTCATTTTTACTAACCGGAATGCCAAGCGCCATTATGCTCCCAATAATGCTGGTTGAGCTTGGAATCTATGGGTTTGTATGTGGTTTGCTTAGCAATAAATTTAAGCTGAACAGCTACATCAGTTTACTGTCTGCTATGATAGCAGGACGAATCGGATATCTTTTAACGCTTTACTTCCTTACAGATATTTTGGGTATGGAATCTTTTGGAAAAGTTGCCTCGGTTATTACTGCTGTTGTAACCGGTTTACCCGGAATTGCCATCCAAATTGTATTTATACCTATTTTAGTTAAAGTGTTAAGGGGTTTTATCCGTGCAGAACAAACTGTTTGATTTAATTAGTAACAATACCGCTTCTTTTATAATTTCAGAAGGCGATACTGTAATTTACCAAGATATCGGAATTGGGGTAAAACCCATAATGAGAGTAATTCGCGAAAAACCATCGCTACTACAAAACGCCGTTGTTATTGATAAGGTCATCGGCAAGGCAGCCGCTTTACTTCTTACAAAATATAGTGTTAGCGTTGTGTATGGTTTGTTAATGAGTAAAACTGCAATTAAAATATTTGAAAAAAACAATATTGAATATCATTATATTGATCTGGTTGACACCATTAAAAATCGTACCGGAGATGCCCTGTGTCCGTTGGAAGATTGCGTTAAGGACACCGACGACCCTGATATAGGGTTTGTTTGCATACAAGAAAGAATAAAACTCTTGATGAAAGGATAACCGCTATAATGAGAAAGTTAATCCTTTATATTGCTATGAGCTTAGACGGATATATCGCGGATAAAGATGGTGGAATTTCTTGGCTTGAAGGCGACGGTAGCAATTTAGAAGCAGCCGGAAGTTATCACGAATTTTTCAGTAACATTGACACAGTAATTTTAGGGTATAAAACTTATCATCAGATAGTTACTGAGCTTTCCCCTGAAAAATGGCCTTATTCCGATAAGCAAAGTTATGTTATCACCCATAATAATATCCCAAACACCGCTAACATTACTTTTACCGACAAAGACTTAACAAGCTTACTATATGAAATAAGAAAAGAACCGGGAAATGATATCTGGTTATGTGGCGGAGCCTCTCTCGTAACTCTCTCAATGAACAACACACTTATAGATAAATACCATATCACCGTTATCCCAACTATACTTGGAGATGGAGTAAAGCTTTTCGATGGAGTAACTGAGCAAAAACTAAGATTGTTAAACACTATGCAGTATAATGGTATGACTGATTTAGTATACGAAAAAAGATGATGGCTATCTGATATGAAGTATATAAAACAGTTATCCGTAATTATGATTATAACCTCTATTGCCGAACTAATAAAGGTTTTTTCTCCTTTGCCGATTCCTGCGGGAATTTACGGTTTGATTATATTATTCGCCTTACTGTGTTTTAATATAATTAAATTAGATCAACTCGAAAACACTGCCGACTTTTTAATTGCAATTATGGGAATTATGTTTATTCCAGCAGGGGTTGGTATTATTAATAGCACCGACAGTATCCTACCCATGTTGCCGGCAGTTATTATTTCAACTACAGCTGTCACTATACTGGTTATGGCTGTAAGCGGTAAGGTTACCGACATTATAATTCAAAGGAGGAAACAATGACTCAGCTCCTTACTTCCTCTGTCTTTTTTGGATTTACAATAACTTTAGCCTCCTACATGTTAGGGCTATGGGTAAAAAAGAAGCTAAAAAAAGAAATATTTAATCCTCTGTTGATATCCATAATTATTGTAGTAATAATTTTGGTGATTTTTGATATAGACTATGAACATTACAATAGCTCTGCAAAATATATTAGCTATTTTCTTACACCAACAACCATATGCCTCGCAGTGCCTCTATATCGACAGCTAACGCTTCTCAAAGATAATCTTCTCGCTGTAATAATCGGTATATCCTCTTCTGTTGTCACCAGCTGTGTATCTATTTTTCTGCTTGCAAAGCTATACGCACTCACCCCTATTCAATACTACACGTTACTACCAAAGTCCATAACAACCGCTATAGGATTACCACTTAGTGAAGAACTTGGTGGAGTTGCGGATATAACCGTTGCTGTAATAATTTTAACCGGTATTTTCGGTAACTTATCTGCAAACATAGTACTTAAGCTGTTTTCAATTAATCACCCTATTTCTAAGGGAGTAGCCATAGGAAGCTCCAGCCATGCCATCGGGACAGTTAAAGCGATGGAACTGGGCGAGGTAACCGGTGCAATGAGCAGTCTTTCCATAGTGGTAAGCGGTATAATAACTGTTGTTGCAATTCAGTTTTTTTCAAATATTTACTAATCATATAATAGGAGAACAACATGATGTATGATCACGATAAACAAAGAACTGCTTTTGAAAAACATTTTTCTACCGATGCTATTGATGATATCAAAATTCTTAGTAGATTAATAAAACCCACAGGCGTTGTTGACGTGGTGTTAGACACCGATGCTTTCAACGAGATTGATGACCAGTATGCAATAGCATATCTAATAAATTCTGATGATAGACTTAATTTAAAGGCTATATTTGCAGCTCCTTTTTTTAATGCAAAGTCAGCAACACCGGCAGATGGAATGGAAAAAAGCTATAATGAAATAATAAACATTCTAACTCTCATGGAACGAGATGATCTTAAATCCTTAGTTTATAGAGGTTCCAATAATTTTTTAGCTGATGAGCTTACCCCTGTTGCGTCGGCTGCTGCAAACAAACTTGTTAGCCTGGCAATGCAATATACCGCGCAAAAACCACTTTATGTTGTTGCAATCGGTGCGATAACAAACATTGCTTCGGCGCTAATTATGCAACCTGATATTAAGGACAGGATTGTTCTTATCTGGTTGGGTGGAAATGCGCTTGAATACCCCCACAATAAAGAATTTAACCTCTATCAGGATGTTGCAGCTGCAAGGGTAGTATTTGGCTGTGGCGTAGCACTTGTGCAACTTCCTTGTAGCGGAGTGGTGTCGTCCTTTTCTGTAAGCGGACCTGAACTGGAATATCATCTTAGAGGTAAAAATAAGCTGTGTGATTATTTAGTAGATGTAACAATCAAGGAAGCAGACGAAATGTATGGCGGTTCAACCTGGACGCGTGTTATTTGGGATGTTACTGCTGTGGCATGGTTATTGGGGGATTACATGGACGATTGCATAGAACATGTTCCCACCCCTGAATATGACGACTACTATTCTTTCAATCGCACAAATCATTTATATAAGTATGTTTACAACATTCATCGTGATGATTTATTTGCTGAACTGTTTAGCAAGCTTACAAAGTAAATTTATAGCTTAATAATTTATACATTGAACCTTTATTCCGCCTTAGTTGTTTTTCTAAGTTTTTCTATCGCTTTTTTCTCAATTCGAGATACATAGGAACGTGAGATGCCCAAAATATTGCATACTTCCTGTTGTGACATTGGGTTGTTATTTCCAAGACCGTAACGCAGTTTTATTATTCGTTGTTCTCTCTCATCAAGCTTATTAACTATACTTCTATAAAGACTTTGAATCTCCTCCCTCTGTTCCACAATTTCACTAAGCTGATAATCATCTGCTGCTACATCCTCCCGTGTTAGGCTTCCTCCATCCTTATCACTTTCTAAAATATCACCAAGATAAACGGTGTTTTGAGTTTTTTTGGCTGCCCTAAGATTCATCAACAGTTCATTTTCAATACACCTTGCAGCATAGCTGGAAAACCTACCTTTTTCACTTTTAAAAGTATTTACTGCTTTTATTAATCCTATTGTTCCAATGGATATGAAATCGTCCTGCTCCTGTGGGGTTTTATAGTATTTTTTTGCAATATGTGCAACCAGTCTGAGATTATGGCTAATTAGTTTATCTCTTGCCGCTGCACTATTTTTTTGTAGTTCCTCTAATGCTTCACGTTCTTCCTTTGCACTTAAGGGTTTTGGAAAGCTACTGCTTTCAAAATATAGAAATAGATGCAACACATTGCTTATACACTCCGTAAAAAGTTGAAAAAACATATTTCCTCCATAAAAAAACAGCCTTAACAATTATATGTTAGGGCTGTTTTAATAATTACGTTATGCATGTTTTACAAGTTGAAATCTTTCTCTTTGCTCGGGGGTTGGGGTTACATAGGCCGTTTCGTATATTTCATATATTACCATTCCAAGCGGAAGATCGTTTGTTTTTTTAAGATTCTTAACCATTGTGTAATCTACTGCTACCTTATTTGAGTTTGACTGGCTTGAATAGTGTACAGCTAATGCTGCCGCATCGTTAAGTGTGCTATTTGGAATATCTCTTCCTTCACTCATCACCACAACATGTGAACCCGGTGCATTTTTAACATGAAACCAGTAATCTTTACCTCTCGCTGTTTTAACGGATAATTTTTCATTTTGCATATTGTTTCGTCCTACCAAAATTAAAAATCCATCACAGGAGGTAAAGCGTAAAAAATCTGCCGGCTTTTGCTTTTTGTTTCGCTGTTTAAAATTTTTAAGATAACCCGCATCCTTAAGCTCGCTTCTTATTTCCAATAGCTCAGCCTCACCGGTAGCACGCTCGGTCTCGTACTGAACTGTTTTTAAATACTCAATTTCCAGCTCACCTTCCTTAATTAGGCCGGTAAGCATACGTACGGCTGTTAATTTTTTCTTGTAATCGGTATAGTATTTTTGGCTATTTGCAGACGGAGTAAGCCTTGGATCCAGTTTTATTTTAACCTTCTCGCCGCTGTAATAATCCAGCAGTTCAACAACACTGTCGCCCTTATTTATCATATGAATATTAGCCGCTAACAGCTCCCCATATAGTCGGCTCTGTTCACTTTTTTCACTTTTTGATAGTTCATCTCTTCTTGCTTCAAGTTTGCGAACCGCACGTTCCAATAGCTGTTTTACCTGACGTGAAAGGTTCCCTGATTTCTGAGTTAGCCGCATCTGCTGTTCGCGTTTACTATAGTAATCACTCAACAGCCTGCTGTAATCGGAATATGGTGTTAAGCTGTAATCGGAAGGAAATTGTGACGGTGTAAAAAAACAAAATTCACAAGGTTCCCCTCTTTCATTTTTAACCATTACGGGAGGTGTGTCGTTACACGCTTCCCGTTGTACCGAAATTACAGCCTCTGCTAAGATTGACTTATCTAAAGTATTACCCTTGAGAGGGTTGCCGCTACGATGAATTATTTCCCTTGCTACAACAGGCCCTATTCCTCCGGCGACCGACATGATTCCTCGCTGAAGATCATCCTGCTTTAGTATTTTATCTGTAAGTGTCAACGGGTCAATATCTAAAAAAAACTCCCTGTCCGGCTTTGGTGGTAGTGTATACAAGAGTCCCGGTAGCAGCTGTCTTTGTTCGCTATCCTCAAAATCAATGCGTTTAAGGGCATCAATAACCTTGCCATCTTTTTCATAGAGAACAAGATTAGCATAGCGACCCATAAGCTCGGACGCAACAACAATAGTTCTTCCATCTCCAAGCTCGTTAGTAGCAGCTATATTGATGTTTACGATACGCTCGCCATGTACACTTTCTACCGATAATATTCTCCCACCCGAGAGATGCTTTCGTAACAGCATACAAAAGGAGGGAGGCACATCAGGATTTTCATAATTTTCACTACTTAAACCTATTCTTGCACCGCCGCTTCGTAGACATGCAAACAGCTTAAAACTCTCACTACGGGTGCGTAGCGATAGTAAAACCTCCTCTTTTGATGGCATAAAAATTTTATCTACTCTTGCACCTGCAAGCTTTTCGTTTAATTCGTTAGATATAAGTGAAATGGTAACAGCATCTAAAGCCACAGTTATATAGTTCCTTTCAATAATAGCCTATTGGGTTCAGCTTCTTTTTTTGATACAAAAAATTGTGCTTCATCACCAAGTTCGGCAGTAAGTTTATTATATAGCTCACAAACTATTGGTTTTTCAGTGGCATAGTGTCCGGCCTCGATAGCGGAAACCGACAACCGTTTTGCAGTTAGCCAATCGTCATGTCGAAGTTCACCGGTAACCAAACAGTCGACGCCTGCTTTATAAGCTTCCTCAATAAATGAGCCTGCGCCTCCAACAACAGCAACCGTACTAATGCGTTTACCGCTATCAAAAAATCTCGGTGAATAATTTAATCTGAGAGCTAATTTTTCGGTTAGCTCTGTCAGTGTTAATTCAGGCTCTAACCTTCCCATCCTACCCACATCGGTGAACCCACTAACATTCTTAAGGTTAATAATTTCTGCAAGTATATCATTAACACCGCCCTGTGCGGCATCTAAATTAGTGTGCATCGCAATACATGATATTTCATCTCTGCAAAGCTGATATACAGGAAGTGTATAATCCATTGCTTTAAGTGGCTTAAATATCACCGGGTGATGAGAAATAATTAGCTCTGCATTAATTCCTCTTGCTTCATCAACAGTATCTTTTGTAACATCAAGGCACAACAATACCCGCTCGACTGTTTTCCCTGAATTTACTATTAATCCGCAATTGTCCCAGTCACAACAGAGTTCAAAAGGTGCAATTTGATTTAACACCTTCAAAATTTTTTCAATCTGAAGCATTGACCTCTCCCAAAAAAAGGTAGTAACTCTTTTTGCCTTGTGTTATACAATGTTTTTCGTAATTAATTTTAAACGTCCTTAACCATTCCTCCAAAACTTCCGACTTGCATGCCGGCAGTAAGGTTAGTCTTTTATTATTTTTAAATAACCATTCACAGTCATTTAATATTTCAACCATGGTTATCCCGCTCATGCCGGAAATTGTTATCAACTCGGCTTCATGTGGTTCGATATTCTTCAGTCCATCAGAAATTCGGGTTTTAATATTCGCCTTACGTTTTTCGGCAAGGGTTATGGCTTTTTGTAATGGCAGGGGGTTTTTATCTGCCGCTACTATACATTTAATCTCGGTGTTTTCTGCAAGCCAAACCGCTAACTTCCCGTGATCACATCCAATATCACAAAGGCTTTTCGGCGCAGTTACATCGTAGCGAAATTCCTCACCGGTACTACTTTTACAATAGCCGCATATACCTGCCGCCACTGCCGCCATCCTAGAACGAAGATGCAACTCTATCATTTATTTATCGTCTTCTGTTTCTTCGTCGGAATCTTTGGTAGCAACCTCTTCAACTTCTGGTTCTGCTTCGTCTGCAGTTTCATCCTGTTCTAAAGTCTCTGACTCCTCTTCGGAACCCTCCAGCTCCTCGGTTTTACTGTTCTCTACTGTTTCATCTTTTGGATTTTGAGAAGGAACAAACTCATCGAGCAGAACAAACATTTTACGGCTACGTAGCTTTTCACTTGTGTAAAATACTATTAGTGTTATTAAAGCAGCAACACTTAGCGCAACGGCAAGAATCTGAGATACCCTTGCGTTCATTAGCATTAAACTGTCAGTGCGCAAACCTTCCACAACCGCACGTTCCGCTCCATATAGTAGAAGATATAAGAGGAATATTTCGCCGTTGAATTTCCGACGTTTTGAGTAAAGTGCAAGCCCTACAAAGCAGAGTAAGCACCATATTGATTCGTATAAAAAGGTGGGATGTACCGGAAGCGTTGCATCTAACACAGAAGCCAATGCGGAGTTGCTTGAAATTAACGAGGTTAAATATCTGTTTGTTCCTTCGCTATACATTCCAATAAAGGAGTCTGTGTTGGTTCCAAAAGCTTCTTGGTTAAAGAAGTTACCCCACCGACCTATACCTTGTCCAATTAAAAATCCTATTGCAGCAACATCAAACATCGGTAAAATAGCAACCTTGCGTATCTTACACATCGGAATAGCCACTATGAATGCTGCTATAATCGCCCCATATATCGCCACTCCACCATCGCGAATGTCAATCATATCCATGAAGTCATCAAATGGATATGGCGAGAATATAACATAATATATCCTTGCGCCCAAAATTGCAGCAATTCCTGATACAATAATAACGTCTAACCCTTTATCAGGGTCAACCCCAAATCTTTTTGAGTTGTAAAAAAAATAAACAAGAGCTAAGCTCATTCCAAGTGCTATACAAATTCCATACCAATAGATATTAAAACTGCCAATACTAAAGGCTACAGGATTAATAACCAGTTCAATCCCTATTCCGGGAAATTCGACGTTATACATTATTTTATTCCTCCAGTGGTAATATTGTTAATGTGGAGCTTCGCTCCTCGTTAAACATGACATTGAACATATCCTTAACCTCTTCAAATGTTATATCATTTATCAAGGACAGCTCAACAAAGGGTTCCCTCTTCTTAAAAAACGCTCCGCTCATCATGGTAGCAACATCATCCGGACTGTCAAATTCACTTACATAATCTCCATATAGGCCTTTTTTTGCCGACTCGAAAATATCAAGTGGTAATCCATCATTTTTTAGTCGAAGAATCTCGTTTTTTAGTAGCATTTCCACCTCTTTCGGCGCACGTGTTTCGGCAGAAAAAATAAAGCTAAGATATCCGCGACCTGAAATGTATTCACAGGATAGGTCGTTACTGATAAGACCCTCATCGTATAGCTTGCGGTATAGCGGTGTCATGCTACCGCTGATAAGCTCTCCTATTACTGCACAAATCAGCTCTCCTTTTAAGGAGTTTTCTGGGGTGAAAGGTATTTCTTTGTATCCTATAGCAATCATTGGTAAACCGATTGCAAGATGAAATTCTTTACGTTTAGTAGCTACTTTCATTGGCTCGCTATTAACAACTCTCTCTACAGGAGTAGT
Source organism: uncultured Oscillospiraceae bacterium (assembly GCA_964368815.1). Lineage (GTDB taxonomy): Bacteria > Bacillota > Clostridia > Oscillospirales > Ruminococcaceae > CAYJBH01. Next base: position 123,318 of record CAYJDA010000001.1, read on the forward strand.
AGGTTTGCCTTTGGTGAGACCGGCACGCTCACAAGCATCCAACACCTCCTGCTTTGTTATATTTCCGGCCACCGATAGCACCATGTTACTGCTGGCATAAAATGCGTCGGTACACCTGAATAGCAGCTCAGGTGTAATTTCAGAAATGCTCTCTACCGTTCCGGCTATGTCCTCACGAATATCGTGGTTTACATAGAGTGACGACAGCATGCCGAAAAATAATCTCCAGTCCGGATTATCATCATACATTCTTATTTCCTGAGCAATAATACCCTGCTCTTTAAGCACGGTTGCATCGGTGAAATAAGGCTTTGACACAAATGATAGCAGAATATCCAACGACTCTCGAATATTTTCGGTAGCGGTAAATAAATAACAGGTTTTATCAAAACTGGTATATGCATTGGCCGAAGCCCCTGTTTTTGCGTATAACGTAAATGCATCTCCGTCCTCATTTTCGAACATCTTATGTTCTAAAAAATGGGCAATGCCTGCCGGAAGAGTTACTTCTCCCTTATTGTCTTTAAAGGTTCTATCTACCGAACCAAAATCAGTTCCATAGATAGCATGTACCGCCGCAAAGTCTGGCATAGATGCCACGTATACTGTTAATCCACAAGGCAGTACTATCTTTTCGGCTAATTCATTGTAAAATTTATTCAATCTATCTACTCCTATTCTCTGTCGGCAAGGGTGTAGCTAACTGCAGGTTTTAACAGGGATAACAACCTACGAACGTCCTCTGCAGTGGTGGATTTGATTATTTCTTTTGTCTCATCAATGGTTGTAAAATCGTTTTTCACAACACCAGCAAAGGCAATTAATTCTGTGGCGGCAAGGCTATCTGATGCAGAATTGAGTTGATTTATAAATTGACGCTTAGCATCATTCAGCTCGGCCTCGCTAACGAGATCTTCGGTCAACTTTGCAAGTTCAGCATCGATAGCGTTTAAGGTATGTTGCGCCTTATCATGTTCAACACCGCTATCTACAGCTACTGTATAGGTTACAGTACCATAAACCGCTACACAGTAATAGCAAAGGCTTTGTTTTTCACGAACATTTGTAAAAAGGCGAGAGGTTGGAAGTGAACCGAAAACAGCTACCGAAAGACGCATCTTTACTGAGTCAATCGGCGAAAGTTTTGTACCAACATTATATATTTTGCAAATTTTACCCTGTGCAGTTTGCATCTTCTCGGTATAGGCTTTAAACTCTTTTTCTTCTTCACAAAACGGGAGAGTAAATGCCCTTGGTTCTCTTGATTTATCTGCTAAAAAACTGACAGTTTCATTTTGAACTGCTTCGCCGTCGGCTCCTTGGGCTATTATTTCAATATGGGCGTATTTAACCATATCTAAATATAATTCGGTCAATCTCTTGGTTGTTACACCCTTAACCTCTTCAAGATATCCGTTAGATTCTACTCCGTTAGCAGAATTACCATAATAACGTCTGCGAGCCTGCCGTACACAATAGCTCCTTTTATTGTTTTGCTCACTACTTAAGAGATCATAGAGCTTTCCGGATTCTATTTCTAACGCTTGCAAAGGAAACTCTCCTTGTTCGAGGCATGGTCGAAAGGCGACACCCAACAAAAGTTTTGTGTACTCACCTGAAAGGTTACAATCGGTTGGTGCATAGCTATCTTTTATTCCGCCAACGCTTATAGACACTACTCGATTTGCTCCCTGAACGCTGCTTTCGGCAGATAATGATGCTCCGTAGAGCGAGGCTAATTTTATCGACAGCGCCGTCATGTCTGGACAGTCTTCATATCCTCTTTCCAAAAGGTAAGGAAGTAATGCATAAGCTGTTGCTGTGTCTTTGTTGCTTGGCATTATAAAATTGATGGATATGCGGCATCGCTTAAATTTTTCCGCAGGCATTTTATTAATAAATACGCCCGGTAATATTTCGGTTCTTGGCATTTTACTCCTATTAATTATTCGATTACATTTATATGGCCTTTAAGGCTGTTTGTTATCCTTTCGAGTAACGCCTCACTGCTTTCGTCTTTTAGATACTCCGATAACAGCTCGCTTATTTGAAAAGAATTACATACATGCCTTAAAACTCGGCTTTGTACCGATAAGCTTTCTAATCCTAAAAGAAATACTATCTGCACCGGAAGTGAGTTTGTTAGATCTGCCATGTTTCCAAACGGAACTTTTTGTTTTAAGGTGGCAACGCTGATAAAGTTCTTTTTACATCCGGTATGAATATGTGGCACTGCAATCGGAATATTCATATTTAGTGCAGTTGGCATATTTTTTTCTCGTTCAATAAGTGCCGGCTTAAAATTTTCATTGGCCACGCCCGCTTTTATTGCGGCATCCGCCAGTTTTTCTAAAACCTCTAAATCTGTTTTTGCATCCATTTTTGCAAACATTAGCTCTTTTTGAGTTGAAATCGATATCTGTGACAAAACTTATACCTCCTGAAAACAATTAAATATATTATATCAGAAAACTTCGGTAAATAAAAGATATTTGTAGAAAAATATTTTTTACACTGTTAATTTGTAAATAGTATTTAAAACTTTACTATTATAATGTGTTTTCCTTTTCCTGTTTTTCTTGATTATTTAATGATGGTATGCTAATATTATTTTAGAAAAATATCTTAACTCACACCGAGATATGTCTTTAGTGTAGGTTTATTTATATGACAGATGATAAAAAATATTCTCCACAGCCAATACCGATTCGCAGAGAACTTGACAAAACATCTGTGGATTCAGATGAGATTGATAAAAAAATTAGTACCTCTACTGTGTTTGCTGAGCTAACCGTAGCATCTAAGCTTATCTCGCCGAATAAAACTATTACACCACAGGCTATCTCCGAGCCGGCCGATGAAATAAGAGCAAAGTTTTATGCAATGAGAAAAATTGCAACAGAACAGTTGCCCCATACTGCCGACCGTTCGGTTGTATTTTATAAACAGGCAGAGTTCATGAGCGACTTTGAGGACGATTATCCCTATCAAGAACACTTTTCTGCGTACTATCCATCTTATCAGCTGATGGGTTACGGCCAACTTAGAACTTATTTCAGCTGGCGTAGCAAGGTAAGAAACTTGATTATAACGCGAACCTCTCTATCCTACGCAATTCTTTATATTTATGAACTTCTCAACAATATCGGAGTGGAAAACCCCCGAGAGGGACTTGAAAAATTATTTGCTTTTTGGAGAGAATTTAGAAGGTATAACGATAGGCTGGACGATTACGTATTATCATGGATAAAGGACTATCATGTTTACTATCAAACAGAGAAATCGTTTATTGATTTTGCGTCTTTAAATGACCTTGAATGCCATTACCCTACCGTTTTTGTCTATCTGCCAAACATAAAGTACTCGCTTGCTGTATATAATGAACTTTCATCCTATAAGATAACTCAATCAATCTTTTATAGCGAGGAAAACAAGATATTGGTTGATGGCTGTTTCTTTTTTCTTATAACAAAAATACTGAAAATTTTTGAGTCTAAAGGTGATAGATTTGAAAATTTATTTCTTCATCGATATGACGATTCAAACCTCTTCATTCCATTTAGGCGGGCTCTTTTTTATCCTACCGCCAAGCAGGTCGACCGTGAAATAGTTTTTTCTCCGGTTGAACGTTATAACTGCAAAAACAATCGAATAGATTATGATTCGGTTGCCATATCTAAACCCGGACAGCAATTATTAGGATACATAATCAAAGAGATGGAAGCGTCACTTAGAAAGTTAACAAAGTTTAAGCACAGAGTTAAACCGGTAAAAAACGACTGTGACTATCGATTACGCAATATACTTGCTGATCACGGAATAGAGCTGCCGGAATTTATTGAAAATATAACACGAGAATATTATCGTATTTACACCCATAAAAAAGTAGAAGTGGATGTAACAAACCTTAAAAAAATTAGAAATGATGCATTACACATCCAAAACCGCTTAACCGTCCCAGAAGAAACAATAAGTGAAAAACCGATTATTGTTAAAGAAAATACTACGCAACCTACCGCCGGGTTTGCAGGATTTATACTTAGCTTAAATGATGTTGAACTTGATGCTGTTAAATTGATATTAGCATGCAAAGATATAAAAGCCCTTGCAACAGATAATAATTTGATGCAAGAAGTATTAATCGATAATATTAATCAAAAGGCGACCGACACTATTGGTGATACATTAATGGAAATGGATGAAGCGCCAATAATCTTCGATGAATATATTTCAAAATTAAAAGAGGTGCTGTAGAAACATGGAAAACAAAATACCCAAAAGATTGGCTAGCGTCGTTATGAATTCTCTCAAGGGTGGTGTAGTTCCAAGGGTAGGACTGGAGTATATTACTGTTGGAAGATCCCGAGAGATAGAGGCTATGCTTCACGATATAGACATCATTAAAGACGGTGGTGCATCCTTTCGCTTTATAATGGGGCGATATGGCAGCGGTAAAAGTTTTATGTTGCAAACCATACGAAACTATGCAACAGCTAAAGGCTTTGTGGTTCTTGATGCAGACCTTTCCCCTGAACGCCGATTTGCAGGTACTAAGGGGCAAGGGATTGCAACGTATCGTGAACTCGTTAGAAACATGTCGGTAAAATCAAAACCTGACGGTGGTGCGCTACCCTTAATTTTAGAACGCTGGATAGCAGGCATTCAAAGTGAAACAGCCTTAACTCATACAGTCGACTCGGTTGAGTTTAATAAGCTTGTTGAAAAAAAGATATATTCTGTAATATCAAAGATGGAAGGAATGGTAAACGGATATCTTTTTGCCAAGGCAATCATTAAGTATTGGCAAGCATATTTAGCTGACGATTCCGCAGCAAAATCAAATGTATTGAGATGGTTTAGAGGAGAGTACACTTCACGTAAAGAAGCAAACGAAGAGCTCGGAATTAACTGGATAGTTTCGGACGACAGTTGGTATGATTTCATTAAGGTTCTTGCTACATTTATGGTAGATGCAGGGTATTCCGGTGTTCTAATTATGATTGATGAACTAGTTAATCTATTTAAAATATCACATACGGTAACAAGACAAAACAACTATGAAAAATTACTCACCATATACAACGATGTTCTTCAAGGCAAAGCGCAGCATATTGGTTTTTTAATGGGCTGTACCCCTCAATGTGTTGAGGACAGATACAAGGGGTTATACAGCTATGAGGCATTACGTTCACGATTGATTCAAGGCCATTTTTCTGATGAAAACATTGTAGATATGTCCGCCCCGATAATTAAGTTACAGATGCTAACACAGGACGAAATGTACGTTTTAGTAGAAAAACTCAGGGATATTCATGCACTGTTATACGACTACACTCCTACCCTTGCTCATGCCGAGTTACTGCATTTTTTAGAGGTTGAGTATAACCGTGTAGGTGCAGACAGCCACATCACTCCTCGTGAAATAATTAGAGACTTTATCGAGCTAATTGGAATATTGCACCAAAATCCACAAAAAAGTGTAGCAGACATTCTCGGCAGTAACAGCTTCGAGCTTGCAAAGGGTGGACTTGACGAGGATCAGATAAATGATGATTTTGTAGGGTTTGAGATATGAGTGATGCTTTTAGCCGATTAGCTCCCTTTATACAGGATTTTATCTATTATAATCGATGGACCGAACTACGTTCGATACAGGTAGCCGCCTGTGAGGTGATTTTCGATTCTGATGATAACCTTCTGCTCTCCTCCGGAACTGCCTCGGGTAAAACAGAGGCAGCGTTTTTACCGGTTCTCACCGAACTTTATAATAACCCTTCTCGCTCGGTAGGCGTTCTTTATATCAGCCCATTAAAGGCTCTTATTAACGATCAATTTACACGGCTCGAACTGTTGCTCGATGAATCCAACATTGGAGTTACTCGATGGCATGGAGATGCCTCGGCGTCAAGAAAAAACTCTCTAATTAAAAACCCGTCAGGAGTATTGCAGATAACGCCTGAATCGTTGGAAAGCCTCCTTACCAACCGGCAGGGAAGCTGTCTAAAACTATTTTCCGATCTAAGGTATATAATAATTGATGAAGTTCACCACTTCATGCGTAGTGTTAGGGGCATACAGGTTCTTTGTCAGCTGGAGCGTCTACAAAAAATAACAGCAATTACCCCAAGGAGAATAGGCCTTAGTGCGACACTCGGTGATATTTCGCTTGCACAAAGTTGGCTTAACACCGGCACTTCACGAGCATGTGCGGCTCCGACTACCGACGAAGGGAAAAAAAGTATTCGGCTGTTTGTTGAAAGATTTGTTAAATCTCAGGACGGTGACGACAGCCATTCCGATTCCGGCGATCGTGCTCATTTTGAATATCTATTTAAAATGACACTAGATAAGAAAACAATAATATTTACAAATTCACGAGAGGAAACAGAGTTTATACTTTCAAATCTGCGTGAACTTGCTGTTAAAAATAAAGCCCCCGACGTTTATCGTGTGCATCATGGAAACGTATCTGCGGCGTTGAGAGAGCAGACCGAGGATGAAATGAAGCTCTCGGAGGACAGAATAGTAACCGGTGCTACGGTTACTTTAGAACTCGGTATAGATATTGGCTCGCTCGATCAGGCAGTTCAGGTTGGCGCACCAATAGACGTTTCAAGCTTTGCGCAACGTCTCGGTCGGTGTGGCCGTAGAGGGCAGGTTCCTCAGCTGTTATTTACCTTTGTAGAGGATATTAATACTACTGCAGCGGATATATTAGGACCTATTAACTGGTCATTTATTAGGCTTATTGCTATAATTGAGTTATATACAAAAGAGCGGTGGGTGGAACCCATTAAGCCTCATTTGCATCCCTATTCACTACTATATCATCAGGCTATGAGCTTGTTAAAAAGTAATGGCGAGCTTTCTTCTGCTATGCTTGCACAGCAACTTTTAACTATGGACAGCTTTAATGAGATTACTAAGGAGGATTTGAAGTGCCTGTTACAGCATCTTATTGAAATAGAGCATATACAGAAAACCGAGCGAGGAGGTTTAATAATTGGAAGGGCCGGTGAGCCGATTGTTAATCATTTCCAATTTTTCACAGTTTTTGTCATCCCGCAATATTATCTTGTTAAGGATGAGAATCGTTCCATCGGTACTATAGATAAAATTTATCCTGTGGGAATGCGTTTTTCACTTGCTGGTATGACATGGGAAACACTTGAAGTCAATGAAAAAGCTAAGGTAGTATTTGTAAAAAAGGTTCCCGGTATTTCCGTGGTTGATTGGGATGTTAACTTTAAAGCAGAGCTACACACCAAGCTTGTTCGCAAACAACGCAGTGTCCTTGAGTCTGAACAGGAATATCCTTATCTTAGCGAAAGCTGTAACCAAAGGTTATCCGAAACGCAATATCTCACGTTGAACTGTGGAATACTTAAAAATATTATTACCCCTCTTTCGCAAAACCGCTATGCCATTTTCCCCTGGGTAGGAACGAGGCAGCTTTTCACCCTTCACTTTTTGCTGATAAACAAAGGAGTGAAAAGTAAAATACCATGGGATACCGCAATATATCTTGATGTCAATTTCACCGGCACTAAGCAGGAACTATCAACAATAATTCACGACATTTTATCATCTAAGATTGATCTGCACACCTTGACGCTTCCGGATGATATCTGCATTGAAAACAAATACAATGAATTTATACCAAAAAAGCTTCTAAGAAAGCAATTTATTGAAGATTTTCTGGATTTTGACGGGCTAAAAAATGATATGTTGAGCGATGTTGAACTCTTTAACTCACTCTAATATTTTCTGTTGCACATAAATTGTTATCTAAATAAAAATAATGGGTAGTATTTAGCAAAAACTATTTACTATCCATTATTTTTAATACTATATTTCTATTATTCTGGCGGCATTAATAAAAGATTACATCTGAGACAAACTTGCGAAGCTATCTTTAAGGTTGCCGTACAGTTGTTTATATATACTATAGAAACTTTTATATTTTTCAGTGTTATCAGCTATTGGTTTCTGGGTTGCCTTGGGTCTGATTATTGCTTTGCAGGCTGTTGGTATATCTGAATATATTCCGGTGGCTACCAAAGCGAGAATTGCTACCCCCAGTGCCGGCCCTTCTTCCGATTCGTTTATCGTAACCTCGGTGTTGTACATATCAGCCATCATTTGACGCCATATATCACTCTTTGCACCGCCTCCACAGGCATACATCTGTTTTGGGTAAATCCCCATCTCTTCAATCACATCAAGGCAATGGCGCTGGGAATAGCTAACCCCTTCCATTATCGCCCTTGCAAGATGGTACTTTGTATGAATACCGGAGAGGCCAAAGAAAACTCCCCTTGCTTTTTCATCTAAAATCGGACTGCGTTCTCCCATCAAATAGGGTAGAAAAATTAGTCGATCAGCACCGATTTTTATCGCCTCAACTTTTTTATCAATCTCTTTGTAGTTTTCTCCTTCAAAGCTACAAAGGTTATCTCGGAACCATTTTAGCGACATGCCGGCCGAAAGTGTACAGCTCATTACAGTGTATCCACCCGGCACTGCTGAACAAAATGTGTGAACCCTACCATCTTTGTCAATTTGCGGTTTATCGGAGTGCGCAAATATAACCCCGGATGTTCCAATAGTAGTAAAAGCATTCCCCTCGCTAACAACCGAGGTACCTACTGCTGCTGAGGCATTATCTCCTGCACCATAGCAAACTAATGTTGCATTAGAAAGTCCGGTTATTTCAGCAGCCTGATCGGTTACTGTGCCCGCTACATCAACGGATTCTTTGCACTCCGGCATTAAATCTTGTGAAATGTTTAATTTATTGAGTATTTCTGTCGACCAACAACGTTTTTTCACATCATAAAGGTTTGTTCCCGAGGCATCGGAAGCTTCCTGACCATAGTGACCTGTAAGTTTATATCGAACATAGTCCTTGGGCAGTAATATTTTATAGCATTTTTCATAAAGATGTGGTTCATTCTTGCGCACCCAGAGTACTTTACCTGCAGTAAATCCAGTTAATGCAGGGTTTGCTGTGATCTCAATAAGCCTTTCACGTCCTATAAGCTCAGTTATTTCTTTACATTCCTCAGAGGTTCTGCCATCGCACCATAGTATGGCATTGCGTAATACTTTGCCATCTTTGTCCACCATAACAAGTCCGTGCATCTGCCCTGAAATACCAAGCCCCTTAATATCGGCACTGTTTACTCCACTTTGCGATAAAACATCATTAATTGTTTTAACTGCGGCATCCCACCATAGGTCAGGATCCTGCTCCGCCCAACCGTTTTGCGGCTGAATTAAATCATATTCCACTGTGCTACTTGCCATTTTTTTGCCGGTTTCATCAAAAAGAACGGTTTTAGTTCCCGAGGTGCCGAGATCAATTCCCAAAACATATCTCATTATTTATCCCCTTTTTCATTGCGTAACAGGGTACTGCGCAAATTTGCGACAATACCCCGGTACAATGTTGTTTTTATTTAAAGAATACATTATTAATGATGGACTCAAGGTTTTCTTGACGTCCCGAACCCGGAAGTTCCGGAGCACCCATCTTCTCGGCATACTCCGCAAGCTCTTCAAGGTTTGTTTCGCCTGCAATAATCTTTGCACCAATTCCGTTGGTGTAGCTGCTGTAACGGTCTTTAACAAATGCATCAATTCTGCCATCTTCTATGAGCTCGGCCGCCTTAATTAGGCCAAGTGCAAAGCTGTCCATTCCAAGAATATAGCCATAGAACATGTCTTCGACAGTATAGCTCGCACGACGGTTTTTGGAGTCGAAATTAAGACCACCGTTTTTGAGACCTCCACACTTTAAAATTTCATACATGCAAAGTGTTGTATCGTAAACATTGGAGGGGAACTGATCGGTATCCCATCCTAACAACATATCGCCCTGGTTTGCGTCAACCGAACCTAACATTCCGTTCATTGCCGCCACACGTAGATCGTGCTGGAAGGTATGTCCTGCCAATGTTGCATGATTTGCTTCGATGTTCATTTTAATGTCCTTATCAAGGCCATACTGACGAACAAATCCAATAGCTGTAGCAGCATCAAAATCGTATTGATGCTTCATGGGCTCCTTCGGCTTAGGCTCAATAAAGAAGTCTCCGGTAAAGCCAATTTTGCGACCATAGTCAACAGCCATCTTCATCAAACGAGCAATGTTTTCCTGCTCAAACTTCATATCGGTATTTAGAAGGGTCTCGTAACCTTCACGTCCACCCCAGAAAACATATCCTTTACCGCCAAGCTTAACAATAATATCCAACACTTTTTTAATCTGTGCTGCCGCTGCTGCGAATACATCTGCAGAATTTGAGGAGCCCGCACCGTTCATGTAACGTGGATTGCTAAACATATTTGCAGTACCCCAAAGAAGTTCAATGCCCGTCTCATCCATCTTTGTCTTAATATAGTCTGAAATTTCATCAAGACGCTTGTTCGTCTCGGCAACGCTATTACCTTCAGGAATAACATCAACATCATGAAAACAAAAGTATGGAATACCCATTTTCGCCATAAATTCAAAGCCTGCATCCACCTTTGCCTTTGCGTGGTCCATTGTACCCTTTTCGCTGTCAAAGCTCTTGTCGGCAGTTCCTACACCAAACATATCGGCACCTTCTGCACAGAGATTGTGCCACCATGCCATAGCAAATTTCAGCTGTTCCTTCATGCTTTTGCCCATAACTATTCTGTCTGCATCATAGTATTTAAAAGCTAAAGGGTTCTTTGATTCCGGACCTTCAAATTTAATTTTTTCGATACCACTAAAAATTTCTGCCATCTTTTTTTCCTCTCTGTTAATAGTTTTGTTTAATTTTGATCTGATGTTCTATTATATAATTACCGGGCTCGGGATTTAGTCCCGTTACCAGAAATTCAAGCATTATCTGCATGGATTGTTTGCCTTGCAGCATGGGGTTTTGACAAATAACAACCTTTATCAGCCCCTTTTTTATTAACTCTATTGACGTTTCGGTTGCATCGAAACATACAATAACAATATCCTCTCGACCGCTTGAGATTACTGCTCTACAACTGCCGTGAACTCCAGCAGCCGCTATAAACAACGCATCTATCTTAGGATTTTCTGTCAACAGTTTTGAGGTTACCTCAAAAGCTAATACATCATCGTCTTCACAATAAACAGTAGGTAAAACACTGTAATCGCCTTTTAACTCATCTGTAAAACCTTTTTCTCTCAACTTATGCCCATAAAACTTTTGCGACCCATTAACAATTCCGATAAACGCTTTGCAAGGCTTTAGCAATCGTATAGCACCTGCAGCTATTTTTCCGCCCTGTTTATAATCAGTTCCAACGTAAGCAATTCTATCTGTCCCTTCGATATCTGTGTTTAGATTAACTATAGGGATTTTCAATTTATTAAGTAGTTCCTTTACATTCGGATGGTCTATAGGTGTTATTATTAATCCTGAGATTTCATCCTTTACAGAATTTATGATCTGAATTTGTTCATGAGGATCGAATTTAGTTAACCTGAATATTTCTACCGACATACCGTAATGACGAAATTCCTGCTCCATTCCCTCTATTCCGGCCATAACGTCTTTAAAAAAAGGATTTTGTGCAACGCATATAATTACCGCAACTCGATGCTTTTTTTTTCTTACAGCGAGCGCCATACCAACCTTGTTGGGCTTATATCCAAGTTCCTTTGCACATAACAAAACCTTTTTTTCGGTAGACGAATTTACCTTTCCTCGGCCATGCAACACTCTATCGACAGTGCCTCTCGAAACGCCGCTAAGTTGTGCTATCTTACTAATGGTAACTGACATTATTCCCTCATTATATAGTAGCGTGCATGTACACATTAATGTTATTCTATCATTTATTATGTATTATGTCAAGCTTAACAATTATAGAATAATCATAACAAAAACTGTACATTTTTAATAAAACTGTATTATGTTGTATGTGCACATAAGTTATGAATCTACCTGTAGTATATTTTTTTAGTATGTCTCACCGAGAAGTATTATCGCTTGACTAAAAGACAAAAACATGGTAAAATAATCATTACGTTATAAAGATATTGTGATGTTTTATACAAATAATACTAAGTAGTCAAAATAATGAAATTAACAAATAATAATAAAGAGGTGTCCAAGGGCACTACTAACATAATAACTAAACTAAAATCGTCCAAGTCAAAGCCAAAAAAAAGCACTTCAATGCCCTTTGCTGTAACCGGTGTATTAGCTGTACAGGCCGGAAGTATGCGTTATGAGCTTAAATTTTTTGGACGATTATTCCATATGCTTTATAATTTAGGATTCTCGGTTGAGTATTCTCTTATTAAAGTGTTTCGAAGCATTAAGGTTTTATTACTGGTAATTGCTGATTATTTTGCAGAATTCCTAGGTCGTTTTTTTGGTTGGCTATTTGGATTTATTTCCTATGGACTTCGAGAGTTCACGGCCCCCTTTGCCACCATTAGAAGAGCTGTAAAAACCAGTGGTGAAATCGTTTCAAAAGAAAAGCATTATGGCGGAACCCATATACGAGTAAGGCTTAAGGGATATATTCTCACAGGAATAAAGAAACACCTCCACCTTACTACTAACCCATTTTGTTATATCTTACCTTTGGCAGCTTTTGTGGTCTTTGTTTATACAGCGTACACCATCTTTAGTTACAATTTTATTTTGCAGGTTTCTAACAATGATCTTACCTTAGGATATATCGAAAATGCCAAGGTTGTAGATTCTGCACGACAGGTAGTTAACGAACGTATACAATACCAGGGTAGTGAATCGACATGGAGTTTGCAACCTGAATACACAATATCAGTTGCTGATGCGCTTCCGATAGAGGTTCAAACGCAAGACACCGATACACTTGCAAATAACCTAATACTTTCATCCGGACAGGATATTAGTGAAAGCACAGGTTTGTTTGTTGACGGAGAATTTTACGGTGCTACCTTAGATAGTATACAGCTTGAACAGGATATTAACTCTTTACTTGAAAACTATCAACGAAGTAGAGAAGGTTCTACTATTAGCTTCTTGCAGGAAGTAGAGATGGTAGACGGTTTGTTTTTAAAATCAAGCATTGTTGATCATAGTGAAATACAGGATTTAATATACAGCACTACCGGCGACTCAACCACTACCTATATTGTTAAGGAAGAAGATACAGTATCCGGAATTGCATCCAACTATTCAATAACTACCGGTGAGCTTATCTCATTAAATCCGGATGTGGATTTTACTAATTTGCAGGTAGGACAATCACTTTTCGTGAAGCGAAGCAGTACCTTTATAACAGTAAAGGAAGTTCAACCTCTCGTTTTTGAAGAAACGGTTGAGTTTACAACAGAACAACAGACTTCTTCAAGCCTACCCATGGGCGAAGTTAATACCATCACCGAGGGAGAAAACGGAACTAATTTAATCACTGCGGAAATTGTTTATATTGACGGGGTTCAAACTTCAGTAAATGTTATTTCTACCGAAGTGATTAAAGAACCGGTAGCTGAGGTAATAGAGGTTGGAACTGCACTTGGAAGTGGTGGAATAACCTACGATGGTCCTGCTCTTGGAAGTGGCGCCATGGTTTGGCCGACTGGCCCGGGCACCGGCGGAGTTTCACGTGGATTTACCGGAGTTCGCGCCCACAACGGAATTGATATTTGGGGCGCTGTTGGCACTCCGATTTATGCAGTTGATAGTGGAGTGGTTGTTTCAGCCGTTTACGGAAGTACAGGTTATGGAATAATGTTATTAGTTGACCATGGTAACGGTATTATGACAAGATATGCACATAACAGTACACTTAACGTTTCGCTCGGAGACACTGTTTCTCAAGGACAACAGATTGCTGGAATGGGAAGCACCGGAAATTCCACCGGATCTCATCTGCACTTTGAAGTTATAGTGTTCGGAACTACTGTCGATCCCGCACCGTATATATATTAATATTTACTCATAGCAGTGAACCGATCATTTTTGATAAAGTTAACCCCCGATACTCAATGAGTTCGGGGGTTAACTTTATTTTCTATTTAGAAACTGCTTGAGTTGCTTATTATTGGCTTGCTGTTTGAGCTATTTCAATCAACTCAGAGTCTACTTCTTGTTTCATCTTTAAAGCTTCTTCAAGGTCGTAGTCGAGAATTTCACTGCCCTTTAAAGCAATAACTCGATTTAACCTTCCTTCCTCGATAACCTTCACTGCATGAAAACCCATTCTGGTCGACATCGTTCTGTCCATTAAGCTTGGGGCGCCTCCTCGTTGAACATGACCCAGAACAGTTGCACGACTATCAATTCCTGAAAGCTGTTGAATTTTTTCAGCTAAAGAAAAGGCTCTTCCGGCACCTTCAGCAACAACAATAATATAATGTTTTTTTCCGGTACCTTTGGCAAATAACATACGATTTACAACATCTTTTTGAAGATTATATTTAACCTCCGGGATTAATGCACATAGCGCACCGGTAGCAATACCAACATTTAATGCAAGTAGGCCACAGTTTCGTCCCATAACCTCAACTACGCTACAACGGTCATGACTTTGAGTAGTGTCTCTAAGTTTATCGATAGACTCTATCGCAGTGTTCATAGCGGTATCGTAGCCAATAGTATACTCGCTACAACCTATGTCGTTATCAATTGTTGCAGGTATGCCTACACACGGTATCCCCTGTTTCGCAAGGTCTAAACAACCCCTAAATGAACCGTCTCCGCCGATAACAACCATTGCATCTATCCCATGTTTTCTGCAGTTAGCTGCCGCCAGCTGTTGTCCGGTTAGCTTGATAAATTCAAGACAGCGAGCAGTATGTAGCACGGTGCCTCCGCGGTGAATTATTTCAGAAACACTACGGACGTTCATCTCGTAAATTTCCTCTTGAAGCAAGCCATTGTACCCATGTTTAACGCCCATTACCTGGTAGCCTTTTGATAGAGCAGTTCTCGCAACTGCACGTACTGCTGCATTCATACCCGGCGCATCACCACCACTTGTAAGGATACCGATTCTTTTTATTGTGCTCGACATCTATTTTCCTCCGTAAGATTGTTGTCTTTGTGCTACTATATAAATTATTTAATTACATTGTTATCAATTATAGCATATTTTTATTTGATTTTCAATAAGTTTTATGTTATAATTTCGTTAAAGCGTTTAGAGATAATACAGGCGCTTATCTATCAAGATTTGTATAATATAACATCAATTATTAATTCGGAGGATTTTTTATGACTTTAGTTATCTTAGCAGCTGGACTTGGCTCACGTTACGGAGGATTAAAACAACTTGATCCTGTAGGTCCTTGTGGTGAGTTTATCATTGATTACTCGGTATATGACGCAGTCAGAGCCGGTTTTGATGAAGTTTGCTTTATTATTAGAAAGGAGCATCTCGATGATTTCAAGTCTACTATAGGTGATAGAATTGCAAAAACTGTTAAGGTTAGTTATGCATTTCAATCTTTAGAAGATCTTCCTGCCGGCTTTTCACTGCCGGAAGGCAGAACAAAACCTTGGGGAACAGCACACGCTCTTCTTTGTGCAAAAAATGAAGTTAAAGGAGATTTTGCTGTACTTAACGCAGATGACTTTTATGGAAAAGAAGCCTTTGAAGCAATTGCACAGTTTATGAAAACTCGCAAAAAAGATGATGCAATAAAACATTATTGCATGGCAGGTTATCTGTTAGAAAACACAATTACCGACAACGGCCATGTGTCAAGAGGCGTTTGTGTCGTTAATGAGGACTCCACTCTCGACTCCATAGTTGAACGCGTTAAAATTGAAAAACGTGAAGACTGTATTGCTTATTTAGAAGATGATGTATGGCATCCCTTGCCGGAAAATACAGTTGTTTCCATGAACATTTTTGGTTTTTCGGATGACATCTTCGTAAAATTAGAGGAAGGCTTCACAGAGTTTTTAAAAAATGACAATAACGACAAGCTTAAAGGCGAATTTTTCCTCCCGCTTGCAATTGAGTATATGAAATCTAAAAACTATTCGGATCTCGAGGTTTTAAACTGCAATGCTAAGTGGTATGGAGTAACCTATCGTGAAGATCGTGAGGCAATGGTTGAATTCCTAAAGTCCGCTACTGAAAGTGGCTTGTATAAAAGAGGACTTTGGGAATGACAACAGCGATAAACAACAATGACTTTAAAGAACTTTTAGAAGTTTTTAACCTACCTATATCCAAAACAGTTAATATAAAACCTTTCGGCAATGGACATATTCATAATACGTTCGCATTGCATGTTGAAAACAATGGCTATATTCTACAGAGAATCAACACCGTGGCTTTTCGCTCTCCTGAAAAGTTAATGACGAATATTGCAAAAATATGTGAATTTTTAAAACAGAAGGTTTTAGCCAACGGTGGTGACCCTTTAAGGCAAACAAGAAATGTTGTTTATACCCGGGACAATAAAAGTTACCACATAGCCTCTGATGGTTCAGTTTATCGTTTATTTACGATGATTGAGGATGTTCATTGTTATGAATCGGCGGATGATCTGTCACTTTTTTATCGATGTGGAGAGGCCTTCGGACTTTTTCAACAGCAACTTTCAGATTTCCCCGCAAATCAACTTCATGACACCATAGAAAACTTTCACAACACACCAAAACGTCTTGAAGCCCTTGAGCAAGCCGTAACAAAAGATCCGCTTTCGAGAGTTGCATTAGTATCGGAGGAACTCCGGTTTGTCCGAAATCGCAAAGAAATATGTGGTTATATCACCGAGAGACTTGCCGATGGGCGACTACCCACAAGAGTTACACACAACGATACCAAGCTTAACAACGTATTGTTCGACAATATTACCAATAATCCTGTATGCATTATCGACCTTGACACCGTCATGCCAGGTTCACTCTTATATGACTTTGGAGACTCTATAAGATTTGGCGCCGCTTCAGCCGCAGAGGACGAGCAAAACCTAGATAAGGTTTTTATTCGTAACGATTATTACAAGGCATATCTCGACGGTTTTCTTTCAAAACTGGGCGATAGTATTACCGATGAAGAGTTGTCCTCTCTTTACTATGGTGCAGTTATTATCACATTAGAAACGGGAATAAGATTCTTAACCGACTATATACTTGGAGATGTTTATTTTAACATTCGATACCCCGAACAAAACCTCCATCGTGCAAAAACCCAGTTTAAACTGGTACGGGACATGGAAGAAAAGAAGGAATTGCTAATGAACATGGCAAATAAATAATTATACGTCCCTTTTTTATTGTTTTATGCATTATTTAAACCCACATAACCTTTTCGCGGTTATGTGGGTTTAAATTAACATTTATTATATTAGTAATTCCGGAAAGAGAATGTCAAAGGTTAGACTATCATATTGGGAGGAATAAACCACTTCAAGCCCATCCATTTTCTCGGTTAGCTCGGCATCTATAATGCTGATTATATAATTGCTAGACAGCATCTCAGTATTTGCTTCGATAACCTCATCAGATATTTCAATCTTATTTAGGATGTGGTAGCCATAATCAGTAGCTACCGGATCGCTTATGTCTCCAACCGACATGTTATAGGCTTCTGTTTCAAATTCGGTAACCATAGTACCATAGGTAAAGAAATAGCCGTCCGGATTGGTTTCCATTCCTGGGTCCTGGTTGTATTCTTCAATTAATGCATCGAAGTCTTCCCCATCTTTTGCCCTATCGGATATATCCTTCGCTAGACTATCTAAGTCTTCATAGGGATTTCCCTCTGCATCTACCGCGGTTTCCAAACTGGCTTCATCTACCAGCACATGCTTTACCATCACATAGCTTTCAGAAGCTATTTCTTTTAATTCTTCTGTAGTAGCAACGTTGCCATTATCCGGGTTTGTGTAATACTCGTATATCCTGTTACTTAGCTGTGATATATATATCTGCCTACTGTAAAATTCGGAGGAAATGCCTGCTTGCTCCAACATCTGATCATAGGCACTCTGTCCGCCAAGCTGAGTAATGTAAGCATCAAGTTCACTCTGTAGTAATGCCTCATCCTCCTCGGTGATTGCTATTCCAAGTTCTTCTGCGACCCCACTGAATGCAATTTCTTGAAGAAGAACATTTGCAACACTTTCCTTAATGATGTCAAAGAGTTCTTTACCTTCCTCCGAGCCGTCTGTAAGGTAGCTAATATTTCCTGATGTAAACTGTGTTGAATATGCCATAATGAGATCGGAATAGTACTGTTTACTTATACCATAGTCTCCTATCTGCAACACATATGTTAAATCGTTTAATTTTGCTTCAGTAACCTTGCCACGTGATGCGTTAATCCCATAAGGATCTATAATAGAGGTTGCACCGGAACATCCTGTAAATACAAGCATTGTTAGTGCAAGTATACCTGCGGTAATTTTCTTCATCTTTATGTTGAACCTTTCTTGTTATTAATTTTTATAGTTTAATCAAGCTAATAAATTTTTAGCTTTTCACACTATACATGTTCATAATTATAGCACACAGGTAATCCTATTGCAAGCATTTTAATTCTGTTTTCTCTCGCCACATTAGAACAAATCTATAATGTTGTTTTTCTTACCGTAAAATACCTTCTTTAGGTTTTCGAGATTACCGTTAATTACTAAATCCTCTTTTAAGCAATTATCAAGATTGGTATAGCTACCCAAAATTAATGTAGAAAATGTAGAAATATCCATACTTGCGTCGCATTCTATATAGGATTTTTCAATGCTTTTACATTCTCCATTTTCAAAATTAACTGCAAATGTAGCATTGTTCTGCTCAATGTGTGAATCATTTATCTTTACAACAGCACTTCCTGTACCCTTATAACGGCTCGCCCGTAGAACTTTTTCGACGTCTATTACCCTCACCATTCCTAACTGTTGTGACTTACAGGATGTAAATATGCCCTCATTAATCAATCCGTCGAGACAAATATCATCGGGAAGTTTAAATCTAATTGCATCATAGTTAGATGCAAATGTTAAAGCAAAATCAATAAGTCCCTTAAACCCTTCGGTGTCTGAAAAGAGAAAATCGTTTTTTGATGGGAAGGTGTGTGTGCATTCCATAATGTTTTTGCCTTCCTCCGTCACCTTTTTAAACATGATAAATGCATCCGGGTCATCATTTTTGTTGTAATGAATATATGCATAACGTTGGTCGCTGAAGGTTCCGCGTTTATAAAAATACTTGTAGTTATCTTTACTCCTTACAACTGACATGTTATAGTTCTTGTACATTGTACTGTATATTTTGTCAACCGTTTCATGGTCGCTGTCCGGCATTACAAGTTCAACCCTTCCGCCAACGTTAAACGGCTTTAAAGCCTTAAAGTCGATCGTCCACTGTATTACCCGGGAATTTGATTCGTATCCAAACTTTCTATAGTAGGAGCGGCTGAACGGATAGAGATAGCTGAACAGTACGCCTTTTTCATAACTTTCCTTGAAAAAGAGTTTGAAGCACTCCCTGATAACACCGTTTCTTCGATATGGAGGAAGGGTGGAAACTCCACCTATTCCCAACATCATGGAGGTTGCTCCATCGTACCTTATCTCGTAAGGATATGCACCCATACAACCATAAATTGTTTCGTTATCATCAGCAAATCCGGCATATAGCTTTTCATCAACGCCGTTTACCGGCTCACGCTTTTCCTCGTTGTTTTCCTGTACCTTTTCGTAGTCAAGCGTAAA
The DNA here is from genome assembly GCA_964368815.1 of uncultured Oscillospiraceae bacterium. GTDB lineage: Bacteria > Bacillota > Clostridia > Oscillospirales > Ruminococcaceae > CAYJBH01. Next base: position 142,999 of record CAYJDA010000001.1, read on the forward strand.
CTCAAATGCTATACTGCCAACTATTTTACTTTTGTAATTCTCTTCCGGTAATAGCTTTCTTACTATCATAATATCACCTCTTGTTATAGTTTTATTCAGACTTCATCCAATTCTTACATACCCGACGGCACGGTGTAAGCTACAACTTTAATTGAGAAGCGTTTTTATTGCTTTTCCTTCAATATGCTGACACGGGCTCACAGTAAACACTGCAAGATATTTGACATTAAAAGCTGCTGTTGCTCTAATTACAGGGTACGAATACTCATCATAGCTTAGATTTTGTAAAATAATCGTTTATGCAAAACAGTAGCTTAAATTTGCACAAATACTGATTTTATTTTTGTTTTTCTTTTGCAACTGCCAACATTAGTTTAATTCGGTTTTCCTGATTCACCTTAGTTGCGCCTGGGTCATAATCGATAGCAACAATATTAGAGCCACTAAAAATGGAACGTATTTTTCTTATCATTCCTTTGCCTACTATATGATTTGGAAGACATCCGAAAGGCTGAGCGCAAACTATATTTTCGTATCCCTGTTCACAAAGCTCCAACATCTCTGCTGTAAGCAGCCAGCCTTCACCCATTTTATTTCCGTGTCCTACCACCCCGTCCACTAAATTTTTTAGATGTTTATATTCTCCGGGCGGTTGAAAATCCGGATGTCTTTTTACGGCAAAAATTACCGCCTCTTCTATCTTTAAAAAATATCTCATCATTTTATTCATTACGGCTAACTTAACGGGATTTCCGCCGTATAATTTGATATCTTCAATACGGTTATCTAACTTAAAAATTAAAAACCCTATCAGGCCTGGAACCATTACTTCACAGCCTTGCGATACTAAGAAACGTTCGAGAGAGTTGTTTGCGAGTTCAGAATATTTTACATATATTTCCCCTACAACACCAACCTTGATTTTATCAGTCTTTTCAATTTTAATAGCTGCAAAATAATCGGATATCAAAAGAAGGTTTTTCTTCATTTCTTTTAAAGAGAGACCTCTTTTATTGTGAAACTCCTGCGATAGATGCTCTATCCAGTAATTTACCGCCTGCTGAGCTTCTCCTTTTTGCAGCTCGTATGGTTCAATTTGATTCTTTAATAACATCAAAAGGTCGCCATAAATAACACCGGATAAAGTTTTCCTAAGCATTGCAAAGGTGAATTTAAAACCACTGTTTTTTTCTAACCCTGAAAGGTTTAGTGATATTACCGGCACATGTTTAAAACCTGCTTTAACCAGAGCTTTTCTTAGCAGATGAATGTAGTTAGACGCACGACAACCACCGCCTGTCTGTGTAATCATTAAGGCGGTTTTATTTACATCATATTTCCCACTCTCTAATGCATCTATAAACTGTCCTATAACCAAAAGTGCAGGATAGCAGGTATCATTATGCACGTATTTCAAACCACAATCCACAACCGATTTACCGGAGTTTTTCAAGATTTCAAGGTTGTATCCGTAGTCAAAAAATATTTTCTGTATAAAGGTAAAATGTATCGGTAGCATGTCCGGGACTAAAATCTTGTATTCCCGTTTCATCTCCTTAGTAAATTCCACTCTATGGGAAGTTTCTTGCATCTTTAGTTATAGTCCTTTCTTCACGGCTGTCAGTCTATTGTTGCCAATAGACTGCGAACCCTTATTTTTACAGCTCCAAGGTTGGTTATTTCATCAATTTTAATCTGGGTATAGATTCTTCCGGCACGATGTAAAATTGTTCGCACCTCATCGGTAGTAATCGCATCAACACCACAGCCGAAAGATACCAACTGTATAAGCTCCATATCCGGTTGAGTGTTTACATAGGCAGCGGCATCATACAGTCTTGTATGGTATGTCCATTGATTAAGCACCGATACCTGTACCGGTTTGGCCAGATGACTTACCGTGTCTTCAGTTATTAACGCCACATTGCAGGAGCAAATTAGTTTATCTATCCCGTGGTTGACCTCCGGGTCAAGGTGGTAGGGGCGACCTGCTAACACAATAATTTTGCGTGATTCCTTTTTTGCCCTATCAATTATTGCCATAGCTGCAATTCTGCAACGTTCAAAAAAATAGTCTCGTTCTGTAAATGCAGATTTCACGGCTTTTTTTATCTCGGTTAACGGTATTTCACCAAAATGCTGTGCAAGGATTTTTTGTATCTTCACCGCAAAATCTTTTCTACGGTGCACACCTATGTAATCATATATATACTTCATGTTGTCCATTGCCGGAATATTAGCATGAACTACCTCGGGGTAATATGCAACAACGGGACAGTTGTAATGATTATCCCCTCTTCCCTCGTCTATGTTATATGTCATACAAGGATAGAAAATTGCATCAACATTGAGTGGTATTAATCTCTCGATATGTCCATGAACCAACTTTGCCGGATAACACACCGTATCAGAAGGAATAGTGTGCTGCCCTTGGGTGTATAACTTCCTGTCCGAGAATCCACTGCAAACCGGCTCAAAGCCAAGTTCCTCAAAAAACTTGTGCCAAAACGGATATAGTTCGTACATGTTTAAGACTAAAGGAATTCCTATGCGCCCTCGACGATTAGGAACTTTTTTATCCATGTATTCCTTAATAATATTTAATTTAAAGGAATACAAATTAAATTCGTCATTTTGCGAATCGCCTCCAACAATCGGCTTTTCACATCGATTACCGCCTATAGATTTTCTACCATTATTAAAGGAATTCACGGTTAATGCACAGTTGTTAGTGCATCGTTTACAGACTACCGATTTAACGGTATGGGTAAAATCCACGAGTTGTTCTTTACTTAAAATTGTGCTGCTTCCTTCGGAGTGCTTTTTTGCATGAAGTGCCGCACCGTAAGCCCCCATCATTCCGGAAATATTTGGTCTTATAACGTTTGCTCCAATTTCAAGTTCAAAGGCACGCAGAACTGCATCATTTAAAAAAGTGCCACCCTGTACCACAATGTTCTCACCAAGCTCGGAGGCCGACACAGCACGTATTACCTTATATAATGCATTTTTCACCACACTCACCGAAAGACCTGCCGAAATATTTTCCACCGACGCCCCATCCTTTTGAGCCTGTTTAACCGATGAGTTCATAAATACCGTACAGCGAGAGCCAAGGTCTACCGGTGCGTCAGCAAAAAGTCCGAGCCTTGCGAACTCCTCGGTACTGTATCCGAGAACAGAGGCAAAGCTTTGCAAAAATGAACCACAGCCCGACGAACATGCCTCATTTAAAAATATGTCATCGATCGCTCCATCTTTTATTCTAAAACACTTCATGTCCTGACCGCCAATGTCGATAATAAAATCCACATTGTTGTTAAACTTTTTCGCTGCATTAAAATGGGCTACCGTCTCTACAATTCCAATGTCTAAAGCAAAGGCTTGTTTTATCATCTCCTCGCCGTATCCTGTTACCGCCCCGCCACAGACCTTAACGGCAGGAAATTCGACATAAAACTCCTCTAAAAAGCCCTTTATCATTCTCACCGGATTGCCTTCGTTGGAGCTATACCTTGTGAAAAGAAGTTCATCATTTTCATTTATTGCAACCATCTTAACGGTCGTAGATCCGGCATCAATTCCGATATAGGCATTCTTATTATACTGTCTATCCTTATTTTCATTAACCACAGCTAATTCATGACGCTTAACAAACTCGTCATAACTCTGTTGATTAAGGAACAATGGGGAGGTTTTTGTATAGTTTTGTGTGTAGGTGCTTTTCGTGATATTACCGTGTAGTTCTTTCAGGGTCATTGTAGTTTGTGCTAACATGGCGGTTCCCATAGCCACATAATAAAGCGAATTATCAGGACATAGCCCTTTTATCGATAAAATTTCATCAAAACTCTCTCGCAACATATTCATAAAGGTTAGCGGTCCGCCAAGATACACTACATTTCCGTTTATTTCCCGGCCCTGCGCAAGGCCTGCCACAGTCTGGTTCACCACGGCATGAAAAATACTAGCCGAAATATCTTCTCGATTTGCACCCTGATTAAGTAGCGGCTGAATATCCGACTTTGCGAAAACTCCACACCTTGATGCTACCGAATAAATTTTATTGTGCTGTTTTGCTAACTCGTTCATTTCCTGAGGAGTTATATGTAATAATGTCGCCATCTGGTCAATAAATGCTCCTGTACCACCGGCACAAGAACCGTTCATTCTAACCTCTAATCCACCGTTTAGAAATAAGAGTTTTGCATCTTCACCACCCAGTTCAATAACAACATCTACATCCTTGGTGAGCCTGTCGATTGCAACCTTTGTAGCATAAACTTCCTGAATGAAGTCTACACAAAGTGTTTCGGCAATACCCATTCCGGCAGAACCTGATATAGCTATTGCTATACTGTCGTCATCAGATATTAATTTTTTCAGTCCCTCGATTGCTTTTGAAAGTTTTTCCGTTATCATGGAAAGATGTCTTTCGTAGCTACTAAACAACAAATTGTTTTGATCGTCAAGTAGGACACATTTTAATGTAGTGGAACCTATGTCGATTCCAAGCTTTAAGTTTTTTGAGTTCATTGTTACCATTTAAATAAAGAGTTATTGAAAAATAAATATACCATTAATTCTACTCTTTTTTCACTGCTAAGTCAATAAAAAAAAAGGGCATATCATGTTTTAACCACGTCAAAAACATCATTTTTGCCTAAAAACTCTTAAGTTTCATTAAAATAACACAAAAAAAATGTTGACTTAATAACTATTTAAGTAGTAGAATATTAAACATAGTGTTTAAAAATAATGACGTTTCCATAATTATGGTTATTTGTCACGAATTATTAGAAAGGATTAATTTGGTGAAAAAATATGATTGAGGTCATAAACCTTGTCAAAAGATATGGACCAAAAAAAGCCGTATCAGACATTAGCTTCGAAATAAAGGATGGTGAGATAGTTGGCTTTCTCGGCCCGAACGGTGCCGGAAAAAGTACTACTATGAATATCATTACCGGATATCTTTCGGCTACAGAAGGAACTGTAAAAATTGACGGTATTGATGTGTTAGATGATCCTATCGGGGTTAAAAAGAGAATTGGATATCTTCCCGAGCAACCTCCTTTATACATGGATATGACTGTAGAGGAATATCTTGATTTCGTCTATGAGTTAAAAAAAGTTGCCATGGATAACCGCCAAACACATATTGACGATGTGTGTGCCCAGGTTGGAATCGAAGCAGTTTATAAAAGAGTAATAAAAAACCTCTCTAAAGGTTACAAGCAACGCGTTGGTCTTGCATCAGCACTTATCGGGGATCCTGATACATTAATACTGGACGAGCCAACAGTTGGTCTTGACCCTATTCAAATAATTGAAATTCGAAATGTTATTAAAAAACTTGGTAAAAAGAGAACTGTTATTCTATCTAGCCATATTTTGCCTGAAGTTCAGGCCGTTTGCGAGCGTGTACTTGTTATAAGTAATGGAGTTATTGTTGCCGACAATACACCGGAAAACCTTTCCAATGCTCTAACAGGCGCCCACCGTATTTCCATGAGAATAAAGGGCACTGAAAAGGCAATTGAATCGGTCATCAAGTCTACCGATAATGTAAAAACCGTCAACTGTGGTGGCGAACGAGAAGATGGCGTTTTTGAATTTTTCATAGAATCGGACGAAGGAGTAGATGTAAGAGAACGCTTGTTCTTCGCTTTAGCTAAGGCAGGATTCCCCATCATGTCTCTCGCCTCCATGAATCTAACACTTGAAGATATATTCTTGAAGCTTACCACAGAGGAAGCCGACGCAATTACAGGCGCTTCGGAAATAGAGACTGTTGTTGATGATGAAACGGTAGAAATTACAGACACCAATAAGGAGGAGGAATAAATGTTAGCAGTATTTAAACGTGATTTTCGCAGCTTTTTCACTTCCCCACTCGGCTATGTAATATGTGCTGCTTTTGCGCTCATAACATATGTATTGTTTTTCCTGTTTAACCTGTCGGGACTATTTACGGGATATCCAACCAGTAATGTATCTGAATTGTTTTATTTCTTAATATTAATTTTGATGCTTGGAGTTCCTATTTTAACCATGAAATTGTTGTCGGACGAGGCCAGGCATAAAACAGATCAATTGTTACTAACCAGCCCTATCAGTGTTGTTGATATTGTTGTTGGAAAATACCTCGCTGCCATGGGAGTCGTCGCCATAGCCTTGCTTGCAACCTTTGGTGTTCCGCTGATCATTTCTATTTTTGGCTCTCCTGCCTCCTGGCAAATTTTTGCAAACTATCTTATGCTGATACTTGGAATAGCTACCTTTGTTGCAATTGGGTTATTTGTTTCTTCTCTCACCGAAAGCCAGGTTATTGCTGCAATAATAAGTTATGCCATACTGTTTACAATTTATATACTGCAGTTTGTTGTAAGCATTATTTACGTTCCGGTTGTTAAGGACATTTTTAACTGGCTATCTGTTTTTTCAAGATTTACAAACATTACAAACGGCATTTTGTCGTTATCAGATATAGTTTATTTCATAAGTATCATAGTGGTATTTTTATTTCTTACCACCCGTGTGCTTGAAAAGAAACGTTGGGCATAGAGGAGAATAATTATGAAAAAATTGTTTAATACAAGAAAATTTAAATATGGAAGCCTTTCGATAATATTTGCAGTCGTTTTTATTGCAATTGTTATAGTACTGAATCTTGTTGTAGAATCTATTACCGAACGATTCAGCCTAACTCAGGATATTACTACGGATGGAATTTATACAATTTCAGATACAACCAAGGATATGCTTAACAATCTATCAGAAAATGTTTCTGTATATATAATGATGACACAAGAGCAAGCCGAAGCCAATTCCGGATTTAAAGAAGCTAACGAAGTTTTAAAAAGAATGGTATCTCAATCCGGTTCTATGATGAGTATAGAGTATGTCGATTTAACTACTAACCCGAGCTTTCGCAACAATTTTTCTTCACCGGACAGTGTAGTTCCCGGTAGCATTATTATGAAAAGTTCTAAGCGTGATATTGTTATAGATGTTAACGACCTTTACTCTTCAAGCTATGACTTTCAGACAGGTGAGAGTTATACATCAGGATATCAGGCAGACCAGAAATTCGCATCTTCCCTTCACTATGTAACTACCGAGGATATACCAAATGTTGCATTTATTACCGGACATGGTGAAACGCTAACAAATGAACCCTTTAATGATATTTTCAGTAATAATAGCTATGCCATTTCAGAAATTGAGCTTCTTAGCGAAGACATTCCGGAAGATATCGATATGTTGGTTATATATGCCCCAACATCCGATTTTTCTGAGGGTGAAATTGAAAAGTTAAACGAATATCTCACACGCCCGGTTAACAATAACCTTATAATGATAAACTCTCCCGAAATGTCGTCACTTGAAAGACTTAACCGCTATATGTCGGAGTGGGGTGTATCTGCCGGCTCAAACCTTGTTGTAGATCCCGAAAGAGCATACGGTGCTGACCCAACCAGTATTATATCCGAAATGGTGAGTCATGAGATAACAGACGATATAATAAATAGCGGTGTCGCAAATGTTGTTGTCCCGCTTGCAACCGATATTGAGGTAGTATACGAGCAGGATAACTATCGTTCAACCGCAGTATTAATGCAGTCTTCTGATACTTCATACGGTAAAGACTTTTCCTCCGAAACTGCAATAGAGGATTTAACACAAGCCTCCGGTGATGCACAGGGGCCCTTCCCGTTAATGGTACTCAGCACTGATTATCAGTATATTAAAAATGAGAGCACTACACATAACGTACTGTTTGTTGCTTCGGCATATATGGTTGCTTCCTCCTTACTTGAGGACCCCTCTTTTCAAAATGCTAATATTATCACCTCATCTTTAGACTTTATGAACCCATCGGTTGATGCGGTAATTGTTGAGCCGGTTGAATTTAGTAGTCCGGTATTAAATCTTGTTGGTAACCAGGCAATAACAATATTAATTATATTTGCAGTGATACTCCCTCTTTGTTTTATAGGCCTTGGTATCTTTGTGTTTATTAGGAGAAAAAATAAATAATGAAAAAATATAAGGGACTAATCGTTTCCGGTGGAGTTTTGGCAATAGTTCTTATTGCTTACTTCATAATAACTTCTATACCGCAAGAGGTAGAACAAGCACCTTCATCTGAAGCAGTTACCTCCACACCGGAAGTAAATTACCTTGTGAAGATTGATGAAGAAAACATTAAATCTGTTACCATTGAAGCAGAAAAGAGTTTTTCTATAAATGCCGAGTCTGCTACCGTTGAAGATGAAGACGGTGAATCACAGACAGTAATAGAATATAGCCTTGCAGAGCCAAAGGATGTTGCATATTTAACTGATGAATTTGGTGATGCGGCTAGGGCTCTTAGTAGAATAATGATTGATGCAGACCCGGTTGCATCTGATAACCATTCGGAGTATGGTCTTGATACTCCCGCTGCGGTGGTTACTGTAAATCATTCATCCGGTTCCACAGTTTACGAAGTTGGCGACCTTGCCCCGGGTGAATCAGACTATTATGCAAAACTTGCCGACAGTGATGATGTTTGGTTGATTTCTGCTTCAACTGCTAAGTATGCATTGGAAGGCGAATGGCAATTTCGAGACAAATTTTTATTTGGATTTGCCGAAGGCGAAGAATACAGTGCAGTAGAATCCTTCATCTTAGAACGTGAAGGACAGGAAACGATCGAATTAGCATTACTTGAGAGCGCCGGCGATGAATTCAGTTCGGTTTATGAACTGATTGCTCCGTTAAATCACGATGCAAATGATACAGTGTTTGTGGATTCTATTGTAAATAACCTCAGCTCATTAGAATACTCTGATATAATTGAAGATCATCCACAAGATCTTGAGAAGTACGGTATTTTTAATACTGCAGATGAGCAGACGGAGCCTGCTCCCGAGTCGACAGATGAAAATGCAGAATCAAACACGGATGAAGTTAACGACGAAGCCGCTACAGTAGACGAAGTTATTGCATCCAATAATCAACCACTTGCACGAATTACAATTAACGATGATTTAATAATAACCCTGGGAGATTTTACTGATGAAACAGAGAGTTATTATTATGCAAGCGTTTCGGGTATTGATTCCGTTGTTACCTTCCCTGCCTCCTACTTCCCGTATTTAGATATTAAATACGTTGACCTAATGTCATCCTTAATGTGGCTACACAATATCGTGGATGCCGAGAGTGTTAATATAGCTACACCTTCCGGTGAGCACACATTAGTATTTAATCACATGGTAAATCCGGACGATGAGGAGGACACCTGGATGGAACCAACCCTTGACGGTGAGGAAATAGAGGAAGACTTTGCTAAGGATATTTATCTGTCTTTATTATCAGTTACACTATCTAACATTATCGAGGAAGATCCTGAGGTTGGTGAAATCGAATATACTTTAACTATTAATATGTTAAACTCAGATAGCTTTACTATGGAGTTTTATCGCATTAATGAGCGACAGTATGGAACAATTAAAGATGGTCAACCACTACCCTTCTATGTAAACATCGACCTTCTCACCTATATTGAGCAACTCATTGCTGACATTAAATCAGGTGTGCACGAATCATAATTAATATTGAGGCTGTTGATTTTATCGACAGCCTCTAATACAATAACGGAGGTTTAGTTATGGCATCTTTTCCTATCTATCAATTCCATATTGAACTTGATGACTATAAGCCGAAAATGTGGCGTCGTTTTAATGTGATAAGCAATATCGCTATGGTTGATCTGGGTTATATTATCATGAGCCTCTATGAAATGGAGGGAAGACATCTGTTTAATTTTCAGGTGCCGATGCTTGATAATTTTAAAACTTTAGTTGGCAGTCATATTAATTCGCCTGAAAACAGGGAGGCTGTAGCTATTTTAGAGCAAAATGGCGGTGTTGTTGATATTGAATTCATTGATAACGATTATATACCACGCGCAGGTTCCCTAACCTTAAATATTCTTGAAATACCACTTTCAAAGGTGCTTAGCGGCCCTAAAGAGAAGCTTTTTTTTAACTACGACTTTGGAGACAACTGGAGTTTCACTCTAACGTTAGAGGATGTTGTTATTAACAATAATGCATCTGAAAACCAATTTCCAATGCTGTTGAACGGTGAGGGCTATGGAATTATTGAAGATTGCGGTGGGGTTGATATGCTAACAGACCTTGCTCAATCTTTTAAAGAAAAAGGCGATGACTATGAAGAATACTGTAATTTACTTGGTGTTGACGAGTTAAATCTTGACGAGTTTGACAAGGAAAGAGCCACCTACAAGCTAAGCAGATTTCCGAATTATTTTAAAACTGCATATGAACCTGATGAGGGTTTTTATGAAGAAGAAGATGACGATGCACCTGATTTTTCAATCGTATCTCCTCAAGAAGTGTGGGATAGGATATCCCCTGATATTAAAAAAATGATCGAAAATAGCGCATTCTGTCCTGATTGTACAATCACCTCCATTGTTGATTATAAAGTAACGGTTCATGACGATTACGATTTATTGCTTACAGGAAAATGTGCAAAATGTGGTAAAGATATTACGCGATTAATCGATTATTAACTACATGTAAATTAGTTTTTTTCATAATAAATTTGCTACTGTAAACAAACGGTTGCAAATTTATTTATTTTGTTATATAATATATGGGTGAGAAACTTCAGTGATGAAAATAACGTAATATTTCGGTTGATTAGAATGTTAAGCTCCATTCCAATAATCGGTATAGTTTTGTTGTTTTCTGCCTGCAGTGAGGTAACTCCTCAAGTTTTCATCCAAAATGCGCAAACTCAGCCGATTGTTATTGCTTACGATCCTTCAGAAGGGTTAAACCCCTATCTGACCGATGCCTTGGTAACACATCAAATGGGAAGCTTGTTATACTGCTCCTTATTTGTTTTGGATGATAGTTTAAGCCCTGCACCGTTATTAGCTTCTTCCGCAACAGCAACCTCGGATAATACGAGCTATGCCATAACAATAAACTCAGGATTTACCTTTGCAGACTCATCGCAGGTAACAACTCAGGATGTTGCAGCTTCAATAACCGCAGCACAAGGAAGTAACTTTTACTCACTAAAATTGCAAAATATCGACACTGTAAGTGTTTCGGACAGCTCTGTAACCATAGCACTTTTCGAGCCGGACGCATTTTTTTTAAACCTACTAACCATGCCCATTTTAAAGGCTTCAGAGGTTAGCGCAAAAAATCCGTCTGCCAGCGGAGATTATCATTTAGTCGATAACACCTTAATTTCACGAAAAGACTCGGTAGATATTGCTTTTGCTGAAATAGAAGTAGTTGATGTTTCCCAGCCCAGCGCACTTACTGACAGCCTTAATCTAGGCATTATTTCGATTCTCGATACAACATTTTTGCCCGATTTTGTTCCTAACTCCCAACTTGCAAAAAGTTTGTATCCCACAACGTCAATGCTATTTATCGGTTTTGCTTCAGAAGCTTATACTGCAAACGAAAGAGTTTTTGTTTCATCGGCAATAGATAGATCTGCTATTGTTGAAAATGTATTTGGTGGCGTTGGAGTTGAGAGCATGGGAATTATCAATCCTGCATACTCATTTTGTGAACAGGAGAGCGTGCATCCCATATCAAGTGAAAAAACAGAGTATAGCTTATTATATAATAATGAGATAGCGGGACGAGAAGCAGTCATCTCTCAACTTGAAATGGCATTTGCAAAAAAAGGTTTGACACTAACGGCAATATCGGCTCCCGGTACCGAACTTTTTAACGAATTGTTGTTACAGGGTGAATATGACTTATATTTAGCCGAGATTATGATTCCTGAAAATCTTGATTTTTCTTACTTTTTTAACGAAAGCTCACCGGGTTATACCGAGTATTTCTCACAAGATCTGAAAAATGCTTATATGGGCATGAAATCAACCGGAAATATTGCTGAATTTTGCAGTTTATTTAGCAAAGAACAGCCAATAGCACCCATAATGTTTCGTGAAGGCACAGTTTATCATCGTAATGATTTAACAAAATTAACCCCACAAAATTCCAAACCATATTACCATTTTAATGAGGTGAATTATGATTAACATATATAATTCTAAAGGTAGTATCCGGATTACCGGTGCATATCTTACCGCTCTTTGCGGAATTGCAGCCCAGAGCTGTTTTGGTGTTGCCGAGATGGCAGACGCCAATACCAGCGACACCCTAAAATCGCTTGTTTTCGGTAGAAACTATACCGATAAGGGTGTTAGAGTTGTTGAAATGGACAACAAACTTTTTATTGAACTACACATCACCGTTATCTATGGATTGAATATTTCGGCGATAGTTAAAAGTATAATTAACAAAGTTAGATATACTGTTGAGCAGGCAACAGACCTTTCGGTTGAAGAGGTAAACGTTGTTGTAGAAAACGTTAAAGATGAGTAGTGCACTTAAGAAAGGAAATTCATAATAATGATAGAAATTAACGGGCAAACACTATGCCGAGCCATGATATCCGGAGCCAACAGCATACAAAATAACCGCAGTGACGTTGATGAGTTAAATGTTTTTCCGGTGCCGGACGGCGATACCGGAACCAATATGAGCATGACCATTACCGCAGCTTCCAGAGAACTGGAAAACCTTGCCGAAGATTCTTCGGTTGAAGAGGTTGCCAAAACTGCTGCATCGGCTATGCTTCGAGGTGCACGCGGAAACTCCGGTGTTATTCTTTCATTACTGTTTAGAGGCTTTTCTAAAGCCTTAGTCGGAGAAGCTACCATGAACTCCGAGAAATTAAAGGCCGCCCTTGCCTCGGGTGTGTCCGCAGCATATAAGGCGGTAATGAAACCGACCGAAGGTACGATGCTTACTGTTGCAAGAGTTGCTTCCGAGAGGATTGCCTCTTCAGAAATTTCAGATATCGACAAACTATTTAGTGCCATGTGCCAATTTGCCGAAGAAGCACTTGAGGAAACACCCGAACAGCTTCCGGTACTCAAAAAAGCAGGCGTAGTTGATGCAGGCGGTAAAGGTCTTATCTTTATTTTTGAAGGAATGCGCCAGGTTATTTCCGGAGAGGGCTTTTGTATGCCGGAACAAAAGGAACACAAGTCGGCATCATCAGTTGTTGGCAAGGGAGTTTTTGCAGAAGAGCTGTTTGAGGAAAGTGACTTTGGTTACTGTACCGAATTTATTATTAACAAAGAATCTTCTGCCTCTACCGAAAAGCTTTCTGCATTTCTCGGCACTATCGGTGATAGCATTGTTGTGGTTGAAGATGAATCTATTATCAAGGTTCATGTACATACCGATGATCCAGGAAGAGTTTTAACTCATGCTATTGGCCACGGTAACCTGACTAAAATTAAAATAGAAAACATGAGCGAACAATATGAGAGCCGACAACAACAGGGTAAAGGTCTTGTAAAACAGGTAAAATCCGAAATGGATGAAACAGCAACCTTTAAGTATGCCGCTGTTGATCCGGAAATCGAGTATGGATTTGTTGCCGTTTCAGCCGGTGAAGGTTTAAAAAATCTCTTTAGCGAATTCGGCGTTGATGCAATTGTTACCGGTGGGCAAACCATGAATCCATCTACCGATGATATTCTGGGAGCTGCACATTCTGTGCCGGCAAAAAATGTATTTATACTCCCTAATAATAAGAACATTATTCTTGCTGCAGAACAAGCAAAAAAACTTGCCGACCGAAATCTTATTGTTCTTCCTACACGCTCTATACCTCAAGGAATCTCTGCTTTGCTTTGCTTCGATCCTGAAGCTGGAATTGAACAAAACGCAACTGAGATGATAATGGCTGCTGAAGCAGTTTCAACAGGCCAGATAACTTTTGCCGCAAGGGACAGCGATTTTGACGGACATAAAATTAAAAAGAATGAAATATTAGCACTCGAAAACGGCAAACTCACACACACTGGAACCGATGTTACCCAAACGCTTATAAAATTAGTTAAGGGAATGGTTAAGAAAAACAGTAGCTTTTTCACCCTGATTGCGGGGGCCGATATTTCACAAGAGACGGCAAATGAGACCTTTAAAACTATAGCTGATAAACTACCCAAAAATATTGAATCCAGCCTTGTTATGGGTGGCCAACCGGTATATTATTATATTGTTTCGATAGAGTGATGGATATAAGATATCTAAAAGGAGTTGGTGAAAAAAATGCTGTAAAGCTAAATAAGCTTGGTATCAACACCGTTGAAGAGCTACTTTGTCACTACCCGAGAAGCTATATCGATTTCACCTCAATAACCGAGGTTGCATCCTCCGAGCCTAATCGCAGCCTCGTTCTTAAGCTTGGCATAATAAAAAAACACCCGCCGCGTAGGATTGCCGGCGGGCGTATCCTTTTTAAGATGGATGCCTGCGATGCCAGTGGTGATATTGAAATTATTTATTTTAACAACCGCTTTGCTTATGAGGCAATAAAAGAAGAACAGGAATATCTTTTTCACGGTAAGGTAACGTATAATGGATTTATTAACCGCTCAATGATATCTCCGGGATACCTTTTACCCTCTGATAGGATACCTATGTCCCCTATCTATCCGTTAACGGCGGGTATCAGTTCAAAATATATTCAGAAGCTAGTACGTGTAGCAATAGATAGTTGCGCAAATGAATTAATAACAGAATTTTTACCGGATGAAATTACTACTGAATATAATTTAATGAACAGATACGATGCTGTAATTTCAGCGCATTTCCCGAAAAATATTTCTGAAGCACGATATGCAAAACAAAGATTAGTGTTCGATGAGTTATTATGTTTACAGTTAGGACTTTCGAAGCTTAAGGATGAAGATAAAAGGGTTAGCTGTGCCGCCATGGATAGAGTCGAGCTGGAACCTTTTTTTAAACTTTTGCCTTTTACTCCAACCAAGGCGCAACAACGCGCTGTTGCTGATATAACTCAAGACCTTTTGAAAACCACACCTCAAAATCGACTTTTACAGGGTGATGTAGGTAGCGGAAAAACAGTTGTTGCCGCCGCCGCCGCATATTATGCTGCAAAAAACGGATATAAAACAGCGTTAATGGCACCAACCGAACTTCTATGTAGGCAGCATCACAAAACGCTTTCATCACTCCTAAACAAAACCGGAATAGAGGTATTAATTTTAACCGCAAGTGTAAAAGGTAAAGAGCGCCGAGAACTTCTATCGAGATTGCAGGAAAAATCACCCTGTGTTTTAATTGCGACCTCGGCAATACTTTCTGAGCCGGTTGAGCTAAATAATCTTGGCTTATGCATTGTCGACGAGCAACATCGATTTGGTGTAAAGCAACGTTCAAGGCTTTTTGCAAAGGCCGACAACCCTCATGTTTTGGTTATGAGTGCAACGCCCATACCGAGAACGCTGGCTCTATTAATCTATGGAGAACTTGATATATCAATACTCGACGAGCTACCTAAAGGTAGAATTCCAATAAAAACAAGACTAACTAATACCGAAACACGTGGAAAAATGTTTAGCTTTTTGGATCGGGAGATTGAAAAAGGTAGACAAATATATGTAGTTTGTCCGGTTATCGAGGAGAGCGACGACGGATTGCAGGATGTTGAAAGCTACTATCAAGATGTTGCCAAGCAACTACTGCCAAAACGAAGAATAGGCCTTTTGCACGGCAAACAGACACCGACACAAAAAGCAGAAATAATGTCATTATTTGCCGAAGGTGAGATAGACATATTATGCACCACTACGGTGGTTGAGGTTGGAGTAGATGTTCCAAATGCAACCGTTATGGTTATTGAAAATGCAGAGCAGTTTGGCCTTGCTACACTACACCAGCTTCGCGGACGAGTTGGCCGCGGAGATGAGGAAAGTTGGTGTTTCCTTGTGAGTGATAGTAAAAATGAGGCAACCATCGAGCGTCTTCATCGAGTAGTTAAAACCTCAGACGGATACGAGCTTGCAAAGTTTGACCTCGAAACAAGGGGGCCCGGCAACTTTTTCGGTAGTGAGCAACACGGTCTACCTCCTCTTACCGTAGCAAAACTTGCAGAAGATGTTTCGGTACTTTCCATAAGCACCGAGGCAGCAGAGGCAATTAAACATAGTGATCCTAATCTTATTGCCGAAAAGCATAGAGCGCTTTGCGATGAAGTTATGAAAATGTTCACAAAATTTGGCGGTTCTGTAAAGAATTAATTATTACAATAGATACTGAATGAATATCTCGCTTATATTGACAAAAAATACTATATGTGGTAAAATTTAGTTTAGGTGGTATCATTTAGTGGAAAAAAATTGAGAATTAAAATATACGCTGTTTTTTTAGCGATTTTCTATATAGCCTTCAGTTTATCCGCCTGTTTAGAACAGCCGGGTAGCGTTAGCGTGTTACCGCCTTCATCCGACGTATCAAGTTCTAACAATCTTCAGCCCGAGTCGCTTGAAAGTTCATCAGAAATTGTCGATCCCGCTCCCGAAGATGTAAATGATGAAACAACAAACGATCCAATAAATCCTTTTAACGGACTTTATGTTGATGACGAGTTTCAGGAAGATATGCGTCCGATAGCGATTATGGTAAATAACATCGAGCAGTCTTTACCTCAGCGAGGATTAAGTGAAGCCGATATCGTCTACGAAATTGTTACAGAGGGCGGTATTACCAGATTGATGGCTATCTACTCTGACGGGTTTAACCTTCCAACCATCGGCCCAGTTCGTAGTGCTCGAGATCAGCATATTCAGCTCATGCTATCCTATCAACCTCTTTATCTGCACATAGGCTCAAGTGTTCCTGCTGACAATATGTTATCACTTTATCAATACGCAAATCGTGATATTGATGGGCAGCTGATTTCCGACATTGTTTGGTACGATAACGAGCGTGCCGAATTATTATCCCAAACATACTCTAATGTAGATGAACATTGTTGGTTTACAGACGGGTCAACCATAGCAGAGGTGGTTGAGAAATACAATTTTGATGCGAATGTTTTAGAGCAGCCTGACCCTGTTTTTAACTTTCTTGACCCCGAGGAGGAAAGAGTTCCCGCCATTCCGGTTGACGAATTTAACATTAAATTTAGCGAATATTCGACCTCGAATTTTGAATACAATGCCGAATCCGGAAAGTTTGAAAAGTCGATTTATGGCGAACCACAAATTGATGAAAATAACGGCGAACAGCTTTCGTTTGAAAATGTTTTTGTTCTATTTACTACAATATCCACCCATTCCGATGGTGTTCTTGTAGATGTTCAATATAACTTTGGAGGAGTGGGATATTATTTTTCAAACGGCGGATATGAGCGAATTCGCTGGCTAAAAGGCTCACCCGAGCAGCCACTTCTTATTGTAAGCAGTGATGGAACTGAAACTCCTGTTGAAGTAAACCCCGGCAACAGTTATGTTGCGGTAGTGGATCTTTCACATTTTTCAGCATTTGCTGAATTCGAAATGTCTTAGATAAAGAAAAATATTAAAATTATTAATTAGGAGATTATTAATGAAACGTGTATTGTTAATTATACTTAGTGTGCTGATTTTGGCAATGAGCCTTGCGGCATGTAGCGAGGAGACTGTAACCTCAGATACCCCTGCTCCCCCTACAACAGACCAGGCAGACAGTGAAGATGCCGAGCCGGAACCAGAGCCGGAACCAGAGCCGGAGCCGGAACCATACTACCCTTCACCTTTAACGGGCGAGGAGAAGGATGCCGACTATCCTATCGATCAGCGTGTAGCAGCATTTATGGTTAACAATCGCATTGACGGTCTTCCCCATTCTGGAGTAAGCGAAGCTTCTGTTTGCTACGAGATGGTTACCGAGGGTGGTATTACTCGTTATATGTTAGTTTTTGACGATTATACCACAATACCGGAAATTGGCCCCATACGTTCGGCTCGTCACGGGCATGTTCAATTTATGCTACCTCTTAACGCAATATATGTTCATGATGGCGGAAGCACACCAGCACTCGAAATGTTACGTGTTTATGAGTGGGAAAACGGTGATGTTAATCCCGGTGGAGCAGCCTACCGTCGTGACCGTCCCGGTTATAGCTACGATGAGACGGAGTATACCAACGCAGAACTACTTACCGCAGAATTAGAAAAAGATAAGTATGAAACCGCCGGTGCTCCTCCAGCACCTATAACTCTTCATGGTTTTGTAAACTATAACGATGCGCCGGTTCTTCCTGCTGATGGCAGTGCCTTACAAGTTTCGTGGAAGTTCTCCGCCTCCTACGACGGATTCTTTGAATATAATGAAGCTACTAACGAGTACGAGAAATCTCAGTTTGGAATAAAGCTTGTTGACGAAAATAATGGCGAGCCTTTCGGATATGAAAATCTTTTAGTTCTTTATACCTCCATCGTACCTCATGGCGACGGCTCCAGCCCAATTGTTGAAATTGACCTTGGTAGCGGCGGCGTAGGATACTACTTCTATGGTGGACAGTATCAAGAAATAAGATGGCAAAAGGGCGGTCCAACCGATCCACTACAAATTTACACTGCTGACGGAAGTGAAACCGGTGTTCCGTTAAACGTTGGTAAAACCTATATAGCTGTTGTTGGTCTTGATCAGCATGATTCCTTCCAGATTAGCGGCTCTGACAGTGATCAGACTCTTGATGCAAGTGCAAATGCAGATGCAGATGCGGCAGCAAACGAAGCAGATGCGGATGAAGAAGAATAAATGAAAAAATCAAGACACAGCATAACTATAAAAGCAGTATTGCTTTCGGCGGTGCTGTGTCTTGTTACGTCCTGTAATGAAACGCCTGATAGCAGCTCCACCTCTGTTCATGTGACGCCACAGGTTGTTGCTTCCGCATCCCTTGAAACCCCGGAAATTGAGCAACACGATATTAACGCCTTAACCGGCCTTGCACCGATTGAGGGACAGGCAGAGGGTACACGGCCCGTAGCGGTTATGGTAGAAAACATCGATAAGGCTATGCCGCTTACCGGAATATCCTCCGCCGACGTTGTTTATGAAACCGAGACTGAATTAGGCTTAACGTCATATATGCTGGTTTATTCCGACATTAACAGCATGGTTGCAGTCGGTCCCGTTAGCTCACTTAGAGCACAGTTTGCAGAGCTTGCAATGGCTCAAAATGCAATTCTTGTAAATATTGATACCAACATGTATGCAGATAACCTACTCAACTATTTTGGTTATCAAAACATTGACGGCATTTATCTAGGCACTACAGCATTTAACTTTGATCTCCCACGTTCCTATGATTATGGAAATATATATTCTTGGTACACAAGTAGTACTCTTGTATCTACCGGAATATCAATTAATTCCATATCACCTGTCGGTGGTTATTATCCATTATTTAATTTTTCTGCTGTTGATGAGGAAATTAATGACGACTTTGAAGGTATTGCATCATCGTCGATCAACTTTAATTTTTCCGATTCTGCCACAGGTGAACTTAGGTATAACGGTACTACCGAAAGCTATGACAAATATTTTGCGGGAAGTCCTCAATTAGATAGTATCGAACAAAAGCAGTTAACCTTTGATAATGTATTTCTACTATTTTGCGATGTATCTATGCAAGCAGACAATTATTCTACCAATTTTGCCCTTACACAGGGTGAAGGGTATTATGTTAATAAGGGGAAATATTCCGAAATTAGCTGGCAAAAAGGCAACCCGGACGACCAACTTAAAATTCTTAACCAAGACGGTGAGGAAATACTTGTTAATCCCGGAAAATCCTATATAGCATTTATTTCAAACTCGTATAAAGAAACACTGGTGATTTCTTAACTATGAATATTTTAGTAATAAATGGACCTAATCTGCGAAAACTCGGAACACGTGAGCCGAGCGTTTACGGTAGTGAAACATTGCAAGATGTTTGTGATAAAATTGAAAAAGAGGCGATAGCCTTATCGGCCAACGTCTCCTTCTTTGCAAGTGATAATGAGGGTGAGCTATGCAGTGCAATTATTGATGCTCCGGAACAATGCATTGATGCTATTATTATCAATCCCGCCGCCTATACTCACACCTCGGTTGCACTACGTGACGCAATTAAAACCGCAAATCTTCCCACTATAGAGGTTCACATTTCGAATGTATACACAAGAGAAGAATTTCGCAAAAAGTCGTTAACAGCTGCGGCTTGTTTAGGACAAATCACGGGACTTGGAACCGATGGGTATCTTCTCGCTCTATACAAGCTCTGTAAATTCAGACATATTTAGTTCAGCTTTAACACAGCTACCATAAAATTTTGATATTATTTCGTTGCAACACCTCTGGGGTGTTGTTTCGTTTTTTACCTCAAAATCAGAGCATTCATCGTAAAAGACTTTTCTTCGGTTAAATATTGCCTCAACTCCGTCTCTAATTGAAACGGGACGCCCTTTGCTGTTTAAAAGTTCTAAAGGCCTGTTTATCCAAAAAACCATACCACTTCTACGTAGTTTTAACCTGTTTTCTTCCCGTTCTATCGCACCTCCACCGGTAACGATTATACAGCCTTTTTCTTTACACGCCTCAACAATTGATTCCGACTCCATATCACGAAATACTTTCTCGCCGTACTTATCAAATATTTTAGGGATTCGCATGCCTGCCTTTTGTTCAATCACAGAGTCTATATCAATCAATTTCATTCTAAGTTTTTCTGCCAGTATCTTACCTAAAGTGCTTTTACCGCTACTCGGCATACCAATTAATACTACGTTATTACTTGTTCTTCGATACTTACCATACAATCTGCCAAAGTCGTAAAAATCTATTGCTTGGTCAAAAAAGAGAGCCGAGCCTGCTACCGCTTGTGCAAACAGCATAGCATCACCACCTGCCCCTTTTATGCCTAAACGTTGGGCAAGGCTTATCAGCTCGGTGCGATATGGATTTGCTATTAAGTCCACCGCAACCTCTAACCCTGAAAACACATTAAGATCTATTGGCATATCGTTGTTGCGTCCGTAGAGACCAACCGGTGTTGAGTTGATTAAAACATCAAAATCTGAAATTTTATCAAGATTACTGTAGTTGTATTCTCCGCTTCGTGATACGGTAACCACCTTTTTGGCACCAAGCTTTTCCATAACATTAACCGCTGTACTGCCTGCTCCCCCACTTCCGAGAACAACGCATTTTCTGTTATTAACATCGATTTCGTAAAACTTAAACATGGCTATAAGACCTATAAAATCGGTATTGTAGCCATAAAGTTTGCCGTTACGGTTAAGAATGGTATTTACGCTGTTACAAAGTTTTGCTGTCGGAGATATTGCCTCACAATATTTAATTACTTCTTTTTTGTACGGTATCGTTACATTAATGGCATGAAAATCTCGTCGATAAAAAAAATCATCCAGCTCTTCTGCGTTTAGCTCATAAATATTATAGTGAGCGTTGCCTAATATTTCATGTATTATTGGTGAGTGACTGTGTGATAGCTTATCTCCGATTAAACCTACCGTCAGTCTGTCATAAGGTATTTCACTCATATTTCACCCTTTTCCGAAGAAAGCAATAAATCTAAAAGGACGCATGCAGCTGCAGCTTCTACAACCGGAACAGCTCGAAGCACAATACAGGGATCATGTCTACCCTTTACTTTTAATATCTCTTGTTCTCCGGTTTTAAGATTTAAGGTAGTTTGAGGATATGAAATAGATGGCGTTGGTTTAAATCCAACTCTAAAAATTAGTGGCGCACCGGTTGTTATTCCGCCTAAAACTCCACCTGCATTATTAGTAATTGGAATTGGCTTTTCGTTTAACAAAGTGTAGCTGTCGTTATGTTCACTGCCCTTCATGCCACATGCTTCAAACCCAACACCAAACTCAACACCACGAACAGCCGGTATTCCAAAAAGAACCTTTGCTAATGCACTCTCGATCCCATCAAACATTGGATTGCCTATCCCTGCGGGAAGACCTACCGCCACACACTCTACAGCACCACCAACCGAGTCTCCCATTAAGCGGGCTGCTTCAATTGCCTGTGCCATTTCCTCTGCGGCCTTATCGTCTATCGTAGGAAAAGTTTTATTTGCTACCTCTTTAAGAGTATTAATGTCAACTTTAGTAGGATTAATTTTTTTATCATAAATACCGGCACAATTTGAAATATGTGCCGCTATCGTTATTCCATATCGTAATAATATTTGCATTGCAACCGCACCTGCAAAACACAGCGGGAGGGTAAGTCTACCTGAAAAATGACCTCCGCCTGTTGGATCGGGATTGCGATAGCGCTGTCGTGCCGTTAGGTCGGCATGGGAAGGGCGT
Source organism: uncultured Oscillospiraceae bacterium (assembly GCA_964368815.1). Lineage (GTDB taxonomy): Bacteria > Bacillota > Clostridia > Oscillospirales > Ruminococcaceae > CAYJBH01. Next base: position 165,263 of record CAYJDA010000001.1, read on the forward strand.
GGGGTATCCCAAAGCTCGCTATATGCTGAAGGATTAATATTTGAATTATTAAATATAGCTGCAAGTGGGGCACCACAGGTCGCTCCGTCTACAAGCCCTGACAACACCTGCGGAGTATCCGCCTCTTTTCGAGGTGTTGAATGCTTTTTTCCGCCCTGTCTGCGCATCAAAAAGGTTTCAATCTGTGTTAAATCTATTTTTTCACCTGAGGGCAGACCATCCATAACAACACCAAGGCCCTGTGAGTGTGACTGGCCAAAGATTTGGATTTTAACTGTATTTCCAAAGTTAGAGGACATCTATAATACCTCCAAGAGCTTCAAAATCGGAATAAAATCTAGGATAAGATTTTGCAACTGCATTTGAATCTTCTATCGTTATTGGTCCTGTGGAAAAACAAGATGCTACCGCTGCAGCCATTGCTATACGATGATCATTGTGGGAGTTTATCCTACCACCTGTAAGCTTTCCTCCCGTAATAACAATATTATCCTCCTGAGCTTTTGCCTCTCCTCCCAGCAGATTAATTAGCTCAGTCGTAGCTGACAGACGGTCGCTCTCTTTAAGCTTAAGTCTGCCTGCACCGCAGAGCACCGTGTTACCTTCTGCCGATGCGGCAACCACTGCAAGCACAGGTGCAAGGTCGGGGCATTGACTGATATCTACAGCAATCCCTTTTAGTTTACCCTTTTTGGCAGTTATTGAGGTTATTCCACTCTCAGTTTTATGGTTTACCTGCGCACCGAAATTTCTAAGAATTTCAACTATCATCTTATCGCCCTGTAATGTATCAGGGTATTTTAATCCTGTTACAGTTACCTCTCCTCCAATCGCCGCTGCAGAAAGCCAGAATGCTGAATTTGACCAATCACCTTCGGCATGTATTTCGCCCGGAGATCGGTATTTTTGATTTCCTTCCATTTTAAACCCTGCAAAAGTTTTTTCAATGGTAACACCAAAGCTTTTAAGGGTTGAGATTGTCATATCTACATAAGGAGCAGATTCCAACTTAGTAGTCAAGGCAATTTTACTGTCCTTTTTTAAAAGTGGAAGCGCAAACATTAATCCACTAATAAACTGTGAGCTTACATCCCCTGCAATGTTATATGTGCCGGGCTTCAGCCTTCCTTTAACCGTAAAAGGTAAGGTGTCTGCACCAAAGGAAACTCCATGTTCCTTCATAACTGTTAGCAACGGTTTCATCGGCCTTTCGGCAAGTCTGCCTTTTCCGTTAAACTGAACATTCTTATATATTGCCGCCGAAATAGGGGTTAGTAACCTTAAGGTAGTTCCACTTTCGTTGCAGTCACACATAGGATTTTTTGGCTTTGTGTCTCCGGAGCAAACAGAGATTGCATACCCTTTTTCTGTTTCTTCGGCTTCAATTTCTACCATAAGTGAGTTTAAACACGCTACGGTAGCCACAATATCCTCTGACAAGGTGTTGCAATGAATTTTAACTGGCTCTTCACATAGCGATGCCGCAATTATAGCACGATGTAGGTCGGATTTGGAAGATATGGCTTCTATGCATCCTCGAAGTATAGATGGTTGAATTGTTATTACTTTCATAAAGCTTTGTCCCCCACAAAAAAACTGTTTAGCTCATCCTGTGTAATACTATATAAAAATGGTTTTGATATATCCTCTAACAAAGCCAGTGTTAAACTACTTTTTCTCATTTTTTTGTCGCCCAATAAATGCGGTATTAATAACTCTATTGGATATGGCAGTTTATATTCTATACCCTGTGCTAAAAATGAGTTTTCAACTCTTTTGCTCACTCCGCTTTTTGTAAGCCCTGTTTTTTCACTACTGTTCAAAATCGATACCATTCCGGCAGCAACTGCCGCACCATGTGCTATACGATACCCACTTTGAGCCTCAATAGCATGTCCGAGGGTGTGACCCAAATTGAGTAGCTGTCTTAGCCCATTATCCTTTTCATCCTGTTCAACATAGTGCTTTTTAACAAGCAATGAGCGCTCAATAATATATTTATAATCGGTTTCCGATATTTTATTACATAATCTATTAAACAGCTCTTCATCCAATAGTGCTCCGGATTTTATCGCTTCAACAAGCCCATTTTGAAGTTCTTCTCTCGGAAGAGTTTTAAATAAATTTGTATCTATCATAACAAAATGAGGGGGATAAAATGATCCTATGTTATTCTTCTGCCCTGCATGATCAATTGCAGTTTTACCACCTATCGATGCATCCACAGCTGCAAGAAAAGAGGTTGCCACGGTTGCATATGGTATTCCTCGCAGATAACAACTTGCAACAAAACCGGTAAGATCGGATACTACACCGCCCCCTAATGCAATGAGAAGGTCTCCTTTATTAATAGCATGCTTAGATAAAAACGATATCAAATTTTCAAACGACTGTATGTTTTTGCTATCTTCTCCCGGCTCTATAATAAAGTCGTATACCTCAAACCCTGCTTCTTCAAGCGATAAAAACAGACTTTGTAGGTAGTGTTGTGCCACATTTTTATCGGTAACAATAACAGCTTTAGAGCGTCCAAAAATACTAAGAGCTTTTTCTCCAAATGTATTTAATATACCCCTATCTAACTCGATATTGTACTTTACTGATGAATTTACCTCAATTATCATTATTAGCAGTCACCTTTCTTGCTGTTTATTTTCATAATATTTCCATCAGACAACAGCCTATGAAGCGCTTCATAATCACCTTGTTGCAAGCTAACCTTAAAAGCATTTAGGGTTCTTTCAAAACATTCTATGTCGCTTATAAGATTATCCTTGTTATTTAACATAAGTTCACTCCACATGTCGGCAGATAGCTCCGCAACCCGTGATAAATCCCTGAATGAGCCTGCTGAATAGCCTGTATGGTTTTGAGACTTTTCATTTTGAATGTAGCTTCCGGAAAGAATGTGGGCAAGTTGAGAGGTGTATGATAACATAGAGTCGTGTACCTCAGGGGTACACACTACAACCTTATTAAAGTTTATGCTAAGAGCAAATTCGCTAACTAACTTTACCGCTTTTTCATCGGTGTCATTTTCGGTACAAAGTATCATTGAAGCGCCATCAAACATCGTTGAGCTTGAATTTAAATATCCCGCAGTTGTTCTTCCCTGCATCGGGTGAGCACCAACAAAGCTAACACCGTTTTTTTTGCAAATGTCGGTCAGCGCATTACACACTCCTCGTTTGTTTCCGCAAATATCAATAATTGTTGAGCCCTTGGCAAAATTGCAGATATTATCCTGCACATATTTGATTGTGTCCGACTCGTATAGTGCTATTATATATAAATCAGCATGCTTGTCCTTGCTCCATCGGTCAACAATAACTTTATCTGATAGTGCTTTTGCAACAGACTCTTCGTTGATATCATATCCCAAGCACTCATAGCCGTATTTTGTTGCGGTTTTTACAAAGGAACCTCCGATAAGTCCAAGACCAATTACTGCCATTTTAAGCTTAGAACTCACCGGTTACCTCCAGCAATTTATTAACCTGGTAGGCTAACACATCAAATTCTTCAGGTGTTAGCGACTGTGCTCCATCGCACAGGGCAAGTTCAGGCGAATTGTGAACCTCAATAATTAACCCATCGGCACCACAGGCAGCGGCTGCAAGCGACATTTCTCTTACATACTTCGAGGTTCCAAGTGCGTGACTTGGGTCAACAATTACCGGAAGATGGCTATGAGCCTTAATATAGGGAATAGCCGAGAGGTCTAAGGTGTTGCGCAAAGCAGTTTCATAAGTTCTTATCCCCCTCTCACAGATAATTACGTTTCTGTTACCCTCTGATAAAATATATTCGGCACTCATTAGAAGTTCTTCAATGGTACTGGATAGGCCACGTTTTAGCAAAATTGGTTTTTCACCTCTTCCGAGTTCACGCAGCAGCTCAAAGTTCTGCATGTTTCTCGCTCCTACCTGAATCATGTCAACATCCTTAAACAGCGATACATGTGCGGTGTCTAACACCTCAGACACCACAGGTAATCCATTTTCTTTTCCCGCTTGAATAAGTAACGACAATCCATCTTCTTTAAGACCTTGAAATGCATATGGTGATGTTCTTGGTTTAAATGCACCGCCTCTTAGCATGCCTGCACCGGAGGACTTAACAGCTTTGGCTACCGCACCCATCTGCGAAGCAGACTCAACCGAGCAAGGGCCTGCAATAAGGGCAAAGTTGCCGCCACCAATATATGTTTGTCCAATCTTTACAACGGTATCTTCAGGATGAAACTTACGATTCGCCAATTTATATGGCTCGCTTACCCTCCTCACTGCTTCAACAATCGGAAGTGCTTCCAGATGACCGATATCAATCCTTGTGGTATCCCCTACGAGCCCAACAACAATACTATCCTCACCGGTACTGATATCTAAGCGTAAATTTTGCGAAGTTAACCAGTTTTTTAAGGAATTAAATTCCTTATCATCTGATTTCTTGTTTAAAATAACTATCATTATCGTCCTTATATATTATATAATTTAATTGTCTTTATACATTATAACAATAATCGACTGTATTTTCAAGACATATTATACAAAATAAGACCAATAGTAAACTCTAAAAAATAAATATATTCAAGGTTATTTACATTCGCTCTTCACTATAGTATAATATATAGAGGTAATTTGTCGAAGAATATGATTAATGAAAGGATGGGCTTATTTATGCATCAACAGCTTTCCACAAACAAACGTATTATTCTGGGAGTGCAACATCTGTTCGCCATGTTTGGAGCGACAGTTTTGGTTCCCGCTTTAACCGGTCTTAATGTTTCAGTTACATTAATTTGCGCAGGACTCGGAACACTTTTGTTTCATTTTATTACGAAACATCAGGTTCCTGTTTTTTTGGGTTCTAGTTTTGCATACATTGCGGCCTTACAGATAGTAATAGGAACAGTTCCTAGTGATAGCTATGCGGGAAATACCGGCATTGCTTATGCTCAAGGTGGCATAATAGTTTCAGGTCTGGTATACCTTGTTTTAGCTCTGCTCGTCAAGGTTATAGGCACCGAAAAAGTTAGAAGCTTTTTCCCGCCTATAGTAGTAGGCCCTGTTATAGTTGTTATCGGCATTACACTTGCGCCTACCGGAATAGCAAGTGCTTCTCAGAACTGGATTATTGCTGCAATTGTGTTGATAGTTATTATTATTGCTACATGTTTTGCCAAGGGGTTTTTCAAGTTAGTACCGATACTTATAGGTCTTGTTCTCGGTTATGCCGTTTCGCTGATATGCGATTTGTTAAACGTTTTCCCAGAAAAGCTTATCAATTTTTCGACAGTATCCGAAGCACCTGTATTTATTGATTTTACTGCATTCACTCTTCCTCAGTTTGATCCCCATGCTATTGCTATGATAGCTCCGATTGCCCTTGTAACATTCTTAGAGCACATAGGCGACATCACTACAAACGGATCAGTTGTTGGGCAAGATTTCTTTAAAAAGCCGGGCCTTCATCGCACCTTAACCGGAGACGGCGTAGCCAGCGTTCTTGCAGGGCTGCTGGGTGGACCGCCAAACACCACCTATTCTGAGAACACCGGTGTTCTTGCAGTAACCAGAATATATGATCCTATCGTTATAAAAATTGCTGCTGTTTTTGCAATTGTTCTTGGACTTTTTGGAAAACTTGGTGCAATTTTAGCAAGTATTCCCGATCCGGTTAAAGGTGGTATGTCTATCATTCTTTTCGGCATGATTGCTGCTGTTGGTATGCGTACCATGGTTGATGCAAAGGTAGAGTTTTCTAAAAGTCGCAACCTGCTTATCTGTGGTTTAATATTGGTATTTGGACTAGGAACAAGTGCTATAAATATAACGCTTTTCGGTTTGCAATTCAGCGGATTGTTTGTGGCTGTATTAGTTGGAGTTATTGCCAACAAGGTTCTTCCTCAGGATATCTAAGTTATATATAAAAAAATGCTGTGACGATAATTTGTTCGTCACAGCATTTTTTTAGCCGTATTCGTAATCGGGAGCATTATCCTTGTATCTTAAAATTATGCGTCCATCATTAGTAAAGTCAATTTCCGGAAATATCCAACCGTCGCCACTCATATCCTGATTATCGTATGCTCTGATGTCAAACATTTCTCCCTCTTCGCCCTTTGGAATGGTTATCTGGGCGGTATTACCGTTTGTTATTGTGTCTTTAGAATATTCATCTGCCCAATTGTCGCTACCCGTTATACTGTATTGAAGTCCGTATATATCACTACCGGTCTGGTTATCAATTTCAATTTCATACATGTTTTCGGTCATCATTTCGGAGCTACTGCCCGTAGAGTTGATTGAATCTGAATTTATACTATCGGAATCCTCCTTCATGGATGAAGAATTATTGCTATCAGAATTCGCTTCATCTGTGATAGCTTCTGAGGTAGTAGTTTCGGGTTTCACCTCGGTACTTGTTGTATTCGCTGTTTCATTTTCCATGCAACCCGCCAAGGTTAGTAAAGCAAAACCTGTTAAAGCGGCTACAGAAATAATTTTTTTCATTTAATCCACACTCCTATATGAATTCATCTGCTATTTTATGATTTATGAACCCGTTTAGATGCAGGGTTTAGTTTATAATATAACTTTTGCAGTTTAACTTTTTTTGACGGTGTTCCATCAAATTTTGTTAAAACATTTGGTTACTATTCTACCATTATTCGAGCTGTAAAATAAACATCTCATTTCCTAATTCAATAATTTTACCACGCTCTTTTGAGGTGATAATTAATTTATCTTTTCAGATAAAATGTTTGTATAATCAATCAACTTGAAAAACGTTACAACGTTTTTCAACCCAATAGCATAGCTATTGTCTGCACACAAAGTGTGCAATTGAAGATTTTGAAGTAGTTTATGTGCATTTCATGCACTATAATCATGCAACGCTTGATTTTGAAAAACATATTGTTTTTCAAGTTGAACTACTATATCCAGCTTATAAAATGTCGATTGTATCCAAAAGTTAAACCCCACACCTATTCGGGTACGGGGTTATTTTGTGCAGCTATTTAATTTTTATTCAAGAATTATGTTTTTTTAGCTTATAAATGCGTCATGTACTGCCACAACGGCTTTGTCGGTATCGGATTTATTAATTAAAACCGATATTTTTATTTCGCTGGTAGATATCATTCGTATATTGATTCCCGCTTCATAAAGTGCCTCAAACATACGTGATGCAACACCGCTATGACTCTGCATACCGGCACCTACAATAGACACCTTTGCAACATCATCAGCTACTACCACCTGTTTAGCTCCATTTTTCTCTTTAAACTCTTCAACAATGGACATTGCCGTTTCTTTCTCGCTCGCCGGGACTGTAAAAGAAATATCCTTAGTTAGATCGCGTCCTACACTTTGCAGGATAATATCTACATTTATCTTATGTTGTGCAAGATTTGAAAATAGTTTAAAGGAAGTTCCGGGTTCATCCTTTACACCAATAACCGAGAAAACAGCAACATTTGTGTCCTTAGCGACACCCTTAATCAACATACCTTCCACTTCGTCAGTTACCTCCTTAACAATAGTTCCGGGATTATTTGTTATGCTGGATAAAACCTCCAGCTCTACTCCAAATTTCTTTGCAAGCTCTACCGAGCGATTATTAAGCACCTGAGCACCAAGAGACGCTAATTCCAACATCTCATCAAAGGTTATCTCGTTAAGCTTTTGTGCCTTTTTTGCTATACGTGGATCAGATGTATACACACCCTCAACATCGGTGAAAATTTGGCATCTGTCTGCCTTTAGCGCAACAGCTACCGCAACCGCACTGGTATCACTTCCACCCCGCCCCAAGGTTGTTACATCGTCAAGACTATTTACACCCTGAAATCCAGCAATAATAACGATTTGATTTTTTGCCAGTTCATTTTCAATGCGTTCCGGATCAAGGCGCTTAATCCTCGCCCTTGTATGAATGCGGTCGGTAACAAATCCTGCTTGCCATCCGGTTAAAGACATTGCCGAATAGCCCATCTCAATTAGTGCAGAGGCTAACAACGCAGCTGAAATTTGTTCTCCTGCAGCAAGCAAAGCATCTCTTTCTCGAAGTGCAGGCTTTTGTGTGATTTCATCAAACTTTTCAATAAGGTCATCTGTTGTATCGCCCTGTGCAGAAACGACAACAGCAACGCTATTTCCTGCAGAATAGGTTGCAGCTACAATTTTGGCAACCCTGAAAATTTTCTCCCTATCGGCTACCGAACTTCCTCCAAATTTTTGTACTATTAATGCCATTAATCAATTCTCCGTACTCTTGGCTTTTCGTTAGAAGGCGAAAGGCGCATAATATTGTAATCACTAATCTCAGGATTGTTTTTTATGCCGCATTCCGCATGCTCTAAAAATGTTTTTAAGTGGTCAGCTGTTACAACAGCCATAATAGTCGGTCCTGCACCACTTATATATACTGTCCTCGCTCCCCAGCTCGGACATAACTCAAATATTTTATCTCCGCCACGTATCAATGGTAACCGGTACTGCTGTTGCACTTTATCTCTTGTAGCTATTTCGAGAAGGTCGTATCGTCCCTCACAGAAAGCAGCAGTTGCCAGCGCACTCCGACCAATGTTATATACCGCATCAGCAAATGGCAATGATTTTGGAAGCACTTCTCTTGCCTTCACCGTCGGCAGAGTAAATGGTGGAACAAATGCGACAAAACACAAATGTTCACTGATAGGTTTTCGATGATAGTATAGAACTCCTTCGTCAAAAACTCCGGTAACAAAACCTCCCAGCAATGCCGGTGCAACGTTGTCGGGATGTCCCTCTATCGCTGTTGCATGGTTTAACAGTTCACTATCTGTAAAGGGATGCTTCATCATTTCGTTAGCAATCAATAGTGCCGAAACTATACAGGCTGATGAAGAACCTAATCCTCGTGTGGATGGTATTGAAGGTTGCTCTATTATTCTGAGTCCTGTAAATTGATGTCCACACAGATCAAAAAGGCTTTTTACAGTAGAATAAATAAGATTATCTTCTGCCTTACTTGCCCCAGGCGCAGCTGTAATTTCTACTCCGTCAAACTCCTCCACCATAATTCTGTTGTATAGATTTAACGCCAATCCGAGGCTGTCAAATCCCGAACCAATATTGGCAGATGTTGCTGCTATTTCAACCGAAAACATTACACCACCACATCAGTTAACGCGGATAACGGTGCAACGGCATCGGATATTTTTTCATAGGTTTCCTCACCCCAGCAAAGAGTTTTGTGTATCTCGCTTCCAATCATGCAACATTCAACAATGTCAGAAACCACGGCGCTGGCTGTAGCCATGCCGCCTGCCCCTTGCCCGTAAAACATTACATCGCCAAGCATATCGCATTTTGCTACAACGGCATTATATACACCGTTTACGGAAGATAAGATGTTTGTTTTAGAAACCAGTAACGGAGTTACTCCACAATAAAGTGTATTCCCGTCTTCTCTTGCATATGCTACTAACTTAATTGACATATTTCGTTTTAAAGCATTAGCAATATCGGAATCAGTAATATCTCTTATTCCAACGGTAGGAATTTTATCCGGCGATAAATACTTACCAAAAGAAATTGAAGCTAAAATACTTATCTTACGCAGAGCATCAATGCCATCGATATCGGCTGATGGGTTTGCTTCAGCAAATCCGCGAGCCTGAGCTTCACAAAGTGCATCATTATAGGATAGACCAACCTCCTCCATTCTGCCTAAAATATAGTTAGTTGTTCCATTTACTATTCCATAAATAGCATTTATACGATTTGCCACCAAGGAACGATGAAGCGGCGAAATAATCGGCGTTCCTCCGCCTACACTTGCCTCAAACAAAAAGCATAAGTTTTTATTCTTTGCTATACCTATTAGCTCGGTTCCGTGCTCAGAAACTAACTGTTTATTAGATGTTATCACTGATTTTCCGGAAAGTAATGCCGCTTTAACATATTTGTATGCCGGCTCTACCCCGCCCATAGTTTCAACCACTATGGTTATATCGTCATCTAAAAGTATCTCGTCAAGGTTTGAAGTGAAAATTGCACTACGAGGGTGCATTGAAAAGTCCCTGATATCAAGTATTTTTTTTATCTCTATTTGGTGGCCTGTATTGCTTTCAACATGCTTTCCATTTTTCGATAAAAGGTCATAAACTCCACTTCCAACAATACCAAAGCCGAGTATTGCAACATTAATCATGTGACACTCCGAAATTATTTAACTACTTTTCCTGATGATGGTCCACCTGCCGCATTAGACTCGTCGGTATCAATATGTACCGCATCAGCAAAGGAGCCTGAAACTCGCACAACGACATCACCAAATACAACTTTGCGTTCATTCTCTCCGCACTCGATACCAATAATTTGCTTGTCTGCAATACCGAACTTTTCGGCGGTTTCGGGGGTACAGTGAAGATGACGCTTTGCAACAATAACACCTTCAGTTAATGTTAGCTCGCCCGCCGGACCTCTTAATATACATCCCGGAGATCCTTCAACATTTCCCGACTCCCTGATAGGTGCCGCTACGCCGATACTTCTTGCATCGGTTAGTGAGATTTCCACCTGTGTTGCCGGACGTACAGGACCTAATATAGAAACTCCTGCAATTTCACGCTTTGGTCCCACCACAGTTAGTCGCTCATGACATACGTATTGACCGGGTTGTGATAATTCTTTTTTGTTGTTCAGCTCGTAACCAGCTCCAAAAAGAATCTCTAAATCCTGCTGTGACACATGTATATGACGTGCTGACGTCTCTACCATTACATTCATTTTTCTACTCCTTAATTATTACTATTTTGCATACTCTGTGGCACGACTTTCGCGAATAACATTAACCTTTATCTGTCCAGGGTATGTTAACTCATCCTCAACCTTTTTCGCAATATCCCGTGCCATAATTACTATCTGATCGTCGGTAATATTTTCAGGTTTAACCATAATTCTAACCTCACGCCCTGCCTGAAGAGCAAAACATGTTTCAACACCTTCAAATCCTTTACCTATTTCTTCAAGGCTCTCTAAGCGCTTAATATAACTCTCAAGATTTTCACGCCTTGCACCCGGTCTTGCAGCGCTGATAGCATCCGCTGCCATAACAATAAATGCAAGAGGTGTTGTTGCCGGCACATCGCTGTGATGTGCCTCAATAGCATGAATAATATTTTGATTTTCCTTATATTTTTTCGCAAGATCTACACCGATAGATACATGAGTACCCTCTACTTCATGATCCATTGCCTTACCAATATCATGCAAAAGACCCGCTCTCCTTGCCTGTGGAACATTAATTCCGAGTTCAGCTGCAAGCAATCCGCTTAAAAAACTTACTTCAAGCGAATGTTTTAATACATTTTGGCCATAACTTGTGCGGTATTTTAAACGACCAATCAGCTTCACTAAGTCGGGATGAAGTCCATTTACGCAGGCATCCATAACAGCCTTCTCACCCTCTCTTTTAATGACCTGATTAATCTCTTTGCGACATTTTTCGGCCATCTCTTCAATTCTTGCAGGGTGAATTCTGCCGTCAAGTATAAGTTTTTCTATAGTTTGACGTGCGACTTCTCGGCGAACCGGATCGAAACTTGAAATGGTAATTGCTTCCGGTGTGTCATCGATTATTAGCTCAACTCCGGTAGCCGTTTCTAAAGCTCGAATATTTCTTCCCTCACGACCTATAATTCTACCCTTTAAATCGTCGTTTGCTATGGGTATTACTGATACGGTAGCTTCACTTGCATGATCAGCAGCACAGCGGGAAATTGCTGCAGAAATGTGTTCTCTTGCAAGTCGATCGCAATCCTCTTTGCACTGAACATCGTACGCTGAAATTTTCACTGCCTTTTCGTGTGCTAAGTTTTCATCTATCTGCTGTAACAACATAGTTTTTGCTGCCTCGGTAGACATTCCGGCAACCTGTTCCAGCTTGGAGAGCTGATGCTCTTTTATTTGTTCTACTTCACTAAGACGTGCTTCCAACAGTTCGGAACGTTGCTTTAAATCTTCTTCCTTTTTTTCCTGCGCTGCTATTCTTTTATCGAGTGAACTTTCTTTTTGGTCTAATCTGCGTTCGCCTCTTTGAACTTCGGCGCGCCGCTCTTTCGCTTCCTTTTCTGCTTCGCTTCTTAGCTTAAATGCTTCATCTTTTGCCTCAATACTTGCTTCTTTGCGGCGTTGTTCTGCTTGTTTCATTGCGTCGTTTAATAGCTTGGTTGCCTGTTCTTTTGCGCTTCCGATGATGTTATCATCGCCTTTTTTTCGATAGAATGTACCCAGTATGAATGCCACAACTGCGACAATCAAAACCAATACAGCTATCGCCACATATCCTAACGGTGGCATATCTGTAACTCCTTAAATTGTTTGTGTTTATGCGTATATAATTAACGGAAATATACCTAAATAATCTATACTATATAATGATAACAAAATTCGAGGTATTTTGTCAACACTTTTTTAGCCACATATTATATACTAATATCAAGGATGATAATTTCGATATTTTCATTTAATCACTATGCATATATATTATACCACATTTATTACAAACTTGCAATTGTTGTATTAATATGTTAGAATAAAAAAAATATCTTATGTAATTCTGAAAGGTAATGGCTATGGTTTTATTAGAAAATGGCGATAAGGTTGATTTTTCACAGTGTAAAGAGGCCTTTTGGCATACCGGTTCACATATATTAGCCCAGGCGGTTAAAAGGCTTTATCCGTCTGCTCAGCTTGCAATCGGTCCTGCTATCTCCAACGGATTTTATTACGATATCGATTGCGATGTTAGATTTACCGAAGAAGTATTGCCGGTAATAGAAGCCGAAATGATAAAAATTACTAAAGAAAATTTAAAGATTGAGCGTTTTGAGAAATCAAAACCGGAAGCATTAGAGCTATTAAAGGAACAGCCCTATAAGCTTGAAATGGTAACTGAACTCGCTGATGATGCAGTTGTATCATTTTATAAGCAGGGTGAATTTTGCGATATGTGTGCCGGTCCGCACATTGCTTATACAGGCTCGGTAGGCGCAATTAAGCTAACAAGTTCTACCGGTGCTTATTGGCGTGGTAACAGCAACAATAAGATGTTACAGCGTATTTACGGCATCTCGTTTGAAAAACCTAAGGAGCTAAGAGAATATCTCGCCGCCGTTGAGGAAGCAAAGAAGCGCGACCATAATAAAATTGGCCGAGAACTTGAATACTTCACTACCGCAGAAGCCGTTGGGCAGGGTTTGCCCATCCTTCTGCCCAAGGGCGCAAGAGTAATCCAGTTGCTACAGCGTTTTGTTGAGGACGAGGAATATAAAAGAGGCTATTTGTTAACCAAAACTCCTTTAATGGGAAAGAGTGACATCTATAAATTAAGTGGCCACTGGAGTCACTATCGTGATGGCATGTTTGTTATCGGTGATGCAGATAATGATGAAGCTAACTGTCTTGCATTGCGACCAATGACCTGCCCTTTCCAATATCAGGTGTTTTTAAATCGCAAACGTAGCTATCGCGACCTCCCCATGAGACTTGGTGAAACCAGTACACTTTTTAGAAACGAAGACAGCGGGGAAATGCATGGTCTTATTCGTGTTCGCCAGTTCACCATAAGCGAGGGACATTTAATTGTTCGTCCCGACCAACTTGCCGAAGAGTTTGCCGGCTGTCTTGAACTTGCAAGATATATGCTCGACATTCTTGGCTTAGAGGAAGACTGTAGCTATAGATTTAGCCGCTGGGATCCCAGTCGCACCGACAAATATGAAGGCACTGCTGAACAGTGGGATGAAGCAGAATCTGTAATGGAAAGAATGCTTAATGAGCTTAATGTAAATTATGTTGTGGGCATAGATGAGGCTGCATTTTACGGGCCAAAATTAGACATACAGATGAAAAATGTTCACGGTAAAGAAGACACGCTTATCACTCTACAGGTAGATATGCTTCTTGCCGAAAAATTCGGTATGGAATATATAGGTGATGACGGCGCATCCCATTTCCCCTATATTATTCATCGAACCTCTATAGGTTGTTACGAGAGAACACTTGCGTTGATGTTAGAAAAATATGCGGGTGCGCTGCCTGTATGGTTGATGCCGGAGCAGGTTAGAATCGTTCCGATAAGCGAGGCCCATCATAGGTATGCGGCCAAACTTGAAAAAATACTGTTCGATAAGGGAATTCGAGTAAGCAGTGACTGCCGTAACGAAAAAATGGGATATAAAATCAGGGAAGCTCAGCTGGAAAAAATCCCATATATGTTAGTTGTTGGGGACAAAGAGATGGCTGAGGAAACCGTTGCAGTACGCTCTCCCAGAAATGAAGCTAACGCAGGCGTTAAACCCATAGACGAATTTGTATCCATGATTAAATCCGAGATAAACAACCGAGTACGTTAAATATGAAGCCTTTTTTTGAAATAGCTGCCGATAAACTTTCCGGCATACGTTATATAATGTGCGACATTGACGACACTATAACCACCGAAGGCAAACTCACTGCCGAGGCTTATTTAGCATTATGGAAATTATCCGAAGCTGGATATCGAGTAATACCGGTAACAGGACGGCCGGCCGGGTGGTGCGATTTAATAGCCCGTCTTTGGCCGGTAGATGCAGTTGTCGGCGAAAACGGTGCATTTGTTTTCTATAACGACAACGGACACAAAAAAACCTTTACCCATCCAAGTGTGGCTGTCGGTGATATTCAATCTAAATTAATGGTTTTAAAGCAAGCATGTCTTGAAGGAGTTCCGGGTTGTAGAGTAGCTAAAGATCAACCTTCAAGAATATACGACATAGCTATTGATTTCAACGAGGAAACTCCTCATCTTGGTTTTGAAGCAGCTGAAAAAATTCGAGATATATGTATTTCAAAAGGTGCTACTGCAAAGGTTAGCTCTATCCATGTTAATGCTTGGTTTGGAGATTATGATAAGCTATCCATGTCGCTGTTGTTTTTAAAGAAATTTTATGGTGAAGAAGATCCCAAAAACAGCGTTTTATTTTTTGGAGATTCTCCAAACGATGAGCCTATGTTCTCATATTTCAATAACAGCTGTGCAGTAGCCAATCTTAAACCTTTTATAAATCAGATGTCGTATCTCCCCAATTACATTACAAAAAATGAAGGTGGGTCCGGTTTTTCTGAGGCGGTTAATTTTTTATTGCAGAAAAAAAGAGTATTGCCTAAGCTGGCCACCTCATAATCTTGCACCTTTAGTGCAAAAAACGATGTATTTCTCAGACTGGTAACTTCACAAAAATCTCCGCCTTTGGCGGAGATTTTTGAAATATTTTATTTCACAATATCTGCTACTTTCAACCTTCTACCTGCGGCAAAAGCCGTTCCATCCATCGGTTTTTTACCCTGCGGTTGAATTGTTTTTAGTATTAACGACCCTTCTTTACACATTATTTTTAGGGGTTTTAAAGATAAAACTTCCCCTATTTCCCCCCTGCCTTCACAGGGTTCGCTCTCACAAATTCCGCAAATAGTATCACACAAGGGTATTGTCGCCATCATAAATGGGTATACACCTCTTGCTGTATTGTGGATTTTTTCTGCGGACATTTCAAGGGAACACTGTAGCTCTGCCTTTATTATCGGTGGTGCCAGGGTAGCTTCCTCGTTGTTTTGTTGCAAATATTCTGCCTTGCCCTGCTCAATTTCCTCCAACGACCTAAGCAAAAGCGGGATTCCTACGGTTTCCATGCGTTTAAAAATATCTCCGGCATTGTCGGATAGAGAAATACCAAACTGTTTTGCCGAAATAATATCTCCGGTATCCATACCCTCATCAATTCTCATAATCGTTACACCACTAACCGTTTCACCATTCATAAGTGCACGCTGAATAGGTGCCGCACCTCGATATTTCGGAAGTATCGATACATGTAGATTTATAGCGCTAAATTTTGGAAGTTCGATTATTTCTTTAGGCAGTATTTTTCCATAAGCTACCACGACAATAATATCGGGGTTTAAAGCTTTTATTCGCTCGTACTCGACACCATCCCTCATGTTTAATGGTTCATGACATAATATTCCCAGTTTTTCTGCCATGATTGCAACAGGAGTGGCTGTTATTATCTGTTTTCTGCCCACCGGTCTTCGCTGTTTTGTGTAGCAGGCTATAATATCATGACCTGCTTTGGCAATAGCTTCTAAAGTTTTAGCCGCGAGCTGTGGAGTACCCATAAAAACTATTCTCAATTTTTTTCCTCGTTTTTGTGCATCTCCTCGAGCTCTTCCTCGGTATATAATTTTTCGGCATTTTCAGCTATTGTAATCCCATCGAGATGGTCTATCTCATGACAAACCGCCCTTGCAAGCATATCGTGAGCTTCCAATGTAAAAGTGTTTCCTAGGCGATCTTGCGCCTCTACCAGAACCTTTTGAGGTCTGGCAATATTGCCGTGCTTCCCGGGAAATGACAAGCATCCCTCATACCTTGTTATTTCTCCCTCACGACTCAATATTTTAGGGTTGACCATTTCTACTATCTCATATTCAACCTCTTCGGTATCTTCAATAAAACACTCGTCAACCACCACAACCACTCTTCGTAGAACTCCGATTTGCGGTGCGGCAAGCCCCAACCCGTATGCTTCGGTTACCGTATCTGCGAGATCATCTAAAAGCGTATGTAACCTCTTGTTAAATTCGGTAACCGGGCGAGATATCTTTCTTAGCGTCGGCTCGCCATCGTGAAGTATATTTCTTAATGCCATATCATTTCCTTTCTCTATTACATAATCAAAGCTTATGTATCAAGATTTTTTATTAATCTTCCTGACTGTTAAAATCTACGGTGATGGTTACACCGCTATCCGCCTTATCGAGAGTAAGTTGTTTTAGTGCTTTTCTTAAAAAATTGCGAAACCTTAAAGAATTTCTGCATTTAATCGTTAATTTAACTCTATTTTTACCGGCTATGGTAGCTACCGTATAGCTCGCCGGACCAAGCAATCTTAACGGTATATCCTTATTGTGTGGTAGCCGATGAAAACGCTGTAGAATAGCCTTTAGATTTCCGGCAGCAGCTAGTGCCCTACTCTCAGAAATAGATACAATGCTAACAATAACAAGGCTACAAAAGGGAGGATAAAGCGCGATTTCTCGCATCTTGAGTTCCTTTTCATAAAAAGATATGTAATCCTGCTCCGCTGCGAGTTTAAGCACCCAATGATCAGGGTTGTAGGTCTCAATAATCGCCCTGCCGATACCGCTTTTTCGTCCACTTCGTCCAACCACCTGTGTTACAAGTGAAAAAACCGTTTCGAAGGTTCTATAACTGTCGGCATATAACATACTATCGATTGACAACACTCCGACAAGGGTTACCTTTTCAAAGTCCAAACCCTTTGCAACCATTTGAGTTCCAACCAAAATGTCAGCTTTGTGCTCTTTAAATTTATCAAGTAGCTCGCCATGACTATTTTTGATAGAGACAGAATCGGTGTCTATTCTAAGTATTCCTGCGTTCGGAAACCTTAGTGAAAGCTCCTGCTCTATGTGTTCAGTTCCAAACCCTGAATAGCTTAACTCTCCTCCGCACTCAGCGCATCTTGCTATTGATGGGTTTTCACTGGTTGCACAATAATGACAAAGAAGTTTGTTTTTACTTAGGTGTAGAACCATTGGCACCGAACAGCTACCACAGGTTTTAACCGTACGGCATTCTTTGCATAGTCCTACCGTTCTATAGCCTCGTCGGTTTAACAGTAGTATCGACTGTTCATTGTTTCTTAAATTTTCGTCTATTTCAGACGCAAGATAGCTGCTTATAGATGATACGCTGCCACTTTCTCGCTGGCTTCGCAGATCACAAAGTTGTGCCTTGGGCAGGGGTAAATTATTATACCTCGTGTTTAGCTCGAACAGATGAAATCTACCTGTTTTAGCATAATAAAAACTTGTTATAGATGGAGTTGCAGAGGCTAACAATAGCAATGCATTACATGTCTTTGCACGATATGAAGCGACTGCGACAGCCGAAAATCTCGGTGTTTGTTCACTTCGGTAACTACTGTCCTGCTCTTCATCGATAATAATAAGCCCAAGGTTTTTAACCGGTGAAAATACTGCCGTTCTTGTTCCGACTATTATTTTATATGCTCCGCTCTCAATCCCCTTATAGGCGATTGCCCGATCACCATCCTTAAGTCCGGAGTGAACAACTGCCACCGATTCTCCAAATAACTCTATCATTCGTTGCGCCATCTGTGAAGCTAATGAAATTTCCGGTAGGAGTAAAAGAACTGACTTCCCTAAAAGTGTGACTCTTTCTATCAACTTTATAAAAACAGCTGTCTTGCCGCTTGCAGTTACACCGTATAGAAGTGCGGGTTTTCCATCTGGGGCATCTGCCAAAGGATGGATTTCATCGTAAACTTTTTGTTGTTGTTGCGAAAGTGTTAACGCCTTCATTAATTTAGGTTGCACAGGTATTATAGTTTTTGGTTCGGTTTTTCTACGCCTTACCAACCGTGTAACATTAGTCTTTGTATCTGTTTTATAAAGAAAAGGTGATGGTATAATAACCCTTACAGCATCAAAAAAACTACATATATATTGTTCTTTAACAAATTCGCACAGCTCAAGTTGTTCTTCGGTTAGCGCATGCGTTGTATCGGCTACTGCCATAACCGCCTTAAGACCCTCCGAGTCGCCCTCATCAAATCCTAAAATCACTCCCACCCTCGGACGTTTTCCCCGTCCGAACGGAACCATGCAAAAAGAGCCGACTACCGCTGTATGCTCGCCTAAAACATAGCTGTAGGGTATGTCAAAGCTATATGTAGCGCCCTCTACTGCAACGACACAGAGTTTTTCAACCATTAATTTTTTCCACAGTTTCATGTATGACCGACAACAGCTCGTCGGCACATCTCTCGATGGTGTCGTTTATAGCCACATGGTCATACTCCTTTGCATACTTCATTTCTTCTAACGAGCGATTTAACCTTGCCTCAATACTCTCGTTGGTGTCGGTTCCTCGTCCAATTAAACGAGATTTCAGCTCTTCATATGACGGCGCATGTATAAACAACAATAGCGAGTCATCTCTCATTAGCTTTTTAACCTGCATTCCGCCCTGAACCTCAATAACCAACAGAACAACATCCCCTGCTGCGAGACGGGAGTCAATTTCTTTTTTAGGTGTACCGTAATAATTGCCCACATAAATTGTGTGTTCAAGCATTTCATCACGCTCTATACGCTTTTTAAAATCATCTTGAGTAAGAAAATAATAATCAACACCGTGCTTCTCACCCTCTCTTGGAGCTCTTGTAGTAGCCGATACCGATTGTTTTATTTCGGGGGATTTTTTTAACATGTTGTCAACAATGCTATCCTTGCCGCTACCCGATGGTCCGGAAAGAACAACCAAAAGTCCTCGTTTACTCATAATTTATAACCCTCACAATGCTGTTGTAAAATAACTTATCTTTCTATTCGTCTTCACTAACACTTGCAACCCTACCAATAACGGTGTCTATTGCAAGACCGGACAGGATAACATGGTTGCTATCGGTCACTATAACCGCTTTTGTTTTTCGGCCAAAAGTTGCATCTACCAACCTACCTTGCTCCCTCGCATCAGCAATCATTCGTTTTATAGGTGCCGAGTCGGGCGCGGTTATCGACACTATCCTTTTTGGAACAATATGGTTTCCGAAACCTATATTTAACAACTGCATACATATTTCCTACTCTACGTTCTGAATCTGTTCACGAATTTTTTCTATCTGTGATTTCATATCCACAACCAACATGGTAACCTCGCTATCGGATATTTTCGAGCCGATTGTATTGACCTCTCGATTAAGCTCCTGAGTTAAAAAATCTAACTTTCTGCCGGCCGGTTCTTCACCTCTCATAATATCTTTAAACTGTTTTATATGTGATAAAATTCTAACCGTCTCTTCGGTAACAGAGGTTTTATCGGCGAAAATAGCCGCCTCGGTAACCAATCGAGATTCCTCGATATTATTGTCGGTTAATAAATTTTTTAACCTTAAATAAAGTTTATCATAGTATTCCTGCTTGCGGGTGGCATCGTCTTTTTCTATATCTTTAGCTATGTTTTTAATAACATCTAATCTACTCTCAACATCGCATAGAAGTTTTTCACCCTCAACTCTTCTCATTTTGCATAGTTCATCGAGTGCCGGCTTTAATATTTCGCATACATCGCTAAACAGTGCTTCCTCATCGCACTGAGCACGCTCTACAACAAATATTTCCGGTAGCCTTGTGAAGGTTGTTACGGTAATGTCATTAACTAATTCCAGCTCATTTGAAAGTTTATCAAACGCCTTAACATAGCTCTGAGCGAGCGGAATATTGGGCCTAATCTCAATATCAGAAACTTCTAATGACTGAACATAGATGTTTACATCTAACTTTCCGCGAGAAATTTTTTCGGAGACAATAGCTTTTATACCTTCCTCCATAAAAGCAAGGTTGCGCTGAATTCGGTTGTTAAATTCAAAGTATCGATGGTTAACCGAACGAGCCTCCACGGTTATCAATCTCCCGTTAATAACCTTGCTGTAACGGCCAAAGCCTGTCATGGAGTTAATCATAATATATTTTCCTTTTTTTGTTTAGATAAATGATAGAACACAATCGGTCATTTCCCGGCTTCCTACTGCAGTTTCGCCCTGCTTTGCAATGTCGCCGGTACGTAGCCCTGATTTTAAGGCTGCTGACACTGCCGTATTAACCAGCTCTGCTTCCGCTTCAAGCCCAAATGAATATTTAAGCATCATACCAACCGAGAGTATTGTTGCAAGCGGATTTGCAACTCCCTTGCCGGCAATATCAGGTGCCGACCCGTGTATAGGTTCATATAGACCGTTTTTGGTTACACCGAGCGATGACGATGGTAGCATTCCGATAGAGCCGGTTACCATGGATGCCTCATCGGATAAGATGTCTCCAAACATATTTTCAGTTACAATAACATCAAACTGTCTCGGATTACGAACAAGCTGCATGGCACAGTTATCAACCAACATATCAGAGTATTCTACCTCCGGATATTCTTTGGCAACCCTATGGGCAACTTCCCGCCAGAGACGGCTGGATTCCAAAACATTAGCCTTGTCTACCGAGCAGAGCTTTTTTCTGCGAACCATAGCCATATCAAAACCTACACGCATGATTCGCTCAACTTCTTTTTCACTGTATATCATGGTGTCGTATGCCGCCTCGCCCATTTCATCTGTATTTCGACGACCTCTTTCACCAAAGTACGCTCCTCCTATAAGCTCTCTAACCACAACAAAATCAAGTCCACCCTCGGTTATTTCGGGCTTAAGTGGACAGGCATCACGAAGCTCATCAAATAGCACAGCAGGGCGAATATTTGCAAAAAGTCCCATTGCGCTTCTAATGCCAAGTAGTGCACGCTCGGGTCGCATATTTCCGGGAAGTGTATCCCATTTAGGTCCGCCTACTGCCCCAAGTAACACGCTGTCGGCTGCTAAACATATATCAATCGAACTCGATGGCAACGGCTCTCCATGCTTGTCTATTGCCATTCCACCGGCATCCACCTCGGTATATTCGAAGCAATGTCCAAACTTTTCTCCTATTTTATCCAGAACTCGAACCGCCTCGGTTATTATCTCAGGACCGATTCCGTCTCCCCTTATTAATGCTATTTTATAGTTCATAATTTTGTATAATCCTTTACTATTTTAACGACTCCAGCAAACTGCCTTTTTCCTTAATGTTTCGAACAAACTCCGGCAATGGAGATGTTTTATACTCCGCCCCTGTAGTATGATTTTTAATTATTCCATTTATAACATCAACACTCACATCATCTCCCGCGGATATATTCTTTACCGCTTCGGGACACTCAACAATGTTTAAGCCTATATTAATGGCATTACGATAAAAAATCCTTGCAAAGGTATTGGCAATAACACAGTCAATACCACAGGTTTTTATTACCAACGGGGCATGCTCACGGGATGATCCACACCCAAAGTTGTCGGTTGCAACAATTATATCGCCTGCCTTTACCTTTTTAACAAATTCTGCATCAATATCTTCCATTGCATGCTGTGACAGCTCATTGGCATCACTGGAGTTAAGATATCTTGCCGGAATAATAACGTCGGTATCAACGTTAGCTCCGTATTTAAAAACACTACCCATTATTTATTTATCCTTTCCTTTAACTGTATTTTTAGGGTTGAGCTATATAGCCTTTAATTGCCGAGGCTGCCGCCACGGCCGGAGAAGCAAGATAAACCTCACTCTCAGGATGACCCATACGCCCTACAAAATTTCTATTTGTGGTCGCCACGGCACGTTCACCCTTTGCCAAAATACCCATATGTCCACCAAGACATGGGCCGCATGTCGGTGCTGAGATTGCGCAACCCGCATCAAGGAATATGTCGAAATAACCCGCCTTCATTGCATCGCGATATATTTTCTGTGTTGCCGGAATGACTATACAACGAACTCCTTTTGAAACTTTTTGACCCTTAAACACCTCAGCAGCGGTTTTAAGATCGGAAAATCGACCATTTGTGCATGATCCTATTACAACTTGATCGATTTCTACTTTCCCTGCCTCATCTACTGTTTTGGTGTTTTCAGGTAGATGTGGAAAAGCAACAGTTGGTTTTAATTTCGAGAGGTCGATTGTATAACACTCATCATATTCGGCATCAGCATCAGGTTTAAATTCGGTATAGCTACGGTTTGTGGTTGTTTTTAGATATTCGCGTGTAATCTCGTCCACCTCAAATATACCGTTCTTCGCTCCCGCCTCTATCGCCATGTTGGTTATACAAAGACGGTCGTCGATTGAAAGGTTTGCTACTCCCTCACCACAGAATTCCATAGATTTATAAAGAGCACCATCTACGCCAATCATTCCGATAATGTGAAGTATTATATCTTTGCCGCCAACCCATTTAGATGGCTTGCCTATTAACTCAAATTTTATAGCCGACGGAACTTTAAACCATGCCATACCTTCATACATTCCTGCCGCCATATCGGTAGAACCTACTCCGGTAGAGAATGCCCCGAGAGCACCATATGTACATGTGTGGCTGTCAGCACCAATAACCGCATCTCCGGGTATAACAAGGCCTTTCTCCGGAAGCAATGCATGCTCTACTCCAACTTCACCGGTATCATAATAGTTTGTTATATCATATTTTTTTGCAAAATCGCGGCATTGTTTGCATTGTTCAGCCGCTTTAATATCTTTATTGGGGGTAAAATGATCCATAACCAAACATATCTTTTCTTTATCAAAAACTTTGTCAAGACCTGCTTTGTTAAATTCATTTATCGCAACCGGAGAGGTAATATCGTTACCTAAAACTAAATCGAGTTTTGCTTTTATTAGCTCACCGGCTACTACCTTTTCCTTGCCACTATGTGCGGCAAGAATTTTTTGTGTCATTGTCATTCCCATCGTGATTATCTCCTTTCCATTAACAGTTGATAGTTGAAACTTTCTACCAGTGCATTAAAGCTGGCATTAATTATATCAGAGGAAACCGCAACTGTTGTCCATTCTGTTTCGCCGTTAGAGCTGGTAATAAACACTCTAACCTTACTGCCTGTTCCTTTACTACCCTCAATTACCCTCACCTTATAGTCGATAAGAACAATATTTTTCAGTTGAGGATAGACCGGTTCAAGCGCAGAGCGTAGAGCACTGTTTAGTGCGTCTACAGGGCCATCACCCTCAGCGGCATTAATATTACTTTTTTCCTTTGCCGTTATTTTAACAACAGCAGTTGATGGATTATAACGTTCACGGTCAGCGGATAGACGCTCACCCTGCACCTTAAAATATTCCACGCCAAAAAAAGGTTCATAATCACCTGTTACACAGAGTACCATCAGCTCAAAACTTGCCGGCGCTGCTTCGTATTGGTAACCCTGGTGTTCCTGCTCCTTTAACCTTGCAAGAATATTTTTTGCAATATCACTCTCCTTGTCAAGACCGGGATAAAATCTTTCTATCTGTGAGAGAACTGCCTTTCTCCCAGCAACTTCGCTTATCAACAACCTACGTCGATTTCCCACCAGCTCCGGTTCAATATGCTCAAAGCTTTTGGTTAATTTTCCAATTCCATCTATGTGCATACCGCCCTTATGAGCAAATGCAGAGTTGCCAACAAAAGGAGAATTACTGCTGAGGTTGAGGTTTGCTATAGCTGCCATCTGTTCAGCTACAAACGTTAGCGACTCCATTTTTTTAGCTGTAATGCAATTATACCCTAACTTTAACTGAAGAATCGGTATTATTGTAGAGAGATTTGAGTTTCCTGTTCGCTCCCCTATTCCAAGGAAGGTTCCCTGAACCTGCCTAGCTCCCACTTCAACAGCGGCTACCGAGTTTGCAACGGCAAGCCCGCTGTCGTTATGGCAGTGAATACCCACCTTAACCTGAGGGAACTTGTTAACAACTTCTTTTGTTATCTCGGTTATCTCATTTACAAGACACCCACCATTTGTGTCACAGAGTGCAAGTGTAACAGCGCCGCCGTCCACTGCTGCCTCAAGTGTTTTTAGTGCATAATCAGAAGACTCTTTATAACCATCGTAAAAATGTTCGGCATCGTAAATAACCGTTTTACCTTTTTCGGTAAAAAATCTAACCGTGTCGGTTATCATCTCAAGATTTTCCTCTAAAGTTGCATTTATCACTTTGGTAACATGCAGCTCAGAACTTTTTCCGAATATCGCAACTGCTTCGGTATTAGCCTTAAGTAGCGACTTAACATTATCATCCTGTTCAACATTTATGTTTCGACGGCGTGTTGAACCAAAGGCTACTATCTTCGAATTGGTTAGCTTAAGTTGAGAAATTTTTTCGAAAAACGCTAAATCCTTGGGGTTAGAACCGGGGTTTCCCGCCTCAATATAGTGAAAGCCAAGTTCGTCAAGTAATTCTACTATCTTAATCTTATCTTCCACAGTAAAGGTAACGCCCTCGCCCTGTGCTCCGTCACGCAGAGTTGAGTCGAATAATTCTATCGTTTTAGATTCTTTGTTTTGAGACATGAAAACCATCCCCTTTAGCTCTTATTCTCCATTATTTTGTTAATACCGTTTAGGTAGGCAAGAATACTGGCTTCAACTACATCGGTTGATATTCCTCGTCCGTTATAAATTCTGGAGTTGTGCGATAGCTTTATCGCTACCTCTCCCTGGGCATCCTCTCCCTCGGATACCGCATTAATATGATACTCTTCTAGGGTCGGAATAATCCCCACAATTTCGTTAATTGCGTTATATGATGCCTCAATCTGTCCACTTCCTAGCGCTGTTTTAACGACTACATCACCCTGCGAATTTTTTAGTTTAATTGTAGATGTAGCGTCAATATTTGTTCCGGCATTTACAACAAAACTTACCAACGACATTTCCTGAACCTGTTGCTCAACATGGCTGTCCACAATAGCCTCAAGGTCTCGATCGGTAATATTTTTTTTGCGGTCACAAAGCTGTTTAAACTTAACAAATGCTTCATCCTGCTCTTCCTTGGTTAATGAGAAACCAAGTTGATTTAGCCTATCGCAGAACGCATGTCTTCCGGAATGTTTACCGAGAACCATCTTGTTTGAAGCATAGCCGACACTTTCCGGTGTCATAATCTCGTAGGTTTCACGATTTGCAAGAACTCCGTGCTGGTGTATTCCTGCTTCATGAGCAAATGCATTAGCTCCTACAATTGCCTTATTAGGAACAACATTAACTCCAATAATATGGGATAGCAATCGGCTTGTTCTGTATATCTGGGTTGTGTCGAGGTTTATAGTTGAGTTGTAATGGCCTTGTCTTGTTACCAGCGCCATAGCCACCTCTTCAAGTGCCGCATTTCCGGCACGCTCACCAATTCCGTTAATGGTGCACTCAACCTGAGTTGCGCCTGCTTCAATAGCGGCAAGTGAGTTAGCTACACCAAGGCCTAAATCGTTATGACAATGGGTGGACAGGATTACGTTATCGACACCTCTCACCCTCTCCTTAACAGCTTTCACAAGTTGATACATTTCGCTCGGAGTTGAATAACCCACTGTATCGGGAATGTTAAGCACCGTTGCTCCTGCCGCTATGGCACGGCTAAATGCTTCACACAAAAATTCAACGTCACTTCGCGAAGCGTCCTCTGCTGAAAATTCTACCTCGGCGGATAAGCTTTTCGCAAGGGCAACCATCTCATCAATTGTATCTAAAACTTGATTTTTACTCATTCTCAGTTTATGTTCAAGATGGATATCACTCGTGGCAATAAAGGTATGGATAACGGGATGCACAGCGCCCTTTAAAGCCTCTGCCGAGCGGCGAATATCCCCCTCAACTGCACGCGATAAACTTGCAACCTTTGCATGTTTAACTACCTCTGCAACAGCACGCACCGACTCAAAGTCGCCGGGCGAAGATATTGCAAAACCTGCCTCAATTACATCAACATTAAGTCGTTCCAGCTGTCTTGCAATCTCAATTTTCTCCGGAAGGTTCATGGAACAACCGGGAGATTGCTCACCGTCACGTAATGTTGTATCAAAAAAAATAATATTGTTCTGGCTCATATTTGTTTATTGTCCTTTCTATTCCAGTATCGCACCCGATGCCGCACTGCTTACTAACTTTGCATAGCGTGAAAGTACTCCTGTTTTTATCTTTGGTGGTAACAATTCCGTTACCTTTTGTCGTGCCGCAAACTCCTCGTCAGATATTTCAAGGGTTATCACCCCTGCCGGAATGTCGATATAGATAGTATCACCATCGTTGACATATGCAATAGGACCGCCTGAGGCCGCTTCAGGTGAAATATGTCCAAGAGCCGCTCCTCTTGTTGCCCCTGAAAAACGTCCATCAGTTATCAATGTTACCGAGCTGTCTAAGCCCATTCCTGCAAGTGTAGCCGTCGGTGAGAGCATCTCCCTCATTCCGGGGCCTCCTTTCGGGCCTTCGTAACGAATTACAACACAGTCTCCGGGCTTAATTGCGCCCATTTTTATTTCTGCTATAGCCTCTTCTTCACTGTTGAATACCCTTGCATTTCCGCGAGTAACCATCATGTTTTCAGCTACCGCACTGCGTTTCACAACGCAGCCATCAGGCGCAAGATTACCTTTTAATACCGCAATACCTCCTGTTTTACTGTATGGGTTTTCCACCGTGCGGATAAACTCGGTATCATTAATATCATCAAACACCAAAGCTTTAACGCTTTTTCCGCTAACTGTCAAACAGTCACCATCAAGTAGGTTTGCATTAAGTAATCTGTACATAACTGCAGGGATTCCTCCGGCAGCATGGAGATCTTCAATAAAGTGATACCCGGCCGGTGCTAACCGACATAGGTTAGGTGTGTTATCACTTATTTCGTTTGCAAGTGAAAGCTCTAACTTTACTCCGGCCTCATGTGCAATCGCCGGAAGGTGTAACATGGAGTTTGTAGAACATCCTAATGCCATATCCACTGTTAATCCGTTTCGAAAAGCCTGTTCGGTTAAAATATCGCGAGGGCATATATTTTCGGCCACGAGAGCTACGGCACGACGACCCGTCTCTCGGGCCAAAATAAGTCGATCCGAATAAACGGCCGGAATTGTTCCGTTAAACGGAAGTGCCAACCCAAGAGCTTCAGAAAGGCAGTTCATAGAGTTTGCAGTAAACATTCCGCTACACGACCCAACACTTGGGCAGGCAGTACATTCTATTTCGGTTAGCTGTTCTTTAGTAGCTTTTCCTGCTATTTCCTTGCCAACAACCTCAAAAACGTCGGTTAAAGATAGTCTCATATCCCCTGTTTTTCCGGCAAGCATTGCACCTCCGGATACTATAATAGAAGGTATATTTAGCCTTGCCGCCGCCATCATCATTCCGGGAACAACCTTATCACAGTTAGGAATAAGAACCAGCCCGTCAAATCTGTGAGCCTCGGCAAGAGTTTCGATGCTGTCAGCAATAAGTTCTCTTGAAACCAAGGAGTAATGCATACCTTTGTGCCCCATCGCTATACCGTCGCATACGGCTATTGCCGGCACTTCTATAGGCAGCCCGCCTGCTTCCAATACGCCTTCACGAGCCGCCTTTGCAATGGTATCAAGATGAAGATGGCCCGGAACCACCTCACTTTGAGAGTTAACTATGCCTATTATGGGTCGTTCAAGGTCTTTTTTACTTAGCCCTAATGCTTTAAAAAGGCTACGTTGCGGTGCTCGTTGATCACCTGTTTTAACAGAATCACTTCTCATCTTTAAAACCCTCTCCTCGTGGTAGTGCTGATACACCACTTCTTACAACCTGAAGAATTTTAAAAGGCTTCATTAATTCAATAAATGCATCAACCTTGCCGCTATCTCCTGTAAGTTCAAACATCAAGGAGTGTTCAGAAACATCAATAACCTTTGCTCTGAAAATTGAACCGGTTGAAATAACCTCATGTCGTCTGCTAATATCACAACAAATTTTAATTAATACATATTCCCTAATAACAGCATTATCAGTACTCAGGAATACTACATTTCTGACATCTTCCTGCTTTGCTAACTGTTTTTCAATCTGCTCTACTACCGACGGCTCCCCTGTAACCGAAATGGTCATACGGGAAACGTTAATATGTTCGGTAGCCGCTACAGTAAGGCTATCGATATTGTAATCACGTCTTGTAAATAAACCGGAAATCCTCGACAAAACTCCGGGATGATTATCTACCAGTGCAGACAGCACATAGCTCTTTTCCATATTTTCCTCCACTAATTATTAGTTGTCAATTCGATAGATCTGTTCATCAAAACTCTTACCCGGAGTAACCATCGGCAAAACGTTTACATCCATGTCGATAGTTACATCCACAACAACCGGCCCGGTCTCCTTGATAGCGCTACATAGGGTTGGCATAACCTCATCATGGTTTTCAACCTTGTAGCCCTTTGCGCCGAACGCCTCGGCAAGCTTCACAAAATCGGTCTGTCTATCAAGAGTTGTTGCGCTATACCGCTGATTAAACATGGCTTTTTGCCACTGCCTAACCATGCCTAAAACTCCGTTATTCATGATAACGATAACTATATTACAGTTATGTTTAACCGCAGTTGCAAGTTCATTTAAGTTCATGCCAAAGCTGCCATCTCCTGTAAAAAGAACAGTTTGTTTATCCGGTTTGGCAAAGTTGCATCCTATAGCAGCGCCAAGTCCGAAACCCATTGTTCCGAGACCTCCACTTGAGATGAATGTTCTCGGTTTTTTTATGGGGTATTTTTGCGCCGTCCAAATTTGATGCTGTCCCACATCAGTAACTATAATATCATCATCATTTAAAAGACGGCTTACGCAGTCAATAACATATTGAGGGGAACACAGTAGGTTTTCACCCTCTTCTTTGCTGTTCTTTTTCTTCCAGATTGCCAACTGCTCCAGCCATCCATCGCGTGAGCGGAACGGCACTGTTTCACACAATTTCTTTAACGCCACCTTTACATCAGCCTCAACGGAAGCCGCAGTTTCAATATTTTTGTTTATTTCGCTACGATCTAAATCAATATGAATAACCTTAGCATTTCTTGCAAAGGTTTTTGAGTTACAGATAACACGGTCAGAAAATCTTGCACCTATCGCAATTAGTAGATCGCTTGCAAGTACAGCCTGCGAAGATGTTTTACTGCCATGCATTCCAAGCATCCCGGTATACTCCGGCGCATCTGCCGGGTAAGAGCCTATTCCCATTAATGAAAGTGACACAGGCGCGTTTATACGTTTTGCAAAATCCATAAGTTCTTGCGATGCCTCTGCTGAGATAACGCCACCACCTGCAAAAATAACAGGGCGCTCGGATTGCTTTATCATTTCGGTAGCCGTAGCTATCTGTGCTTCAAAATCGTCTCCTATAAAAGGTTTGATAACCTCCGGAGTTTGCGGAGTAAACTCCGTTGTAGCTGCAAAAACATCCTTTAGCACATCGATAAGCACCGGCCCTTTACGTCCGCTTGTTGCTATTTTAAATGCTTTTCTCATAACCTCAGCAAGGTCATTAATATCCTTAACAACAAAGTTATGCTTTGTTATAGGCATGGTGACCCCAAATATATCAATTTCCTGAAACGTATCCTTTCCAAGCTGTGGACGAGTAACATTTCCGGTTATTGCAACCATCGGTATGGAATCCATAAATGCGGTTGCTATTCCGGTAACCAGATTGGTAGCTCCGGGGCCGGAGGTAGCAATGCAAACACCTACCTTGCCGCTGGAGCGTGAGTACCCATCTGCGGCATGAGAAGCCCCCTGCTCATGTGCTGTTAACACATGCTTTATTTTCCCCTCGTATCCGTAAAGAGCATCGTATAGTGTAATAACATTTCCGCCCGGATATCCGAAAACGGTATCTATCGAATTTTCCAGAAGACATTCACAAACTATCTGTGCTCCTGTTAATTTAGCCATCATTTTCTCCTTCGCCCATCTATATTGATTAGTTTATAATTAGAATAAGAATACCATATTAATGCCTTAGGTTCAAGTGTTTTACAAATAAATCGTAAAATAAATGTATTATTTCACCATTTTCACAAACAGTTTTTCGTCAATAACACTAATAGAACCATCAGAAGGATAGGTAGGCATCTCTTCTATTTTTGCGGCATGTAGAAGGTAGTCCGGGTTTGTTTTGTCGATGGGCATATAGCTAAGTCCAAGTTCAAGAAGAATGTATTGCCTTCTTGAATATATGCTTTTATCGGTATTGCTACCTGTATAACTAAAAGGTACTGTTTCCCATGGATTAATTAACACCCCATTAAAATGGTCACCTAAAATATAAATCGGTATATCCTCATAATAGCCTTGTGCCGATTGAATTCTGGTAAATAAACTACTGTAATAGTTTTCTATCTGAGTATTGCTATAATGAAGCTTTAAAAAACTTCCATTTGCAACGTATGAATAGTTAATTGCTCCAACTGCTATTACAATAGACATTAAAATTGAAAGATTATGATTATTAAAAATGCTGTATCCTAATCGCTTTATGTCGAACTCTGACCTCTCTACTAAAACAACACATAGATAAAATATTGAAATAATAGGAAGCTGCATAAGTGTGTGGACAGTGCCGTTGGGCACCATAATAACAATAAAATTAATCGCAACTGGAAACATCACCAACAAAGCTACCAGCAACAATAATTTTACTGGATTTATCTTTTGCTTTAATAAATCCAGTATTTTTATTATTAAAAGCACCAGTATGGTTATAAATACAACAAGATATACAAGCCTCATAATCATAGTTATGCTTAGATTGTTAACATCAACAAATGGAAGTAGGAATACCTCGGAATAAATCTGAACAAGCTGTTTTGGAATGAGAGTAATGTCTACTGTTCCCATGGTGTTAGCACCTTGATAGCTCGAAAGGGTCGTTCCTGTTAAATTTAAAATAAAGTTAAGGGCAGCTAAGTACGCAATGTAACCGCCAACTATCGATACAACATACATGATTCCATTTATTATTACATCATAAGCCTTGCTATCTTTATCAAGGCAGATAATAATTAGCAAAAGAATATATAGTGAAATTGCTAAGGGTATATACGCCTGGTAAGATCCGAGTGAACATGCAAACAGCGGTATTGCCGGTATTATTCCAAGCCATTTAAATCGATAAACAAAATAAACTCCAAGAACAGCAAAAAAAACACCAACAAGGTAAATTGCTGTAAAACTATAAATAACATGGCTTGCTACCGCAGGAAACGCAACCATAATAGCTGATAAGGCTGCTATCAATGGTAAACTTCTTATTTTTAACATCTTCACAATTAAACAGCTTGATAGCGCAAGAGAAATTATTGCGATAGTTATAAGAAATACTGGTATATTATAGCTATCCCCAACAGCGCGCTCTGCTACCCCGTCTATTACCCACAAAAACCATCTTCCGATAGAAAGTGTACTTCCTACCCCTGATGGCATATTTATGAGATTATCCTGGCTATGCAGATTATTAGTAATAAAGTATAGGTATGAAAAAATACCGAAAATAACCGAAGTTAATATCGATACCCTAAAACGCTTATCATTATATTGATTTACACACCAACATTTTAGGCATTCAATCAGCTTAACCGAAGGTGGCATTCTATCATCGTTTATCATAGCTACTCCACAGTCTTATTTTTTGTTTAGTATAGCATAAAATTGACCAATAATCAATAATATGGTCCACCTAATATTGCATCTTTGCACCTTTCACATTTATCGTCACTACAATGAGTAATAAAAGGATTTTTCTTTATTTCGTTTGTACATATTTTAACAAGGTCTTTTGCTTTATAGCATCGCCACAAACTGTTTCCTACAACAACGCTTTTTTCAATAGCTTGCAGAGAATCATTAAATTTATTAAATCCCTCGGAGCAACTTCCGCAATTAGCAGCTATAGTTTCGCCATTTGAATTTTTTGCCCATCTAATAAACAATGTTCTTCCTGCAAGTTCCTCTGCAAAATGAATTGCTGTTGCAGACGTTAAATTTACTCCCATTAAAAGAATATAACCATCTAAGTCACACAAGGCTTTAAACGGAGCATAAACATCATGTGGAGTTTGTTTTTCTATTAGTTTACTTGCATTTTTTCCGATTGCTGCAAAGGAGTTAAGTGGGTGATTGCTTCGCATACTCTCATCACATTTTAAAACATACTCGCTAAAAACACCCATATATTCAGTAGAAATACTTTTGCTTTGGATTGAAAAGATTTCTTTGTTGCGATAATCAGCATTTAATAAATGAGAATAATCACCGGTACCGTTTTGTTTAGGCATATACTTTTCTATGGGTCTCACCTGGTTAAAATATGAAAATGTCGGCACTAAAACCGTACAGCAATTTTCTAAAAAAGCATCTGCAAGCATCTTAGGCAATTCCCTTGAGCTTATCCCAAAAGATCTCATTGAAGAATGCACGCAAATTGATTCTTCTTTTAAAGAAAGATTCAATATTGCTTGTTCAATTTCACAAACAATTGCACTTTTTTCCATACCTAACCTCCTTATTCATAAATATGTAACTATCATTTACCAAGAAATTCATTTAGTGCTCTTTACTAACTTTCATCTTTTTCAACACTCGGTTTTTTTGTTCCGCTGTAATATTGTACCATAATCAAAAAGATAGTTTCAACAACAATATATTTTTATCTGTGAATAGCTATTTATCGAATTATTAATGTCTTGTATATTGAATTAATTCACATGTTTCAATAACAAAGCATAAGATAGTTCATGAAACTATAGGAGGTTGTTATGTCGACATTGGATTTTTTTCTCGGTGCAGGCTCACCGGGCGGTTTTGCAGGGTACTTCTCATCTTTGTGTGATGTTAACTCCGATATAACCACAACACTTATAAAAGCAGGGCCTGGGTGTGGTAAATCAAGTTTGATGAAGCAACTTGCAAACCATCTTAACGATTCGGGTGAAACGGTTGAGTGTATACACTGTAGCTCAGACCCAAGTTCGCTGGACGGGGTTATATGCCACGAAAAGAAGTTTGCGATTATTGATGCCACAGCTCCCCATGTGGTAGAACCTAGCTATCCTATTGCGGTTGAAAAAGTTTTATCTTTTTTTCATTTGTTAAACGAAAGTTATCTTCGTGAAAACAAAGAGGATATAATTAAATTGTTTGATAAAAACAAATGCTTCCATGATCGTGCATCAAGATATATAACCTCCGCAGGTTCGTTATTGCACGACAACCTTAGGGTGTTCAGTTTTTGCATAAACATGCCAAAGCTGGAGGCATTTTGCAAACGTTTAGTGGCAAAAAAGCTAAAAAATAATCATGGTAAAAATGGATATGAACATAAGCGGCTATTATCCGCGGTTACTCCCGACGGAGTAGTTTTTTACGGAAACACAATAAAAAACATGGCAAAAAACATTGTAATTATTGATGATGAAATAGGTTTTGTTGCGAAGCATATTCTTTCCCGCATAAAGGAGGAAGCAATTAATAAAGGATACGAATTTTATAGTTGCTATTGTCCCATGTTTCCACACGAGAAACTTGATCATATTATTATTCCATCATTATCTCTTGCCTTTGTGTCAAGAAATAGTTACCTTTGCTATGACTTTGGTGAGGTTGAGGTAATAAAAAGCAGCCGATTTATCCTTCCAGAACGATATAAAGAAAGGAAAAAAAGGCTGAAATTTAATCGAACCATCACAGCTGAGCTGTTATTACAGGCTCAAACAATGTTAAAAAATGCCAAAGGAGTCCACGACCTAATCGAGAACTACTACATACAGGCAATGAACTTCAGTGGTGTAGATAAGTTGTATGAAAAGGTTAAATCAGATATTTATCTGTAACCGTCTCCATCGCAGTTACGATGCGCATGAACAAACTCAATTGCTCTAACCAGTGCCCCAAAAACATCTGCCTTATATTGAGATTGAAGGTTGGCATACTCCGCGAATATCTCACCCCTTTTACTGGTAACATAATACGGGCGAAGTTCGTTTAATGCCCTTGCACGTATATCATCCGCGCATTTTTCGCATCTGCAAACATCGTCATATTTTTCGGTGCTTTCAAGGACATCTGCAAAATAAAAATTCACAAGGTGCTCCATGTAATTTCTAATCAATTTTATACCCCCATAATCACATAACTTTATTATACCAATATCAAATATATTGTCAATACATTTTATCTTTTTTTATAAAATGGCTTTAGCAGTGTTCTCTGTGCCGCCTTTTCTGAAGATTTTTTCGCAACATATATCGGCTTTAGTGTTCGTGGATCCAGCCCAGTATAAAACATTGCGGTAGATAGGGTGCCCGGAGTCGGATAAAAATCTTGAACCTGCTCCGGGTGCAATCTGTTTTTGGTAAGATATCCTGCCATTGCCCTTGCATCCTTTAATGTGCAACCGGGATGACTGCTCATTAGATATGGCACAAGATACTGTTCTTTGCCCGCCTTTTTCGATATTATTGAATATTGCTTTCGAAAGTTATCGAAAATAGACACATCGGGCTTCCCCATAAATCCGAGTGTTGCAGATTCTGTATGCTCCGGTGCAACCTTTAGCTGACCACTAACATGATGGGTTATCAACTGGTGCAAAAACTCACGGTTTTTATCTGCGAGAAGATAATCATATCTGATACCGCTTCTTACAAAAACTTTTTTTACCTTAGGAAGCTTTTCTATCTCGCGAAGCAATAGCGCATAATCGGTATGATCAACAACAAGCTGTGGGCATTTATATGGAAAAAGGCATTGCCTATCTTTACAAACACCATGTTTAAGTTGTTTTTTGCAGGCTGCCTGTCTAAAATTTGCGGTTGGACCGCCAACGTCGTGAATATAACCTTTAAAAGCCGGCATTTCGATTATCTGTTTTGCTTCACGCAGAACGCTTTCATGGCTTCGAGCTGTAACACGCCTGCCCTGATGAAAGGTTAGTGCGCAAAAATTACAGCTTCCAAAACATCCCCTGTTATGGATTATTGAAAATTGCACCTCTTCAATGGCTTTTACTTCACCAATTTTATCATACATCGGGTGTACTTTTCTGGTAAAAGGTAGGTCATAAACCTTATCAAGCTCATCGGTAGTAAGTGGTGCCGACGGTATATTTTGAACCAAAACACCTTTTTTTTGTTTCTGAGTCAACGGCTGAGCATTTAGATTATCATTATTTTGCTGTAGTAAAATTGCAGTTTTCATATAGGCTTGTGGGTCGCACTTCACCTTATCTAATGATGCAAGTTGCCTTACCCCTTTAGGTGTTGGTCTGCCGGGCTTTAGCATATAACAAACACCATCAATGTCGGTCATCTCGTCTATGCATTTATGTGTGGCAAATCTATTACCAATCTCGGAAATAGCCCTCTCTGCCATTCCAAAAAGCAAAAGGTCGGCACCTGAATCCTCTAAAACCGAAGGCAGCACCTTATCCGCCCAATAGTCATAGTGCGCAAATCTACGCAGACTGGCCTCTATTCCACCAATGATAACAGGCACGTCCGGATAGGCTTTTTTTGCAAGCTGTGAGTAAACGACAACCGCCCTATCCGGCCGCAATCCTGCAACAGAACCAGGTGAGTATGCGTCGTTACTGCGCCTTTTTTTAGCCGCAGTATAGTGATTAACCATGCTGTCAATGTTGCCGCCTGTAACCAAAAATGCATATCTCGGGCGGCGAAACCTTGTAAAGTCATGTTCAGATTTAAAGTTTGGTTGGGCTAAAACAGCAACGGTAAATCCCTGATTTTCAAGTATTCGCCCTATTATGGCCGCACCGAAACTCGGATGGTCAACATATGCATCTCCTGTAACTATAACAAAATCGGCATAATGTTTTTGTTGCTCCTGAAGCTCTTCATAGCTTACCGGTAAAAAATTATTCATTTAACTTGAAATCTTTCTTTCTAACAGTTGCTCACGGCTAATTAAAACAGTTCTTGGTTTTGATCCTTCGTAGGGACCTACAAAGCCCGCAGCTTCCAGCTCGTCAATTATCCTCGCCGCTCGAGCATATCCTAACTTTAATCTTCGTTGCAACAACGAAGTTGACGCCATTCCGGCATCCGAAACAGCTTCCGCCGCTTCCCAAAACATGACATCAACGTTATCCGCTCCGCCATCAGCCCCGGATGAGTTTTTGCCTCCCTTGGCCGGCTCTGCTGAAGCAATCTTTTCGGCACTTTCTATTAACTCTTCATCATATTCAGCTGTTTTTTGCTGTTTAACAAAACTTAATACTTTACGTATTTCGCTATCTTTTACGAAGTTGCCCTGAATACGTAAAGGCTTACCGGAACCAACCGGCATGAAAAGCATATCACCGCTACCGAGAAGCTTTTCAGCCCCCGCACCATCCAATATAGTGCGGCTATCCACCTGACTCGATACTGCAAAGGCTATACGAGAAGGAATATTTGCTTTAATAAGTCCTGTAATAACATCAACTGACGGACGCTGCGTCGCTACTATTAGGTGCATGCCTGCCGCCCTTGCCTTTTGTGCTATTCGGCAGATATAATCTTCAACTTCCTTGCCGGATACCATCATTAGGTCGGCAAGCTCATCAATAATTATCGCAATATATGGCATGTTTTCGAGTTCCGGACTTGAATTAGCAAGCTTGTTGAAGCTTCTTATATCACGAACATTGTTTTCGGCAAAACATCTATAACGTCGTTCCATTTCAGCCACCGCAGCACCTAACGCTCCTGCGGCCTTTCTCGGCTCAGTTACCACCGGCATTAACAGATGAGGAATTCCGTTGTAGTCGGCAAGTTCAACTACTTTTGGGTCGATAAGAATCAGCCTTAACTTATCAGGAGATGACTTACACAAAAAGCTGATAATACAGCTATTAATGCAAACCGATTTTCCGCTACCGGTGGAACCTGCAATAAGTAAATGTGGCATCTTTGTTAGATCGGCAACCTGCACCTGCCCAGCAATATCCTTACCTAGCGCTATAGTTAAAGGTGATTCCGGAGATATAAATTCACGACTTTCCAGAATCCCTCTTATTCCAACCGTAACCACAGTTTTGTTGGGAACTTCAATTCCAACCGCAGCCTTGTTGGGAATCGGTGCCTCAATTCGAACACCGGCAGTTGCTAAATTTAGCGCTAAATCGTCTGCTAATGCTGTAATTTTACTTATCTTAACTCCGGCAAGAGGCTGTAGTTCATATCGCGTAAGGGTAGGGCCTCGGCTGATATCCATCATCTTAGTTTCAACACCAAAACTTTTCAGGGTATTTACAAGAAGATCAGCTGTAGTGCGCATCTCATGATGTGCACCCTCTTCAGAAATTATCTTTTGTGGTTCAAACATTTCGGGCGATGGCAGCTCATATCCCAAAAGAGTAGGTGTATCCACCTCAAACATCTCGTTTACCGGTTCTATACGCTTTTCCACTGCCTTTTCAATAAGCTTTTCTATCGGTAGTTCTTCACCATCAGGTAAGTCAATATTGTCGTTATTCTTTTTTATATCATTGCTAAGTATATAATCAGTCGACTTTTTAAATGACTCATTTGCAGACTCTGTTACAACATCATTAATTTGTTGTTCATTGGAGTTATCTGTTGATGAATCTTCCTGCACGAGGTTTGCAGATATTCTAATTAAGCCCGTTTCCACCACCGATGGATCAGGTGTAAAGGGAGGTTCGGCAATTCCCGGCTCTTCAATAATGTCGTCGCCTAACGGAAGATCAAGATTTATTTGTTGTTTTTTAGGTTTAACCACTCGTGATTTTACCGTTATCGGCTCCTTTGGTGGTCCCGGTACAGTTCTTCCGGGTTTTGTCCAGCTTCGAACAAAGTGTCTCGTTGTTCGTTTGATAAAAACATATATATCATAGGGTGTAATACCGGTAAGTAGCATAGCAAATATTATGGAGAGCAAAACCAAAATGATATTTGCTACAGGCCGACCCAACAATGCAACCAAAGGCAACCCTAATAATGCAACAACTAATCCGCCACCTTCACCATTTTTCCCGAGCTCGGTTAACAGTTTGAGCATGTCTGCAAGTTCCATATTCGTAACATCTGCCGATGAAAACACAAAAAATACTGAAGATGTTATTACCACTACCACTGCAGAAATAACCGTTTTTGCCATTAACGGCTGTTCCATCCCTGCCAGCACAGCTAAATAAATCATTAACAGGCCAATAAGATATCCACCAAATCCGGTAATTATAAAGAAAAATTCGCGGAGTCCATTCCAGAAATCTGTTCCCTCCACTAGGCAAAGCACCATGATAAAAACACCTACTCCAAACAGTATGATACTTAGGAGTATAGGATTTAGAGGTTCATGGTTGGTTTTTGTTTTCGTCTTTGTTGATCTTGTAGTTTTCTTTGTTGCCATTTATACCTTCCAATATAAATTTTTATTCCTTTGCTATGCCACTGTTAAAGACCACAAGCTATAAAGTGTAACACATACACCGAGAGCAAGTGTATAGTAGGCAAAAATAATAAGCTTATCACTATTTAGGATATACTGCAAAAGCCTAATGCTTGCTATACCAACCACTAATGCGGTCATAAATCCAATTATTGCCGGGGCTGCTTCAAAAGGAACATTCTCTCCGACCATATCTAAAACATCAAGAATGGCTCCACCTAAAATTGCCGGTATTCCCATTAAAAAGGAAAACTTAACCGCATAGCTTTTCTTAAATCCGTTTAACAGCCCCGCCGACATGGTTGATCCACTACGTGAAACTCCCGGGAACAAGGCTAAAATTTGGGCTAACCCAACCAGAAAGGCCTTTTTAAAGCTCGCATTAGAGGAGTCGATTTCTCCTTTGGTTTCCTTAGAGGCAAAAAATAAAAGGCTTGCGGTAATTAAGAAACAGATGCCCTCTATAAGTATACTGCTGTCCTCTGCGAGGCTTTCTATATAACTTTTAAATGGGACAACTATTATCAAAGGAATCGTCGCAGCTATAAGTAAAAGCAGCAATTTTCGCTCGGGCGTTGCTCGTTTAATGCTAAAATTCCCTTTAAATATATCTTTAATAGAAAGAAAAAACTCCCGAATAAGAGAGACTACATCTTCTTTAAAAACAATCACTACTGCCAAAAGAGTTCCAAGGTGTAACAAAAGCGAAAAAGATAGCGCACCTTCGCCACTTGTATTGGTGAAATATTGATATATTGCAAGATGTCCGCTACTTGATACCGGCAAAAACTCTGTAATTCCCTGTATTATTCCTTGAAAAAAACCGTCTAGTGCTGTCATCAAATAATAACTCCAACTATGTGATTTGAAAAATTATAGATAGTCTTTTTTGACTTATAATCCTACTCCTAACAATTAATTATATCACAATTTGCTCGTAAATAAAACCCCTTTTTAATAATATTATTTATTGCGGTGTTCAATTTGTTATGCAAAACAAGCATATTTAACGTCAAAGTGTACAAAAAATAATCGAATTGTATATTTTTTTTAAAAAACTCTTGACAAATTAACAAAAAACTATTATAAATTGTTTACGGAGTACTTATATAAAAATGGTGTTTCACGATAGCGATCATGGAGGTTGAGTATGGTATTTGATAAAATTCGCGAAATAATAAGTGAAGAGTTAGACATTGATGTAAATAAGATAACATCAGATTCAAGTTTAGTAGATGATTTCGATGCAGACTCGCTGGATGTCGTTGATATCGTTATGAGTATTGAAGATGAATTTGCAGTTGAGATTCCGGATGATGCTGCAGAAACTTTCAAAACTGTAGGCGATGTTGTTAAATATGTAGAAGATAACCTTGGGTAAGGCACAGCATTATGCCTAAATTAGTGTTTTTTTAGAATACGTCTTGACATTTTATGCATTTTTGGGTATTATAGTTGTGCGACAAAAGACTGGAGTAAAATATGATTATCAAA
Source organism: uncultured Oscillospiraceae bacterium (assembly GCA_964368815.1). Taxonomy (GTDB): domain Bacteria; phylum Bacillota; class Clostridia; order Oscillospirales; family Ruminococcaceae; genus CAYJBH01. The sequence goes on from CAYJDA010000001.1 coordinate 205,735, forward strand.
GAAGTTACTGTAGAAAATCAGGTAGGTCTACACGCTCGTCCGGCAACGTTTTTTATCCAAAAAGCTAACGAGTTTAAGTCATCTATCTGGGTGGAAAAAGAAGAACGCAGAGTAAATGCAAAGAGTTTACTTGGTGTATTATCTCTCGGAATTGTTGGAGGCACTACTATTAGAGTAATTGCCGACGGCCAGGATGAAGTAGAAGCTGTTGAAGGATTAATTAAATTAGTTAATTCTGGTTTTTCCGATTAGTATTTGTTTCGGAATTATTTAGTGACAAAGGCTGAACTATTAAATAAGGCAAAATCGCTCCCACTTTTACCCGGCGTGTATATCATGAAGGGTAAGGGTGGGTGTGTTATTTATGTCGGGAAAGCAAAACAGCTACAAAAACGAGTCTGTCAATATTTTAGAGATACTCCACAGACTGCTAAGATAGAAAAAATGGTTGCCTCTGTAGTGGATTTTGACACCATTGTGACGGCCAGTGAGTTTGAGGCTCTTGTTTTGGAGTGTAGTCAAATTAAGCTGCACAGTCCTAAATACAACATTTTATTGAAGGACGACAAAGGGTATAGCTATATTAGAATTACCAATGAGGATTACCCTCGAATACAGGCTGTATTGCAAAAAGAGGAAGATAATGCACGTTATATTGGGCCCTATACCAGCTCGTTTGCTGTTAGAGAAATGGCTGATACTGCCAACACCGCATTCAAGCTTCCTATCTGTAGCCTGGTATTTCCAAGAGATTTTGGGAAATCGCGACCATGCCTTAACCACCATATAGGTAGATGCATTGGTTTGTGTAACAATCGTATAAGTAGGTCAGATTATCTTACACTTGTTGAGGGCGCAACCACTTTAATCACTAAGGGACAAAAAGAGCTTCTTACGATTTTAGAAAATAAAATGTTGGAAGAAGCTGAGGCGCTTAGGTTTGAAAAGGCCGCCGAAATTCGCAACCAGATAGATGCAATCCGCAGAATGAATAAAGGGCAGCGGGTAACTTTATCCGGCAAGGTCGAACAGGATGTAATATCTGCTGTTTTTTATTCCGGACGTGCCGCCGTGGCGGTTTTGCGTTTTAGGGGCGGCAGATTATATGATAAAAAAGAGTTTGTTTTTGAAGATCCCGACAGCGCTGCGCTTCGTGAAGAATTTCTGTTGCAATATTACGGCGGAGAACTTCCAATTCCAAAGCGAATTATTATTGATGAAGATTTTGCAGGAAGAGAACTTATCGAACAACTTGTTTGCGAAATAAAGGGCGCAAAGGTTGAAATTATAGTTCCTCAAAAAGGCGACCTGAAATCATTAGTGGAAATGGCTCGTGTAAATGCTTCTGAAAGATTAACGCGAGATTCCGGCCGAACGGGACGCCTTGATCGATTGCTTGATAATCTTTCAAAGCTCTTGTCGCTTCCCGCGCCTCCCCATCGTATAGAAGCATTTGATATCAGCAACTGGGGAGAAGGAAGCTCGGTTGCGGGTATGGTTGTTTTTGAGGGAGCAAAACCCTATAAGTCAGGCTACCGACGTTTTGCTATGAAAACAGTTGCCGGCACAGATGACTATGCCTCCATCAACGAGGTAATGACAAGGAGAATTGATAACTACACCAGAAAAACCGATGTTGAATTTTCAAAGCTTCCAGACCTTGTCTTTTTAGATGGTGGATTAGGACAACTAAATTCGGCAAGAAAAGCATCTATCGGCACCGATTTTGAGTTTGTTCCTTTTTATGGCATGGTTAAGGATAACCGACATCGCACCAGAGGACTCATCTGTGAGGATGGTGAAATAGCGCTTTCACCCCACAAAGAAATTTTTAGTTTTATAACAAAAATTCAGGATGAAACGCATCGTTTTGCTATTTCATACGAAAGAAAAAGAGCAAAAACAAAAAGCTATTCAAGCAATCTTGTAGGTATAGTTGGCGTTGGTCCTGCTACTCAAAAAAAGTTGTTTGCCACTTTTAAAACTATTTCTAAAATCAGAAATGCAACCGAAGCAGAGCTCGTAGCCGCAGGAATTTCCGAAAAGGTTGCCAAAAATATAGTTATTCACTTTAGTGATAGCAAAGTAAAATAATCATCGTACATTTCCCCATCATAGTATATCCTGTAGGCTTGCTATATGGGGGATTATTTTCCCCCTTTACCGGCGGTAAGTGCAACCCATCCGTTTTCACGACTTATGTTTTGCACAGCAAGACCGTGCTCGGAAAGGGCGGCGATGACCTCGTCGGCTCGCTCCTCGATTATTCCGCTCGAAATAAAAACTCCTTTAGCTGTAAGCAATGGAATAATACTCGGAGCGAGTGTGATTATCGCAGATGCGACTATATTAGCGCACACGACCTCAAAGCTGCCCTCCACCGAATCAGCAAGATTTCCACATCTAATGTCTATCAGATCAATTTCATTATTTAGTTTTGCGTTATTTTTTGCAACATCAACAGCAACCTTGTCGATATCAATTGCAACCACCTTTTTAGCGCCTAATTTAGCCGCTGCAATTCCAAGAATGCCGCTTCCACATCCAATATCAAGTACTGCGTCCCCATTTTGTACGTGATTTGAAAGCAGTTCAAGACACAAAGAGGTAGTTTCGTGTCCACCATGACCAAATGCCATGCCCGGATCAAGTAATATTTTAATTTTGTCGGTCTCTATATCTTCCCACTCAGGCACAATCGCAAAGGGACCAATAAATAATGGATGATAATATTCTCTCCAGCTATTGGCAAAATCCTCTTCCTTAACAATATCGATGATTAGGCTATAAGTTATTCCTGCTTCATCAAGATGAAGTTTAACATTTTCTACTGCTACATCCTCACCCATCGGAGTATAACAGTGCATCACAACCTCATCCCTATTTCTATCTAACAGCTCCTTCTCTATTAAGTCGCAATGGGCTATCACCGGAACCTGCTGTTCTAAATCGGAATAATCCTCAATGTAAATTCCTCCGATATATAGCAAAGCTATGCCTTCGGCTATTTCAGCATCCTTTTGAGAAAGCACAAATTTCCACTCTCTGTATTGCATATAATTTTCCCATTTCCTTTCTACCAATGATTATTAATACATTTTAGTATAGCATATTTTTAAATATCATGCTATACTTTTAATATTATGATAGCTATAAATTAGTTAACAGGTGAAAACATGATTTATCTCGACAATGCCGCTACAACACCGGTAGGTGATGAAATAATAACTCTTATCACACAAATATTAAAAAAGCATTATGCCAATCCTTCTGCCGTCTACCTTGCCGGAATGGAAAGTGAGGAAATTATTGATTCAGCTCGCAGAAATGTTGCAACAACTCTTTCGGTGAAACCCTCTCGAATATTTTTCACTTCAGGGGGAACGGAATCAAATAATATTGGTCTATCCGGCCTTTATTATGCTAGACGTGGTTGGGCAAGCAATATAGTGGTTTCTGGGTATGAGCATCCCTCGGTTTCTGCTTGTCTTGAACATCTCTCAATGTTGTTTAATGTGGAGATAAGAAAGATAATGCCTTCAATTGATGGAAGCATTGACCCGGAAAAACTATTAGATGCAGTTGATGATAAAACTGCTATAGTGACAACTATGCAGGTAAATAATGAAACCGGTGCGATATTTGATCTGGCAACGCTTTCTAACAGTATTAAAAAGAAAAATAGTCGAACGGCTGTGTTTTGTGATGGCATACAAGGTTTCTTGAAGATAGACAACCCACTAATCGGCAGAATGATCGACGGATTTTCTATGTCCGGGCACAAGCTTGGCGCACCAAAAGGGGTGGGGGCATTATATCTAAAAGAAGGAATAAATTATGAAGCAGCTGTAAATGGTGGCGGCCAGGAAAGCGGTATTCGCTCCGGAACAGAAAACATTGCCTATATAGCCGCTTTTGGAGAGATATGTAAAAAACAAAAAGCTACTGTTAGTGAGCGTTATAAAAACATATCCGAGCTACGACGCATATTTCTTCAAGGATTATCCGGCCTTAACTATCACGTAAATAGCCCTGAAAATAGCTCACCCTATATTCTTAACGTCTCTTTTATAGGTACAAAAAGTGCTGTTTTGCAACGTGCATTAGACGAAATGGGAATAATGATTTCGTCGGGTTCTTCCTGCAGTAGGGGCGGTCGGAGTAAAACGTTAACGGCAATGTCTTTACCGTTAGAGAGGGTTGACTCTGCAATTCGAATAAGTTTCTCTTCAAATAACACTGCGCAACAATGCAAAACGGCCACCGAATCAATCAGGGCCGCTTTGGATAGAATTATTAAAGTTTAATTGTACAAAAATATTTATCAATCAATTTTACCGGATGATAGGACATTTTTGAAGTTCTAAGACCGGGGTCATCGGAATCATCTTCACGATTGATAAAATTAACTCCTTCGGTAGCAAATTCACGTGCAAAACTTCTAACAATAAAGGGATAACTGCCGTGGTAACTCATGTCTGCTTTTTCGACATGAACAAATAGGGTATCTGATATAACCTCACCCACTGCAAAGGAAATTATTTTATCCCCAACCGTAACCATTAGCCCACATAGCCCGAGCTTAGTAAAATTCTCTAGCAATGTTAAAGCCGCTTTATACTCAGAAACAAAGGATTCAGGCTTGTCTCTTTTATCGTTGTTAGTAAATTCATGAAGAAACTCTATAACTCGTGGAAGATTTTCATCATTTATTCTATGCAGGTCGTGATTTGGATTTTCTTTTAAAAACCGATTAATATGATTGCGCTGGCCACCGTATTTTCTTCCTGCCAATTCTTTTATATCGGAAGAATTATATACATAGTCGCTCCATTTTCTTCTAAAGTTTAACTCTGCATCCGGAAATAGCGCCTTTACGTTATCGATTTCATTTTGAGGAATACATATAAGTGTTATTGCATCAGAGCAATCCGGAAAGCTCTCTTTAAATATTTCAAGACCCTTTCTTGTTGATACACCTATAGGAAGCAAAAACTCGCATCCGGTTTCATGTTTTACCGACATAAATGCACAGTCACCATAAAAGGCTACCCTACTTTTTAAATTTTCATTCCACATGAAAAGGGTTCCACAGGAGTACTCGCAAGCACCAAATGGAGTTCGTTCAAGGTATGGTTTTAGCTTAGCCGCTTTATTCGCATCTAATGGTTCAAATGTTAACATATTACCTCTAAAAAAATAACGCAACACCACCGACCCACAGTCTGTGGTGTTGCGACCTTAGAAAATTATACACCCTATACAATTGCTTGTCAATAACATAAGAACAATTGTCTAATACTGTTATTAGACTACTGCTACCATGTGCTTTTTGTGTAGTCTCATTTTATCAGCCAACATTGCAATAAATTCTGAATTAGTTGGCTTGCCCCTCAAATTGTGAATTGTATATCCAAAGTAGCTGTTGAGAAGTTCTACATCTCCCCTGTCCCATGCTATCTCTATTGCATGTCTTATTGCGCGTTCAACCCGTGATGCCGTGGTATTGTTTTTCTTTCCTATAGAAGGGTACAGCTGCTTTGTTACACATCCGATAAGCTCTTGATCTTCCGTTACCATCAAAATTGCTTCCCTTAAAAACTGATATCCTCTGATATGTGCAGGAACACCAATCTGATGCAGCATATCGGTAACCATCTGTTCATCGCTAACTTCTTTTACTACATCAAACATACGTAAAGATTTTTGCCGCATTGGACTTTTAATTCGCTCAACCAAATTTTCGGGACTAATTGGCTTTAGAAAATAATAAGCAAAACCGGCGTTCATAATTTCACGCTCTGCCGCCTCGTTGGTAAAGGTACCGGTCACATAAAATGTTACCTGCTTTTGTGACATTTTTTCATAATTTTGCTTTACCGAAATTGCATCCAACTCACTCATAAATGCATCAATCACTGCTACATCGTAGTTCCCCTCACACAGTCGATCTAAAACATTTTTGCCATTCTTATCGCACAATGTTACATCAATACCTTCTCTTTTTAGAATGTTTGCACACGGTGCACTAAGTTCGGTTCCGGGGTTTGTCATTAACATTTTAATTTTCTGTTCCATTTTGCATTTCTCCACAATATTTTCGATTATCAGCTACCCCATATACTACATATTGTTAGCTGTTATCGATATATTACCATAATTTTCCAGTTAATGCAATAGTAAAATTGAAATTTTTCCATTATTTTCCATTATTTTATTTCGACATTATTTTTCGACAAAAAACAAATAAAACATTACAGAGCCGACCACCAATTATTAGTCTTTAACTAATCTCTCGGTGGTCGGTTCTATGGATTATTATTTTGTTTCTTTCGTTACCCCTTATATCCGTTTGGGTTGTTGCTCTGCCATCTCCAGCTGTCGGCACACATTTCTTCAATTCCAAACGTTGCTTGCCATCCAAGCTCTTCCTTAGCTTTTTTTGTATCTGCATAGCAACTTGCAATATCTCCCGGACGACGTGGCATAATTTTATAAGAAACTGTTTTTCCACTTGCCTTTTCGTACGCCGCAACCACCTCAAGTACAGAATATCCGTTTCCTGTTCCAAGGTTGCAAAAGAATACCCCGTCATGGTTATCAAGTTTTTTAAGAGCTGCTATATGCCCCAACGCAAGGTCTACAACATGAATATAATCTCTAACCCCGGTGCCGTCTATTGTATCGTAATCATTACCAAAAACTGATAGCTGTTCAAGGCGTCCTACCGCAACCTGTGCGATATAAGGTACAAGATTGTTTGGAATATCGGAAGGATCCTCCCCTATTCTACCACTCTTATGTGCTCCTATCGGGTTAAAATATCTCAACAAGGCTACCTTTAGGTTTTCATCTGCAACGCATGCGTCCCTTAGCATCTGTTCTATCATCAACTTTGTCTGTCCATATGGGTTTGTTGCCGAAAGTGGAAAATCCTCAGTAATTGGCACTGTTGCCGGATTTCCATAAACTGTTGCCGAAGAGGAAAAAACAAACTTATTAACCTTGAACTTTTTCATTACATCCAACAAATTAAGGGTAGACATAATATTGTTAGTATAGTATTCTACAGGCTTTTTAACACTCTCTCCAACCGCTTTATAGGCGGCAAAATGAATAACAGAATCTATCGACGGATAATTACTAAAAAGTTTATTCACTGCGTTAATATCTGTCAAATCACAGTTTACAAAATCAAATTCTTTTCCGGTTAGCTCCTTAATTCTTTCAATAACCTCATCACAGGAATTGTAAAGATTATCAGCCACTACAATTTCATAGCCTGCATTAAGAAGCTCAACCGAGGTGTGACTTCCAATGTATCCGGCTCCACCGGCAACTAAAACAGCCAAAATATACCTCCAATTATTATTATTGTAACAATATTATATCATAGCTGTTCCGACACTGTCAACATTGATAACTACCGTTGTCTGTATCAGTTTTATTTTTTACTTTACAAAGCTGTTTAATTGATGTATAGTAAGATTAAGTACAAGTTGTAGGATAAAAAGGAGTTACTTTATGGTCTTTAAAGGTATTGACTGGAATGCATCAATTCTTCCCGAAATTGACAAAAATTTTATTCCTTTAGCAAAGATAATGAAAAGCTATTCTAACGCTCAACATCCTGTTTCTATCGCTGTTAAAAGAGGCGAGGGTGAAGTTTCAGTTTTTAATACTACGATCTTTGCAAAGGACTCAACTGCGGATGCTGATCTTTATTATATTGAACGTCTCGTAAAGTTTTTACTCTGGGCTAACGGCGGATATGAGGTTTCTATCTGCGGCTGTGATGATATAACTCAAAAAATAGCAGATTGCTATCAGATCGACGGTGAGCGTGAGTTTGATTATAATTTTATGCAGGGTGTATATGATTCACAATTTATTATACGTGCGGTTAATCAAGACTCTTTACCAAAAGAGAGCTCTAAAAGTATGGCAGTCGGCGGTCACTTTGACGGATGTCGAATTGGTTTTGATGCAGGCGGTTCCGACCGCAAGGTATCTGCCGTAATAGATGGTGAGACAGTTTTTTCCGAAGAAGTTGTTTGGTTTCCAAAAACTAATTCCGACCCTGATTATCACTATGATGGAATTATTTCGGCTTTTAAAACTGCTGCCTCCAAAATGCCACGTGTAGATGCCATCGGAATATCTTCAGCAGGAATTTACATAGATAACCGTACCCGGGTAGCCTCATTGTTTTTAAAGGTTGACAAGAAGGATTTTAACGAAAAAGTTGTTGACATTTATATAAGGGCGGCAAAGGAGATAGGTGATGTTCCCATTGTGGTAGCTAATGACGGGGACGTAACAGCACTTGCAGGTGCTGCCGGTCTTAATTCCGGATCGGTTATGGGCATAGCTATGGGAACCAGCGAGGCGGTTGGCTACGTTAATGCAGATGGAAACATAGAAGGATGGCTAAACGAGCTTGCCTTTGCCCCGATTGATGCAAATCCCGACGCCATGATGGATGAATGGAGCGGTGATATTGGTTGCGGGGTGAAGTATTTCAGTCAAGATTCGGTAATTAAACTATCTGAAATGGGCGGAATTAAGTTAAAAGGTGAGTCACCGGCAGAAAAGCTTAAGGAGGTTCAGCAACTACTTGCAAATGGAGATCCCACGGCTAAGGCTGTTTTCTCGGATATAGGAGTATATCTCGGACATGGCCTTGCATTCTATTCTTATTTTTATGATATTAAACATGTTTTAATGCTCGGACGGGTTATGAGTGGTGCCGGCGGTGACATAATACTAAAAAAAGCCTGCGAAGTTTTGCAACAAGATTATCCTGAAGTTAATTTTATCCCTACTACGCCTGACGAAAAAACTCGGCGGGTCGGTCAATCTATGACAGCTGCGGGTCTACCCGAGATAAAGAATTGACCTTTTACTGTTTTTGATATATAATTGATGTTATTAGGCGAGGAATTTTTTATGTTATCTTTGTACCCACCAAAAAGACTTTGTGAAGTTGAAATGATAAACCTTGCAGCCAAAAATAAAGATGCGTTTATTGCCTGGTGTGAGGATAGTTATAGCAAAAGAATAGAGCATGTTTGTGCAACAATTCTTACCGGCAGATTTAAGGTTGTAATGCTAACCGGTCCGTCCTCTTGTGGTAAAACTACTACCTCAGGACGTATTGCCTCAAAACTTGTTGACATGGGTAAAAATGCCAAGGTTATATCCCTTGATAATTTTTTCCGTTGTCAGGACGAATATCCTGTTTTGCCTGATGGAACTAAAGATTTTGAAAGCATAGGAACAATTGATATTCCAGAGCTAACAAGGTGTATTTCTCAGCTAATGCAAAAAGGGGAGGCTGATATCCCGATTTATGATTTCGTAACTGCAAAGCGAAGTGAAAAGCGTGATCATATTGAGGTTGGTGATGGTATTGTTATTGTTGAAGGAATACATGCATTAAACCCCCAAATTACTACTAATTTTGGCAAAAGTGATCTATTTAAGGTATATTTAAGCATGAGAGAGGAATACTCTTTAAACGGACATCGTTTAATTCCTACAATCGACATGAGATTAGCGAGAAGAGCGATTCGAGACAATCTTTTTAGAGGTTATCCGCCAAAAAGGACACTGTCACTTTGGAGTAATGTTTGCCGCGGTGAAACACAATATATTAAGGTGTTTAAGCCCGAGGCGGACTATCTGTTAGATACCTCTCACAGTTATGAGCCCTGCCTGATGTCGCCTATGCTGAACTCAATAAACACGGAAGAAATCGATAACATTGACCATATGAATCTTTTCAACGCATTAAAGGAGCGTTACAGCCTCTTTTCATCTATATTTAAGGAGGATATTCCCAACAACTCATTGCTTCGAGAATTTGTCGGCAACTAAACTGTATATTACAAACTATGTAAGCATATATATTTTTAAGGAGAAGTTATGATAGACAAGAATGATTTTATCGATGAATCCAAAAAGTTTTTCACCTCAATAACTGACACTGTTTCGGGTTATGCATGTGCCGGCAAACAAAAACTCGACATTATTTCGCTTGAATCAGAGCTGTCTAAGGCGCAAAGACAGCTTGGTGCGCTGGTCTACAGCCTCAAAAAGACCAATCAGGAGGATGAAGCCTTAACCAATCAATACATGGATGCAATAGACGAGATTTACAAAAAAATAGAAAGTGCAAAATCTTTAACGCAACCGGTAACGCATCAGACAAGACATTGTTCCGGATGTTCCGAAAAACTCTCAAACAACGATATTTTCTGTCCAAAATGCGGACAACGACAAGGATAAATAATAATTTACTAATTTAAAAGGACGTGATTTTTTACACGTTCTTTTTTTGTGTTTTTTCAGGAGATGGTTTATGATAATGAGCAGACAAAAATTCATTACCGGTGCTTTTATATTGTTTATTTCAACTTTTTTAGTTAAAATATTGGGCGCACTCTATCGAATTCCGCTAACCGATATATTGGGAGGCGAAGGAATGGGCTACTACAGCACCGCTTTCAACCTTTTCACCCCAATTTATGCACTTTGTATTACCGGACTGCCTGTAGCTGTTTCTCACCTTGTTGCAGGTGCTGTTTCATCAGGTAATGAAAAGCAAGCCTCTGCAATTGTTAGGACCTCAATGCTGGTTTCCATCATTATAGGTTTTGTTGGAACATTTTTACTTATTACCATTGCTAAACCATTTGGCAATATAGTCCATAATTCTGCGGCTGTTCCGGCTATTTATTGTCTTGCCCCAACTCTGTTGATTAGTTCAGTTTCCTCGGTATTGAGAGGAGCTACCCAGGGAAGACAAAACATGATTCCTACTGCAATTTCACAGCTAACCGAAGCAATAATAAAGCTCGGTGCCGGAATTGGGCTTGCAATGATTGTGTATGACCATTTAATGGATGAGTTTATTAAAACCGGTTATGTTCTTGATACCGTCTACCCAACTACTTCCGAGGCGTTTAATGCCATCATTCCGCTATGTGCCGCAGCATCGCTTGCAGGTGTTACTATATCAAACTTAATAGGAACAGTTGTATTAGCTTTCATAAGCAAGCGCTCAACAATAATTAGCGGAAGTATTTCTAAAGATATTGCCATCGAGCTTTTGCGTATGGCATTTCCGGTTGCACTGTCTGCAGTTGTTATTAATTTGACCTCCTTAATAGATCTCGTAACAATAATGAGACACATTGAAACATTGCTAAATGAACGAGCCTTAGAGCTTTATAATGCATATGAGGGCTTGCGTCTTGAGCTTAAAGGAGATGATCTTCCTAATTTTTTATATGGAAGTTATACCGGTGTTGCCATGTCAGTATTTCATCTTGTTCCATCACTTACCGTTGCACTCGGAATTAGCATAATGCCTCTTGTTTCCGGATATGTAAAGCAAAAAAACATGAGAGGTATTATTAATGCGGTAGAAACGGCATTAAGATTCACAGTACTACTTGCAGTTCCTGCGGGATTTGGCATCTCCGCTCTTGCAGGCCCAATCCTTTCTTTATTGTATCCATCGAGGGAGCAGGAGGTTGCAGTTGCAACACCAATGCTTATTATACTTGGTTATTCTGCTATATTAGTTGCCATGTTAATTCCCATAAACACTGTGTTTCAAGCATTAGGTCGACCAGATTTACCGGTAAAACTCATGTTAATTTCAGCTGCTGTAAAGCTAGTTTTAAATTTCGTATTAGTTCCCATTCCACAGCTTAACATTCAAGGCGCTGCATACTCCACTTTTTTCTGCTATCTCGTTTTGTTTATTCTTTCATCTGTAGCACTTTGTAAAAATTGCAAGGTTACAGTTCCCATAGCCGATATATTCTTTAGGGGGCTCGGCGCCGGAGGAATGAGTGCACTTGTTGCTTTTTTTATTCATGCATTACTTGTGGGGCACATAGGAAATGGTTGGTCGCTCGTATTTGCTGTGGTAGTATCTCTAGTTTTTCACCTGTTAATACAGCTTATTTTTGGTATTTTAAGAAAAAAAGATCTTTTATTACTGCCATTTATAAAAAAAATCTAAAAAACCCTTGATTTTATTCTTGTTTTCAAGTAAAATAATACACGTGGATAAAATGTTTTTAAGGGAATTTGCCGAAAAGGCATCCTATAATATTAATGACCTTATAATGCTTGTCAGAATATTGCGTGATCCCGATTATGGTTGTAGTTGGGATAAAGAGCAGACACATCAATCTGTTCGACATAATTTTGTTGAGGAGGTATATGAGGTGTTGGATGCTATAGACAACGGCAACACCGAGATGTTGTGTGAAGAATTAGGCGACACTCTTTTGCAGGTTTGCTTACACACCGAAATGGAGTATGAGAAGGATAACTTCGATTTTGATACCGTTTGTGACGGAATATGTAAAAAACTCATTTTTAGACATCCGCATATTTTTTCCGAAACTGTGGCTAATTCAACCGAAGAAGTGTTGAAAAATTGGGAAGAGCTAAAGCGCACCGAAAAAGGGCACGCCGACAAGGCAGCGGCCATTGAAGGAATAGCACGCTCTTTACCTGCACTTATGTACTCTAAGAAGTTGCATAAACAGCTTTTCGAAAAAACTGATGCTGAAACAGCTTTGAAAGTAATATCTGAAAGGACAGCAGAGTTATCCAGTATCATCGAGTCAGGTCAGGATAGCGCAGAGACTATCGGAAAACTTTTGTTCGATGTTGTAGGACTTGCGAGAACCTTAGAACATGATCCCGAGCTTGCATTAATGTCAATTGCCGAGGAGTACAAGAATTCTTTAAACGGCAAACACTAACCGTATTCACAGAGTAATTGCTCTATGAAATAAATAAACATAAATAAGGAGAAGTTAAAATGACAAAGGTAGAGTTAGCTGCATGCGTAGCAGAAAAAACAGGTTTAACAAAAAAAGATGCTGAGAAAGCAACTAATGCTGTAATCGAAGCTGTTACAGAAGCTCTTACAAAGGGTGATAAGGTTTCTTTAGTAGGATTTGGTACTTTTGAAGTACGCGACCGTCCTGCACGTACAGGTCTAAACCCACGCACAAAGGAAAAAATTCAAATCGCTGCAACAAAAGCTCCAGCTTTTAAAGCAGGTAAAGCACTTAAAGACGCTGTAAAATAATCATGTTCTGTTGTTTAAGGACTTTTCCGTTTAATATAAGGTAAAGTCCTTAAACTATGATTTATCATTGTAACAAAGGAATAATCAATAATGCGCATTGACAAGTATCTTAAAATAACTAGGTTGATTAAGCGCCGTAGCGTTGCAAATGAGGTTGCGGATGTCGGACGAATTTCGGTTAATAATAGAGTTGTTAAGGCCGGCTATCAAGTTAAGGTGGATGACATTATTGAAATTATTTTTGGGAATCGCAAAATCACGGTTAGGGTCGACAGAGTTGAAGACAATGTACGCAAAGATGCCGCAAGAGAAATGTACACAATTTTAGACGAGGAATATGTTTCTCGGGATTAGTAGTTTCTGCAATAATATGCACGCGCCCGTAGCTCAGGTGGATAGAGCAACTGCCTTCTAAGCAGTGGGTCGGGAGTTCGAGTCTCTCCGGGCGTGCCAATTCGCTGTGAGCTTTACTAAGTTCACAGCGGATTTTTATTGTAGCAAAAAATCACTGGTCGCGGACTTAATTTTAGTTCGTGGCATTTTTATTTGAAAAATCATCGCTCCACACATTTATGAGAAAGGATTTAACATGAATATTGATAACAATTTTTGGGCTGCAATTGATGAATTGGTAACATCTTCACAAATTGTAATCGATAGACCTAAAGGTACGCCTCACCCAAGATACCCAGATTTTATTTATCCGGTTGACTATGGTTATCTTAGCGATACATTTTCCATGGATGGTAGTGGCATTGATATTTGGATAGGTTCTGATGAATCCATTGGTGTGGATGCGATTATATGTGTTGTAGATTTAGTTAAAAGAGATTCTGAAAATAAAATATTAATTAACTGCACAGAAGAAGAAACACAAATAATACACCAAATTCATAATGATACTGAATTTATGAAAGGCATACTTATAAAGAGATTGTAAGTACCACATTATCTAAACTTTTGAAATGCAACTATGCAATAGTTCGGCTTTTGTTAAAACATACAAATTCATTTAGGAAAAATGTAAAACTTTTAGATGTTATTTGTTTGACCAATCACAATTTTTTTGGTATAATGTTAATATTCATTGTATTAAATAGTCGATTTTAACAGAGGTGTTTTATGAAAAAGCGGGAACAATGGGCTAGTAATTTCGGGTTTATTCTTGCAGCGGCAGGCTCTGCAGTAGGGCTCGGAAACATCTGGAAATTTCCTGGCAAGGTTGCTGAAAATGGTGGCGGTGCATTTATCGTCATTTACCTACTTATTATTGCATTGGTAGGATTTACAGTTATGCTTGCCGAGCTTACACTTGGCAGACATTCTCAAAAAAACATTGCCGCCGCATTTAGAGATATAAACAAGCGCTTTACATTTGTTGGAAAGTTGGGTGTTCTAACCGCATTTATTATCGCTTCCTACTACTGTGTAGTTGGCGGATGGGTCATGAGATATATTTTTGAATATATTACAGGAGCTGCTTTTGATGGTGGATATGAGGGTTATTTTATTTCACTCATCAGTTCAGGATTCGCCCCAATAATATGGCAGCTAATCTTTTTGGTGCTTTCTTTACTTGTTATTATACGAGGAGTATCCGGTGGAATTGAGAAGGTAACTAAATTTTTAATGCCACTCCTATTAGTAATATTGGTAGTGATTACAATTCGCTCCTTAACGTTGGAAGGCGCCGGTGAAGGTCTTGCATTTATGTTGCGCTTCGACCTTTCGTCCTTTACCATGCAATCGGTTGTTGTTGCAATGGGTCAGGCTTTTTTCTCGTTATCGCTTGGCATGAGTATAATGATTACGTATGGCTCCTATCTGTCTAAGGAGGATAATCTTGCAAAGAGTACCGCCTCTATCTGTGCAATAGATACATTGGTTGCACTCCTGGCTGCCTTTGCAATCATTCCAGCTGTTACCGCTACCGGCACTGATATGGGTAAGGGAGCAGGTTTTGCTTTCATAGCGCTTCCTGCCGTTTTTGCTGAAATGCCGTTCGGCCTGTTCTTTGGTCTACTTTTCTTTATATTATTGTTTTTTGCAGCCTTTACAAGTGCTATTTCAATTATCGAGGGAACGGTTGCCTATGCTTCTGAAGAGTATAAAATCAGTAGAATTAAAGCGACTATAATTATAGGTGCTTTAGCCTTTATTGTTGGTATCGGTTATTCCCTCTCGCAGGGCGCAGTTTCTCTTAACATTCCATGGTTTACCGGAGAAGGAAGTATATCTTTGGGTAATCTAATGGAATGGTTTACGGATAACCTCGCACTACCGCTCGGCGCTTTATTAACCTCAATATTTGTAGGTTATGTTTGGAAACCGGAAAATGCCATTGCTGAAATCGAGCAGGGAGGAAAGTTCAAATTTGCTCTAAAAGGATTTTTCACAATATCTATCAAATATATCTGCCCCATCGTTCTTGCAGTTATACTTTTCTACACTTTAGTACTTGGCGTCGGATTAAGCTAACTGGGTATTTGTTTACAAGGTTAAGGAGCAACTTAATTTTATGAAAAAAGTTATTTTTATTTTGTTGGCGTTCGTATATCTTACCTCATGCTCCAATAAATCTTTATCACACAGCGAAACCTCTGTGTCATCAATTGTAACATCCTCCTCCAA
The DNA here is from genome assembly GCA_964368815.1 of uncultured Oscillospiraceae bacterium. GTDB lineage: Bacteria > Bacillota > Clostridia > Oscillospirales > Ruminococcaceae > CAYJBH01. The sequence goes on from CAYJDA010000001.1 coordinate 221,489, forward strand.
AGCTGAAGCCTCTTCCATTGCATCTGTGCCCAATTCCTCTGCTAGTGGTTCTTCAATTGCCATCGATGAAGTGTTTGTTGTTAGCACCGCTGTTATTGAGAATGGTGAGCACGCCTCCTCTGCTACAATTAATATTTACAGCGATAACACCGTCGAGGTACTAAATTTTAACTATGATGGTAGGGCTCCCGATGTTTATATAGCTGTTGGGATTAAATCAGAAGACGGCTCGTTTGAAAGGGTAGCATTAATAAGCAATAAAATTGAGGGTGTGCAACAGGATGCAACCCTCAACCTAACGTTAAATAATGTAGGTGATTTTAATGCTGTTTCTATCTACTGTGAACAATATTCCGATGATTTTGGTTCCAGCTTATTAAACGATGTATTATAACAACTCATCTGTCGTGATTCGATAATACTGATTTTCTCCCTCATCGTAAATGTCGAAAACCCCAATCATAGATATCTCTGCACCCTGCTCAGGCATTTCTTCATCCGTTTTACTAACGAACTCTATTCCCTGTGGACAACATCCGGTAGCATCGTTAATAATCACAAAGTTGTAGGTGGTGTCGGTACTTTCATAGTACTCTGAGTAAAATGTTCCCACTACCTTAATACTCATTCCGGCATAATTTGACGGGTTCATCATCATATCATATACCTGAGAGTATACCATAGTACTGCTCATTTCAGTTAAATCAATATCGGCTATTTTTTCGGTGTCCGTCTGTGTGCTACAGGCGGACATTGTTATAACTATGGCTATCATTAAGATTATTATTTTGTTTTTCATGCTACACCTTTAACACACGCTTAGTAAAACAGGCTATTCCAAAAACTGCAATATTAGCAACAACGATTGTGGACCCTACCGGTGTTCCCGCCAAAATAGAAATAAGTATTCCGAAAACGGCACAAAAAACCGATATTACAGATGATGATAAAATAACAGCCTTAAAACTTCCAAATATACGCATAGAGGATAGGGCGGGGAAAACTACAAGTGCCGAAATCAACAGTGAACCCACAAGGTTCATTGCTATTACAATAACTGCAGCGATGGTAAGTGCAAGAATAAAGTTATACCTTTTCACCTTAAGGCCTGTAGCCTTTGCAAAGGGCTCATCAAAGGTTATGCTAAATATTTTATTATAATAGATAATAAATATTCCAATAACTAACATTGACAGTACTGCACATATAACAACATCCACCATAGTAAGTGTTAAAATCGATGTTGAACCAAACAAGGTAGTACAAACGTCGCCGGCAAGGTTGGTGGATACCGGAAATATATTTAATAAAAGGTATCCAACCGCAAGCGACCCAACCGACATCATTGCAATTGCCGCATCTCCATTAATTTTCGTATTTTGACCTATATGCAACAGAAGAATTGCACAGAGTGCAGTTATCGGGAACACCAAAAAATTAACATTTGCAACCCTTAATATTGAGGCAATAGCTATTGCTCCAAACGCAATATGAGACAGTCCGTCACCTATGTATGAAAATCTTTTAAGCACCAAGGTAGCACCCAACAACGATGAACACAACGCTATCAGAACCCCTACTATGAATGCATATATAACAAATTCATAGGAAAAGTATAACGCAAGATCATTAATTAATTTATTCATCAACAGCACCATCTAAAGTTTTTAAATAAATATCTTTTCTCATAAATGTGGTCGTTTCATCCATACTTAAAATATGGTTTGCATAGGGTAGAGCATTTTCAAGTTCGTGCGTTATCATAATAATACTTGTTCCGTCTTTATTAAGTTTACTAATTATCTCATATAGCTCACGGCATGCATCGGTATCCAGCCCGGCCATCGGCTCATCCAGAAGTAAAACACTATTAGTTGCACACAAAGCCCTTACCAACAACACCCTTTGCTGCTGACCGCCTGACAGTTTGCTATAACTTTTGTTTTTTAGATTTTCAATTCCTATCTTTTGCAGCAACTTAAGCGCTTTTTCCTTTTCTTGTTTATTGTAGTAGCATCTCATTCCATGTTTATTAATGCATCCTGATAGCACTACTTCCCACACCGAGGCAGGAAAATCTTTTTGTATCTGGGTTTGCTGTGGAAGATATCCTATATCTGTTGAATTTAAATTATCTTTAAATTCAATTTTACCGGATATGGGTGGTAAAAGCCCTAACATTGTTTTAACAAGTGTGCTTTTACCGGCTCCGTTTTTGCCTACTATGCAAATATAATCTCCGGAATTAACTTCAAAGTTCACATCAGACTGCACAACATTTCCGTCATATCCTATTAATAGATTTTCGCAAACAAGTTGTTTCATTAATAACTATCCTAACTCAATGCTTTTTTTAATACTTCAAGATTATCGCCCATAACCGAAAGATAGGTTACTCCTGCCTCAATATCATCCGCTGTTACCGACTGCATCGAATTTAAAACCAAAATTTCAGCACTATTATTTTCACTTGAAGAAATAACTGTTTTTGCTATACTATCGTTTGCGGCATCAATTATTAATACATTGCTTAATGATAGCTCATCTACTTTTTGAGATAAAAAAGTAATTGTTTCAAAGCTTGCTTCGGTTTCTGCCGAACAACCCGGAAATGCCGCATAGTATGAAATATCATAGTCATCAACTAAATATCTAAACGGAAACCTATCTGCAAACAACAACGTATCGCGAGTCATCGAACCCAACGCTTCTTCATATTCATCATCCAGAGCTATGAGCTCTGCGATATAATTATCAACACTTGCTTCAAACGCTTCTCTATTGTCGGGATCAATATTAGATAATGTCTCTGCCAAGAGCTCACATATTTCAACTGCGTTATTCAACGAAAGCCAGATATGCTCGTCGGAATGTCCGGTCTCG
>CAYJDA010000001.1:224471-247013 GCA_964368815.1 uncultured Oscillospiraceae bacterium
TCGTGCACATGCTCGTCTTCCTCGTGCACATGCTCGTCCTCCTCGTGCACATGCTCGTCTTCGGTTCCATGGTCGTGGCCACCGGTTGACTGCATGCCTTCCTTTGTTTCTTCCGCTACAACTATTTCGCTCAATGTGTCCATAAGGCTAACAGATACAATATCAGCATTCATAGCCTGTGAAACCACTTCTTTTACCCATTCATCAGAGTCGCCACCATTATAAATAAATAGATCTGCTGTAGAGATGTCCGCAATATCCTCGGTAGTGGGTTGATAGCTGTGTAGGTCAACACCGTTATCAATTAACAAAGAGAGTTCTATATTTTCCGAGCTATTTTTAATGATCTCGGTCATCCAATCATATATAGGGAAGGTTGTTACAACTACCGATATTTTTTCGCTCGTTGGCTGCTGTTGGGATGAGGAATTTTCAGGACTATTGCTTACAGCAGTCTGTGCACAGGATGAAAAAATCATGCTAACTGATATCATAACTACAATTAATATTTTTGTTGTTTTCATTTACACTTCTCCTTTTAAATATTTATTTTTCTTTTTGAATTTGCGAACAGTTTTCGCACAATCCGTATATAACCGCCTTGTTAGTATTTACAGAAAAGCCAAAATTTTCTAAAGCCAGTCCTGAAATCATATCACAAGCATATCGGTTTAGATGATGTGTTGTTGTGCATCTATTGCATTTTAGATGAATTACTCCACTGCATTCATCCGGATCAATAAACTGATACAGCGTCTCGTTCTTTTTATCGTTCGTGACGCGACATAAAACACCTTCCTTCTCAAACGCAGCTATATTTCGATACAGAGCACTTCTGCTTATCCCCTCTTTTCCTAAAACCATCTCTATCTGCTTAACACTAAAAGATTCATGAACATTATTTTTAAAAAAAGAATACAGCTTTTTTCGTTGATTTGTTGAGTATCGGTTAATTCTAACCACCTCCTAATAAGAGTATCAATTTGCGATTCAGTTTCAAATTTATTATATTTCATTAACGTGCTATTGTCAATAAACAATTGGTAAAATATAATATATTTATGATAGTTTTGGTGAATTCTACAAGAATTTAGCGTAATCACATTTTATATCGTCATTCTATCTATACTAAAACAGCATTATTATACAATAATATTTTTTACTTAAATCAAAAGACTATAACAAGGTGTTTGTAAAGCAACTTTTTAACAACTCCGTTTAGTTTTCATCCCTCTTGCTTTAACGGCTTTATTAACGTATAATAATAAAAAAATTATTTGTGTTTAATGGAGAAAACTAATGATTATAAATATGCCAACTGATACAATGTTTAAGCAATGGCGGCATACATTTGAAAAATATAAAGACAGGTTATACCCTAATCGAATAAGCGGTACAGAATTGTTGAGCTACATAAAAAAACAATATGTTTTAACTGAACTATATGATGAAAATGCATTAAATACAGTTGTTGATAATGTTGTTATGAATGAGACTTATAAAGAAAAATTACCTTTCAATACTTTGCCTGTTCCCAAAGTTTTTTACCTTGAAAACTCAGGAAATGGCGTAAAATTTTATCGCCCTGAAAATAAAGATAGCAATGAAATATGGGGTGGCAATATTACACGTATTTTTATAGGAGTTGATGTTATCACCGGTTTTTTCACGGTTGAGGGCAGTACAATGCTGTATGATGAATTAAATGCAATTAGAGGTTTAGACGAAAAGGATTTACAAAATTATGTAGTTGTTGCAGAGTATATAAATGCGTTAAAAAAATTCAACATGTTAGATAAAGTAGTAACCAAAAGAAACGAGGATACTATATAAAGAAAGAAGCTGCCATATTGGCAGCTTCTTTCTTTACTTTGGTGCGTATTTATCCCATTTCGTTTTGTTTTTCAGTTAGCAGACGATATCTTTCATCCCACAATTTTTTTGATAGGTCGACATAATAGCTATGCGGATTTTCCATTCGCACAACCTCATCCCATAGCTTATCAATGCTATTTATACAGTGCGCTCTTATTTCCTCAATATCAGGACTTTGATAACATAGAACACCTTTGTCGAAAATAATGTTATGCAACTGTTCTAACCTATAGTTTCTGAATGTAGTTTTTTTCCAGGTTTCTATGTGATCAAACAGGGTTAAAGGTTTAGATTCATCGATTATTTCATCATGCATACATATTAAATCTGCCTCGGCATAACCCGTCTCTACATCATAGATTCTGTATAGTTTTTTCAGGTGTGGTGTGGTCATCTTATCAACCGATTCCGATAACTTAATTCGTGGAATAAACTTGCCTTCTTTTTGAATTGCAACCAGTTTATAAACCCCTCCAAACACCGGGTCACTCTTTGCTGTTATCAGCTTTTCACCTATTCCGTAACCGTCTACAGCCGCATTCTGAATCTGAAGATCCCTTACTATATATTCGTTAATAGAATTGCTGGCAATTATCTTAACATCGCTATACCCCGCAACATCTAACATGCGACGTGCTTTTTTTGAAAGATACGCTATATCTCCACTGTCAATACGAACAGCAATCGGCCTTTGCCCAAGCGGCTTCAATATCTCATCAAAAACCTTAATTGCATTAGGGATTCCACTATTTAAGGTTGAATAGGTATCCACCAGCAATGTACAGCTGTGCGGATAGCTTTTGGCATAAGCGACAAAAGCTTCGTATTCGCTATCAAAAAGCTGAACCCAGCTATGCGCCATTGTTCCCGACACAGGTATATTAAACATTCTTCCGGCCATAACATTGCTTGTCGCCTTACAGCCTGCTATATAAGCAGCACGTGAACCATAGTTGGCGGCATCATAACCCTGTGCTCGTCTCGCACCAAATTCCATAACTGCATGCTTGCCTGCCGCTCTTACAATTCTGTTTGCTTTAGTAGCAATAAGACTTTGATGGTTTACCGTACAGAGTAAAAACGTCTCTATAAGCTGAGCTTCGATAACCGGCCCAACAACGGTTATTATCGGCTCATTTTTAAAGATAGGTGTACCCTCAGCTACCGAGTATACAGTACAACTAAATTTAAAATTTGCAAGATATTCTAAGAACTCTTGCGAAAATAGATTTAAACCCTCTAAATATTCAATATCTTCACTTGAAAAATGCAGTTTTGTGATATATTCAATAATTTGTTGCAAGCCTGCAAAAATTGCAAATCCACCCTGATCCGGCACTCTACGAAAGAATAAATCAAAAACAACTATGTCATTGCCGTGGCCACAGTTAAGATATCCGTTCGACATGGTTAGCTCGTACAAATCCATCAGCATGGATAGGTTACGGTTACTTATCACCTCATCCTCCTATTTACGTTTCTCCTTGCCTCACGTCTCTTGCGCAGGTTGTATCGGCGAATAGATAGTACCAACAAAACCAAATAAACAACGACTCCAAAGGCAATAATTCCGAAAACCACTTTAAATGTTGTACTACCAAAAAAGGCAATTACTCTCGAGGTGAAATACAACAAATCGCTACGCTCATAACTCTGTGTTGCAAGTAGATCTGTAGTTCCAATTACAACATCCCCCCTCTTTACAGTTAACGTTCCGATTATAGAATCTTCCTCTACCGGGGTTTCAACATAATCGGGAAGATCGTAAATCCTTGTTAACGATCGTTCATCTTCCTCGTTATGGAGTAGTGAGTAGATGGAATGTGAAGGGTATAGCAACAAGGAATCACTATCTTCATTATATAGCAAGGGAACCTGCTCCACCGGTGCACCCGCTTCAATAACAGATCTAACTGTAAAATTGTTATAAGCCCAGTTGTAGATGTCTGCGGTAATATCAAAAGCTGGCTTACCGGACAGTGCTTCGCCTGCAGCATTAACGCCATCTGAATCGGCACCCATTACCACCAACAGGTAGTTTTCACCGTTTTGGCTAGATGTTGAAATATAATTATGACCTGCCTCGGGAAGTGTTCCCGTTTTAACTCCAAATACATAATCTTTATAGTATGAGGTGTTCTCATCCTGCATAGCACAGGTAGTTACAAGTATTCTTTGTTCGGTATGCTTATTGTTCGGCGGGATGATATATCTGGAGGAGTTAGATGCCTCCACAAATGAGGGATGGTTTATTGCCTCCATAGTAATAATAGCCATATCCCGCGCTGTTGTATATTGTTCTTCATGGTGAAGTCCGTGGGCATTCATAAAGTTAGTGGAATTGCAGCCAAGTTGTATGGCACGCTGGTTCATTTCGGCAAAAAAGTTAGCCATCTCCCCTCCTGAGAGGTAATCCGCCACTATGGATGCAGCTTCGTTTGCACTTTGGAGCAGCATGGAATATAGTGCCTGTTCTGCCGTTATTGTCTCACCCTGACGGATATCAGCAGTGGAAACATTTAACCCCACAAATTCATCATAAATATAATTTGGAGCTGTCATGGTTATATTCTGAAGATCAGGTACTTTCTCTATTAATAATAACGAGGTCATAATTTTGGTAAGCGAGGCAGGAGGACGAGGGGTGTCGGCATTTTTTTCATACACCACCGAATTACTGTCAAGATTAATAAGAATCACCGATTCTGCATTAACCTCGAAATCTGGTTCAAATTCAGCACTAACTGATAAACTCATTGCTAAACTTAAAACAATAATTATGAATAAATACTTTTTCATGTAGACAAAATCACCTTTTTGTTGTATAGTAGTATAATAACACTAAAAAAATGGAGGGAATATGACAAATATTTGGCATGATATTAACCCAAGTAGAATAAACCCATCAGATTTTATTGCGGTAATTGAAATTGAAAAGGGAAGCAAAAAGAAATATGAACTGGATAAAGAGACAGGGCATATTATGCTTGACAGAATTCTTCACACCTCTACCCACTATCCCGCAAACTACGGTTTAATCCCAAGAACATACGCTGATGATGATGATCCACTCGACGTTGTGGTAATAAGTAGCGAAGTTATTCGCCCACTAAGCCTTGTTAGATGTTATCCCATAGGAGTAATGTCCATGTTGGATAACGATAGAATGGACCACAAAATAATTGCCATTCCGTTTGAAGACCCCTCATACAACAGCTACAAGGACATTAGCGAACTTCCTGTACATATCTTTAATGAGATGAGCCACTTTTTCCAGGTTTACAAAAACCTGGAGAAGAAGGAAACAGTTGTTAACGATGTCGAAAACCGTGAGGTTGCCATGCAGGTTATCCAGGATGCGCTTGACCATTACATTGAAAAATACTGTAGATAATCCAACTTAAAATTTATCATTCGTCCGCCTTGCGATTATAAATCGCGGGCGGCGTTTTGTTTCAAGATAAATTTTGCCAATATATTCACCGATTATTCCAAGACATAAAAGCTGTACCCCGCCCATAAAAAAAATTGCAAAGGTCATGCTGGTCCAACCACTTACGGTACTGCCAAAAAAATATTCCAAAACCGCCCAGATTGCACCGGCAAATCCAACCAAAGAAATAAAAACGCCAACCGTTGTTATAAGATGTAACGGACGATTTGAAAGGCTGGTGATTCCATCTATTGCCAGTGCTAACATTTTGGAAAGAGGGTAATGGCTTTCTCCCGCTAATCTCTTTGTGCGCTTATATTCTACGGTAGCTGTTTTGAAACCCACGAGCGGAACAAGACCTCTTAAAAAAAGGTTAACTTCTTCAAATTCAAAAAGTGCATCTAATGCCTTTTTTGATAAAAGCCTATAGTCTGCATGGTTATAGACAACCGAAGCACCCATGGAATTAATAAACTTGTAGAAGCTTTCTGCTGTAAAACGTTTAAAAAAACTATCTGTTTCGCGGCTGTTACGCACACCATATACGACATCGCACCCGTTTTGGTACTCCTGAATAAATCCGTCCATAGCGTTAATATCGTCCTGACCATCACAATCGATGGAAATCGAAACATCGCAATATTGTGATGCTTCAAAAAGTCCTGCAAGCAGTGCATTTTGGTGACCCCTGTTTCGAGAAAGAGATATTCCACAATATAATTTATCTTTTTCAGCAAGAGCTTCTATAATTTCATAGGTGTTATCGGTAGAGCCATCGTTCACAAACATAACACGGCTTTTTTCCGAAATGCTCCCTGCCTTAATAAAGCCATCTACCTTATCACGAAACATTTCACAGGTTTTGGGCAAAACCTGTGACTCATTATAACAAGGGATAACAAGATATAAAACTGGTAACATAAAAGCCTCATAACAGATTTATTTTATTGATTATATCATAAAACAACGAAATAATCAACGAATTTTGCCGAAAGAAAAAAACAACTAATAATATATTTCAACAAATACCGCCTACAAATCTAACTATAATATAATCTGAAGTTAAAATGATTTAGGAGGTTAAAGATGGGACCCGCTGTAAAAGCAAGGTTTGCACGCATAGTAGAATTAATATCAAGGAAAACGCCTTTTCTTTTGCAGGTTGGTATTGCGGTATTTGCCTTTTTTGCATCCTCAGCAAATCTATTTAACGGACTCTTCCCTTTAGGTATTGCCGTAGCAACCGGATCCTCCGACCACTATGCAATAGCAGCTTCGGTAGGAGCAATACTTGGTTATATTGCTTTTCATGATATTACAACTGCTATGCAGTATGGTATAGCAGTTGTTGCCGCTTTGGTAATCAGACCTTTTTTCGGTGGTGTAAAGAACCGTGTTTTAGTAATGGGATCCATTCCTTTAGTTGCAACATTATCTCTTCTTTTCATGCGCTTGTTACTTCCTTTTATAATCGAAGAATCACAGGTTAAGCTGCTTGCTGTTCTAAGCGAATCTATGCTCATTTTATTCACTGCCTTTATGCTATCAATTTTTTCGAGTGAAATTGTTCGCCCCGAAAGATTTTCTCAGCTTTCCGGCGAGGGTAAAGCGTCCTTGGTTTTTGTATTTATGACTCTAGCCGCAACATTATTAAGTATCACCCCCTTTGATTTTAATCTCGGAGTATGCCTTGTGGGATTGTTAACCTGTATTCTTGCATACAGCTACGGAGAGCGCATATGCGGTGTTTTTGCTGTAGCGGTTCTAACAGCATTTTCGGCAACAAGACCCGAGCTTATTCACAGCGCAATAGGGATTTCTGTAGGTGGCTTGTTTGCAGGACTGCTAAGTCATGGCGAAAAGCTGGGGGTTGCAACCTTGTTTTTTGGATGCAGTGTTTTTGGCATGGTGATGGCCCCCACCACCACCTCTGCAGCTGGTTATATAATTGAAATATTGTTAGCTACAACGTTGTTTATTATTTTACCGAAAGCAGTCCTTAAAACCGGTTATCAGTCAGATTCCACAACGCCTGATGTTCGTTCTATAGCGGGTTTCATTTCAGGAAGACTGCAAAACTTTGCAGCAGCATTAAATGAAATTAACGAGGTTGTTTGCGAGGTATTCGTTCGCAGTACCACAAAAAACATGGGAGGACAAAGCATTGCAATAGATTACGCAGTTGATAACTGCTGTAAAGGTTGTAGCGGCTATGAAAGTTGTTGGAACAACTATACTAACGACACGCTCGACGCTATGCATTCAGCATTTTCGGCTATTGCCGGACGTGGGAGTGTTGGACCGCTTTGGTTGGGAGAAATATTTAAACATCGGTGTTCTAAAATTAATGATTTATGCAGTATTTTACACAAAGGGCATGCTATTGCTGCGGCAGAGCGAAGCAGATTAATGAAATCTGAGATGATGAGGGGAACGTTATCTGAACAATTTTCCGCTATGGGAAGTGCATTACATGTACTTGCAGGTGAAATATATCGTGAGGAAAGTGTTGATAGAAATAAAACGGCAAAGGTAATTTCGCTGTTCAAAGAGCTGGGATTAGCGCCTATCGAAGGTTCGGTTGTTATAGAAAAAAATGAAAAAATGCGTATATCAGTTAGTTGTTGTCGTGTTTTTCTTGAGCCTGCTCAGCGTACTGCTTTAACCGAGGAGGTTGGCTATCTTTTAAACAGAAAGTTCTTTCCCTGTGTTATTAAAGATTTTGAATCCATAACATTATTTGAACTATATGAAGTGGCTCAGTTCACCATCGAGTTTGCCGCCTCGGGAAAAGCAGCCGATAATAGTGGAGTTAACGGTGATATATTAAAAACGTTTAGCGACGATTACGGAAACGCTCATGCAATTCTCAGCGATGGGATGGGTAAAGGAAGAGCAGCAGCAATTGATGCAAGTGTTGCCGCAGTTTTAAGCTCTCGTCTCTTATCGGCCGGTTTTAAAACCGAAGAGGTAGCAAGGCTGGTAAATGTTGCGCTTTCACTTAAAGCAAACGAGGAGAGTGGAGCTACACTTGATATCCTTTCGGTAAATCTTTATACCGGCAATGGAGTTATATTCAAGGCGGGAGCAGCGCCTACATATCACATCTCCGGAGATGAAATACATTGCATAAATGCAGTAACTCTACCAATAGGAATAATGCCAAACGTAAAAGGAACTGAAGTTAAGATAAAATTAAAACTTTTTGATATATTAATAATGGTGAGTGATGGCACAATTGGCGATGAACCTGACTGGCTTCCTGATTTAATAGATCGGCTACAGTATAAGAATTCACGTGAAATTGCATCAGCTATAATTGAAACGGCAAAAAACCGCGATAGCAACAATCAATACGGCGACGATATGTCGGTTATCGTTTTAAAAATAATTCCTGCAACAACAATACATAGACGAGAAGATTCTAAAGAAGAGGTTACTTCTGCAACTGCTGTTTAAGTTTATAACAATGCCTACATGACATATTAATAAAATAATAAAAAATGAGCATCGCTCTGCAAAAGCAGTAAGCAATGCTCATTTATTGAAGTAAATAAATGCTATTCCCCTTTTGCTTATTAGGGATTAACTACATTTGTTGGGGAACCGGACAGAAATGCTTTTACGTTATCTTCTGCTATAGACATGAGTCTTTGGCGGCTTTCCTTTGGTGCCCAGGCAATATGTGGTGTTATAATACAGTTTTTTGCTTTTAGCAAAACGTTATCTGCCTTGATAGGCTCGCTGGAAACAACATCCACTGCGGCGGCCGCAACCTTCCCACTATTAAGTGCATCTGCCAAATCCTGTTCTACAATTAGCGGTCCACGAGAGTCGTTTAAAATAATAACGCCGTCTTTCATTTTTGCAATGCTTTCCTTGCACACTATTCCCTCTGTTGATGGGAACAAGGGACAGTGCAATGATATGATATCAGACTGTGCAAGCAGTTCGTCAAGCGAAACCATTTTTGCTAAATCGGTATTTACCGGCATACTATCATAAGCAATAACCTTTAAACCAAAAGCAAGTGCAATTTGAGCAACTGCTTGGCCAATGCGTCCGAATCCCACTATACCCATAGTTTTGTCTTTTAGTTCGATAAGAGGGTAATCCCAAAAACAAAAATCGGGACAGCTTTCCCATTTTCCTGCAAAAACCTGGTCACTATGATAGCCTACGTGATGGCAAACTTCCAACAATAAGGCAAACGTATACTGTGCTACTGCCTGGGTTCCGTAGGTTGGAATATTACAAACTGGGATGCCATGTTTCTTTGCCGCTACTATGTCAACTACATTATAACCTGTGGCCAATACGCCGACGTACTTAATATTAGTGCATAAATCAAAGGTTTCAGCGCTCAATGGAGTTTTATTTGTAATAACCAACTCCGCGTCGCCAATACGCTCTACGATTAGGTCGGTAGATGTACGATCGTATACTGTTAAATCACCAAATGACTCAAACACATCCCAGGATAAATCTCCCGGATTTTCGGTATAGCCATCTAAAATAACAATTTTCATATTTTATACTCCTATTAATCTTCGAGCAGTGCCCACGCGCGATTGATAACACGTTTAGTATTTGCAACAATTATATCCGAATCTTCATTTGCCCAAGGTTTTACTTCAAACGACAATACATAGGGTGCATCCGCATTAAAAAAACCTTCCTGTTTAAGCACTCTAAAAAAGTCTATCAGCTCGGGTGTATCGTTAGCACTATCAGGGAAACCAAAACGTGGATGCAAATCACCATAAGCTTCAAACCCGGGTTTTACAACTGCATTTCCTATATGAAAATGAGTGATGTATGGGCGTAAGGTCTGAATAACAAAACGAGACGTTTCATAAGTAGTGGGAAAATGACTTAGATCTACAATCAATCCAAAATTGTTGTGCTTTTTTCGTATAGTTGCAGCAAACTCTGCAGCATATGGGGCCGGCCCGATTAATGACGCTTTATCCATATCATAATCAAACACCTCAAGCTCAATTATCATTCCTTTGGTAGCTGCATAGCTGCATATTGCATCTGTAGTTTTTATTAGCTGTTCAAAGGAAAGATCTTTTGTTTTCTCCTCCCACTTGCCGGAAAGAAAAGCTATACCCTTTGCTCCAAGATATTCTGCTTCATCAATTGCTTGCATTAAGGTTTCTTCTGCTTTTTTTCGTCCTCCCTCGTCAATATCGTTAGGGTTAAGCTTCGGCCCTAGCAGGCGTGGTTGCGCTCCGTAACAAACTTTTAAGTGAGACTGTGCTAATAGTTCTTTTGCCATTTTACGTTGTTCATCATCAGGAATTAAACAGATTTCAATGGCGTCAAAAAAATCATCCTTCGCCACCTTTTTTATCGCCTCACACGAGCTCAGTTCCGGGTAACTCATCCACTGAATTGTTCCCATTTGGAAATATTTGTGTATTGAGTCTTTCATCGACATCATTCCTTTCTGTTAATTATACGGAAATTATACTATACAGCATATTTTTTTTCAAGCTATTTTTTTATCATAAATTTTTTTGCTAACGAAATATCTTTTTTCACGTCATCAAAATAATATGTATAGCCGAAAATGTATTTTGATCTAACAAGCTTATAAGGCATATAATGTGAGCTCCAAATTGCACCCAAGCGCTCCCAGTAACCCAAAGCATCTGTAAGGTATGTAACAGCACTGTCTCTCATCGCTTCATCTCCCGTGATTTCTAAGGTTGACAAGCAGAGTGCTGCATTAATTTTACAGAAGTAATAACGCCCTAACATTTCCCAAGCTTCCATGTCTAACATGGTACAGCAGAGCTCTCCATCCATCTCTTCCTCATGAACAGACTCGTAAATCGACGCTATCTCTGCCTTCAATTTGTCGCAACAGTCTGCAAGTGTTGCAACTACGTCGTACGCACTTTCCATACCCTTAAAATCACCTGCCTGTTTTGCCGCCGCAGATTCTGCAATCGATAAAGTTCCAACCATAGGCATTGCACCCGTCTTAACAAAATCTATTACCGATTTAAACCCGCTAACTGTCAACAAGCATTCGGGATGCCATTCAAAGTCATAGTTAATCCAGAAGGTGCGCTGTACCGGTGGGAAGATTCTCATTGCTTGTTTAAAACAGTTGTAAACTCCTTGGCCTTGTGTACCAAATAAACTTTGATATTTTTTCACCCAAATATCATCAGGAGTATTTGGGTTGTACCCCAGTCGTCCCAAAAGTTCAAACTGATACCAGTGCTTTTCAAAATCATATTGCCAGGTCATATGCTTGTGTGGAACATGTTGGAAATCTTTACCCCACATATATCCGTCTGCACCCCAGTAAAATCCACGAACATAAGACTTTTTCATATTCTTAATATATTCTTTTAAAAATACCGGGTCGCCACCACGTAGGGTGTGGAAGTCGTCATTTCTAACCGTGTAAACAACCTGTGCCCCGTCCGGTCCTTTTTCATCCCATGCGTTCATTGTTGTTTCAAACTGAGGACTGGTACTGGAATACATATGAGCGTTAGAATATTTCCAGCTAACCAATGTTTCTCCGGCATTATATTGATCTAATATTATTTCCTTTACCTCGCTACCGGTAGTCATATTGCTACGGCAAATAAATGGAATCTTGCGTCCACTCTCTTCAATACCGGCAAGATACACATCTCTCACCCATTCATTACGTTCCCGCGATGTACCACACATTTCTTCACTTGCCGATGTACCCATACCGGTCAAGTCGCGATATGTCCAGAGCATGGTTTTAACGCATTCTTTAAAATAATCTTTGATTATTTCAATATGTTGACGACAATAATCGAAAACAGCAACATTATTAGGTATAGCAACACAGTGGTCGCGTATAACATCATATCTGTCAAACATGTCGCCCAGTTCAGCCGGAAGCCCAAGACCTTGAATTATCTCGGGATTTAAACGAATATTCCATGTGATCATGAATGTTTGCACGCCAAGATCTTTTGCGTATTTAAAGATAAACTTATACAAGTCTTTAAACTTTTCTAAGGTAACATCATCATATGGGCAGGTGTCAGGATATTTGTCGAGGCGAAACATCATATAGAACGGATTTTCGCTCCACAGGCTTAAATAGTTGTATCGATTTTTTGCCAAAAACTCAATATATGTTTTCCAATATTCAATAGTTAACACGGTTTCTTCATTTGCCTCAAATGGTGTGCCCGCATCATATGGCTCAAACGGTAAATTAAATTTCACACCACGAATAAGGTGAAATGGATTTTCAAATTTGTCTGCAACTGCATCTACCCCATAAAAGCGCACAGTTTCTGCTAAATCTAACAGACCGTACATTGCTCCAATCACCTCATAACCGGTTACGTAGATAATGTTTGCGTCTACCCTTATTTCAAATCCCTCATTTTTCAGTTCGTTATCGGTTGTTACGTCCTTGTAATAACGATCTGCACCATGGATAACTCTAACCACTACAGAATTAACAGCGCATTTCCCCTCAAACTGAAAAATGGTTTTTTCCAAAACCGGAACATTCTGCTCACAGAGTGCTTGTTTAAGTTGTTTAATACCAAATGCTATGCTTGGTATTCTTTTATCTGCATAAATAACCATATTAACTCCTTAGTTGTATTTTGTTTTGATTTTTGATTGATTAATGCTTTTTTATTAGCTTTCTGCCTATCTGCTTAACAAATCATAAAGACTTGTTTTATACAAATGTTCCGCAACTGTATAATTCTACCCTTTGACAGCACCGGCAGAGATTCCTTTAATAATATTTTTTTGCATAAAAATATATAATATTAATATCGGAAGCATTGAGATAATATAAGCGGCAAATGCAAGTTCATACTTAGATCCATGCTCTCCTTGGAAATAAAACTGGGTAAGTGGAATGGTTCGTAACGAAGTGCTGGAAAGCATTAGTCTTGGCATGAGAAACTCATTCCATATTGCCAGTGCATCTAAAATTATTAACGAAGTTGTAATTGGCTTTAATACCGGGAAGGTAACCTTCCAATATAGTTGCCACACATTTGCACCGTCAATTCTGCCGGATTCAATTATTTCATTCGGAACACTACGAACAAAACCAACATAGAGAAAAACTGCCATAGGCATGTTTCGGCCCCAGTGATATATTGAAAGACCAATTAACGAGTTGTTTAAGTTTAGTTCCGACATTAACTGTACTAACGGTACCAAGGTTGTATAAAACGGTATCATAAATCCGCAAAGAAAAATTATATAAAAAATATTGTAAAACTTTTTGTGTTTTGATTTTCCAATAACAAAGCCGGCAAGGCCTGCAAAAAATATTATTCCGGCTACAGAAACAATTGTAACAAAAAGGCTGTTGAATACAACCTGATTAAACTTCATTATTTCGTACGCTTCCACATAGTTAGTCCATTGAAAACTGGTGGGAAATGATGCAGGACTAACAAGCGCCTCTTTAGAAGTTTTTAACGATGCAAACAGCATAATTACAAAAGGATATAAGAAAATCAAGGTAACAATTACCATGAAAATCTCAATGAGACGCAATTTTGTTTTATTGCTCATTGGTGATTTAATTTCATTGTTTGACTTATCCAAGATCTTCCTCCTTCTTTCTTAAAAATTTTAGTTGGAATAACGATATCGCTACAATGATAACAAACAAAACTATTCCAACAGCAGAACCATATCCTGCACGTTTATTGGCAAAGGATTCTTGATAGATAACGTGAGCCAATAACTGTGTGGAATTTCCAGGACCGCCACCTGTTAGCGAATACACCATGTCAAACTCTTTAAATGCACGTTCTACCGAAAGAACCATATTAATGGTAAATGCCGGGGCAATAAGAGGGAAGGTGATTTTTGTGAATCTTTTCCACGGACGAGCACCATCTATTTCTGCCGCTTCATATAGGGAACGGTCAACTGCTTGCAGTCCGGCAATGTATATAACCATATACCATCCTAAGCCCTTCCATGTTGCAGCAAAAACAGTAGCATATAATGCATACTCGGTGCTTCCTAAAATGTTGTTTGCCAACACCTCAACACCTAATATTTTACCTATATCTTGCAACGGTTCGGAAAAAATAAATTTAAATATATATCCCGTAACCAGTGGACTTAAAACAACCGGCAGGAAAATACAAGCACGAAGAAAATTCTTACTCTTAAGTTCATGATCTAACATTACAGCAAAGAATAATGCAAAAACATTGATAAATATAGTAGTAAAAAAAGCATATGTTACAGTGTTTATAAGTGGGGTAATAACATAACTGTCGGTAGCTAAGGTTATATAATTTTCTAAACCTATAAAATCGTAAGATACATCGGTACCATTCCAGTCTGTCATGCTATAGTAAAGCCCACCAATAAGTGTGAACAGTGTAAAAATCCCGTATAATATAAAGGCGGGAAGAAACATTAAAAATTCAGGGAGTGCTGTGTGAATATCAAGTCTGCTGCGTCTTTTCACCTAGATAACCACCTTTCTTAAAAAACAAAGCCAATTGCACAATGAAATGAGAATACACATCATGTGCTATGGGTATAATGACATGTATTCTCTTTAAATATTTCAATAATATAAGTTTAGTTGCAAAAACAAATTTACAATATTATATGTTTTTATTCAACGATATCTACATAACTATCTAGGAAACTGGTAACATAATCAGGATTACCTTCCATCAAGCGGTCATGCTCTTCTTCGATAGTTGCACAAACTTCATCAATAGAAACGCCTGCAAACCAATCCTGTGTTCCGGACTTCATAACTTCTTTAATTCCTGAAATCCATTCACGTGAAAGCATTGCACAAGATTCAGCGCCGTCTGCCAATGCTTGGTTATAGAAACCTAAAGCTTCATCAGCAACAATATTTGCAGCCTTAACTGTGGAGTTACCACCGGAAGTTTGATCGTAATATGCTTGTACTGCTGAAGTATCTTCAAACATCCATAACAAGAAGTCTTTGCATAGTTCTGTATCCGGTGCTGTTGCACTAATAGAAATAGCACTATCAAAACCAACAACTGCAGTCATATCTTCAGGATTTTCGCTGAAAGGAGGCAGGATAAAGGATAGATCAAGGCTCTCGTCTAATTCTCTCATGGATGTTAACACACCACTTACATCAAAGTAGAAAGCAGCTTCACCGGTAACAAAGTCACGCTTAGATCCGTCACCATCGGTACCTAATGCATCAGCATTAATGTAGGGAAGCAGTTTATCATAAGCTTCATAAACTGCTTTGAACTCGTCGCCATCCCATCCGGTTTCTCCTCTTAATACATTTGCATACCAGTTAGGATCTACTCCATAAACGTTTTGATATATGTATTGGAATACGAATGCTGTGGCAGGGCTAGAATCCTGTGCACCAACTGTTATCGGGTATTCTAAGCCAGCTTCTTGTAACTTCTCGCACCAATCGATAAACTCGTATATAGATTGCGGTGTATCCTCATATGTCATTTCAAGTCCATATGCTGCCAATGTATCATTATTTACAACAACGCCGGAACTTCCATAGCTGTAAGGGTAGGCGTAAATTTCATCGTTGTAGTATAACAAGGTTGTTTCACCATCAATTATTAAATCAAGGATACCAAGATCGGTAATCGGTATAGTGTAGCCGTTAGAAGCATAATCGTTAATCACAGTACTTACCTGCGACATAATCATATCGGGGATATCGTTTGAAGCTATTTTAGCAGTCATTGTTGTTTCAAATTCAGTAACATCTGCGTAGGATATGATATCTATATCAAACCCTTCAACCTTCTCAGCATACATTTCCTCTAAAACTTCAAAGCCTAATACAGACTCACTCGGAACATAAACGGTAAATGTTTCAATTTCACCACCACTTTCGGCAGCTTCTTCGCCATCATCTGTATCTGCAACAGTGTCGGTAGCAGCATCGGGCTCTGTTGCTGCAGATTCCTCAGCAGGTGCACAGCTGGCTAACATGCCAACCAAAAGAATAGCGCTTAATAATGTTGCTATTAATTTTTTCATAAAATTTCCTCCAATAATAATGATTGCGTACACTTCCCAGAAACATAAACTTAACTTCATTTCAAATACCAAATTTTAACAAATTTGTTAAATATTCCTTCCAATGAGAAAAGTTTATGTATGTATTATATAGTAACTAGTTGTCAATGTAAATAAAGTGATATTGCTAAAAACATATACTTTTTTTATTCTTCAAGATAAATGTACGCCTTTTTGTATATTTTTTTATACTCAGCTTACGATAAACTTACATTTTAAACATTATATATAAAAAGACTTGTGTTTTTTTATGACTTTTGCTATAATGTTTTCTATATTAGCAAGAGGATTTTTATGAAAAAAAACAATCCAACATTTCATCGCCATATTATACATATTTTTATTGGCGTTATGCTTATATGTGTTATTCCTTTTTTTATATATTGCGTTGTCATATCCTATCTATCTACTCAAGAAAGAAACGACCTTTCACTCCAGGGTATTACCGATTCGGTAACTCGGGAATTTGAAGTTGCTCTGTCTACCGTTGAAAGCACCTCAATTCTTTTAATTAGCAACGAGGCTGTTCGCAGTGCAATAAATGCCATGCAAAGTCCTAATTCATCATACCTCGAAACTGTTAATGATAACATAACACTAACTATTGCTGCTGCACTTTATACAACATCAGAACCAAATCTTTCAGTCATCAGTTATTATGATGCTAACGGAAATATACTTGCAACAACAGACGGTACTCGTGGTGCAAGTCAATCTTTATTTGGTAACGACACTATGAAAGAAATGCGAGAAGAGTTGGATGATAGTAGTTTTATGATTTTCGATTATAGTCAACACAACGAAGTTGCCTCTTTTAATCAGCATTTAATGTATGTTCGCCCGGTTAGCGCACTACATGAGGAAGACCCGGTAGGTTACCTCGCTGTTTTTATTGATATGCGAAACTTTAAAACCACACTATCAAATAATAGTATAGCTATAGATGAAAATTATGGTATGTATATTGTTAATAATAACACAAACAATATACTGATTTCCGGCGACGAAAATGGAAATAGCTCTTTTATGATGCTTGATGATTATAAATACTATGTTGCTGAAACTTCCGATGAATACAACATAACTGTCTACCTCTCGGTACCAAATCATTTCTTAATTTTAGAAATGTTTGGCGACCATGCCTCAAGTTTAGTCTTGGCAAGCATCTTAGTTATTTTAGGATCAATTGTTCTTCTTTTATACTTAAATACCGATTTAGAACAAATTTTTATACTTAATAAACACATGAAATCTATTGAGCAGGGCAATTATTCTTACTACATTGAAGAAAAGTCGCAATTTAGTGATATACAGCGTGTATACACAGGATTTAATCGTATGTTGTTTGAAATAGATGAGCTAATAAACAATGACTATAAAAACAAGCTCTTACTCCAAGAAACTCAGTTGAAAATTTTTCGGTTGCAGATGAATCCACATTTTTTATATAACTCTTTGCAATATATAGAGTCGGCAGGCGAACTATCTGGGGTTCCTCAGATTAGTGATATGGCCTCATCTTTAGGCAAATTATTAAGATATAACCTAAAAAATACCGAGTCTGTTTTGTTATCGGAAGAGGTTGACTCCTGTATGACCTACCTGCAAATTCAAAAGCTCCGTTTTGGCGATAAGTTGGATTTCGAGTTTTTTATAGACCCGAATACTATAAATATTTTTGTTCCTAAATTCATCCTACAACCTTTGGCAGAAAACTGTATTACACATGCTTTTCGGGATATGAGTATATCCGGGCGTATTGAATTTCATTCTTTCATTGAAGAAGGTAATTTACATTTAGAGGTTAGCGACAACGGGTGTGGTTTTCCTTCAGACTTTAACCTCGATGAATCCTCCCTAACCATAGACAGTGAATGGGAGCATATAGGGCTTGCAAATGTTATTGTACGAATTAAACAAATATTGGGCGAGCAATATGGTTTATCACTCCTACCCACTACCAAGGGAGCAAAGATAAAAATAATTTTACCGGTGAACATAGAAAGGTAGGTTGTGAATGAAATTAAATATATTAATATTGGAAGATGAATATTTTATCCGCAAAAGCCTGGTTCAAAAAGTGTCCCGTTCCGGTCTTGCCATTAAATCAATTGTAGACGTAGAAACTACAGAAGAGGCAACAGCCGTTATTACCACCTCAGTGATTAATATCCTTTTGTGTGACATACATCTTGGAACAAATAATGGCCTTGACTTTATTGAAATAATAAAAAATTCACAGCCAAACTGCAAGGTGATTATTATTAGTGGTCATGAAGACTTTAAATATGCTATGCGTGCAATTGATCTTGACGTATGCAGCTATTTGCTAAAACCGGTAGCAGCAACGGAGTTGTTTGAAGCCCTTCAGAAAGCTCAAAAAGCTTTAGTTGAAAGCAACAATCTTGAAAAAAAAGATTATAGCTGGCAACAAAAAAATATCGAAACAGATATGCGAATCGCGTTTGAAAGCAAAGACCTTAAAGCTGCGCTTTCATTTTTTCAAGATTATCAGCCAAATCTTCGATTTGGGTGTATTTACCTTTATCTGCCCAATCTTTCAAAAGACCTATTAACTACAACTATATCGAGATTTATCTTAATGTTACAACCCTACCAGGTACAGCAAGATTTTATTTTTTTTGAAATGCGCACTCATGAATATTGCTGTGCTTTTTTGTATAGCAGTGATATAAAACAGAGTGCGGAATTCTCGAATTATTTACAACAATGTTGGCGAAAATTGCAGCTAAACAATCCTCAACTAATCGGGTGCTGTGCCGGAATAAGCAACTATTGTACCAATTTATTTGAAGCATATAATCAGGCAAATCGTGCCATGCGACACCATATCTTTTTTACGCAAAATCCTATCATCTATTTTGATAAAATTGAACCGCGTACCCTCTACCAACTTCCAGACGAGGATAAAATTCTGTTCGAATATGCTGTAAAATCTCGCCGTTACTCAGTTTTTTGTGAATTTTTAGACGGTTTTTATGAAACTACTTTAAAAAAAGAAATGCGTTACAGCTATTTTCAACTTATATATCATCATTTTATGCAGCACATTTTATTTCAAATGAAGGTAACAGACCCCTCTATTCAACTCGTTAAAGAGGCATATTTGTTTGATTCGGTTAATGATGCGATGGAGTATTTAAAAAAACTATATCGTTCCTGCGTAGGACAAAATAAAGATGAGGATAAATATTCCTCAGAGCAACTTGTTTATTCTCTAAAGGAGCTAATTGACCAGGATTATGCAATGGATATTTCACTGGAACGATTTTGCTTCACCCACAAGGTAAATCCAAGCTTTTTAAGCCAACAATTTAAACACTTAGTTAAAACATCCTTCCAAGATTATTTAATTCAGGTGCGTATTTCTAACGCTAAATTATTGTTGGCGCAACATCGCTATAAAATCAAAGATATTGCCGAAATGTGCGGCTTTGCAAATCAGCATTATTTTAGCACTCTCTTTAAAAAACGCACAGGCCTATCTCCAAAAGAATTTTATGCGAGTAACAAAAACAACAACATTTAATAAAGCAAAGGGTTTGTGACTTATTTGCCACAAACCCTTTTAATTTTTATAAACTATTCTTGATAGTTTACCTTTATCATATCCCAAATGTTTAGTTTTTCACAAGTTACAGTAACTGTATCATTTAATATACTGTACTCTGTCGCATGTTTTTCAATTACAGATTCTACCGATTTAACAATTTTTCCGATAGGTATGCTGAGGGTAAAGCTGATTCCATAACAAGAAATAATATCGGTCAACGGGCGAGCACCTATGCTGTTGACAAAGTGAACCATGGAGTACGAATCTTTTTCAAACAACGTCATTTGAATTGCGCCGGGTGCATTAACATCTATGCGTGACGGTTTTGCAGCTAATAGGCTGATGCTATTTTTAAGAAAAGTATAATGATCCTCCATACCAAATTCTCTAATCAATCGTCCAAGCTGAATAGGTAGGTAAAGAACTGAACCATCACCATGTTTTGAAAGTATACTCATTGGAACATTAGTGTGAGATGCCGGCAAGCTTGCTCGCTCAGGTGGAGCGCCAACAGAGTCTAACGGAGCAAATGTTGGCACTAAAGTTGTTACAACCTGCGATGTTGATTTGGCAGTACAATACCCAACGTGACCTGATAGTGGTAAAAGATGTGTCCCATCCATGTTTTCTAAGAAAACCGGATAATCATCACTCAATCGAATATAGTTTGCACAAAGGTTTTCACTGGTTACAACCCTGTCCGCAATACCAAGCAATGGGTAAATCGGTTGCACATCTTGTCCGAATGCACTCTCCACCAGTAGATTACCTCCGGCTTTCACATATGCTTCAAACATATCTGCCTGTTCTTCTAATATCACATATCCTTCCGGCAAAACCACCACATCAAATTGCTGTAGCTTTTCTGTTGACACCTGGTATGAAGATAGCAAAGAATACGTAATGTGCCCCCATGTTAAACCTTCTGCCCACCCGGTAACTGAAGGTCCGTTATCACAAAGCAGCAAAACCTGTGTATTTTCAACTGCATCCTCCATCATTTCCTCAACCAGTCGAGCTCGATGGTTTATTTCTGCAACCGCACCAAGGATACGTTGATCTTCATTTGTTTCGGTAAACCCTGTAATGCTTGACCAAAACTGTCCACCGTTTGCCAACACCTGAGAGCACCAAAAAAGATACTCTTTAGTTGACATTCCTGTGTGTCGCCAATCCATTCCGGGACAGGTGTGGATTATGCCAAACGGCGCTGGAATATCATCTATAGTGCGACCAAATTTCATTCTAGTAGCGGGTGTGATAGTATTTGGTAGGTTATATCTTCCTCGTGATAAAATATTTTGTGCTTCGGTACAAAGCATATTACCTGTTAGAATTCGCTCCTCTACGTTATCTCCTTGATCACAGTCCATTGAAGCAGGAAAATAATATCTTATAAATGGCTTATCCGGATGTTTAGTATGCATAAAACGCCAATACTTCATGGCCGTTGCTGTTGAACAGTAGGAAAGCCAATCCGGCTCAAAATCATCTGCTTGATTCGGCATTTCTTTGTGATAAAGTTTAAAATACTCTTCTTTGCATACATTACACCAACAGGGTTTTGCATAGCTGTTGTTCCAAAAAACTCCATCAATATCGTAATTACTCATGGCTTCTTCCAACACTTGCTCAATAACTCCGGAGTTTTGATATCCGCCAAAAGCGCAGGTTAGATACAACAATTCCCAACTGCCCATTCGCATCTCACCTTGAGTAATTGCACTACCGTCAGGTCGGCGACAAACCCAGTTCGGATGTTGCAAATAGATGTGATCCTCAATTGCTGAGGAATCAAATCGTGCTAATACTTTTATGTTACGCTTATGACATTCATCTATAATTTCGCCAAGAATGTCTCGTCCATTCATGTACGGGTTAACGTTATGTCCACTAACTTTGCTGGGATACCATGCAACAATCCCTCCTGCATTCATGCAAAGGGTGTTTGCACCCATTTTCTCTACATCTGCCGCAATCTTAGCACAGTTCATGAGTGATGCGTCTTTTTCTTGCAGGTTAAACTGTAAAACACGCATAGGTTTCTCCCACCACTTTTTCATAAATACACCTCCAAATTAATATGTATTATGCTACGATTACAACGCTATAATTATCTATTCATTATTTTATTAAAGATGAACTAATAAGTAAATAAACTAATCTTGTTATAAACATATATTTTTTTTATTAATTCGTTAAAAACGCTTATTATTAATCTAGTATTTATATTTTATTTATTTTATTTGTATATTTCCTCTATATTATAATATAACACTTATGTTTTTTGAACATTTGTAACAATGCCTATAAAATTAAAACAGGGTGTGGTCTAAATGTTCGTCACACCCTGTTATTCTATGTTGAAAAATGGTTATTAAGTTATGTTCTCAGCATTATCTAACTAAAACTTTGCATTAATCGTCATTATCGTCGTCATCATCGTCATCGTCATTATCGTCGTAATCATCATCGTAATCATCATCGTAATCATCGTCGTAATTGTCGTCGTAATCGTCGTCGTAATCGTCGTCGTAATTGTCGTCGTAATTGTCGTCGTCATTGTCGTCTTCATCGTCGTAGATGTCATCCAAAA
>CAYJDA010000001.1:247113-282574 GCA_964368815.1 uncultured Oscillospiraceae bacterium
TCGTCGTAATTGTCGTCGTCATTGTCGTCTTCATCGTCGTAGATGTCATCCAAAATATCATCTATTTCGTCATCAAGATCATCATTATCATCGAGATCGTCCATAATATCATCAAGATCATCAACAATGTCGTCGTCAGCAAGATCATCTAAAACATCTTCCTGTGCGTCATTTTCAAAATCTACTTCTCTTTTGACGAGTTCACCGGTCAAGGCATTAATGTCATATTTAAATTCATCTCCATTAGCATTTTCAAACTCAACTTCATATACCATTATTCCATTCTCAAAGTCTAGTTCAACATCACGACTATTAGTTTGCTCTATAGTAAATCCGTCTATTGCAAGAGCAGCATTTAATGCACTTTCAACTCCGATATATGCCATGTCGCTCACTTCACCCAAGCTGCTAATATCCTCTGTTACATTTAGCAACAGTCCAAGCTCGGTAATAGAAAGCTGTGAAAGCTGTTCTTCATTATAAACCGGAGATTGCTCGAGTATTTGGTTAATAAGGTTTGCTTTGCCATCAGAAATTCCGTATTTTGTGGAGGTTTCAGCAGTGCTTTCGGTACTAACATTTTGACTTAATACGGCACCATTTACCTGTGCGTCATGCATCACCGATTCTATAGCAAATGCAAGCTGTTGTT
Source organism: uncultured Oscillospiraceae bacterium (assembly GCA_964368815.1). Taxonomy (GTDB): domain Bacteria; phylum Bacillota; class Clostridia; order Oscillospirales; family Ruminococcaceae; genus CAYJBH01. The sequence continues at coordinate 247,766 of CAYJDA010000001.1, forward strand.
CTAGCTGTGCTCCTGTATTTGCATCAGAGTCTTCAACAGTTAGAAGAATTGAATTTTGAATATCATTAATAAAGCCATTTCTTAGCATTGAACCTACGATCGCATTTACGGCAAGTTCGGCATCATTTCCTTCTATTGCCATTTCACCTAACACCTTCTCACCCTCCGTGTTAAGTGCATTAGCACTCAGAACTTTGTTGTTTTTATTAACTGTTAATTCTATACTGGGGTTGACATCAAGTGATATTGTTGCAGCAGTTGCATAGTTGGTATTATAACCATATATACCTACCGCCAACATGCAACAAGCCGCTACCGCAGCTATTGCAGTGAAAAATTTCTTTTTACTTTTTACGGGATTCATAATAAGTACCTGTCCTTCCTTACGTTCACAACCTTGGAGGACGGCATCAAATACATCCGGTGTAATTTGTTCATAGGACTTTTTAATTTTTTGTTCAAAATTTTGATTATTCATAATTAGCCTATTCCTTCCTCGGTCAATTTTTCTCTTAATTTCTTAATGGCTCTGTGGTATTTAGAAAGTACTGTTGGGATCGGCATATCTAAAAATACAGCGATTTCTCTGTGTTTAAATCCGGCTACGGTGTGCAGTACCACTATTTGTTGTTCTTCCTGTGAAAGTGAGTTTAACGATTCGCTGAGTATTACCCTTTGTTCAGGCGACAATCCTTCATGGGCTTCAAGAAAAGGTTCGAAATCTTCGATTTGTACTGTTTTCTTTTGTTGTCGCATCTTCATGAAACACAAATTTTTTGTTATAGTCATTATCCATGCCATTGGTTTACCGTGAGCTTTGTAACCATCCGCAGAGTTATATATTGTTATGTAGCAATCCTGCATAACATCCTCGGCATCCGCAGAGTTTTTTAAAAGAGAGAGTGAATATGCAAAAACGGAGGTTTTTGTTTTATTGTATAAAACTTCAAGTGCCGACCGGTCACCCTGCGCTATCTCTTCTATACAATCTTCCAAAATACTGTCCTTTGAAGCTGTTCCGGTTAATGACGTCAAACAAAAAAATAACATATTTTTCTCCCTTTCACTATGTTAATGCACGAACATCAACTTTTATTGCATGCATACTAATTTTTTTTATTTTTATTTACAAACTTAATTAGTAATGGTAATATTTATATTACATTATACTATATAACAAAACTGTAATGCAATACATCATTAACGGAGGATTATATGTCCGAGCTTAAATCAGCCTGTTTATTAGCTAAAAAATCACTGCCAATTTTACAGGAAGCATCCCACACTTTAAGATGCAAGGTGATATCCGATCTATCCCTGCTGCTTGAAAAAAACAAGAATTATCTTATTACAGAAAATAAAAAGGATATTGAAAATGCAAGAATCAACAATCGCCCGGAGGCTATGGTTGATAGGCTAACACTAACCGAGGAACGTATTAGCGGTATGTCCTCCTCACTCAATAAGGTAGCTTCGTTACCTGACCCTCTTGGGCATAGTGTTGGCCATATCCATCCAAAAGGAATGAAAATAAATAGGGTTACCGTTCCTTTAGGCATAATTGCTGTTATTTTTGAAAGCCGACCTAACGTTACGGTGGATATAGCCGCATTGGCAATTAAAACCGGCAACGGGGCCATTCTCCGTGGTGGTAGCGAAGCTATCAACACTAACCTAGCCTTATCAAAACTGATATCTAAAGCTTTAGAGGATAACAATTTGCCGGCTGATATTATTTATCTCGTTAAGGACACTTCCCGTGCCACTGCCGATGAGCTGTTAACACTCCGTGGATATATTGATATACTCATACCAAGGGGCGGTGCTTCCCTGATTCAACATACAGTTAACAATGCTAAGGTTCCTGTTATAGAAACAGGCGCCGGAATATGTCATGTTTACATTGATGAAACCGCAGATTTTGACATGGCACTTAATATCCTTGAAAATGCGAAAACTCAACGCCCATCTGTATGTAACGCTGCAGAAACGTTGATCTGCCATAAAAATATTGCCAATAAATTCTTACCTTTAGCAAAAAAAAGGTTAGATAAATTTGGTGTCATCTGGCACGGGTGCGAAGAAAGTATAAAAATATTAACCGATATTAATCTTGCTGATAATGAATGCTTTGCAACCGAATATAACGACCTTGAAATCAACTGTCGTATAGTTGATAATATTAGCAATGCCATTGACCACATATCGCAATTTGGAACATTACACAGCGAAGCTATCGTCACCACCGACATGAAGCAGGCAAAGCTTTTCACTTCTGTAGTTGATGCCGCAGTTGTATATGTAAACACTTCCACTCGATTTACCGACGGTGAAGAATTCGGGTTTGGCGCAGAGATAGGAATATCTACACAAAAGCTACCGCCTCGAGGACCTATGGGCCCGTCGGCACTAACCACTATAAAATATATTGTTGAAGGCGACGGCCAAATTAGATAAATATTGTTAATAACTTTACCCTTTCTTTATGATAAGGTTTATTTAGTTTTTTTTGAAAATTTTTCATATTTAGTGGAAATTTGTTTAAAAACGTGTTAATATATCTATATATGTATTTTTATAGGTGAGTTTTGACACATAGCGATAATATTTTTGGAAAAAATGCAGTAGAGGCTATACTAAAAGGCGACACTGCCGTAGACAAGTTATATATATCAAGCTCTATGGAACGTAAGGTTGCTTCATATTTTGAAGCTCTTGCAAAAGCAAAAAGTGCTGTTGTTAAGTATACCCCTTCTCAAAAAATGGACCTCATGGTAGGCGGCGGAAAACACCAAGGACTTATAGCCATAGCTGCCGAGTTAGACTATCTTTCCATCAGTGACCTGGAAATGCTTTCATCGAGCACGGAACAGGCAACCTTTTTGTTACTTGACGAAATTTCTGACCCACACAACCTCGGAGCAATGATAAGAACAGCCTATTTATTTGGTGTTACTGCAGTGGTAATAGGTAAAAGAGGAGGTTGCTCGGTAACAGCAACTGCCGTTAAATCGTCTGCCGGTGCAGCACACAGAGTTCCTATAGTAAGAGTTGCAAATATAGGTGAGGCAGTAAGAAGACTAAAAAGTAATTCAGTGTTCGTATTTGCTGCTGATACCGACGGGACAACTTTAGATGAAATGGATTTCACCGGCAAACTTGCTATCGTTATGGGTAGTGAGGGTAGTGGCGTTAGTCCACTTGTAAAAAAACTATGTGATGGCAAAATAACAATTCCCCACAGAAAAGATGCTTCCATCGACAGCCTCAATGTTTCGGTAGCGGCGGGGATTATTTTACAAAAAATGAATCGTATATAGCTCTAAATTAAAGAAGTTAAGAGGTGAGAGGTGCAGAATAATTTCAACAATCAAGAGAGTATTGAAGATATATTAAATCAGGTTCGGCAGAAAAAACAAACTCATGGGATGAATGCTACCGATAATACTTCGAGCGAACGAAAGTATGAGCCGGTGTTTAAACCTGAGTATAAAGAAAATAGCGATATTAATTTCTCAACCCCGCCCGCGGTTAAGATACCGTCTACCGAGAGACAAAAACCGAGAGGGCCTGTTTTTGGCGCAAAACCGCCGGAGCCGGTTAAAGAAATCCCCATTCCTCCGCCGGCACACAACAAGGGACACGGTGTTGTTACCGGACTTTTAGGAGAGCTTGGTAATCCGCCTCCAAACAAAGAAGCTGTTGCCTCAAAGGAGGCATCCTACCCTCTAACACAACAGGAATACATAAGCCAGCAACAGCAGGTTCAACCGAGCTCAGACGGAAAAGGGCATGGAGTAATCACCGGGCTTCTGGGAGATCTTGAAAGACCCACAAAGCAGCAAGCTTCCCGCACTCCAACACCTCCGGTACCTCCAGCACCAACCCCACCAATCCCTGCCGTAGCTACAACGCCTATAGAAAATAAATCTGTATCAGATACGCCGGTTCAGCAGCCTTTAAATACCCCGACAGCGCCTACCCCTATTGCAAAACCGGTTGCTTCCGAAACCTTTACCCCACCAAAAAAGAAAAAATCAACAACAACCTTTATTCCAAAGGAGCGAGTAATAACCAAAGAGGTTAATAAACCTACCTTCCAGAGCCTTAAAGAGCTTGAAAACCGCATGAGTTCAATGGAATATGCAGACACGACTGAAGAAAGCGCCTCAAATATTCAAAATGATAACCTCACCAGAACAGGATCAATTAGGGTGGAAGCTTTAGGAGATGAAAGATTCTACGAATTTTTCAGCTCAACAGTTGCTATGGATAAAGAGGCATTAAAGGATGCGGTTAAGGGTAAAAAGCGCAAACGCACCATGCGTAATTACTTCAATACCACCAGTATTAATACCGGTGACGTACCACGCTCCGACGCATTTGTTCCTCCCCAAGAGGAGCAGGTTATTGAAGAAGTGATCGAGGATATCGACGTAGAGGATTACAATGATTTGACCGACGCTTCCGGAATTTTACAGGATCTTAAAAGGATGACACGCTTTGCCTTTTTTAGATTCTTTGTTGTTACACTAATAGCCGGAGCTGTTACTTATCTTTCCACAGCGCTTTTTTATGTAAGTCCTCTCCCATCTGTTTTTCTTGGAGATGGCGGTGATTTAGTTATCTATTACACCTTACTCGGGTTAATGACCTTGAGTGTTTTGGTAGCATTTCCAACATTTGGCCGAGGGTTTACCGGACTTTTCACCATCCCCACCCAGGATAGTTTTGTTTTTATCTCAATTCTCGGTGCTGCTGCACAGATCAGTGTATTAGCAATAATGCAGGCTTCACCCATTGCTGAAGATGTTACTATTTTTGCACCGTTTGCTATGCTTGCTTATGTAATTAACGCGTTAGGCAGGTGGCTACAACTTAGAGGAATAACCACTAACTTCTCGATAGCCAGTGAAGGGTTTGACCATTCTGCAGCATATCTTGTAAAAAACAGAGAAGCCGTTCTTAAATTAACTGCCGGCATTAAGGAGGAATATCCCGAACTTCTTTTATCAAGGCCAACCGCACTTGTTAAGAATTTTTTAAGGCAGAGCTTTAGCCCTCATGAAAGCGATCGAAACGGAAAAAGGTACGGAATAATAATCTTATTAACCTCTATTGCATCGGCTTTAATAACCTATTATCTTACACAGGGCAACCTTGTTACCGTAATTTCGGTTTTTGCCGCTGTATTAGTTATAGCCTCGCCGCTAGCGTCTATCTTTGTTCAGGTTCTGCCCACCGTTTTGATGAATAAAAGCGCTTCCAGGGTTGGGGCAATAATCCCCGGATGGGAGGCGATTGAGGGTATAGGAAAAACAACTGCCGTTATGCTTAATGCTCATGATATTTTTCCACCTACCACTGTTAGGCTTCATGCTATAAAAACCTTTAATAAGGATCAGCGCATAGATCTTGCAATTCTATATGCCGCAAGTGTACTTACAAACGCCTGTGCTACATTAAGAGATATTTTTCTATCTATGATTGAGGGTAAAACCGAGATGCTGTTTGAGGTAGAATCCTTAACAAACGAGGTTGGGTATGGATTTACCGCATGGGTTGATGGAAAACGAATTAACATCGGTAATCGAGATTTAATGGAAAAGCACAATATTCCATTACCATCGATGGATTTTGAGAGCAGATTTTCTAAATCTGAGCGGAGTGTTATTTATCTTGCTGTATCTGGAACTCTTTACTGTATGTTTTTAGTTTCCTATGTAGCTGATGAAGATATAGCTATGACACTAAATATACTTCGCCAGAGTGAGGTATCCTTGCTGATACGTTCCGATGATTTCAATATTACGAGTGAGCTTGTTTCACAAAAGTTTGAAATATCTCCTGAAAATCTTAAAGTATTAAATGGCAAGGAAGATGAAATTGCCCAACGATACACTAACTATCTTCCAGACAGTGAGGGTATCATGACGCATTTTGGAACTTTTTCTTCCTTTATTGGTGGCCTGCGTGCAGCCTCAGCCGCTGAGTCCGCAGAGCGAATGGCATCAGTTCTTCAAACAATTACTGTATTAATCAGCTTAATGATTGCAGTTGTTCTATCAGTAACAATGGGATTACACGGATTACATTCCGCAATTATTTTGGCCTACCAAATAATGTGGATGGTAATCACAATTTTGGTAATTACCATAAAGCGATATTAGCACAAATATATTTTCATAATGAATAAATCCACCTTTTCTGACTAAACTACACAGTACAACGCAGGAAAGGTGGATTTTATGAATCAAAATAAAAAAGGATTAACAGGTTTTTTTAAATCAAAGGGTTTTTATATAGTATTGATAGTTTGCGTTATAGCTGCAGCTGTATCCTCATATCTTGCTATCGAGACCCTTATGGATCATTTTGTGTTAGATGAAAATAATTTAGCGAGCAACTACGAAATAGTTAACGATGAATTCGGTACACAGGTAGACAAACCCCAAAGTGATGTTCCGATAGAAACTCCCATAGAGGAAGATGAAAATTCTGATTCCGAAGATGAGAGCGTCTCGTCGCAAATGGAAGAAGAAATTGTTGATACAGCCGTAGAGGTAGAAGAAGAATCTGAACCTACGGTTTTGCCGGAAAATATTCCTGTAGAAGCTCCTGTTGAAACAGCACCTACAGCAGCTACAGACGAGGAAACAATTGAGCCTCCCAGCTTTACAATGCCAGTTTCAGGAAGTATTATCAAGGAATTCAGTGGTGATGAACTGGTTTATAATAAAACAATGAATGACTGGCGCACCCATAACGGAATCGATATAGCTGCCGCAATTGACACAGCAGTGATGGCCGCAGTTGGGGGAGAAGTTATTAGCATTGATATTGATGATTTATGGGGCGGAGTAGTTGAAATTAAATCGGGTGATGCTATCGTGCGTTACTGCGGTTTAAATTCAGACATTGCTGTTCAAAAAGGACAACAGCTTCGTTCCGGCGAAATCATCGGAAAAATAGGTGAAGTGCCCGCGGAGATAGCCGATGAATCTCATATTCATATAGAAGCGATAAGAGGAGAAGAGTATTTTCCTTTTACCGATCTTAAGTGAGTAAATAATCTGTCGATTATATTACCACCGCTACGGTTGACTGTGGCGGTGGTTTGTGGTAAAATATTACGAGGAATAGGTTAGGAAAAATATGAAGTACAGAAAGTTTAAACACAGGTCCTTAACAAAACTTATTATATATGCCGCCTCAGGATTAATTTTAGTGGTAGGGCTGGGTGTTATCGGGATAAACTCCTTAACATCCAATTCGGATGATCTGGTTTCAACAAATTCTTCAGTGAATTCATCTACAGTAGCGGTTGTTGCCAGCCCGGATAATCCACCAACTGTAGACAGTTCAGATATTGTTGACCCTTCATCAATACCAGCTTCATCAAAATCACAACAATCTACATCAGTTACATCATCATCTGAAGCCTTAACAACTGAGGAGGAAGAAAGCTCCATCAGTGCATCATCTCAAACAAGTGTAAGTAACTCAACACATACACCAACAGCAAATATAGGTGATGAATATCGCGCAGTTTGGATATCCTATCTTGAGCTTGAAGGGATAAATATGTCGAGTGAGCAGAGCTTTAACTCGGCAATGACGGCCATGCTTGATAACTGTGTCGCAACAGGTATTAACACCGTTATATTTCATGTTAGACCCTTTGGTGATGCCCTATATAACTCCTCAATCTTCCCTACCAGCCACCTTATCTCCGGAACACAGGGGGCTTCTCTTCCCTACGATCCACTGAGCGTAGTAATTGATCTGTGTCGAGCCAGAGGGCTGCGCATAGAGGCTTGGATTAATCCGTATCGAGTACAGCTCACAAGTAATAAACCTTCCTCACTGTCATCCACCAACCCGGCAGTTTCTTATATGAACAATCCTTCTACTGCTGACTATGTTGTTAGTGCAAATGACGGCCTTTACTATAATCCCGCCTATACCGAAGTTCAGGACTTAATTGTATCGGGCGTAGTAGAGTTAGTAAACAACTATGATATCGACGGAATACAGTTTGACGATTATTTTTATCCCACAACAGACGCAAGCTTCGACAGCTCCGCTTATGCAAAACTCGGTTCTGGCAATGATCTTGCTGTATGGCGAAGGGAAAATGTTAATAGCCTCGTTACCAAGGTTTATTCTGCGGTAAAAAACACCGATCCTTCTGTTGTATTTGGTATTTCACCCCAGGGTAATAATAGTAATAATTATAATTCCCAATATAGCGATGTTAACCTATGGCTCTCAACGCCGGGGTATGTAGATTATATAATGCCTCAGCTATACTGGGGGTTTGATTATCTAACTGCCTCCGGTCGTACCGATTATCAATTTGTTACCCTTAGCAACGAATGGGCTTCTTATCCACGTGCAGCATCTGTGTCTCTTTATATCGGACTTGGGGCATATCGGGTAGGCGTAGGCGATGGTGGCGCCAATGATCAAGCTGAATGGAGCAGCGGCAATAATCTTGCAAAACAGGTAGAAGCACTGCGTCAGATTAGTGGAATTTCAGGGTTTGCCCTTTATCGCTACGACAGCTTATTTAACAATAGCAACTCGCTTGCTACGCAGGAGGTATCAAATTTGCGTTCAATTTTAGGGTAAAACCGTATATTTAATAATTTTCAATGGACGTTCCGGGATAAAAAAATCCTAAAATATCACGATAACTGTAACCATTTTCCGCCATCATCTTAGCACTATATTGAGACATCCCCACACAATGACCCATACCCTGTGTGGTGAAAATAAATACATCATCAACAAATTCTATCTGGATGGAATTTGAACGTAGCCCAAGGCTATCACGGAGCTTGTCTGATGGTATCACAACACCACCCGCTGTAATTTCTATAAGGTATCCGTAATCATTGTATGCCGGTGCAGAAAACCAATCAATAGGTTCTCCTTTCAGCTCGATGTTTGGGAAGTCAACCATCAGTACGTCGTAAATCTGTTGTGCGGTAAAGGTGATTTTTTGCATGTATTCCGGCGAGTGCATATCGTAGGCTGTTTCTACCGAAATTAGATAAGGCAGTTCGGTACCAAACACCGATTCACTTGGGAGTGTTTTTCCGTTAGAAATGGGGAAATAGCAGCTAAGCGCCGGCTTTCCATCATAAATTACTGCCTCTCCCAAAACCGAGTTAACTATATCTGATAGGTATTGATAGTTCTCATTATAGCTATCTCCCCACAGATATTTAAGCTCCTCCTCGGTTGCAAACCCTTCGTAGGACGATGGTGTAGCCGAAAAATCTGCCTCCATGGGGGTATCGGATAAACCCTTGTTTTCTGCACGAGACGCCGCGTAGCTATATGCTGCAACTGTTTGTGCTTTTAGCGCCTCAATCGGACTGGACAGATTCATCTCAACTGCAAGCGCACCTATTAAATATTCCATCACCGGAACGGTCATAACGTTTGAGCGATCGGTACAGTAAATAATAAACTCAGAATAATTGGGAGCTATTGCTGAGTTTGTCTCCTCCTCTGGCACATCATTTTCGTTTGAATTAACCTCTTCAGGTTGAAACTCCTCCGGCTGAGGCTGAGATTCCTCCTGTATTTCCTCTTCTTCGATAATTATATCAGGTTGGCTGTACGCCCTTGAGAGTAACATCCAGGAATATGGGGATAAAAAGCTAACCGTTCCGAAAAATAATAGTAAAGCAATAATCTTTTTCATTTTAGTGTCCAGTCCTTTCAGGTTTTTCCTCTTTTTTTAAGATTATGCATTTAACTATAAATATATGTCACTATATATATTGCTGTCATCCGTTTATGCGTAACAACAAGGAGATGACATGCTGAAAAAATGCACTACCAAATGAAATAATGATATGTGCCGGCATAAAAAATTTAAATCAACATCTTCATCTGCAACATAGGAAATTATTATGAAAACAGTATCCTTAATTTTTATTATTTTAATATGTATTCTATTAGGAGTTGCAAGGTTTTATGACCTTAGTTACCTTACAGGCGAAGACGGATTTGTAACGGTAATGAATTCGGGTGTGAGATATCTTGCTTTATTAATACCGATAATTTTAGTCATGCTACACTCAATCATTTTTTTACGAAAACGTAATCGGACTGTTTCAGGTAAAGGCTTTTACATAATTATGCTGTTGGTTGGAGTAGTTCATGTATTTGCATCGGTGTTTTTTTGCCTATACTCACTAAATTTTGGCTATATTGTCTCAGAGCTCATATTAGTGGCTACTATGTTTATCTGCGGCCTCTGGTTTAGTCTTAGCGGGTTTGTTTCTTTAACATCAAATAAAATGGCATCCGGACCTATGCTTTTTGCTCTGTTAGGAATTTCTTACTATTATATACTTATGCTACATAACTTTATAACCACCGTATCTTCTACCGACAGAATCTCTTCTATACTGGAAGTGTTAATTCCCATGTCAGCAGTTATATTCTTAACCAATCTACTAAAACAGCTATACTCTCTTTCAAAGTCAGTTAGCAGCGTATCAATTTCCGGAATAATATGTTTTCTACTCGCTACATCAATCTCATCGGCAGAAATAGTTTACGGCATAATAAACAACACCATTTCACCGGTGTTGTTTATGCAGAATATTGCATCCTGTAGCATAGGTGTTTTAGCACTTTATGCCACGATATATTTTAGCAAAGATCCAAAAATTAAGGTAGTTACTATTTATTAATAACCAAGCTCATCCGAAAGGCTCTCGTCATGGAATACCCATTCATCATCTACATCTAAAGCATTAAAGATGTTTGGGTCGTTCCTGATAACAATTTTTTGTATACCGGCATTTATTATTAATCGTTTGCACATAGAGCAGCTACTGGCATTTGAAACATATTCTCCATTAGCCTCTATGCCAACAATATACATTGTTGAACCAAGCATATTCTCTCGTGCGGCACTAATTATGGCATTAGCCTCGGCATGCACACTACGACATAGCTCATAGCGTTGTCCACGTGGCACCTGCATCCTTTCACGACGACATACTCCGAGATCACAGCAATTTTTTCTTCCACGCGGTGCACCGGAAAAGCCGGTTGAAATAATGTTATCATTCTTAACAATTACCGCACCATAGTTACGGCGCAGACAGGTTCCGCGTTTTGCTACCGTTTCGGCTATATCCAGGTAGTAGTTTGTTTTATCACGACGCATATCATCCCCCACTCTTTAGCTACTAATAAAATTTTATAACATATTGTCGATAATTGCAAGAGGAAATTTAATGAACATTAATAAAACAAGTTTAATTAATGCTGCGATAGACGCCGCAGAGCACGCATACAGCCCATATTCCGGATTTAAGGTTGGGGCTGCAATTCTTGGAAGTGATGGAATTATTTATACCGGCTGTAATGTTGAGAACGCTTCCTACGGACTTACAATCTGTGCGGAACGCACTGCAGCAGTTAAGATGGTGTCGTGCGGTTGTCAAAAAATAGCGGCTATGGCTGTATATTGCAATGCCGGGGACAGCTGTATGCCTTGTGGTGCCTGTAGGCAGTTATTAATCGAATTTGCTGCACAGGACACACCGATATATACCCAAGGAAACAAGCTTCAGCAAGACTTTACAATGGCAGAGCTTCTTCCACATGCATTTAGCGGAGCATTTGATGAAAAAATATGATTTAACCAACCGAAGCACCATTTCAAAACTTTGTACGGAATATGGGGCTACCCCCACCAAGAGGTTTGGTCAAAACTTCATTGTTAATCCCGGACTTTGCCCGAAAATAGTAGATAGTTCCGGAATACAATCGGAGTATGGTGTTTTAGAAATAGGTACCGGTATTGGAACACTGACCGAGTGTCTTTGTGAGCAAGTCTCTAAGGTGGTTAGTTTAGAGATAGACCACAGGCTAAAACCAATACATGAAGAAACGTTAGCACACTGCGATAATCTGAAGATTAAGTATTGTGACGCCATGAAAACAGATATACAAAGCCTGATAAACGAGGAGTTTAACGGTATGCCTGTTGCAGTGGTAGCTAACCTACCCTACTATATAACAAGCCCTGTAATAATGATGTTGCTTGAAAAGCCTGCAGGGTTCGATAGTATAACCGTAATGGTGCAAAAGGAAGCTGCTGACCGCCTTTGTGCCGAGGTCGGAACAAGAGAAAGCGGAGCTGTTACAGTTTGTGTTAGCTACTATACTAAAGCGGAAAAGCTGTTTGATGTTCAGGCTGGATCATTCTATCCGCCACCAAAGGTTGCCTCCAGTGTAATAAAACTTACTCCTCATACCCCCCTACCCTATCCCGCTATAAATGAAAAACTTTTTTTTAGAATAGTAAGAGCAGGTTTTGAACAACGCCGAAAAACACTTGTAAATGCTTTAAATGCTTCGTTTAATCATGATAAAGATATTTTAACCGGTGTGGTTGAAGATGCAACAGGCAATGCAAATATACGAGCCGAGAAAGTCACAATGCAACAATGGCAGCTACTTTGCGAAAAAATAAATTCTTTATAACAGCTTTTGGAGACTCATGGACATTTTAAGAAGAAACGCTATATATATACTTGCAATTTTAATTGTACTACTTACGTTTTTATTGTTGCATAATCCCCCATTAAATGAGATACATGGCAGATCTGATTCTGCATTGATATCTGCAATTTTTATATGTTTTTCACTTTTTATATCTGTGCTTGGCAGACTTAAGTTGGCTGTAGCAATTATCTCCATAGGCTACCCCACTGCTTTTATCATTGCACTTCTATTTAATACTACAACCATTAATCACGAAACAGGTAACACTAATAACCTATGGATAATTTGGCTTTTTTCCTGTTGGATTTTTATAGGCGTTGGAATTATACTGAACATTATTTTAAAGCTAATAAAGAGCAAAAATAAAAAGAACACATAAACTTATTTTTTGTTATAGTAATCACTTGCAAGTATACTATATATGGCGGCATCTACCACTCCTTTATTATTAAGGTCCGCTTCTCAAAGAGTCCCCTCATATTTTAGCCCACATTTAAGCATTACCTTGCCGGAATTAGAATTATTAGGGTCGTGTTGCGCCTCTATTCTGTTTACCTTTACTTCGTTAAAAAGATAATTAATAACTGCTGAAAAGGCTTCTGTAACAATCCCTTTATGCCACCATTTGCTTCCTATACAGTATCCAATTTGCGTTGCTTTGATTAACTCCTTTAGCTCAACAACACCAATAGTTCCTATTGGCTCCTTTATCTCTTTTAATTCTATCGCCCAATGATAATAGTGTTTCTTTTCGTATGACTCTATCCATCCTTTAAATACAAACTCGGTAATTGATATGTCAAGATGAGTAGGCCATCTTAAATATTCGGTAACCTTATCGTCGCTTGTCCAGTTTAAAAATGCCGGTTTAATATCGTTTTGGGTTATTTTTCTCAATATAAGCCGTTCGGTTTCTATTGTTTTTGTTCCTTGATGATTCATAATTTATCCTTATAAGAATTCTTAATTTAGGTGGAAGATATGACAAATGTGTATTTTGTAAGACATGCAGAACCAAACTATAACAATCGTGATGACAAAATGCGTGAACTTACTACAAAGGGATTAACAGACAGGCTTCTGGTTACAAACTATTTATCCGATAAAAATATTGATATTCTCCTTTCCAGCCCATACAAAAGGTCTATAGACACAATCAAAGAATATGCCGATAAATTTAATATGGAGATCAACATAATAGATGATTTTAGAGAACGCAAGGCCGACAACGTCTGGATAGAAGATTTTGATTCTTTTTGCATGTCTCAATGGAATGATTTTACCTATAAATTATCAGATGGTGAAAGTTTATATGAGGTTCAGCAAAGAAACATTGGTGCACTAAATAAAATTTTAAAAACCCATAATAATAAGAATATTGTCGTAGGCAGCCATGGAACTGCCTTAAGCACTGTAATAAACTACTATGACCGCTCTTTTGCCTATAACGAGTATACAAATATAAAAAGCTTGTTTCCCTTTATAGCTAAATTTACTTTTAAAGAAACTAACTTTATTTCGGTTAAATTAATTAACCTGTTTAGTTTAAAAAATACGATGTGATAAACACATCGTATTTTTTTAAACATTTATTTAGGAAATAGAATACCCTAGCCTTAATTATTTTAGGCGAGCTTCCTGTTTTTCAAGCTCATCGCAGAGTTCTTTAGGCATTCTTGCGCCAATTTTGGTGTAGAACTCACGGCAAGCAGCTGCATCTTCAAGCCATAAAGACTTATCTACATCAAGCAGACCTTCAACTACATCAAGAGTTATGCCTTCGTCTTCAAGACCTTCGATGTCGATGTCTTTTGCATTAGGAATGTATCCTATTGGGCTCTCTACTGCATCGGCATTACCATGGCAACGCTCAACAATCCAGTTAAGAACACGCATATTGTCGCCAAATCCGGGCCAGATAAACTTGCCATCGTCGTCAATACGGAACCAGTTAACATTAAAGATTTTAGGAGCTTTATCACCAAGCTTTTTACCCATTGTCAGCCAATGACCAAAATAATCACCAATGTTATATCCACAGAAAGGAAGCATTGCCATCGGGTCACGACGGATAACACCCTGCTGACCTGCTGCTGCAAAGGTAGTTTCGCTAGCCATAATCGAGCCTACGAATACACCATGTTGCCAGTCGAAACTTTGGTATACAAGCGGTGCAGTTTTTGCACGACGTCCACCAAATACGATAGCTGTAACCGGCACGCCCTTCGGATTTTCAAACTCAGAAGAGATACAGGGGCAGTTACGTGCTGGAGCTGTAAAACGGCTGTTTGGATGAGCACCCTTGTCTCCTGAAGCGGAATCCCATTTCTCACCCTTCCAGTTAAGAGCATTGCTTGGCGGATTCTTGTCAAGACCTTCCCACCAAACTGTGTTTTCATCAAGGTTGTGAACAACATTGGTGAAGATGGTATCTTTTTGTGTTGAAATAAGTGCATTTGGATTAGATTTCATGTTTGTTCCCGGTGCAACACCGAAGAAACCAGCTTCCGGATTGATAGCATATAGCTGGCCATCGTCACCGATATGCATCCAGGCAATATCATCACCAACACAGAATACTTCATAACCTTTGTCAAGGTAAGCTTTTGGCGGAATTAGCATAGCAAGGTTTGTTTTTCCACAAGCAGACGGGAAAGCACCAGTGACGTAGTCGATAGTGCCGTCAGGCTTTTTGAGGCCAAGAATAAGCATATGCTCTGCCATCCAGCCCTCTTTGTAACCTTGGTAGGAAGCAATACGTAGTGCGAAGCACTTTTTACCGAGAAGAACGTTACCGCCGTATCCACTGTTGATACTCCAGATAGCGTTATCTTCTGGGAAATGCATGATGTAACGATTTTCTTCGTCAATATCAGCCTTACCATGAAGACCACGAACAAAGTCGTTAGAATCGCCAAGTTGATCTACAGCGCCTTGGCCGATACGGCACATAATGTCCATATTAAGAACAACATAGATGCTGTCGGTAAGCTCAACACCAACTTTAGAGTAGGGAGAACCTAAAGGTCCCATGCAATAAGGAATAACGTACATGGTGCGACCATTGTAAGCGCCGTCGAATAAACCCTTCATCTTTGTGTATGCTTCGTCGGTAGCCATCCAGTTGTTGGTAGCACCGGCATCTTCTTTTTCTTTTGTACAGATAAATGTACGATGTTCAACACGTGCAACGTCATTTATCGCAGTACGGTGAATGTAGCAGCCCGGAAGTTTCTCCTGGTTAAGCTCTTTTAGCTCACCAGATGCAAGACTCTGTTTGCGAAGTTCTTTTAATTGATCCTCGCTACCGTCGATGAATACGACATCGGCCGGCTTTACAAGAGCTTTCATCTCATCAATCCAATTTAATACATGCTTGTTTGTAAACATAAGTTTATTGCCTCCGTAATTTTACTTGGTCTTATTTTAACATTTTTTTTCGAATTTTGCAATAATATTCTGATAAATTCTTAACAAATTTCACAACTTGCTACTCCGTTTAGATTGAGCGATGCAAAATTGCCTTTTAAGTGTTCATAATAACCTGCTGCAGCTATCATCTCGGCATTATCGCCGCAAAGTGAAAGTGATGGAAAGAAAAAATTTCTACCTTGCATTTTACAGTCCTGCATTATTTTATCTCGCAACATTGAATTTGCTGCTACTCCACCAGCCATACATATTATTTCACAGTTATTTTTGTCGGCAGCCGCCTTTAGCTTATTTGCAAGAATATCTACCGTTTTAAGCTGAAAACATGCCGCTAGTGAGCATTTATCTACCGTTTCACCCTTCATTTCAAGGTTGTTTTTCAGGTTCATTACTGCTGTTTTCAAACCCGAAAAGCTTACATCGAATTCACCTTCTGTTTTCGGTGTCGGAAGATTGTATAACCTATCATTGCCTTTAAGTGCCGCCTTAGCAACGTTGGGCCCCCCGGGATACCCCAGCCCAAGTATTCTTGCCACCTTGTCGAACGCTTCTCCCGCAGCATCATCCACTGTTCTTCCAAGAACCTCAAACTCGGTATAATCTTTTACATAGACAATATGGCTATGTCCTCCTGAGGCCACTAGACATAAAAAGGGAGGGCGCAAATTTTTATGTTCAAGATATAGTGCCGCAATGTGGCCTCGCAGATGATGAACAGGTATAAGTGAAAGACCCGTTGCATACGCGTAAGCCTTAGCAAAATTTATACCCACTAATAATGCACCGATAAGACCCGGCGCATAGGTTACAGCAACGGCATCCGGTTTTGATATACCCGCATCATTTAAAGCCTTGTTTACAACGCTTGTTATGCTTTCAATATGCCTTCTTGATGCTAATTCAGGTACAACACCTCCGTATATCCCATGCTCCTCCGCCTGTGATGCAATACAGCCGGACAAAATAATTCGACCGTCTTCCACAACCGCCGCCGCAGTTTCATCACAGCTACTCTCAATACCCAGTACCTTCATTTATCCCTTTATTATCTCCTTTTTAAACAACAGTGCATCATCGTTAGGATTTGTATAAAACCCCATACGTTTACCAACCTGAATAAAATTCCGCCCCTCATAAAGTGCTATAGCAGATTGATTGTTGGACCGCACCTCTAAAAAAATGTTTTTGACTCCGCGGTCAACAAGTTCTGTGTCCAGCGCGGTCAACAATGCTTTTGCATATCCTTTACCTCTATGGTTTATATCAGTAATAATATTATTAATATTTGCCTCGTCGCATACAGCATGGCAGGATAGAAATGCTACCACTTCGTAATTGATAAGCATACAAAGCCCTATCGCACATGAATTACTTAGCTCTGCCCTCAGCTGTTCCTCGCTCCATCCATCATCTGTATATTTTTGCAGCAAATATACTCGTTGTAATATTTTTTCACTAAGACGAACTATCTGCATTAATGAGCCTCTAACCAGTTTTTTCCGCTTCCTGTTTCTGCAACTAACTCAACAGCAAGCTTAGCTGCAAACTCCATCTCCTGTTCCAATATTTTTTTAACGGTCTCGGTTAGCGAGCTTTCGCATTCCACTAAAAGTTCATCATGAACTTGAAGAATAAGCTTGGCATCTATATCTAGTTCCTCTATTTTTTTGTGTACCTTTATCATTGCAAGCTTAATTATATCTGCAGCAGTACCCTGAATTGGGGTATTCATTGCGATTCGCTCACCCATCTTTTTTATATTGATGTTACCGGCCTTCAGCTCCGGAATAACCCTTCGTCGTCCAAAATGAGTGGTAACATAACCATTTAGCTTAGCATTTTCTACAGTCTCTTTTAGATATTTGTCTACACCTGAAAACTCTGAAAGATAGTTTTTAATAAAGCGGTCTGCCTCTTTAACTGTAACACCTATATCTTTTGCTAAAGAGAAAGCTCCTATACCATATACAATGCCAAAGTTAACAGCCTTCGCACTTCTACGCATATCCTCGGTAACCATCAGCGGCGGCAATTCAAACACCTTTGCCGCAGTCGTTAAGTGAATATCTTCCCCCGATATAAATGCATTTTGCATCTCCTTGTCATCCGACAAAGAGGCAAGAATTCTAAGCTCAATTTGGGAATAGTCGGCATCAACTAAGCTTCTGCCCTCAGGGGCTACAAAGAATTTTCGGAGTTCCCTTCCAAGTTCGGTTCTTATAGGAATATTTTGCAGATTAGGCTCCTTTGAACTTATCCTGCCTGTACGAGTTTCTGTCTGCTTAAAAAATGTGTGAATTCTTCCGTCTTCATCTATCTGGGATATCAGCCCCTCAACATAGGTCGATATTAACTTTTGAAGTGTTCTGTATTCCAATATCTTTTCTACCGCCGGATGATAGAGTTTAAGCCTTTCCAGCGTTTCTGCATTTGTGGAATATCCAGATTTTGTTTTTTTCCCGGTAGGCAAATCCAGTACCTCAAATAAAACAACACCGAGTTGCTTTGGTGAATTAATATTGAACTCATACCCTACATCAGAAAAAATTTCTTTTACAAGGGTATCTGCCCTACCCTTCAACTCCGTTCCAAAGTTTTCTATACCATCTTGGTCAACAGCAAACCCTATTATTTCCATATCGGATAATACTTTCGATAACGGCAGTTCGATCTCATCGTGTAATTTCTGCATTTCGGCATCATTCATCTCTTTTTGCAAAAGATTAAAAAGTGTAACAATGCAATCTTCCCAACATTCTGATTCTATTCCGTATTCAGCAGATATGTCCTTTACATTGTAATCTTTTGCAGAGGGATTTAATAGGTATGCGGCAAGCTTTGCATCAAAGGTAATATTATTAACTTCAATACTTTTTTGCAGTGCAATCTTATATATAGATTTAGCATCAAAGCAGTGTTTTTCGGTTTCGGAAGAGAGTACCTCTCTAAACTTTAGACCGTTCGGGTCAATCACCTCGTAGGTGCTCCCATCGGTAATCGTAACAACGTTATCTTCATTGCATACAACAAATAACCTTGAACCATTGTCCGTAACAACGCCTTCAGTTAACTTATTTGTTTTATAACCACCGGTTGCCTTAATGTTTTCAAGTCCGAGACGATCTTTTAGCTTTGTCATCTCCAATCTTGATAGGAGTGCTGCCGCTTGATTAGAATCTCCTGCACTCTTAATATATCTCGTAGGATCGGTATCGATTGGTACGTTGCAATTGATTTCGGCTAGTGTACGACTTAGGTATACCATGTCTTTAGAATCGATTAGTTTTTGTCTTGCAGCAGGTTTTATTTCATTGCTTTCGATGTTTTCATATATCCCTTCAATACTTCCAAACCTTGCGATCAATTTACAAGCAGTTACCTCTCCAATCCCTTTGGCTCCCGGGATTTTGTCTGATGCATCTCCCGCTAAACCTTTTACATCGATAAGCTGCTTTGGAGACACGCCATATTTATCCATAATGGCTTCTTCATCGATTAAATTTGTTTCGCCACGTCCAAACTGAGTTGTTGTAAGTAGCAGCTTAACCGATGACGTAACCAGTTGTTGACCATCTCGGTCTCCACTCGCTATGATGCAGTCTATTCCATTTTCTGAACAGTTTTTCGAAAGAGTTCCGATTATGTCGTCAGCCTCGTACCCCTCACAGCTAACTATGGAATATCCAAGCTTCTCTAACAGCTCTTTTATTATCGGAAGCTGACTTTTTAATTCCTCCGGCATGGGAGAGCGACCTGCTTTATAACCATCATAAAGTTCGTGTCGAAAAGTTTTTTTCGGCAGATCGAAAGCTATTGCAACCGCATCAGGTTTTTCCTGTTCGGTTAGTTTGAGTAAAATATTCATAAATCCAACAATAGCATTGGTAAATTCACCCTGCCTCGTACTGAGAATTTTTATACCAAAAAAGGCACGGTTTATCACGCTATTACCGTCTATACAAAGTAGTTTCACTAAGTCCTCCAAAATTCTTATGCAAATATATATTTTAGTATATCATAAAAAATGAATTTGTGGTATACTTGTATAATTAAAAAATAATTATTTGTTTTAAATAGAAAGGAATTATTACAAATATGCCCCTATTCTGTGGTGTAGAGCTTTCAAGTGGTGCAATTCTTGCGCCGATGGCTGGTTTTACCGATGATATATTTCGATGTTTATCTGTAGAGCAAGGAGCAATAATAACTATATCCGAGATGGTAAGCGCAAGAGCTGTAACACTTGGAGATACTAAAAGTGGTGAGCTGTGCAATAACTATTCATCTCTTTCACCGTTTGGTATTCAGCTTTTTGGTTCGCGCCCTGAAGATTTTAGCATAGCATCCAGCAAACTAATGCAGTACCGTCCTGATTTTTTCGATATTAACTGTGGCTGTCCTGCACCAAAAATAACAGGCTCCGGCGGAGGAAGTTCACTACTTAAAAACCCTGAATTAATCGGTGAAATTGTTGCTTCAGTTAAAGCCGCAACGGGTATTGCTGTGTCGATAAAACTTCGAACCGGCATAGAAGGTGAACCTGCTGCTGTTAAAGCAGCAATCTGCGGTGTGCAAGGCGGAGCAGAACTGGTCACGGTTCACGGGCGTTATCAGCGCCAAGGCTATCGACCGCCGGTAGATTACGATATTGCCGCAGAAGTTAAGAAAAATATTAAAGTTCCCATGATATTTAATGGAGATGTTTCGGACATAAACTCCGCAAATCTAGCCTTAAAAAAGAGTAATGCTGACGGAGTTATGATTGGACGCGCCGCATTAGGCAACCCATTTATTTTTAGCATGCACTCTGAAAGCGTACCGTGTTCGATGACCGATAGAGTCAATATGCTTATGCGCCATGCTGAGCTTATTAATGATCGATATGGTACTAATGGCCTTATTGCTTTCAGGACACACATTACGCATTATATAAAAGGTTTTAGAAACGCTGCTTCAATGCGAAGAGAAGCGGTAAAAGTTACTGTTTTAGATGATGTGCGGTCTATAGCGAATAGATTATCTGCCTTAAACTAATGTTAGCTCATCAAGATTTTTTGAATAAGCATTAAGCATATATTTATTAAAATAATCTATTTCGGGAAGATTCATCTCCCTCAGAACCTTCTCCTGTGTTTCTAAAGCCGATTTAAAATCGGTATTCCCACCACTGTTTTCCTCGATACACTTTATGAGTGCAGATAACTTATCCGCCGCCTTTAAAAGCCTCTTTTCATACTCACTCAGCACCTCTTGTAAAGCTATAGGTTCAATATACCGAGAAAGGTTATCCGGCAACAGTGAACAAAGCCTAACAACGG
This sequence comes from uncultured Oscillospiraceae bacterium, assembly GCA_964368815.1. Lineage (GTDB taxonomy): Bacteria > Bacillota > Clostridia > Oscillospirales > Ruminococcaceae > CAYJBH01. The sequence continues at coordinate 269,062 of CAYJDA010000001.1, forward strand.
AATCTTTTTCCAGTTTTTTATACTGTGCCTTTAGTTGACTGTTTTGATATTTGACCGGAGTGGGCATATCTCCGGTTAGAATTTCACTAATGTCATGATATAGTGCAGTTGTTGCAAGAAGTTCCGGTCTTACACTCTTCCTATTAAACTCAATTACGGCAATAATCCCAAGCATATGTGCTAACTGTGCAGTTTCCGCGCTATGTTCTGAAAGATTTTCATTTCGAAGTTGGCGCATCAATCCCCATCTATTAATAAACTTCATTCTTGCCAATAACGCAGAAAAGGAGTACATTCTTCACCTCTAACATATTATTCTATATGTGTTAATATTAACCTACAACGATAAATTAGTCAAGAAAGGAATCGATAATTAATGGCCATTAGCTTTAAATACAGATATAAAAACTACAGTTATAGAACTGTCTTTTTAATCGCTTTTATAACTGCCTTTTTGATGCTTTTACCGTTTATTTTTTATGATAAAGGTTTCTTTTTATACTGTGGCGATTATAATTCGCAACAAATCCCTTTTACAGTTATGTTGTCGCGCTGGTTTCACGGCGGTCTTGATGCTTACAGTTTTGGTATTGACCTGGGTGGTTCATTTGTTAATTCCTATTCATTCTACACCTTAGGCTCACCATTTGCAATGCTGCTAATGGTGTTTCCTGAAGCTGCAATCCCCTATTTAATGCCCTATGCTTTATGTTTAAAGTTTGCTACAGCAGCATTAACCGGCTATATGTATATAAAAAGATATATGAAAATTTCGGGATATGCTGCTGCCTGTGCAATGCTATATGCTTTTTCCGGGTTTTCGGTTTATAACATTTTTTTTAATCATTTTCTTGACCCAGTAGCATTATTTCCGTTATTGCTTTTCTCTCTTGATGCCTATTTCTATGATGACAGAAAGGGAGTTTTTGCTGTGTCGGTAGCAATTAATTTGCTAAATAATTACTTTTTCTTTACCGGCCAGGTTGTTTTCCTTATTATCTACTTTGTAGCTAAGCTTGTTATGGGTGAATATAAACTTACCTTAAAACGTTTTATTTTTATTGCGATCGAGACTGTGATTGGTTTATTAATGGGATTATTATTTGCACTTCCTGCCTTTATCAGCATCCTTGAAAACCCTCGTTCAACAAACTATAGCCATGGATTTAACCTTCTCCTACACGGAACTTCGCAACAATATGCAGCGATAATTAGCTCATTATTTTTACCGCAAGACCCCCCATATCTACCAAATGTTTTTACTGATGGTGTTATTAAGTGGACAAGCATGTCGGCATATTTACCACTATTCTCAATGGCGGGAACCGTCGCATATTTTAGGTCTAAAGAGCGTTCCTTTATTAAGCCGGTACTGGTCGTGTGTCTGGTTATGGCGCTGGTTCCTATCCTTAACAGTGCATTTTATGCATTTAATTCCAGCTACTATGCCAGATGGTTTTACATGCCCATATTGTTAATGACTGTTGCCACCGGCAGGGCACTTGAAGGAAACAAAAAAACATTGACCACTAGTGTTATAGCTGTTGGTGCAATAACATTGGTATATACTCTTTTCGCCTTAGTCCCTAATAAAATCGACGAGGAAATGGTTATCGGACTGGCCGATCGTCCTGCAATTTACTGGTTAACAATTGCAACTGCAATTATTGGCTTGGCAATAGCCTTTGTATGGATTAAGAAGTTTAAAAGGAGACCCTGTGAGTCTCAAATACTATTGGCTTTTATCTGTGTGTTCTCAGTGTTTTACGGAATAGTTCACCTTGCAACCGGCAAGATACCACAGCTCGAAAACGATAGCGGTTATAAGTCACAGAATTACGATTCAATGTCGCTTGATATTCTCTCAGAAGATGAAAGTTTTTATCGGGTTGACAGCTATAATGCATACGATAACAACAGCATATTTTTAGATTTAAACGGTCTACAATTTTTTAACAGTGTTGTTAGTCCGTCGATTTTGGAATTCTATCCTTCAGTTGGTGTTAAGCGTGATGTTTCATCTAAACCAGAATGGTCAAATTATGCGCTGAGATCTTTGCTATCGGTAAAATACCTATTAGTACCTACAGAGGAAGAGGCTGACTTCTTAAAGGATGAGCTGTTATATGGTTTCAGCTTTTATGACAGAGTAGAGAGCTTTAGTATATATATAAACGATCATTTTTTGCCCATGGGAATAATATTAAACGAATATATAACCGAGGACAGCTTTAATGAAATAGCAGAAGAACTACGGTCTTCTTTGTTATTGAAAGGTATTGTATTATCTAATGAACAGATAGAACTTTATAATAGTTTTATGAGCGAGGTTCCGAGTTCCGAACTCTCCTTAACCGGATATGACCATATGGTTTCCGATGTATCGGAAATTACTACTGCCACAGATTTCATCGATACCGGAAACGGTTTTACCGCTAAGGTCACTGTCGACAAACAGTCTATGGTTATGTTTTCAATTCCTTATGATAATGGATTTACCGCATACATTAATGAAGAAATTACACCGATAGAAAATGTAAACAATGGGCTTAGTGCTATATCTGTGCCTGCCGGAGAACATACCATAACTTTTGAGTATCAAACTCCTTTTCTTCATCTATCAATGTTGCTTTGCTTTATAGGTGTTATACTATATTTAGTATATGTTATCAATGTAAAGCATAATTATACAACCTACAGTATAGCTGACAACCCTTAAACCACCTGTTTATTTAAAAAAATTAGATTGAAACTGAAAATTGTTTATTTCGTAACAAAAAAACAGGATTTCATATTCAATTGACCGGATAGGTTAAGACGAGAACTGTACGATGACTTATTAAAAAGGGAAACTCGAATACCCCAAAAGTATATATCATTACCTCTAAATAATAATTCATATACTTTTTTAGGATAACCGAGATTGTTAATTAATAAATAGCTAATACTTTTTTCGCTTTCGCTTATCATTGACCAAATAGTATCATAACTGTTTTTCCAAAGTATATACCCTCAGTAGTCGTATTTAGAAGTATACTTTTTGTTTTTCCAACACAATATGTTGTGGTGTTTTCAATTGACCGGATCGGTTTATTTTTCATCTTTGTAAATTGTTATTTGTTATTGATTTTTTTATTGATTTATGTTATTATTAATAGCAGTAGATAGTGAGGTTGGGTTGATGAATATCAAGGAAGTGCGCGTTGGCACCTCAGCTGAAGTTTTCTCTTACTCCCGCTCTGGAGAAAGAATCAGCTTTAAAACAAAAATTGAAGAGGTGTCGGGTAAAAACAATGTAAAAGTTTGGGCAAATGATATAGCACCACGGCTAACCGGGGCTGATGAGTTTGAACTTTTTATGCGTGAAAACTCTGAAGACTACATGTGGGAGGCAGAAAACAAAGGCCTCAAGAAATCGAAGGAAGGGTTTACAATTCTTGAATTAAAGCTTTATAACCCTGTAGCAAAGCTATCCTCCAGAAGGGCACATTTCAGATTAACACATATTGTTCCCGGGGAAATGTTATATCTAGATAACCATAATAAATCGGCAGTAGAGGCTGTAGACCTTGTTGATGTAAGCGGTGGCGGAGTAGCTTTTTTGTCAAACGTAGCCTTAACACCTTCACACAATGCAAAGCTGAGGTTCCCCTTGGAGGATGAGGTTTTACTATTAAATTTTCAGGTAGTGTCTAAGGAATCTATGCCGCCGGGATTTAGTTCTCATTACAGATATCGCTGCAAATGGGTAACTCTTGGTTCCAGTGTTGAAGAATCCATAGTACGCCATATATTTAAATTACAACAAACTAAACGTTAGCCTTATTTATTTTATCGAGAGCACGAACAACTGTTTCCTTAATTAATTTTGGATTATAGGATACGGTTGTTTTTGTTATATTCTGATTAACACTCCATCTTTCCATCCATCTACCCAAATCCTTTTCGTCGCAGTTAATTGGCAACTGGTATTTATTATAACCCTCAAGTAGTTCACAGAGCGCATTTTGCGTTGTTCCGATACTCTTAAATAGTCGCTGTGCCTTTTCTTTATTATTTTCAGCTTCAAGCTTAATAAACTCCGGAAGAAAAATTGAACAGGCATATCCGTGTGAAACATCTTTTTCTTCGCTTAGAGGGTAGCTAAGAAGGTGGCATAGTGCAGTTCCTGTGGTGTTTATTGCTAGACCGCCATAGATTGATGCGATATAAAGTTTTTCCCGCTGTTCTATGGTTATAATGCTAAAATCTTTTATTTCATTTAATGTTTCGAGACCCAACCTTAACCCTTCAATAGCAAAGTTTTCTGATATCACATCGGCTGTTTTAACAAAATAGGACTCAACACAATGACTTATTGCATCAAGCGCTGTGCTTATTGTAAAGTGTTTCGGCAAACTTTTAGTATGTAATGGATCGCCATATGCAATAGTTGCATAGCAATCACTTCCGTTAAACGACCCCTTTTGCCCGGTATCATCACGTGTTAAAACGGAATAAGGCGTTACCTCACTTCCGGTTCCGGCTGTGGTACCGATTAGCACTATGGGTAGCGCTCTGTTTTCCCAACCTTCAAACAGCCCGTATTCCGAGAGTTTTGGATTAGAGGCATATACCGCAACAGCTTTTGCGGCATCAAGCGGCGAGCCTCCGCCAATGCCTACAACAAACTCAGCCTTGCTATCTATTGCAAGTCTACCAGCCCTATAGCAACTTGATACCAATGGATTTTGCTCTACTTCATCAAATATAACATATTGTATATTATTCTCATTTAATACATTTAGCAGATCGTTTAGCGCGCCACTACTCTTTGCAGATCTTCTTCCTGTTACTATAATACAGCGTTTACCGAGTTTAACTATCTCTGCTGAATTTTTTTCAATGCATTTTTCTCCGGAAAACAACCTTGTTGGCATATAAAACTTGCTACTCATATCTATATTACCTCCCCAAATTTATATTATTTATCTTGATTTTCACAAATAATGATTAAACTACCTTTTTCTACAGAAATTTCCGACTGTTTTCCTATAAACTCATTGCTTATTCCCAAGGGATAGCATGCCGTTAAGGTAGAATTTGAAATTTCGTATTTAAGTCCCTTTATCGTCACTCCTGTGGCATTTCCACCTATACAAAACACAGAAATAACTCCTTTATAATCCGCTGAATAGAAAATTGATTCATTATAAATGGCGGTAACTGCTATCTCATTGTTACGAAGAAATGCTTTCCCACCATGCCTTGCTATATATATTAGTAGCTGTATATTTGCAAGGGTATGATCTAACCGACCTCCAAGTGCTCCATAGATTATAAAGCTGCTACATCCGGCTGCAAATCCTTCTTTAACCGCTAACATTAAGTCAGTGTCGTCCTTTATCTCCGGATGACATATTGTATTATCTCCTTTAGGAATATAACCCAGCGAATCGAAGTCTCCAACAATAAGATTTGGTGTAATGTTTTTCAATTTCAGATATTCATACCCACCGTCAGCAGCTACAATAAAACAATTATTGGGATTTTCTATTTTTATAGGGGCATCATCATATTCTCCGGCAGCAAAAATATAGCAAATCTTTGTTTGGTTTTTCACCATAATTATGTATTCCCCTTTATTAATACTTCGGTGCACCTAAATTATATCATTATGCGGTAAAATATTCAACCGGTATATTATGTTGATGCAACCTGAACGAGCTATTTTGTGCTCTACAAGACATAAAAAAGAAACGAACTTTGTTTAAATGCGAAGTTTAATGAAGCCGTATAGCGCAAAAACAGCCAAAATCGTCCGATTGCGCACCTACGTTGACATTATCTATCACAATTGTATTGAAATTACATCTATAATGGTTTATACTACATTAAGAAGAACTGTTCTTGAAAGGTTAGAAATGGATATTATTCAAATATTATCTAAGGAGTTTAATCTAAACTACAAAATTGTTGAAGATACTGTAGCGCTTATTGATGAAGGAAATACTATTCCCTTTATTGCAAGATATCGAAAAGAAATAACCGGCTCGATGGATGACCAGGTACTTCGTAAACTCAGCGACCGACTTTCATATCTTCGCAATCTTCAGGCAAGAAAAGAAGAAGTTGAAAATTCTATATCGGAACAAGGTAAAATGACCGATGAAATTTCAAAGGCGCTTTTTTCCGCTACGACTCTTGCAGCAGTTGAAGATATATACCGCCCCTATAAACAAAAACGAAAAACACGTGCAAGCATTGCAAAAGCACGCGGTCTTGAACCGCTTGCTCTGCGAATACTTGAGCAGAGTACCGGAGATGACCCCTTTGTTCTTGCCGCTGATTACATCGACGAAGAAAAAGAAGTGTCGGATATAGAGGCAGCGCTTGCGGGTGCGAGAGATATTATTGCTGAAATTTTTTCAGATGATGCAAACAATCGTAACTCCTTAAGGAATCACTACCAACGCAATGCAAGGGTTACATCAAAAGCATCCAAGGACGAGGACAGTGTATATAGTAGTTATTATGAATACTCAGAACCTTTTAACAAGATGGTGGGACATCGCATTTTAGCCTTAGATCGAGGTGAAAAAGAAGGCTTTTTAAAAGTAGCAGTCGATGTGGACACTCTGGAAGCTACACAAATTATTATTGATCGATTTGTAAAAAAGGGACAATGCCTTTCTAGTGAACAGGTAAAAATGGCGGCACAGGACAGTTTCGCAAGATTAATACACCCCTCTCTTGAACGTGAACTCAGAAGTGGACTAACCGAAATGGCATCTGAAGGTGCAATTAAGGTTTTCGGTCAAAATCTTCGTCAGCTGTTGCTGCAACCTCCGGTTAGAGGTAAGGTTGCAATGGGACTTGACCCGGGCTACCGGATGGGCTGCAAGGTCGCTGTGGTAGATGAAATCGGTCTGGTTCTGGACACTGCAGTCATCTACCCTATCGATCAGTTCGGAAAGGTTGCGGCTGCAGAGCGTAAGGTAACAGAGCTGATAAAAAAACACGCTGTCAAGATTATTGCAATCGGTAACGGCACTGCCGGGCGTGAAACCGAGCTCTTTACGGCTAAAGTTTTAAAGCAGCTTTCTCTTGAAAATATAATGGTTGAATACACTGTGGTAAATGAGGCCGGTGCAAGCGTTTATTCGGCATCAGAACTTGCCGCTGAGGAATTTCCTCAGTTTGATGTAAATCTGAGAAGTGCTGTTTCGATAGCACGAAGATTGCAGGATCCACTCGCTGAGCTGGTAAAAATAGATCCTAAGGCAGTAGGAGTGGGACAATATCAACATGATATGCCACCGCAACGGCTTGCCGGTACTCTTAACGGAGTTGTTGAAGACTGTGTGAACACGGTAGGTGTTGAACTGAATACAGCATCGGCTCCTCTGCTCGAAAGAGTGGCGGGACTTGGTGTTCTCACGGCAAAGAATATAGTAAAATTACGTGAGGAAAAGGGTGCCTTTTCAAACCGTAAAGAGCTTTTAAAGGTGCCAAAGCTCGGGCCTAAAGCGTACCAACAATGTGCAGGATTTTTAAGGCTAAACGATGGCAATAACCCCCTTGATAAAACGGCGGTGCATCCGGAGAGTTATTCGGCCGCAGAGGAGCTATTATCTGTTTGTGGCTACAAAGTTTCAGACATCGGCACACCTTCAATAACACAATTGCCCGAGAAGGCTAAAAGTATTGGACATGATGAGCTTGCAAAATTACTTAAGGTTGGCAAACCCACCTTAGTAGATATTCTAGATGAGCTACTTCGCCCGGGCCGAGACATAAGAGACAGTCTACCCCCACCTATACTGCGTACCGATGTATTGGGAGTGGAAGATTTATTGCCGGGAATGGAGCTTACCGGAACGGTTCGTAACGTTGTAGACTTTGGAGCTTTTGTTGACATAGGTGTACATCAAGACGGACTAGTTCACATAAGCCGTATCGCTAGCCGTTTTATAAAGCATCCAAGTGAAGAATTATCGGTTGGCGATGTAATAACTGTTTGGGTGTTAGAGGTCGACAAGAAAAAAGGACGGATCTCACTAACAATGTTAACCCCAAATAAATAACCATCGGAAAGGAAATTCTCTCGTGATTAGCTTAAATGATATAGACAACGGAATGCCTTTCGACTGGGGCAAAACATCTGCTGATTATGCTAAATTCAGAGATATTTATCCCGTAGAATTCTATGATAAAATAATTTCAATCGGGCTTTGTACAAAAGGTCAACATGTCCTTGATTTAGGTACCGGCACAGGAGTTTTGCCGCGCAATCTGTATAAACACGGGGCTAAATTCACCGGCGTTGATATAAGTGAAAATCAAATTCACTACGCCTTGGAGCTCTCTAAAAAATCCGGTATGGATATAGATTATTTTGTTTCCTCGGCGGAGGCAATTGATTTCGAGCCTGAAAGCTTTGATGTTGTCACTGCCTGTCAGTGTTTTTGGTACTTTAATAAGGATATTGCAATTCCAAAAATTCATAAGGTATTGAAAAAGGATGGGCATTTTGCAGTAATGTTTATGGAGTGGTTGCCGTTTGAAGATGAAATTGCAAAAAAGAGCGAAGAGCTTGTTCTTAAGTATAATCCAAATTGGCAGGGAGCAAACTATACCAGAGATGATATAATTTCCACCGAGTGGGTTAAAGATATCATGGTTGTTGAGGATTATATCACTTTTGATTCAATGGTTAATTTTTCCCGTGAGGGGTGGCACGGACGAATCAAAGCTTGCCGAGGAATCGGTGCTTCCTCTTTATCTGATAGTGAAATTGCTGAGTGGCAAAAAGAACATACCGAATTTTTGAATACTGTTCCGGAAATTTTTAATATTTTGCACCACTGCACGATAATTAAGCTTAGGAAAAAGTAATCTACGCAAATTGTTTTTTGCTAAAATTATTCCTCATGCCTTGCCAACCCATATAATTAATGATACAATAATTACATGATATTTATTTGAAAGGACAGCCTTATGTTTAGTATATCTAATTTTTTCGACAACGATGATGTAAAGACAATTGCTCAACTCGGTGCATTTTGGGTTGTTGAGTATCAACGAGACCTTAGCGTTACCCAAGTAGATGCTATGAGTGCATACTTTAGCAGTAAAATGAATGTAAGAAGAAGACAGGTTGTATGTGATGTTGGTAAATCTAATGTAACAGTTCAAGCAGGTGCTATGCAGTGGACGGTTGGTAATGTAAATGCCACAACAGGGGTTAAAGGAGTTGGAGATTTACTCGGAAAAGCAATAAGAGGCAGTGTTACGGGTGAGTCGGCAATTAAGCCGGAATATACCGGCACCGGCACCTTAGTTCTCGAGCCCACATACAAGCATATTCTTCTGTTAGATTTGGCCGAGTGGAACGGTTCGGTTGTGTTAGATGACGGTTTATTCTTAGCCTGTGAATCCACTATTACCCATAAAGCAATTATGCGCTCAAACCTAAGTTCTGCTGCACTTGGCAAGGAAGGATTATTTAACCTCGGTCTGCAAGGCAATGGTGTTGCTTGCCTCGAATCGTATTGTCCGAAGGAAGAGTTAGTTGAAATAACCCTTGAAAATGATATACTAAAAGTTGACGGAAATATGGCAATCGCATGGAGTGGCAGTTTGGAATTTACTGTTGAACGCAGTGGAAAATCACTTATCGGTTCGGCTGCTTCCGGCGAAGGATTGGTTAACGTTTATAGAGGAACAGGACGCGTTTTGTTGGCTCCCGTAATTAAATAATCAACTTAAAACACCATTGTTTCATCGAGCAAATAAACTTTAAATCTGCTACTTTTCGTTTTATGTCGGGCAACTCTAATTGATAATTAATTTAAATAGTTAAAAGCTCTCGAGCTATGTTTCGAGAGCTTTTTTAGTTTTCTGAACTTTTCATAAGTTTCAGCCAAATTTATTTTTCACTATTTTTGATGCCGTGATAAAGAAATCATAAATTAATTGCTTAACACATTGAAATGTGAATCCTCATTAAACTGGCAAATTTGTGCGGTATACTTCATTATTTTACATCGGAAGGCGAAAGGTTCTGCAAATTTTATATAAAGCAAAAGGTGTAGGTTTATGAGAGTAAGATTAATCTCATTTAGACCCCCACATGGCGAGCGACTGCATTATTGGAATAAGCTCTTTCGACTTTTCAGTTATAAAATATTCTACACGAATTGGCATTTCGTTATATTGCACTCGTGTTATCAAGCCATTTTTTTCTAAATCTTTTAGTGAGGAGGCAAGCATTGTGTTTGTAATTCCGGTAACTTTTTTCATAAGCTCATTATATCTTATACCTTCCCCTGATGATAACACGCAAATGATTGGTATTTTCCATTTTCCACCAATTTGTTTAAGCGCTACTTGCAACGGACATTCTTCTTTGCAAGGGCAATGAGCAGCTTTGCATTCACTCATGTTTTTCTTATCTCCTCATATATTTTTGCGTTATTGACTATGCGTTTTCCTTGTGCTATTATTATACCAGATAATAAAAACTGAGTCAATACTAAAAACTTACTAAAGGAGAATTAAACATGAAAAACTTAGAAAATGTAAAAGCATTATATTCCGACCCGGCTGCAGCAAAAATAATTGCCACAGTTTCTGCTGAGGGAGAGCCGCACGCCATTGTTGCGGGAACATTTGTTGTATTGAATGAAGATACGCTCGCTTTTGCCGAAATGCTAATGAAAAAAACTTCAAAAAATATTTTAGACACAGGAAAAATTGCAATTCTAGCTGAAAAAGGGGCTGAATCATATCTCGTAAATGGCATTAATCCTGTAAGACATACTGATGATTCGCTTTACGACGAGCTAACCTCAAAATTCTCATTTCTAAATGCACCAATCGCAGCTGTTTGGACTTGTGACATTGCCACAATATTCAATCAAGGCGCAAATCCGGAGGCAGGAACACAATTGTTCTAATAATCCTCAAAATCGCAGTGATAATCACTTAATTTTTTAGGTACTATGCAGGCGCATATGTCTCCGTCAATCTGACGGCAAACATATGCGCCTGTTTATTTTTGCAACAATAGATTAATTGATTCGGCGGCTCTTCAAAAATATATTCATTCATTCGATTTATAAGCTACCAATAACCTTATCATGCCATTATTCTTCGTTCATGTGTTTCTAATTTATTATTTAGCATTGAGCTTTTGCGATAATTGGCGGTCATGCCAAAAGTTAAAGTAGAAACAATAGTATAAATATTTGAAAGCAATAAAGTTAAAAATCAACATCTAAATCGTAGTAACAGCATTTAAGGAGCTTTTCCATCTCATCTTGTGTAGGAATTCTTGGGTTGGAAAGCGTACAAGCATCTCCTATGGCATTTTTAGCTATTTCCGGTAGTTTTTCAAGAAATACTTCTTCCGGCACAAAACCCTGCTCGGCATAATAGCTTTCCGGACCGTAGTGCTTAATGCACTGAGGAATTTTTAGCTCATCATTCATTTGGCGAAGATGTGCTATTAATGCATCAACCTTTTCGTCATTATTGTTTCCAACTAAACCAAAAGCGTCTGCTATTTCACCGTAATAAATTTTTGCCTGCTCATTCTTAGCATTAAATGCTATAACCTTGGGCAGATACATAGCATTGGCAGACCCATGAACAATATGAGCACCATATTGCTCAAATGCAGCACCCGTTTTATGTGCCATAGAGTGAACAATGCCTAAAAGACCGTTAGAGAATGCCATACCTGCCATACACTGAGCATTATGGATTGTATCACGCTTACTTAAATCTCCGTTGTAGGAAGCTACAAGGTTTTCTTTAACCATTTTAGCAGAGTAAAGCGATAGCGGTGCTGTAAAATCTGAGCGTGCAGTAGAAACAAAGGATTCGATAGCATGAGTAATTGCATCCATACCGGTTTGGGCGGTAAGCTTTTGCGGCATAGTTTCGGCAATTTCAGAATCTAATATTGCCATATCAGGTGTAATCTCAAAGTCAGCTATCGGGAATTTAATACCCTGGTTATAGTCGGTAATAATTGAAAAAGCGGTAACCTCTGTTGCTGTACCGGAGGTTGAGGGGATTGCACAGAAATGAGCCTTATTGCGTAGCTCGGGAAGACCAAAAACTTTACACATATCTTCAAAGGTGATTTCGGGATACTCATACTTAATCCACATGGCTTTAGCGGCATCAATTGGTGAACCACCACCGATTGCAACAATCCAATCAGGTTCGAATTTTAACATTTCTTTAGCCCCGTTCATTACTGTTTCAACCGAAGGATCCGGTTCGATACCGTCGATAACAGCAACCTCCATGCCAGCCTCTTTTAGGTATGCAACTGTTTTATCTAAAAAACCGGTCTTTTGCATTGCTGAGCCACCGGTGCAAACCATTGCTTTTTTTCCCTTTAATTTTTTAAGTATTTCCAGGGATCCTTTGCCGTGGTATAAATCTCTGGGAAGTGTAAATCTTGTCATAATGAATCTCCTTTTCTTTTTAATATGAACAAATTAGTAAAAACGGTTAACAAAGAGCTTTTTGCATATCATAAAACCTCAACTCATCACCTTTGCGTGCGAATCATTGAAGTTATTATCAAAAATTACTACACCGCATCTCCATTTATTATTTTGTCAAATTAATAATACAACATGTTCAGCGCAGAGTCAACAGAGTTTGTTAAATTTTTAACAATTGCACAATTTTAGATTTTAAGCGACAAAATAATTGGCATGTCATCTAAGTGTTATCAACACAGAATTTTCTTCCAGCCCCTTTGGTGAATTAAATGAGGTTACCAAAAGTATGTAAGTCTGTTGAAAAACACTAAAACAAATAATCCGAACCACTCTCCAACAGGCACTATCTGTATTGAACGGTTCGGATTATATTTATCTGTTTTTTTGATCAATATTAAAACAGAAATAAGCTGTACCCTGTGTTGCAAAATTGAAATTTGCTCCTAATGTTTTGCAAATTTTGGGAAGTAAAGCGCAAGAACACTCTATGGTGAAAGCCCAAGTTGAAAACAAATTAAGAGTGAAAGGCTTCCTGCTTTTTATATATGCTTTTTGCAGCTACCAACAAAATAACTGTCACGAACAAAGTAAAGATGCTGACTGCGTACGGTGGCATTAGCGATATGTTAAACACAGAATATATCTCATACAAATCCAGCAATATGTCCGATTCCAAAATGTTTATCGGAAATAGATTATTAATGTTGTTAATAGTTGTAGGTGTCTCGCTCTCGGGGAAAAACAGAGGGGCCAAGAAGATTACTGTAACAGGCACAACAACTAAAAAGTTGTTTTTTGCAACTGTGGATATAAACAAACTCAGCATCATTATTAAGATATATGCAAGAAAAGCGATACCCATAATGACAAAATATGCTTGTAGCACCGTCAAATCATATGGCGACGTAAAGTAGGTGATCATAACCTGAATACTTGCATCCCATCCATTTGAGCCAAACACAAACAGGTAAAGCAAGGTCATAAACAACATACCGGCGACAAACAAA
>CAYJDA010000002.1:0-192824 GCA_964368815.1 uncultured Oscillospiraceae bacterium
ACATTTGTGGGGGAGGGTACCGGGAGGGGATGCATCCCCTCTCGGGGCTGTCGAACTTTTTCGACAGCCTGAATCTCCGGCTACGCCGGAGATTATTTAAAACATCATGTTATCTACATATGCATCCATAAAAACAGGATCGGTTGAATTTTCGTATGTGGTTGCATCGTCTGCCATTTCTTGCGTTGTTTGCCAAAGCTGTTTTGCAAGTAAAAGCATGGAAGCACCGGAAAGTGCTGCATTGCCTAAAACCTCAGCCTTATTAACAAGCTCTGTTGGAATAAGTCCTATTTTTGCAGCGTTTTTAATGTTGATATTGCTGCCGAATCCTCCGGCGATATAAAGCTTTTTAACATCGCTAATTCCTATATCGGCACGTGCTAAAAGAGCTTCAATCCCAGCGGCAAGCGATGCTTTTGCAAGCTGAACCATCCTTATGTCTTTCTGGGTGAACAGCACTTCTTCGGTAAAGGCATAGTCGTCCTCTAAAAGCCCCGTTTCGTCTAACACCTCGGTGGTTAGTAAACAAGCAATAAGGTCGATAACTCCGCTTCCGCATATGCCTATGGGTTCAACTCCGCCCAAAACCTCCGGAACAATTTCATCGTTTATAATTCCAACACGGTAAACAGCCCCCGTTTTTCCCATCATTCCGCTGCTTAGGGTTGCTCCTTCAAATGCGGGACCCATGGCGGTAGAACAGCAATATAGCTTTTCTTCATGCCAAAGTGCAAGCTCACCGTTTGTTCCTATATCGGTAAGCAGTGCCGTTTCTGTATCATTGCAGATTCCGCTTGCAAGAATAGCGGTAGTAATGTCGGCTCCGATAAATGCAGATATACAGCGTGGAAGATAGACCTCAGCGGACGGACAACACTCGAAAAATCCACGTTCAAGTTTTTCTCCAAATAGTCTGTCGGCTTCAAAAGGGGCATGAGACAGCGGCTCGGGATCGTGGTTCATAAGTAAATATAGCATGGTAGTATTGCCGGTAACTACCATCATATCAATGTCGTTACAATTAATATTAGCTTCCTGTATCAGCTCCTGCGTAAGTTCACAAATTCCCTTTTTAATACACTCAGAAAGCTGTTTGCCCTCGCCTGCAAGGCTGTGTTCCATTCTGGAAATTACATCAGCACCAAAGGAGGACTGGGGGTTTTTATTGCTCGCCTCGGCTAATAGTGCTTTATCATTGTAAAGTTGCAGTGCAAGGGTAGTAGTTCCTATATCCACCGAAATCCCGTATTTATTAAAAGAAGGATTTCGCTCAAATTCCGGCATAAAGCCGCCTATGCTAACCGAAACTTCCCCTTCGTTTTGCGGCAAAATTTCACAATTTCCCATAACATAACAACAACATGCAAGACGAACACCTGAACTACGTTGGTGTTCGCTAAGCAAAATCATCTCTTCGTTAGTTGGGTCGGACAATTCACCTCTTATTGTTACCAAGCACTTGCCACATCTGCGCTTACCGGCACAGGGCTGATCAAAGTGGTCGTGCAGTTCAAGTACTTCACCGAGGAGACTGCCCTTTTCACAGCTAACAACTCCATCCGCAGTTATTATTTCAACCTTCATAATTTGTTGCACGTTCCTTTCTGATTGCTACACCTCTTTTTTTATAAGATTGGGGTACCATTCCATCGCAGTAGTAACAGCTTTACGTAGCGGCATCCCTTTGCCGGCTAAAAGAACAAGCTGTCCCTTTGCTTCGCCTTTCCAAGGTGATATAGATATTTGTGGGCCGGTACAGTCTACAAGCATTGCACCATCACTCGTCATAATAAAACCCTTTATGCGATAACTACTTTCGGTTAAATATGCTATACATCTTTCGAGTTGTTGAAAGGATATTTTTGAATCAATTAGTAGTGTTACTTTTTGAAGAGTTATATCCGGAGAACAAAGAACCTCGTCTAAAGAAATATCGGCAGATAGTAGAGATAGCCATTCAGGTAGCATCTCGCCATAGCTGCAGTGCTTTATCTTAGCTGCGGGGTTTGCTTGTGCTATTAGATCTTCTGTTTGTTTTATCTGCTCCTCGCTTGCAAGGTCAACTTTGTTTATTAAAACAAGGGAGGAAACAGCAAGCTGACGGCGGCTAACCTCGGCAGTAGAAAACACCTTAATAAGCCTTGCCGCATCGGCAAGACAGATGCTCCCCTTATAGTTTATCATTAAAAAGTCGGAAAGAACCTTGCGAACATTAGTAGGGTCGGAAAGTCCGCTAGCCTCGGTTATAATAATATCCGGCTGTGCTTTTATTGCATTATGAAGCTCTGATTCAAATTTATCAAGCCGGCAGGCGCAAAAAATTGAACCGTTATTTATCTCGGCAAGAGCCAATCCAAGCTCTTTAACGAGTTCGCCATCAACGCCCTGACTTCCAAACTCGTTAATTATTAGGTAGATGCGGCGGTCAGAAAACTGCCGCACCAACCTTTTTAAAAATGTGGTTTTACCTGCTCCGAGAAAGCCGGTAACAAGATAAAAATCTATCATTACAGGTATTTGTTAATTGCAGTCTCAAGTTCCTCTTTAGAAGGAATAATGGACGAAAATTGTAGCTCACCGTTGATATAGATGGATGGAAGATTAGAAACACCCATTTTTTTGCATCGAACAATGTTTTCCTTATAGATAAATTTATGTTCCACAACATCAATTTTATCGCCATAGCTTTCCTTTGCAATGTCGGCAGCGCCCATCATATAGGTGCAGGCAGCGCAGGTGGCGCTATCAAGTGTTAAAACCTCCACCAGGGGTTTTGTAAGTGAGGAGTAGTCCGGAAGCTCAACATCAACATCAAGGTCACCGGCAACATAATTTTTAACCATTTCGGATACCATTTCGGTATCTAATACAGCCTGTGCGGCACCAATAGTGTTTTCCACCGGAACATCGTAGGGCATGTCACAGCCGGGAGCTACTATAAAGTTTTTATATTCCGAAAGCTTTGCAAGCATATCAACAACATACTTCATGTTATCCTGTTGTGAACCGTGAAGCATTACCGAGGTAAGCGGAATATTGCCGCCGATAACAATATTGTAGCGGTCGCATATTTCCTTTGCAGCCATAATGTCAACATTCTCGTCAACACTTATGGAATCAGGGTTAGTTTGGCACATTACGTCTATATTTCGTGTTGCATTACCGCAAACGAAGAATGAAGAATAAACCTTCTTTTCGTTACGAAGATAGTCGAACATTTCGGTATAAGGTTTTGTTAAAAACTCTTCAAAATGGTCAGAAGATATCTGAGAAACCAGAGGATCAACCACTGCAATTATGTCCATTCCGGCGTCGATATACATGTCGGCAACTTTTAAAGCCGCTTTTTTACAAAAGTCAAGCAGTTCGATTACATATTCGTCGTCATCGAACATATCCATAAAAATGTCGTTACCGCGAAGATGGCTTGCAAGTGTAAATGGACCACAGATAATTCCATATAGTGCGGTTGTATCGCCAACCTCTTTTTTAAGGCGGCGCATACCGGAAAGAACCATGGGCAGACGTCCACTTTGCTCGGTGGGTAGGGTGCATTCGCAGGGAACGGTCATTGTTTCGGCAAGTGGGTGTGAAGATACACTTGGGGGGCAATCCTTTGCCCAGCGCAGCTCACAGCCAAGGATTTCGGCCTCTATTTGCAGGTCGAACATAACCGGCTGGCCATCCGGCTTGTAAAGTTTGTTTACCTCTAATAGTGCATTAACCATGCTATCTTCATCGGATAGAAATTTTTCGGCATCTACGCCTGTTAGCAGTCCGGCATGAACTCCGGCAAAAGGAACCCAGGGTGCGCGAGGTGTAGTTTTATGGTCTAAGGTTGCAAAAAGCAGTTCTTTGGGTGTCATTGTATATATTCCTTTCAGATTTGTTTATTAGTGTTACCTTACCTATTTTTGGACACAGAAACCCGTCCCACGGTGAGAAAAATCGCCGGGGTCAGCCTTGCGAGGGAGGTGTTGACAAACAAAGGTTTTGCCGCCGCTTATTGCGAAGCCGACTTTGTCAACAGCTCCGTGAGGGGGTCCCCCCTCGCAAGGTGATATTAATATTTATTTGACTGTAAAGGTTATGCGCCTTTGCAGATTTCTACTGCTGCATCGGCAGCACTTGCTGCATCGGAGGTATATTTATCAGCACCTATCTGCTGGCAGTATGCATCGGTTACCGGTGCACCACCAATCATAATGCTAACCTTATCACGAAGACCGGATTCCTCAAGAGCCTTAACTACATCAGCCATTACGCCCATGGTGGTTGTAAGTAATGCACTACAGCAGATTATATCGCAGTTTTCATCTCTTGCAGTATTAACAAATGTTTCGGGAGATACATCTGTTCCGAGGTCAACAACTTCAAGTCCTTTACCTTCCATCATCATCTTAACAAGGTTTTTTCCTATATCATGAAGGTCGCCCTTAACAGTTCCTATGCAAACCTTACCGTTTGCCTTAACGCCGGATTCTGCAAGAAGTGGTTTTAGCAAAGTAGCACCCATGTTCATTGCACGTGCGGCAACCAAAACTTCCGGTACAAATATTTCGTTGTTTTTAAATTTTTCGCCAATTATGCTCATTCCGGAAAGCAAGCCTTCGTCAAGAATTACCTTTGCGTCTATTCCCTCATCGATTGCCTGTTGAACCATAGTCTTAACGTCTTTAGCTTTACCCTTTTGTAACATTTCTGAAATCTGTTGTAATAGTTCCATGATTGTTATACTCCGTTTAATTCGTGCTACTATAATACTATTATTTTTTAATAATATCTTGCAATTATCGATACATTTTGGTAAAATTATGACATGATATTTAAATTTTACCATTTGAGGATAGTGTGGATATAATAAATATAGCAAGAGAGTGTGCTGACGCCTTTAACAAGGCAAGTGGAATAGGCTGTACAGTAACCGATAATTCTGATAATAACATAGCTGAATATGGGTACGGTATACGAAGTTGCGAGCTTTGTAATGTTATGGGAAACAGCAAAGCAAGATGTGATGATGCGCATGCCTACGGAATGAACGAAGCGGAACGGTTTGGCGGAAGATATATTTACTACTGCCCTATGGGTCTTGTTTGTTTTGTTTCACCCATACAGGGCGAGCTATATGCAGCGGCAAGAATAACGGCAGGTCCTTTTTTTATGGTTGAGCGAGATGATTATATCGAGTGTGAAATGGAGAGCCTTTCAAATAGCAGCAAAAAAGAAGCAACGATGGTTGCTTCTAAAATACCGGTTGTACCTCCGGAAAGGATTGAACACCTATCAAAGCTTCTTTTCATGTCGGCAAGCTATATGAACAACAAGCTATCGATTGATATGTTTAACGATAGAATGCAATCTCAACAGATACAGGAAAAAATAGGCGGTTATATTCATCAGCTAAAGGGGGAGGAGCCGGCAAGCTATCCCATGGAGAAAGAGAAAGCACTGCTAAAGGCGGTAGAAAAGGGCGACAAAGCTTTAGCGCAGGACTTGTTGAACCAACTCCTTGGGCATATTATGTTTTCTACCGGCTATGATTTTCAGCAAATTAAAGCAAGAACATATGGGCTTATGGTTCTTATAGGACGCTCTGCCACCGATGCCGGAGCCGATCCTGAATATGCGCTCTCGGTGGGTGATGAGGGGCTTAAGGCTATCTCAAACTTTGAAAGCGGAGAACAGCTTTGTCTTTGGCTATCCAAAACGGCGAATTCCCTGATGGATAAAATATTTAGATATCGTGAAGCCCCACATGCCGCAATTATAAGAAGATGTACTGAATATATCGAAAAAAATTATCAAGAACCTATAACATTGCAGAGTATGTCTAACGTTATATATCTATCCCAGGCGTATATATCCAGAATTTTTCGAAAAGAAACAGGTTACAGCTTTACCGATTTTCTCAACAGAATGAGGGTGGAGCGCAGTAAGGAGCTGCTGCGAAGTCAGAGTATTAGAATTGCAGACATTGCCGCGGCGGTAGGCTTTGAGGATCAGAGCTATTTCACCAAGGTTTTTAAACGACACACAGGAATAACCCCCGGACACTATCGTGAAAGAATAGGGGGGTAACTGGCTATATACTCAACTAAATATCAGTAGTTGCTTTAACGGTTTCACTCGGAAGCATCCCGAAATGTTTTTTATAGGCAACCGAAAAATAAGATATACTGTTTATGCCCACGTCGTAACAAACAGAGGTTACAGACTTATTTGTTGTTTCTAAAAGCAGTTTAGCCTTTTCGAGTCGTTTTTCCATCAAAAACTCCCGAAAGCTTTTCCCTGCCATTTTTTTAAATACCCTACCGAAGTATATCGGATTGAGGTATAATGACTGAGCTACCTTAACAATAGACAGCTCGGTATCTGAAAGATTGTTATGTATAAAATCGACAGCCCTGGAAAGATAGTCGTCTTTATCCTGAATATTTTCGCTAATAATGAGGTTATCCAAATCATTTAAAACCGATTTTATTATTTTAAATAACATGTTACTCTGCATGTTGTTTTCAATGTGAGAAATGTTTTTAACAAAATCGATTAGACCTGTTTGGTCACTTCCATATTTTTCATACATACTTTCTAAAAAAAATGGGTGCCTATCGCAAGCCTTGAGTAGCAAAAATTAATAAAAGCTGTTTCAGAAGAGATAACGTTAATTTCGCTGTCGAACTCACTAATACAATCTTCTAATGCCTGCATGTCGTTTTTCATAATTGCTTTAAACACTCTTTGCTGAAAAACATAGGGATACTGTGTAAATTTCCCGCTTTTAATCTCAACATCGGTGTAAAGCAATATGTTTGGCATTTCCGGAACAAAGGAATACTCTATGCCGGCAAGAGATTGCCTTGCGGTTTTCTTTAACCCTTTAATGCCATCGCAAACTTCGCCGATATAAGCAAATAAATTTTCGTCTTCGTTTATTTCAGATGCACAGCTTCTAACATAGTCAGCAATGTTGCTAATGCTAAGCGAGCCTTTATTTCCATAAACAATAAACAACACTCTGCCGTTATCCAGGTTCAACTTGATAGTTGGGTACCTGTCAGAAATTTCCTCGGCTATCATCAATTGCTGTAGCTCCCGTTTGAGCATAAATGGTTGTTCATCGTTAATTCCAAGGTCGATACAGATAGAACAATATTGATTGTCTTCATCTAAAATATCGGTTAGCTCACCTATAGATTCGATCAATGCCTTCTCGTCTAAGCTTCTAATAATATAGTTTCTTAGCCTGTTAGCAATGATAGCATCTTTATTTTTTTCAAGTAGTTCACCATAAAGCTGCTTGTTTTTTTTATCTTCAACAACCTTGTGTGCTCCCTTCATTACCTCTATAAACTCGTTATCATTAAACGGTTTAACAAGGTAGTTAAGAGCTCCGAGGTCGCATGCTTTCTTTGCAAACTCAAAATCTTGGTATGCACTCATAACAACAAAGGATGTTTTTAAATTAAGAGCGTTAACCTTCTCGATAAGCTCAAGACCATCCATTTTTTTCATTTTAATGTCGGTAACAACCAGGTCTGGCTGTTTTTCTTTAATAACCTCAAACGCAGTTTCTGCATTAGTGGAACTACCTATGACCTCGAAGCCGGTGGCCTCCCAGTCATAGGTATTTATTAATCCCTGCAGTAGTATTTTTTCATCGTCTACAACCACTACCGAATAATTCATAAAACAACTTCCTTTGCCTTTGGTAAATATTAATACGGGACTATATTAATTAGCCATAATTTTTCACAAGGTCCATTACCGTTTGTTCCCACTCAAAGATATTTTGAGGCCTAAATCCGCAGGTGCTTATGTCCTTTAAAACCAGATCAACTGAACAGGAGTTACGTTTGCAGGCATCCAGTATGGTTGTAATTTCTTTTTTCAACTCATCTTTATCAAGCATCCCGACAGCCACTGAAGAGGGGTTTGGTTTTGATGCCAATACATATTTTTTTCCTATTGCCTCTGCAGCAATGTTTACATCTGCCCAAGGAGTTATGGATATCTTTCTAAGGTTTGGAAGCTTCTCAACTATATCAATTTTTTTATCAAGCGGTTCGCAACACCCGTAATAGGATAGCCCACATTGTCCTATAGTTCTTTTCATATATTCGATATCGTATTCCTCGTGAGTATCTTTGCCTACCGATGCGAATATTTGTGCGGTTCCTCTTCCCCATATGTCTTTTCTGGTTAAATTTTCACCCGGCTTTAAATCTCTTGATGGAAGTGACTGTGTTAAAATAGGTGTGCAGTGCAACGAATGGGGCGCATCATCATATAGCCCCAACTCTTCATACTGTCTGAACACGCCTTCTTTTATTTCTGTTAACCTGTCAACTAAGCGGTGTGAAAACTCAGGGCGGTCGACTAAGTCGATAAGCAACGGAGTTACACCCCTATACATAGAAATATCATCCCATGTAACGACATAGAGTGCGTCAACTCCCTTTAGTTTTAATGGAACAATGTCCCCTAAAATCTCACCAACCATGTTGTAATTTTTCATGGTTGCTTCTTTATCATATGTAACAACAACGTCCTTTAAAAGATTGATGGAATCGTCCTCTTCAAACAGGTCGTTATAGTTGTGAGAAACAATATGATTATTTTCGTTTGTAGCGGTGGTTTCCTCGTTAATTTTAACCCCCATATCGCTATGGTGAATAATTTTATTAATAGGCAAAAATGTTGGAATAATCATATCTGCAGGAAGATATTTATATTTATAGATGGTTTTTCGCATATAATCTTCAAGGTTTCTTAAAACCGGATCGGTGCAAACGAGGGTAAGCTCGTTTTCCATCTCCATCTCATTCCATGGCAACTCGTCTATTAAAACAACGGGTCTTATCATATGAAGGTCGTTTGATGCATAATGTAGCTTTCTTCTTTCCTCGTTGCGAGGTGCTTTAGATATTTCAAAATAGCTGTGTGCAAGCTCTCTTAAAACCTTAACCTGATTATTCATAATAAAACTCCTTTTTATCCTTTAACTGCTCCTGCTACCATACTTTCCATTATCTGCTCCTGCAAAACAATATATATAATGATGGTAGGCACTATACACATCACAAGTGCTGCAAACATAGGAGTATAGTTAAAAGAAAACATCGAGGTAAAATACTTCATTGTTAGCGGAAGTGTTCTGTTTTCTTCGCTTGAGGTTAACATTAGCGCGTATAACAACTCGTTCCATGAAGCGATAAATGTTAATACAGCTGCACTTGAAAACGCAGGCTTAGCAATGGGAAGCATTATTTTAAAGAAGGTTTGGATATAACTACATCCCTCAATATATGCCGCTTCCTCCAATTCGTTCGGAATTGAAAGGAAAAAACTTCTCATAAGGAACAGACACATAGCCATGGAAAGTCCGGTATATATTAGCATTAGTGCGCCTTTTGTATCATAAAGCCCCAGTGTTCTAACAACGAAGTAGATGGGCTGAATCATAGCATTACCGGGTATTAACATAGAACAGATAAGTAGCCCGAATATAAAGCTTCTGCCTTTAAATTCTATTCTTGCAAGCACATATGCCGCCATGGAATATATAAAAACTGCAACAAAGGTTGTAACACTCGCAACCGTTAACGAAGTTAAAAACCTCATAGGTATATTTGCTGTTTCAAATGCAATTTGATATCCAATAAGTGATGGAGTAGCCGGAATAGTAAAGGCAGACTCGAGAATTTCATTATTGGTTTTAAAGGAGGATAAAAATACCCATATCAACGGGCCGATAGATATTATCAACACCCACAGTAAAAAAATATAACCAACAACTTTATAAACTGTAGAGGATATTCCGTTGCCCAAATTTTTTCTTGTCATCATTAATCCCCCGTCTTTTTATTCATGCTGAATAACTTGTTTGTAACGCCCATAACTATCGCACCCATTATAAGCAGCATAATGCCGATAGCATTGGCATATCCATATTTATTCTGCGTTATAATTGCGTTGTAGGACATCATTGCAAGGTTCATCGTCGAGTTACCGGGTCCTCCTTGGGTGGTCATAAATATTACGTCAAACATTTTAAATACAGCAGTTACAGCTATAATAATTCCGGTGCCGATTATTCTTTTTAAAAGAGGAATATTAATAAAAACATCTATCTGAAATTCATTTGCACCATCTATCTTAGCTGCTTCATAAAGTTCTGGAGAGATAGAGAGCAACTCTGAAATGGTTATCAGGGTAATAACTGCCGCAAACCATAACCACATGTTGGTAATAGCGGCAAATGCATAGTTTTGATCATAAAGCCAGTTAACATTCCAGTCAGGATTAAATATGCGAATAATTGAGTTTAAAATACCTTCATCGGCTTTAAAAACGAACATAAAAAGAATTGCTAAACCACTTTGAGAGATAATATTTGGAATCATGAAAGAGGATCTAACAAACTTCCAACCCCTGGGACGTCTTGAAAGTATCAGAGCAATAATAACTCCGAAAGGAACATGTATAAACGCGGCAGCCAATGCCCACTTAATTGTATTGGTAAAAGCAGCGATAAAATCGGGATCTTGAAAAAGTTCGATGTAGTTTTCAAGACCGATAAATTCCATCGGCTCAAATCCGTTCCATTTAGAAAAGCTACTTACAACAGAAAGTGCAAGTGGCCAAAGATAAACTAAACTAAACATAATTAATGCCGGTGCCAAAAACAACACCACCATTAAATATTTTTGCCTTTTATGCTCATTAATCTTTTGGTTCATGGTTTTTACCTCTATCTAATATAGTCAGTTAACTTGAAAAACAATACGAGATTGTAGAGCGGATATATTGGTCTTTAAGTAGACAGACTTATAGTTAATGGGGGCAATGTAAATCTATTGCCCCCTAAATAATTAGCTATTGATTATTCGTTTTCAGACACATATTCTTCTGCGGCAGCATTCATCATTGCAATTAGGTCGTCAACACTTGTTGATCCGTTAATAAAGTTAACAAGCTCGGTAGGAACAACTTCGTTTTGTGTGATAGGATCCCATTTACCCTGATAGTTTGGAACTGCTCCGACTAAGGTACTTACTGCCTCGGAGTATTCTATCATTATGGGGTCCATTCTTGCGTAGTCTTCATCGGTTAGAGGAACAAAGGGAGCAATTTCGCCCTTAATAATGCAGGCTTCTCTGATTATTTCGGGGGTTGAATCAAACTTAATCCACTCTATCGCGCCAAGCTGCTCTTCTTCGGATACATCAACCGATACGGCAAGACCGTATCCGGAGTAACCGCCGGTGTAAATCATTACACTTTCAGGATATGCTGCGTAACCAACTTTTTCGGCAAATCCTTCCGGAGCGAACTGAGGATCGTTAAGTCCCGGAATCATCCAAGGGCCGTTTGGTATCATTGCAGTATTGCCTGATGCAAAGTTGTTAGCGGCTAAAGCATAGTTACCACCTACAGCGTCGGTTGTGGAGTAGCTGAACATTTTTTTAATGTTGTCAAGAGCGGTTCTCATATCTTCGTTATCAAAATCGGTGGGGTACATAGTATTTGCAAACTCCATGCCTGATTCGGTAAGTGCGAATTGTGAAGTTGCAAAAATCATCGGGCACCAACCGGTTTCTGTTGTATGTAAAGATAAAGGAGTTATGCCTGCAGCTACAAGTTGATCACAAACTTCCCAGAACTCATCCATTGTTTTCGGGAACTCTTCAATTCCTGCCTGTGCAAAAAGTTCTTTGTTGTAATACATTCCGGCGTAGGATGCAGTAGTCGATGGAGCTGTATACATTTTTCCATCGATTGTGTTGTATTCTACACTTTCAGGAATAGCAACATTTTGCCATTCTTCGGAAGCATCAAAGTGAGGCTTTAGGTCAACAAGACGATTATTGTCCATCATCAAATCTGCAAGTGCAGGCTCAGACCCAAGATCGGTTACGATAGCAGGAAGATCGTTTGCAGAGTTAAGGGTTTTTAGCTTTGCTCGTAGATCCTCGGCAACACCGGGAACCCACTCAACATCCATATAGTACTGGCCGGCATATGCCTCATCATATTTAGCAATTGCCCATTTAAGAAATTCGGTGTTGGAGTCGTTTCCTCCGTCGGTTGCCATAATGGTAACCGGAATTGCCTCAGTAGGTTCGGCGGTATCTTCTTCGGTTGCCGTATCGGCATCTTCGGTTGTGGTGGCTGGTTGCTCGGTAGGTGCTGATTCAGAAGCACAGGATGCAAAGCTTACCAACATTGCGAAACAGAGTAATGCTGCAAGATATTTCTTTAGATTTTTCATTGCTGTTACCTTTCTGCTAAACTCATAAATTGTAGTTTAGCCTTTAATGTTATCTTAATAACGTATAGATTATTGCGCCAACTTTATTAAAATTACACCTCCCATTTATTTCGATAAAATAATTATATGGGATACATAAGATTTACGCTATTAATAATCTTACATAATTTATTAAAAAGTAAACTTTTTAGGCAAACAAATTGTGCATTTAGTTCCATTTCCTATATTAGTATATTTAAAACTGTAGTTTCCTTTATAGTAGAGATTAAGACGTGCTATAACATTTCCTATTCCGTAACCGCCGGTAGTGTTTGGAAAAAGCTGAGATATTTTTTCAGCGGTTAATCCTGAGGTTTCGTTATACTTTTGCGCTATCGCCGGATCTATGCCAACACCGTTATCGGTAATAGTTACGAAAAGATTAGTGTCGTCACTGTATACCTCAACCGTAATTAAACCGCCGCTCTCAATATTACCAAACCCGTGAGTAATAGAGTTTTCTGCTATGGGCTGAAGTATTAGCTTAAGTATGGATATATCTTTATCAATATTATTGCATGTTATCTTAAATTCAAAAAGGTTTTCATAGCGAATTTGCTGTACTTCTAAATATGATTGAAGGTGTTCTATTTCATTATAAATACTAACCAGGCTACTACCCTTGCTAAGGCTGGTTCTCAAAAGCTTAGAAAGTGATTCGATTAACATGCCTATCCTACGGTCGCCTGAGCCTCGTGAGAGCATATACATATTATCAAGGATGTTATAAATAAAATGAGGATTAATTTGATAGGTTAAGGAGTCAAGCTCGGCTATTTTTAAACGCTCCTGATTTTCCTTTTCGTTTTCTATATGCTGTTCAATATTATCTGCCATGTTGTTAAAGGTAATGCCTATTTTGCCGAGTTCACCGGATGGCGGTTTGATACGCATTTTCATAGAATTGCTACCAAACGATTCCATAACTTTTACTATCTGCTGTATTGGTTTGGTATAATGGCTCATAATAACAAACACTAAAATGATGCCAATTATTAGCATTATGAAATTTAAAACAAATATTATAGCTTGTAAATCTAATATTGTATTCTGAACGTCTAAATTGTTTATATAAGAAATAACCTTCCAATCAGTACGTTTGTCGGTAGCAATATTAACAATATACCCTGAAAGTTTATCAGAGTTACTATTAACTATACTTTCATCTATTGCCGTGGCATTAGAGGGATAAGCAATGTTATTGTTATGATCTACAATTAATATCCGCTCATCCTGGTGGGCGATTAGGCTAACAATTTTATCAAGCTCTGATGTATCAACCTGAATTAAAAGGTTGCCGGGTTCGCTTCTTAGCTCAATATGTCTTACGTATTGAGCTATATAAATATAATCTTCGTTTGTAAGCTCCAAAAGTGGTTCATTTGTTATCGTCCAGGTTGGAATAGCATAGTATTCGGTGAATCGTTCATCTTTAAAAATACTCGCGATTAACTCGTTATCCGAAGAGATGAATGATCCGTAATAGTTATTTTTATTATCTACATACAGAATATTTTTTACCGTTTTGCTGGTAAGATTAACTAATGTTTTTTCTATATGCTGAGCCTCGTAACTGTCGATTACTTCAACCAAAGAATTTTGCACACTGCCGTTGGCAAGAATCGTGTTGGATGAAATTTCCAATCTTTCTCTAAAATTAATAAATATTTCCATACGCTGCGCTTGAAGATTTTCTATATTAGTTAAGGTAAGTTGGGTGAGATATGGCTGAACAATAAGCTGTATTGAAAGGCTGGTAGCTATAAAAATCAAAAGCATTATAACACTGGTAAGAAGAACAAGTTTGATTTTTATATTTAAGCCTGAAATTAACTTAATCATATCAACAACTCCTACTTTTCCGGCGTATCAAACCGTTATTTTGCATGCTCTCGTGTTAGTTTTTTTGCAAAATCGGTTTTATTAACCTTTATCACCGCCACTATGCATTTTAAAAGTTGGTCAGATTTTAGAAAGAAAAAAACCATTACCGGGTTGAGTTGCCAAACATATGCGGCGAGCAACGAGAGCGGTATAACTATTCCCCATTGAAAAACGGCATCGTTATATAAAACAAACTTGGTGTCGCCGGCACCTCTTACGATTCCTACAAGGCAGGCAACCTGATAACTTGTTCCGATAATAGTTATAACTAAAACGTTTAAAAACCCATCGGTAATTGCTCTTGTAGACTCCGAAAGCGTATATAGTGTTAGGATTGGTTCTTTTATTAGGAACAAAAAACTGCCGGCAATGATGCCGATAAAAATAAAAATAATCTGCAAGGTTTTAGTATATTCTTTAAGCTTTTTAAAGTCGTTTTCTCCAACCGTTCTACCTATAATAACTCCGGTTGCATTAGAAGAACTATAGGAAAAAACTGAGGCTATCTGAAAGATGGTTGCAGAAATTGAGTTTGCCGTAATCACTTCCGGGCCGAGATGCCCTAAAATAGCCATCTGCACGCTCATAGCAATACCCCACATGGCGTTTGAAATAATAACCGGAATACCCACCTTGATATAGTCTGAAAACAACACCGAATCTAAACGTCCAAAACATGAAATTGAAAATTTGAGTTTTTTATCAAACGCAGCAAGATATATAACTACCACAACTAGTTCAATTATTCGGGCTGTAAGGGTAGCAATTGCGGCTCCCTGAACGCCAAGTCTCGGCGCGCCAAAGTTACCATATATAAGAATGTAGTTTAAAACTACATTAATAATTAACGTAGACATGGAAATATAGAACCCTATCTTAACGGTCTCAACGCTTCTAAGACCGGCTAAAAGGGTGTTTGTTATTGCAAAAAGAACATACGAAAAACAGATGATCTGTATATATTTTACACCCTCAGCAATAACCGCTGCATCCGAAGTGAACAGCGAAATGGAAAATTCGGGAAAAATAAAAACAAATATACCCACAAGTGCAGAAATAAAAATAGCAGTTTTTATAGCACAGTTAATAATTTTTTTAATTGCATTTATGTCTTTTATCCCCCAGTACTGCGATGATAGTACAACAATACCCTCGCCAACGCCTAAAACTATCATGTTTAAAATAAACTGTATTTGTATTGCAAGTGCAACCCCTGCTAATGCAGGCTCAGAATAATTTCCTAACATAACGTTGTCGGCAAGTGAAACAGCCGTGGTTACAAGACTTTGTAAAACCATAGCAGCTGAAAGAGAAAAAAAGTTTTTATAAAAGCCTGACTCTTTAACGAAAATTGACATTAATCCTATACCCCAAAATAACATTGTGTCTATTTTAGCATATAGGGTTGAATTTGTATATATAAAAAATAATTTATTTAACTATTTAAAAAGTAATATGAAGTTACCATCCGAGGAACCGAGGCAGGAGGTGTTTTCAATTGGCTTTGCCGGAAATAATATCTGCATCCAAAACATTTTTTAAATGTTCTATTGCCATTTCGTGACCCTTTGCATTAAAGCTTGCCACGCCATCTTGATGTAGAACAATCTTGTAGCCTAAATTATAGGCATCAACTGCAGTGTGTAAAACACAGATATCGGTACAAACCCCCACAAGATGAACTTCGGATACTCCACGTTCTATTAATTTAAGGTTAAGTGGGGTTGCAAAAAAGGCAGAATATCTGTTCTTTGATATGTTTAACAAACGATGTGGATTTACCTTCGAAACAGCAGTTTTAACTCGGCCATAGAGATCTCTTCCCTCTTTATCATAGCAATGAGGAGGAAACATATCTTTTTCACGGTTATATTCATCGCCCAGGTCGTGGTTATCGGTTGCCACAACTACAATGTCGTTTTGATCAATGAACTTTTGTGTTAAATCAGCAATATAATCCTCAATAGCCTGCCCCGGCTCACCGCAGGTTAGGCGTCCGTCGCTTGCAACAAAATCGTTTACATAGTCTATTATGATTAAAGCTTTCATATCTAAATATCCTTTAAACTAATCCCGTATATAGTTGATGGTATCTACCCTGCATATCCAATAGTTTATCATGGCTGCCGCGCTCTATTATTTTACCGTTTTCCAGCACCATAATACAGTCGCTGTTTTTAACCGTTGAAAGACGATGAGCAATAACAAAGGTAGTTCGCCCTTTCATAAGGCTGTCCATGCCTTCCTGAACCAATCTTTCGGTCATTGTATCGATGGAGGAGGTAGCCTCATCGAGTATAAGCGCCGGAGGATTTGCAACCGCAGCTCTGGCAATAGCTAATAGCTGGCGCTGACCGCCGGAAAGACTGCCACCATCGGCAGACAATACAGTATCGTAGCCGTTAGGAAGTCGCTTAACAAACTTATCTGCGTTGGCAAGCTTGGCGGCGGCAATACACTCCTCATCGGTAGCGGTTAACCTACCATACCTTATGTTGTCGAGTACAGTTCCGGTAAATAAATGAGTATCTTGCAAAACCATACCGAGCGAACGTCTTAAATCATTTTTGCAGATAGTTGTTATATCAATACCATCGTAAAGAATTTGCCCTTCATCTATATCGTAAAAACGGTTAATTAGGTTGGTTATAGTTGTTTTGCCTGCACCGGTTGAACCGACGAAAGCTATTTTTTCACCCGATTTAGCCTCAAGATCAATATCGCTGAGAACATTTTTTTCCGGAACATAACCAAAGGTAACTCCGGATAGGGTTATATGGCCGTTTTGTTTAACATATCTTACATTTGCGTTTTCATCTCTCAGTTTCCATGCCCAAATGCCGGTAATATCGTTACACTCGTTGAGGTTGCCATCCTTGTCCTGTACTGCATTAACAAGATTTATGGTGCCATCGTCAACTTCAGGTTCACTGCTTTGCAACTTAAATATTCTTTCCGCACCGGCAAGACCCATAACAACAAAATTTGCCTGCATAGAAAGTTGAGAGAGCGGCATGGTAATGCTCTTTGATAGGCTTAAAAATGCTACCAAGGAACCAACGGTAACACCGGCGATACCGTTAATTGCAAAGGTTGCACCGATAATGGCAACCAAAACATAGCTGAGATTTCCGAGTTGTCCGTTTACCGGCATAACAATATTTGCAAACTTGTTTGCATTTTCACTGGATTTTTGCAATTTATCGTTAAGTTTATTAAATTTTTCAACTGAGCGGTCTTCGTAGTTAAAAACTTTAACCACCTTTTGGCCATGCATCATCTCTTCGATATATCCATTAACATCGCCAAGTGCCTGTTGTTGCTCCTTAAAAAAACTACCGGAGCGTCCGATTAACGTCTTGGATGCTAACATCATCACAATAATCATTACAAACATTACAAGTGTTAACGGTATGTTTAACATAAGCATACTTATAATGCTAACAATTAAGGTAAGCCCACTGTTAAACAATTGAGGAATTGCCTGACCTATCAGCTGGCGCAGCGTGTCGATATCATTGGTATAGACCGACATGATATCGCCATGTGAGTTATTATCAAAATATTTAACCGGAAGCGATTGCATGCGGTTAAATGTGTCTTCACGAAGTTTTTTTAGAGATCCTTGTGAGACATATATCATGATTCTCGTTTGAATAAAGGTAGCAACAACACCTACAAAAAATATAAGCCCAAGAGTAATTAATGCAGAGCCGAGAGGTCCGAAATCAGCATTTTCCACACCTATAAGCGGTGTTATATAGTCATCGATTAGCTCCTGAATAAATAGATTTCCCTGCATGGTTACAAGGCTGGTTACCAACATGGTGATAACTACGATAACTATATGGGGAGTATAGCCTTTAAGAACAACCGAAAAGATCATTTTTATTAACTTTCCGGGTGGAGTTTGCAACTTAGGTTTTGCACCAAAGCCTCTTGCACCGGGGCCGCCGCCTCCGGCGGGGCGGGAATTTGTCTTTGTTTGTTCAGCCATGATTAATCCTCCCCATTTTCGTCAAAGTCAGCATCGCTCTGTGTCTGGCTTTCATGTATTGAGCGATAGAATTCGTTGTTAGTCAGAAGATTTTCGTGGGTATCAAAGCCGTCAACTACACCATCATTTAGCACTACTATTCGATCGGAATCTTGAATTCCCGAGATGCGCTGTGAAATAATAAATTTTGTAGTATGTGGAATTTTTTCTCTAAATGCTTCGCGGATTTTGGCATCGGTAGCGGTATCAACGGCGCTGGTAGAGTCGTCTAAAATCAATATTTTTGGATTTTTAAGCAGTGCTCTTGCTATACAGAGTCGCTGTTTTTGTCCGCCAGAAACATTAACTCCGCCACGCTCTATTCTGCTTTCGTACCCCTGCGGCATACGCTTTATAAAATCGTCGGCATGGGCAATTTTGCAAGCTGCTTCACACTGCTCGAGGGTAGCTTTTTCATTGCCCCATCTTAGGTTTTCGAGTATTGTTCCGGAAAACAGCTCGTTTTTTTGAAGCACTACCGAAACGTTGTCGCGCAATGTTTCGAGGTCGTAATTTCTAACATCAACACCCCCTATAACTACCCGTCCGGAGCTTGTATCGTATAGCCTACTAATAAGATTTATAAGGGTGGTTTTACCGCTTCCGGTGTTACCCACAACACCAATAGTCTCGCCTGAATGTATCTTAAGGTCGATGTCAATAAGTGCGGCTTTTTCAGCCTCTTTATTGTATGAAAAATTAACATTTTCGAAAACTACCGAAGCGTCTTTTAATTTTAAAACAGGGTTATCGCCATTTGTGATGTCGGTTTTCTCGTTTAAAACCTCGGATATTCGCCGACCGCCGGCCACCGACATGGATAACATAACAAACACCATTGCAAGCATCATCAGGCTTATCATTATTGTCATAGCATATATCAACATACTGCTGAGATTTCCGGTGGTCATTTCCTCGGCAGAAATAAGCTGAGCACCAAACCAGGCAAGGGCAATAATGGAGGAATAGATGGTAAAAACAAGTATGGGCGAGTTTAATGTTACTATTTTTTCTGCCTTGATAAATAACTTATATAGCCGTTCAGCAGAGACTTTAAATTTTTTCTTTTCGTAATCTTCTCTAACAAATGCCTTAACTACTCTTATTGCTGAAACATTTTCCTGAACACTCAGGTTAAGTTTATCGTAGCCCTCAAAAACCTCCATAAAATATTTAAGTGCAAATTTAATTATCAATCCAAATGCAATAATGAGAAAAACCAGAACCACTAAAAATATTCTTGCCATCTCGGCATTAATAGCAAAGGACATAGCAAGTGCACAGATTAAGTTTACCGGCGAGCGAAGCGCCAACCGTAAAAGCATCTGATAGGAGTTTTGAATATTTGTAACGTCGGTGGTAAGCCTTGTAACAAGGCCCGATGTAGAAAATTTATCAATATTTGAAAATGAAAAAGTTTGAATATTTTCAAACATTGCCTTGCGAAGGTTTCTTGCAAAACCGGTTGAACATTTTGCAGCAGTTTGACCTGCAAAGATACCAAAGGTAAGGCTCAACGCCGCCATCGCAAGCATTACACCCCCGTACATCAAAACATTGCCCATATCGCCCTTTTGGATACCCTCATCGATAACCATTGCGGCAACAAGCGGTATTGAAATTTCAAGCCCCGATTCGCATATGGTGAAAATGGCCGTTAACACAGACGGCAATCGGTACTGCTTTATCTCTTTAGCAAGTGTTTTTATCATCTGTTAAACCCTTAATTTACTAACTAATTACACATATAATACTCGATATTATAACACTTATAAAATACATTGTAAACACAAATTGAATGGTATTTATGTGAAAGTTTCGTTTGAACAGGTTTTTGTTATGCATCAATAACAGTTGGTTTTTTGAGGACATAAAGAAAATAAAATGGTTATTTTAAAAAAAGAGTAGATTTTTATAACAATTTTTGGTAAAATTAAAATGGTATAGAAAATGGAAATTAAAAGGAGGAGCATTTGAGTATTAAGTATGTATATCTTTTTACTGAAGGAAATGGTAGCATGAAGGAGCTTCTGGGAGGAAAAGGAGCTAACCTTGCCGAAATGACCGGGCTTGGTATGCCGGTACCTCAGGGATTCACCGTAACGACAGAAGCATGTACAAGGTATTATAACGACCAGAGGATTATATCGCAGGAAATCCGTGCCGAAATCCTGGAGTATATGGGCAAGATGGAGGAGATGGTAGGCAAAAAGTTTGGCGATGCAGAAAATCCGTTATTGGTATCGGTACGCAGTGGTGCACGTGCATCTATGCCGGGAATGATGGATACAATTTTAAATCTTGGAATGAACGATACGGTTGTTGAATCGGTAGCAAAGCTAACCGGCAACACCCGTTTTGCTTATGATAGCTACCGTCGATTTATTCAGATGTTTTCAGATGTTGTTATGGAGCTCCCCAAACGCAACTTCGAGGAAATTATAGATGAAATGAAGGAAGAAAAAGGAATTAAGCTGGATACCGATTTTACAGCCGACGACCTTAAGGAGATGGTAAAAAGATTTAAAGCTTACTACAGCAAAAATCTTGGCGGCGAATTTCCGTCAAACCCTGAAGATCAGCTGCTTCGTTCCATTGAGGCTGTTTTTCGTAGCTGGGACAATGAACGTGCAATCTTCTATCGCCGTATGAATGATATTCCGTCGGACTGGGGTACAGCGGTTAACGTTCAGTCCATGGTATTTGGTAACATGGGTGATGATAGTGGAACAGGCGTTGCCTTCTCTCGTAACCCATCAACCGGCGAGCGTAAACTTTATGGTGAGTTTTTAATGAATGCCCAGGGTGAGGACGTTGTTGCCGGAATCAGAACACCACAGACAATCGATCACCTAAAGGAAATTAACCCCGAAGTTTATAACCAGTTTACCGACATTGTAGACAGATTGGAAAATCACTATCATGACATGCAGGACATGGAGTTTACAATAGAAAAAGGTAAGCTTTATATGCTACAAACCCGTAACGGTAAGCGAACCGCTGCCGCTGCACTAAAAATAGCCTGTGATCTGGTAGATGAGGGACATATTACCGAAAAAGGCGCGGTAATGATGATAGATCCAAAACTTCTCGACGCACTTCTTCACCCACAGTTTGAGGAATCGGCATTAAAGGCAGCAAAGGTAATCGCAACCGGTCTTGCAGCCTCTCCGGGTGCTGCTTGCGGAGTTGTAACCTTTAGCGCTGAAGAAGCAATAAAGGTATCTGCAACAGGAAGTCCGGTTATTCTGGTTCGTCTTGAAACTAGCCCTGAAGATATCGAGGGAATGCATGTTTCGCAGGGTATATTAACCGCTCGTGGCGGAATGACCAGCCATGCTGCAGTTGTTGCACGTGGCATGGGAACTTGCTGTGTTGCCGGATGTGGCGAGCTTATTATTAATGAACCCGAGGGATACTTCGAGGTAGGTGGAGTTAAGGTTAAACGTGGTGAGTATATTTCATTAAACGGTACAACCGGTAATGTTTATGCATCAAAAATTGCAACACGTGATGCAGAGATAAGCGGCGATTTTGGAAGATTAATGACCTGGGCTGACAGCTTTAGAGAACTAACAATTCGCACCAATGCCGATACTCCTGAAGATGCTAAAAATGCTATTGAGTTTGGTGCTGAGGGCATTGGACTTTGCCGTACCGAGCATATGTTCTTTGAGAGCGACCGCATTAAAGCAATGCGTGAAATGATTCTATCTAAAACACATGAACAACGTGTAAAGGCACTTGATAAGCTTCTACCAATGCAAAGAGGTGATTTCGAGGCTATATATGAAGTGATGGGCGATAAGCCAGTAACTATTCGCTACCTCGACCCACCGCTTCATGAGTTCCTACCGACTGAACCTTCTGATATTAAGGCTCTTGCCGATGAAATGGGAATGTCGGTCGAGGAGGTAAACAACGTAATTGACAGTTTACACGAATTTAACCCAATGATGGGACACCGTGGTTGCCGACTTGCTGTTTCCTATCCCGAAATAGCCGAGATGCAAACAAGGGCTGTTATAGAGGCGGCGATAAATGTTAAAAAACGTAATCCTGCGCTAAATCTTGTTCCCGAAATAATGATTCCGTTAATTGGTGAATACAAGGAACTTCAGTTCCTACGCACCGTTGTTTGTGAAACTGCCAATAAGATTATTGAATCTTGTGGCATAGAGCTGAAATATATG
The DNA here is from genome assembly GCA_964368815.1 of uncultured Oscillospiraceae bacterium. Taxonomy (GTDB): domain Bacteria; phylum Bacillota; class Clostridia; order Oscillospirales; family Ruminococcaceae; genus CAYJBH01. The sequence continues at coordinate 22,427 of CAYJDA010000002.1, forward strand.
GTAGGTACCATGATTGAAATACCTCGTGCCGCCCTTCGTGCAAACGATCTTGCAAAGGATGCCGAGTTCTTTAGCTTTGGAACTAACGACCTTACTCAGATGACCTTTGGATTCTCTCGAGATGACGCGGGAGCGTTTCTGGATAGCTACTATGCAAAGCAAATTTACGAATATGATCCATTCCAAAAACTTGACCGCAAGGGTGTTGGCCGTTTAATAAAGACAGCGGTTGAGCTTGGACGAGAAACCCGCCCCGATATTAAACTCGGAATCTGCGGTGAGCACGGTGGAGACCCATCCTCTATAGAATTTTGCCAGCAAATTGGGCTTTCCTATGTAAGCTGTTCTCCCTTCCGTGTACCTATTGCACGTCTTGCAGCAGCACAGTCGGCAATAAACTTCCCAAATAAAAAGTAAACCCCAAAATATAGTTTTTAAATTGAATGACTATAGTATCACCTCTAAGGCAAGTATGCCTTAGAGGTGAGGTTTTTTAGCTATTAAATTTGCCTAAAAACATAATATAGTAGTTCAACTTGAAAAACAATATGTTTTTCAAAATCAAGCGTTGCTTGATTATATAAATATGTATTTTAAACCACCTTGGTGTTAGTTATAAATTTTAAAGTGGTATTTCTATGCCGTTAACATAAACCGCCTTGGTGTTTAGTTCATAATCGGTTATTAACAGGTCTGCCCTTTTGCCCACCTCGATACTACCAATTTCACCATCTATCTCAGCTGCTTTTGCCGGGTTTATTGTTGCGGAGATAATAGCCTCATCCATTGGAACCCCAAAGGATATAGCGCGGCGCATACAGTCTGCAAGGGTGGTGGTTGATCCAGCTATGGTGCCATCTGCAAGGGTTGATTTGTCTCCCTTTACATATATTTTTTGGCCACCCAGCATGTATTCACCATCAGCAAGTCCGGTAGCGCAAGTAGCGTCACTTATTAAGCATACACGGCCTTTAAATCCTTCAAACACTGTGCGGATAACCGAGGGATGAATATGTACACCGTCCGATATTATCTCAACATAGCTTGCATAATCGGATGCTGCGCCAACAACCCCCGGGTCACGGTGTGCAAAAGGCGGCATGGCATTAAACAAATGCGTTACATGAGTAGCACCGGCGAGCATTCCATCAACCGCCTGGTCATAGCTTGCACTGGTATGTGCAATTGAAACACGGGACATCTGAGATGCTTGTCGAATAAAGTCTATAGCACCTTCACACTCCGGAGCAACATCAACAAGCCTTACCGTGCCAAAGCTTGTATCATAAAGCCTGGAAAAGGCTTCAAAGTCTGGCGAAAAAATATTATTTTCAGACTGTGCTCCTTTTTTTGCTTTGTTGATGTAGGGACCCTCCATATTTATTCCCCACATGGTTGCCATGCCATCCTGAGGAAGATGACAAAATCTGCCGGCACGCTCGAATAAAGGTGTTAATGTTTCCTCATCGAAGGACATGGAGGTTCCGAGAAAGGAAGTTACCCCCTGCTTTGCAAGAAATGTTGCAATGTTTTCAAGGTCACCATCGTTGCCATCGCAAAAATCCGTACCATTACATGCATGAATATGTATGTCTACAAGACCGGGAAGAACCCGACATCCATCAGCATCATAAAGGGTCTCGCCGCTTAGCTCTCGACCTATGGCCGATATTCTACCCTCGGATATTCCTATGTCGGCGCTAATGAATTTACCTCTAAAAAACACCTTTGCATTTTTAACAATTTTCATAATATTACTCCCGATTAATGATATAATCTACCGCCCGATGCGCCAGCATAATTCCTGCAATGGATGGAACAAATATGCAGCTTGCCGGTGCGGGACGGCTTAAATTTTTTGTTGTTTCCTGGCTATAACTCGAGGATTTTTCCTCAGAAAATAGTGCCGACACGCCATAAATATTTCTTTTTTTTAACTCTCTTCTCATCACCCTCGCAAGGGGACAGGCGGAAGTTTTTTCTATCGTAGTGAACTTAAGTTTTGACGGGTCGGTTTTTCCTGCTGTTCCAAGACAGCATAGTATTTCGGTTCCTACCTTACGGCATTGCTCAATTAACAGCAACTTTGCAGTTACGTTATCAACAGCATCTATTACAATGCTATAAAGGCTAAGGTCAAACGCATCAATGTTATCCTTGCCAACAAAACAGTCGATGGGTTTAACATTTATGTTTGGATTAATTTCGAGTAGCCGTTGAGCCGTTATTTCCGCCTTTCGTTTTCCGATAGTTAATGTGTTAGCATAGATTTGTCTGTTTAGGTTACTTTCTTCAAAACAGTCACCATCCACAACAACAATATTTCCAACACCGCTTCTTACTAAAGCCTCAGCCGTAAAACCCCCAACCCCTCCGAGTCCAAAAACCGCAACCGAAGCATTTCTTAACCGTGCTAATCCAACATCACCGTATAGTGGAAAAAGTCGGTTGAAAATATCACTCATTGCGTTACTCTGTAGATGTTGGATTCATACGGACGTAGCACCGAGGTAAAATCTCCGTAACTACAGTAAAGAGGGTTCATTTTTGTTATTTCACCGGGACGCTTTAGGGGATGTTCAGTAAGATTACATTCTATAAAATATCGCTCACCCTGGTAGTGCCTGAAGTAGGCAAAATAGTCTTTAGAGCGCTTAAATACCGGTATAAAATTACCGTAAATCAGCCCTTTGTTTTCCATTCGAAGTGCTGTTAGTTTTTGATAGCACTCTATGGTTCCGTATTCTATTTCATCATTGGTAGCGGCTACATTTTCAGTTGACAGACCAAGCTCCTGCCCCTGCTTTATAATGGGAGTTCCTCGCATTGTCATCATTAAAACGGCAAGCAGCTCTGCAACCCTTTCACGGTAAAGCCATCTCGGCTGAAGTCGGTGTAACATTCTGGTGTCAAAATCCACTGCAAGACCGCCCCAACAGCACGCCGGAAGCTGCTGCCAACGCAATAGATATCGTTTTAATCGATAGAGAGAGTAGGGTTTTTCGGTATCTCCCATCTGTCCAAACACCATGTTTAGCTCGCTGCGCTGTGATGATGTCATTAATTTAGCACGTTCTAATCCAATTGTTGGAAGATAACCTATGGCAACTACGTTGTTATATGCTCCAAAAACCTCCAGATTAAGCTCTTGCATCCGAGAATGAAGCGTTCCGTCGTCGTCAGGCGTAAGCACCACTCCATCAACTCCGCCGTCAAGTAGCTCTATGATTTCGTCTTTATTATTTGCAGATATAATAACCTTAAAGTTGTTGCTGTGTAGCTCCCTTAAAAGGGTATAAAACTCCTCAGATTGCCAGGAGGAAACATCCGGCCAAACTATGTTTACCGATAGAGCCTTAAGCTGGGCAACTTTGCTTAAAATATCATGACATGTATAATCACACAATCGATAGATTACAGCCTCTTTCCACCATGCAGGGGAGGTTTCACAATTACTATCATCTAAAAGCTGTTCATCGTAATTGTTAATAAGCTCTAAAAATGAATCAGAAAAGTTATCATCAAAAAGCGTTGTAACAAGAATTTTTAGTTGCTTTGCCGTTAATTGCTTTAATCGCTTTCGTTCAATTATTTTATCCGGCAAGCCTTTGTCAATAATAAAATCATAAATAATATCGCAGGCTAAGGGATTGGTTAACAGCTCAGCCAAATGGCTGTCAATGCTATACTTTTGCACTATTATCTCCTTTGGTTGGTCCTAGCGAAAGCCTTGAAAAAGGCATTTGATAAATAACCTCACCGAATAAATTCTTTGCACTTCCAATAATTTAAAACTATTTTGATCTATCCAGCCAGCGATAGGAAAAGCTCTAAAGGCACTTAGCCACTAATCAATCACAGCGTCGTTAACACCAATGTCCTGCATATTAATAGTGCGTTGCTTCATCCTATGTTGCTCCGATGTGGTATGGATAAAATCCTTAATTTCACGAGAGTTTTTAATATGCTGCAAAATAAGGGTGGGGTGAGTTACATCGCCGGTATGACACACTATAGTACCAAGACCGAACATCCTCTCAAACAGGCTGGCATTTAGCGTAACATCCTGAATTTTATACATATAACAATCAGATTCCGTTCGATTTAAAAACCCTTTTTGAATTGTGAGAGTTTCTTCATTCACGGTATAAACAGTGAAGGTAAACGGTAATGCGAAGAACACCCATCTTTTTCTCTCTCTGTACGGCATAATTTCACTCCTTTTATAATGAAAATAGTTTAGTGCTAAGATATTTTTCACCCCTATCGGGGAAGATAACAACCATGGTAGCAGATTCACCTGATTTTGCAATGATATCGGCAACAGTTAATGCCGCATACATGGCAGCTCCGCTACTCATTCCAACAAACAGTCCTTCCTTTTCTACTATATTTCGTGCACATGCAAAGGCAGTTTCACTTTCCACCATAACTCTTCGGTCGATTTTACTGCTGTCATAAAGAGCGGGAACTATGGCTTCCTCCATATTCTTAAGCCCCTGAATGTAGTGCCCTTTGATGGGTTGCGCCTCTACTATCTCAATATCGGGATTTTTCTCTTTTAGCCCGGTACCTACCCCCATAATGGTTCCGGAGGTTCCGATTGAAGAAACGAGATGAGTTAATTCACCTGCCGTTTGCCTATATATCTCGTTTGCTGTTGTTTTATAGTGTGCAAGTTTATTGTATCTATTGGTAAACTGGTCGGTACAAAAATATTTATCAGCTTCGGTTTCCATTTTATTTTTAACATATCTAATTGCACCATCCGTTCCTTCGTCCTGAGGAGTTAGTATAATTTTTGCTCCAAACGCGGTTATCATCTGCCGGCGTTCAACCGAAACAGCCTCACTCATAGCGATTTCTACAGGGTAGCCCAACACCTTGCCGATCATGGCGATTGATATACCGGTGTTACCACTGGTAGCCTCGATAATAGTTTTACCCTTGTGTAAATCTCCTTTTTTCTGAGCCTCAAACAACATGTGATATGCTATTCGGTCTTTTATGCTTCCTGTTGGGTTAAATCCCTCCACTTTAGCATATATACGTATATTTTTGTGAGGACAAAGATGGTTAATTTTAACAAGCGGTGTATTGCCTATTGCACTTAAGATATTTCCATGAACCATACAAATCCTTTCCCGTAACAAGCTTTAATTATTTTGATTGATTACCTCTATTGCATGATGCACAACCTCAATATCAGCAATCTTATGTGCACCGGCATGTTGCCCATCTATAGTCCAATCAATCTCTTTTTCTGCCTCTATTTTAACCATAGATGAGGTAAGCACGGTTAAACAGTCTACATCATTGTCGATAGACTCTATCGACAGCAGAACATTAACAATTTTTTGTATATCATTAACGTTTTGCGGGCGGCTAATAAGCGTAATTTCAAACTTGCCGTCGTCAAGATGTGCAACATCTTTAAACATCTTTCTAAATCCGGCAACCGAAACGGTGTTTGTAATCATACATATGAAAAATTCACCCTCTATAACACCCTCATCATGGTGTAAACGAATATAAACAGGAGCGAGTCGATGTAAATCCTTTAGCCCTTCTATAACATAAGCTACCGGTCCTAAAATCTGCTTGTTATATTGTGGGGTAGAGTAGGTAAGATTGGTAAAAAGTCCAAATGCAGCCGCATACACAAATGCAAGACCGTTAAGTCTACCTATATCACAATAGGACCTGTCTCCTTCACATATCATCTTTGCTGCCTGTAACGGCTGTTTAGGCATCCCTATAGTATGGCTGAAATCGTTGGTAGTACCACTTGGTATTATCCCCAACACAGGTGGTTTTTTTAATATCTGCATTCCGGCAACAACCTCGTTTACCGTTCCATCTCCGCCACAGCAAACAATATAGTCGTAGTTCTCTCCGTTGGCCTTTATAAAATCGGTGGCCTCGCCTTGGCTTTGGGTAGGATGAACCTCCACACGAAATCCGTATTCGGTAAAGAGATTAATTACCGCAAATAGATTATTACCTATTCCGCCTTTCCCAGCACCGGGGTTTATCATCATTAATAGTTTTTTCATAGCTCTCCAACACATTAAAAGTGTTATTTAATTATACCAAACTATTATCGGTCACACAAGGCGCAGGAAAAAATCTCACAACTATTTCACCGGATAGTTCTACAAATTACTAAATTCCCATTAAATTCTCGGCAAAATCTTCAGAATCGAGGGTTAATCCGGGATTATAAAAACGGTCTGCTTTTAATGATTCACCGTATCTATCATATAATAGTTGTTGTTCGGCGGTAAATCGAATCTTCTTTTCGCCGTGAGTATCTAATCCTCGGCTTAAACTTTCGTGATGATAAAGCTGTGCATATGGTGTGTAAACATTATATAACCCGAGTTTAAGTAGACGCAGGCAAAAATCCACATCATTATAGGCAACAGCAAATTGCTCATCAAGTCCGGAGAGTTGTCGATATAGTCTACGTTTAACCATTAAACAGGCTCCGGTAACCGCAGAAAAGTTGTTTACACAGCCTATTCTAAACATATATCCACTTTTATCACCGGCAAAATATTTATGGCTGTGTCCGGCAAAGCCGCCGAGCCCCACAATAACACCGCCGTGTTGAAGTCTGCCGTCAGGATACAAAAGTTTCGCCCCCACTGCACCTACTTCATTTTGACAGGAAAGGCTAAGCATTTCGCCGAGCCAACCGGGAGATATAACCTCAACATCGTTGTTTAGAAGTAAAATATGTTCACCGGTTGCCGCCATAGCTCCGGTATTACAGATTTTTGAAAAGTTAAACGCTCCCTCATATTTTGTAATAATCAAGTTGTCGTAACTTTGCTTTAGATCGTTATAAAGTTCAAAGGTAGCCGGTTGTTTTGAATTATTTTCCACCAAAATTATTTCAAAGTGGGGATACTCGGTTTTTTGATATATAGAGGTAATACAGCGTTCAAGGTCGTATGCATGGTCACTGGTTGGAATAATTATCGATACCTTAATTCCACTAACAATCTTATATTTAACATGGCAGGTAGAGGGAAAAAGGCCGGTTTCCACCTCGGCACGAATTCTGCGCCTATCAAGGCTGTCGGCAACCGCAGCCTCACAACTTTTTTGAACAAATGGTTTCGCTCCGGTTCCGCCCGAGGTAGATCCTGCGTGAACTCTCCAGTAATATAGAATTTTTTTAACATGGTGAAAGGTTGCGCCTGCATCGAATGCTCTTAAAATAAGGTCATGATCTTGGCTGCCGTCAAATTCAGGGCGAAGTCCGCCGAGTTTTTTAAATAAATTGCTTTTTATTGCCGAAAGATGACAGATATAGTTACACGACATGAGGTAATGCGGTGAAAAATCAGGCTTAAAGTGAGCCGTTAAAGGCATTTTATAGTCGGTACCAAACAACGCCTCATCGGAATAAATGTAGTCGGCATTGGTTTTCTCGTACGCCTTAATGATATGATAAAATGCGTCCTCCGCTAATATATCATCATGGTCACAAAAGGCAAAAAGTTCGCCCGTGGCAAGGGAAGCGGCGGCATTAGTATTGGCACTTATTCCGCTGTTTTTTATCTTGATATATCTAACACGTATGTCGTTTAATGAGTTGATGTATTCTCCTACATAGCGATGCTGCGAATCTGAAGCGTCAGCAAAGCATACCTCAAAAAAACGATAACTCTGTAAAATTATGCTATCGCAAAGCTGTTCGAGATATCGCTGAGGCGTATTATAAAGAGGAACAAGTAAACTTATTACACCTACATCAATTTGTTCTCGTTGCTCAACAAGCTCTTCATGGTCGGGCAGAAATCGTCCATACCTACTGCGTGTGCGACGTTTTAAAAACTGGGTAAGTTTTTGCATGGTCATTACAAGGCCTTCTTCACGAAGCCCCTTAAAAAACAAGGCAATAAGAGCTTTAATTCTCAGTAGCTTTTGATGCATTATACGTTAAACCTAAACAGCGTTACATCTCCGTCCTGCATAACATATTCTTTACCCTCGCTACGCACCAAGCCTTTTTCTTTAGCAACACTCATACTCTTGCATTCCATTAAAGCATCAAATGCAACTATTTCGGCACGAATAAATCCACGTTCAAAGTCGGTGTGGATTTTTCCGGCTGCGCCCGGGGCTTTCGTTCCTTTTTCTATTGTCCATGCTCTTACCTCCTGCTCACCTGCGGTAAGGTAGCTTATTAAACCAAGAAGGGCATAACTCTCGGTAATAAGAAGGTCGAGTCCGGTAGCTTCTATGCCAAGTTCTTTTAAGAAATCTGCTTTTTCTTCAAGAGGTAATGCGGCACATTCTGCCTCTAATTTAGCGCAGATGGCAATACATCCGCTACCCTCCTTTGCAGCATGCTCTTTTACCGAGGCAAGATAAGGATTTTCCTCGCCGGAAATTAACTCATCTTCCGAGATATTGGCGGCATAAATAATAGGTTTTGCAGAGAGGAGTGGAATGGTGTTGAAAAATTCTCTCTCATTTTCATTTTGCGGCTCAAAACCTCTGGCGTTTTTTCCCTCCTCAAGATGGGCGCAAAGCCTTTTAAGCATTTCGGCATCTAACAAAGCGGATTTATCGCCTTTTGCAACCTTAAGTTTGTTCGATAACCAGCGTTCACACAACTCAAGGTCGGCAAGACAAAGCTCGACATCTATAGTTTCGATATCCCTAACAGGGTCGACACTGCCATCCACATGTACAACATCACCTTCGTCGAAACAACGGCATACATGGATAAGTGAATCGACCTCACGAACATGTGAAAGAAATTTGTTGCCTAACCCCTCTCCCTTTGCCGCGCCACGAACAAGGCCCGCAATATCAACAAATTCGATAACAGCGGGTGTATATTTTTTTGGGTTATACATCTCGGCAAGAGCATCAAGCCGAGAATCCGGTACCGGCACTACACCCACATTGGGTTCAATAGTGCAAAATGGGTAGTTAGCAGCCTGTGCTCCCGCACCGGTTATTGCATTAAAAAGTGTGCTTTTGCCTACATTTGGCAAACCGAGTATTCCGAGCTTCATTTTTATACTATCCTAATTTAATTATCTTCTATATTATTATAGCAAAAAAGTTAATAAGGTTCAAGTAAGATGGCAAAGAATTTCTTATAAGCGGTTATAGCTGAACCACTTTAAAGACAACACAAAAACGGTGTCGACAAAATTTTGTTTAATAACGAGCAGAAGCCCTGTCGAAAATAGTTCGACAGGGCAAATAATAGTTATCTATATTGCATTTGACTACAACTAAGGCAAACAAAATTTTAACAGCCGGATTGTACGAGCTTTGAAGCTGTTTTACTATGTGTTTTACATGCTGTCAGGAGCCGACACCGAAAGTATGTCGAGCAGCCTTGCCATAACTCTTTGGGTTGCAATACTAAGCGCAAGCCTGTTTTTAGCGAGTTTTTCTTCTTCGCCTTTTATTCTGCATTCGGTATAGAATTTATGAAACGATGCCGCAAGTGAAAGCAGATATTTTGGAATCATAGAAACATCATAGCCGGTAGCCGCAATTTCGATAAGCTCCGGAAGGGAACCTATCTGAACAATAAGCTGACGTTCTGCTTCGGTAGACAGCAACGAAGCATCTATCTCTTCTGAAATAGCTGGAGTTATACCTTCTTTTGCCAAGTTTGCAACCATGTTTGCAATTCTTGCATGAGCATACTGAACATAATAAACAGGATTTTCGCTGTTGGTTTGAACTGCAAGTTCAAGATCAAAATCAAGATGAGTTCCTGACTCTCTCATGTTAAAAAAGAATCTTGCAGCATCAACGGGAACCTCCTGTAGCAGGGTGGTAAGCGTTATTGCCTTACCGCTACGCTTACTCATCTTAATAGTCTCGCCGCCCGAAATTAGCCTAACAAATTGGAACAGGATAATTTCAAGGTCATCACCGTTACCTCCTGCCGCCGTTATTGCCGCCTTTAATCGTGCAACATGTCCGTGGTGGTCGGCCCCCCAAAGGTCGATTGCAGTGTCGAAGCCCCTTGTGTTAAGTTTATTTATGTGGTAGGCAATATCCGCCGCAAGATAGGTTGGTATACCATTATTACGAACAAGAACTTCGTCCTTTTCGCCACCGCATTTAGAAAAGGCAAAAAATGTTGCGCCGTCCTGTTCATAGGCAAGACCATTGTCCTTAATTTTTTGAACACATTCCATTACTGCGCCGCTGTCGTGCAACGTCATTTCGGAGAAAAAATTATCATATTCGATTCGATATTCACCGAGAGCCGACTTAATGTCCTCAATATTTTTTGGAAGTGCAAATGCAACTAAAACATCCCCTCGCGTTTGCTCATCGGAGTTTAGTAAAATATCCCCCTTTTCTTTAGCAAACTCAACGGCACGCTCAATTATATCTTCTCCCTTATAACCATCCTCCGGAAAGGGGTGGTCCGGGTTAAATATTTGAAGATATCTCGCCGACAATGAGCTGGCAAACCTTGCAATTTGGTTGCCGGCATCGTTAATGTAAAACTCCTTTGTAACCTCATACCCCGCCATCTTAAGCAACGCTGCAAGGCTTTCGCCAAGTGCGCCGCCACGAGCATTACCAAGGTGCATCGGGCCGGTTGGATTGGCCGAAACAAACTCTACATTAATTTTTTTTCCCTTGCCGGTATCGGTGTTGCCATATCCCTCTTGGTTGGCATCAACTATAATATCGGTAAAAATGCTGTCGTCACAATAAAAGTTCAAAAATCCGGGCCCGGCAATTTCACAGCGGTTAAAACCATTAGCGGGTAGCTGCAAATTTTTCTTAATTACAGCTGCAATTTTTACCGGTGCAAGCTTATAAGCCTTGGCTCCACACAGCGCAAGATTAGAGGAAAATTCACCGTTTTTTTGATCGGCAGGTCGCTCTATGGTAAAGTTAGGCAGAGGTGCTTGTTGCAATTCTCCGTCCTTAACAGCCTTGTCTACGGCCGTGATAAGCATTTCTTTCAGTTGTTTTTGTGCTGTTATTAATCTATGTCTTAACATTCCTACCCCGTTTATTGCGTATCGTCGTTATTTTTTGTTTGTTTAACAGTTATATCTACCGTGTTACTGCTGATATTGTTGGAGTTTACATCAACATCATAGCAGAAAAGTAATCTTCCTCCCTCATCGTTAAGGGTGTTTATTATATTATTTCCGCTTATTCCAAGCGAAAGCGCACCAAATCCCGTTTCATAGTGGCAGATATGCCTTTTGCCGGATTCGATGCTAAGTTGAGAATTAGCTTTGCCAAACCTAATCATGGTAACTATACCAGTTTTATCAACCTTAACGGTGGTGGTGCTACCGTCATAACCGGTGGCCTCGGTCTCTTTATAGGTTATAAAGTAGTTGCCGTTTTTAAGCCGATAGCTGCCTCTGGTCATCAGGGTTACGGTATTTTCATCGTCGGGTGTTTTCTGTGTCCCTTCGATTTTAATCATATAATCTTCGTTCATCTATTAAATTGTCCTTTCGATGCGAAAAACCTGGTCATATTTCATCAACACTAACGGTTAACGGTGTGATTTCGTGTCCGATAAAGAGCTTTGCAAGTTCGGCAAAATGCTGCGGCAAATCCGAAACAAGATAGCTTATGTTTCCATTTGTAGTTCTGTTTGCAGTCATGTTATTTTCGGCAAGATAATTTGCAGTATACCCCGCCGCTTCAGCTCCACTATCAATTAAGGTGACCCCTTTTGCTACTTTTGAAAGAATTGGTGCTAGGAGTGGATAATGGGTACAGCCCAAAATTAAGGTATCGATATCCTTTTGAAGTAAAGGGTTTAGATACTGTTCGGCAACTAAGCGAGTAACCTCGTTGTCCGGCTGAACAAAACCTGCTTCAACCAACGGAACAAATAGCGGACAGGCAGCCTCTATCGCCTCGGCAGAATATTTTTTTAGCTCCATGTTGTAAGCCTGCGAATTGATGGTTGCGGAGGTTGCAATAACTCCAATTTTTTTATTTTTAGTTGCCTTTGCCGCTGCTAAAACCGCCGGCTCTATAACGCCGCGAATGGGCATATCCATTGTAAGCTTGTTGACATCAACTACCGAGGAAACAGTACCACAGGCAATCAAAACATATTTAATGTCGTATCTTTTAAGTACTGCTATGTCTGAAAGGGCAAATTTATGTATAATTTCTCGGCTTCGACTTCCATATGGAACCCTTGCTGTATCGCCAAAGTAGATTATATCCTCGTTTGGCATTAATTTATGAAGAACTCGCAATGCCGACAGCCCTCCGAGACCGCTGTCGAACACCCCAATCGGACGGTTATCCATGTTGCTCCTTTAGGGCAAGGTCTATAAGTTGCGATAAGAGCGCCTTGTTTCCTATGCCGCTGTATTCCATCAGTTTAGGGTACATGCTGATACTTGTAAATCCGGGTAGAGTATTTATCTCGTTTAGAAGAACTTTTCCGTCCGAGTGTCGTAAAAAAAAGTCCACCCTAGCAAGACCTTTACAGTCCAAAACGTTAAAAACTTTTACCGCATAGTTCTGTATCTGCTTGCAAACTTCGTCCGAAATCCTTGCGGGTATATATTGTTCGGGGTTGTCGTTACTGTATTTATCATCATAGCTATAAAAGCTATCTCCCGGAACAATTTCGCCTATAGCCGAGGCAAAGGTAGGGGTTGTACCGAGTACGGCGCATTCCAACTCAATACCGTCAACACCCTCCTCTAACAAAATTTTGTTATCATGTGCGGCGGCAGTTAGCAGGGCAGACAACAACTCCTCCCTATCGGTAACACGATTTACGCCAACCGATGAGCCAGCACAGGCAGGCTTAACAAAAAGAGGGAATTTAAGGTTGTTGATTATCTCGTTAATTTTTTCCTCCGACAATGGGAGCTCGCAACGAGTAACTAACATATATTTACAGTGAGGTATTCCTGCCTTTTCGGTTAAAACATTTGTTATGTATTTATCCATACAGGCGGCTGAGGAGATTGTTTTCGAGCCAACAAACGGTATTCCCGCCATGCTAAGCAGTCCCTGAAGTGTTCCGTCCTCGCCATTTTTTCCATGTATTATAGGAAAAACAACGTCAATCTTTTGTCGGTGATACGTTCCGGCCTCATCACAGATAAAAATTCCACCGTGGGAACTATCCGGAGAAATAAAGGCAGGTAGGCAATCCGAGAAAAACTCCCAGCTACCGTCTGTTAACATATCTGTTCCATCGGGGTAGTATAACCAGTGTCCCTTTTTTGTTATACCAATTTTAACGACTTCAAAGCGGGTGGTGTCAATATTTTCTATTATCATTTTTGCCGAGCGACAGGAAACTTCGTGTTCTGAAGACGCACCGCCAAATAAAACCAAAACTCTTTTTTTAGACATTTTTATCTCTCACATTAATAGACTGTGTTAAATTGTATACTTTTAGTTAATAAAATATTCCACTAAATAAACCGAATAGCTGAGATATAAATCTTGGAATTATCATTATATAATATATACTTGTAAAAATAATACCGCAACCCAGAGCACAAATTATAACAATAAGCACATTGCGCAAAAAAATGTTGGTACCAAATTTTTTATAAGCAAACAATACCACGAAAACAGCTATCAGAAGGCGCCAAAAAATTTCAGAAAACCAATATCCAAGTAATCCAAATGTAGTTAAACCTATCAGTTCCACCTAAATTCCTTTCAATGCGCTTCAGATTATTAAAGTATAGCTATGCAGCAGGTTCGGGCTCCGATTCAGCTGCAACTGTATTTTCTGAAGTTGGAGTTGACTCCGTTGTAGTTGCTGAATCGGCTGCAGCTACCGGATCGGTTGTAGTTGCAGTTGCCGGATCTATATAGTGAGGCGAACCGGGAAGATATGGGTTAGTATCGGTGTGAACAGTATGTGAAATCAGATAGTCTCTTATTTCGATATATCCACTTGGCGTAATATGAAATCCGTCCGGCTGTGCTATTTCGGCTCGAAGATAGCCTGATGAATCAGCAACAATTTCATGCAGGTCCAGATAGTGTACATTGCGTTCATTTGCAATAACGGCAAGCTTATCATTAAATCCGTTAATATAGCTAACGCTGTATCTTGGGTCGGCAGAACGTGCTTCGGTTTGGGGAGGTATGCTCATTACATATTTAATTGCATTCGGCATCTTTGCATTTAACGTGTCGAACAGCATGGTAAATGAAGCCGCAAGCTGATCTTCACTCATCCAAACAAGATCGTTTACACCAATCAGTATATAGATTTTTGCAGGGCTATATGTTGCCATAAGGTCGATAGGGTTTATCTGAACCCCGTCCGGACCTGCTACGGTTTGGCTAACAAATCCGCTTGTAGACATGCTTTTATATGCCGCACTGTAGGAGTTGGGGAAGATCTGGTATGCTTCTACAAATCCTTGTGAAAGAGAATCTCCCATAAAAACAGCATCGTTAAAGTAGGACATATCTACCTTACCGTTTTCGGGTAACGACAACATTTTGGCAGACTGTGCCTGTGCCGGTGTGAGATTAATGGTTCGGTCCACAACTTCCGGAATAACAAATTGTTCTATAATCTCAGAATCCCCTACAGGGGCAGAGGTGTCCTCCGGTTGGTCGGTAGATGGCGTAAGGGCACTTGGAGGTGTAAGCTCGGTTGTTTCGGCATGAAAGCCAGATTCGAAAAAGGTGATAAAGGAGAAGGTGAAAATACCGGTAAAGACCACAAACATAATCGAGAGCAAACTACGTCGTCGTGCCTCGTTACGTCGCTGTATTGCCTTTAGCCTACGTATTTCGCTCAGCGGCCGAGGTTGACGGTGGTTATTGCTCTGCATCATCGTTATTCTCCGAATACTCCTGAATATTTTCCGACTGCATTTCTTCCTCGGCAAGTTGTTTGTTGGTAATAAATACCTTTTCTATAACTGCCCAAACATTCATGTTTACCAACAAATTAGTGATAGAAAAATGATAAATCGGTAATAGTATGATGGTTAGCGGGAAGAACCACAACACTAAAATCCAAAATGGAGCAGTGGTTACAAGGATTAGGGCCGAGCGAGGCAGAAATGCAATTGTTAATAATACCGAATTTTTAAGTTGAACTTTTAATGGAAGATCTACAACTGCTATTAGGGTAAACAAATAACAACTTGCCAATGTTATGAAGATACTTAAAACAACGGTAAAGCTGGTAAGGATAAAGTAGATCATTTCTCCGGTGGAGTTATGCCATCCGTAATATGTTAAAATTGAAAATCCGGACAAAAATAATAGTGCCATAACAATAAGTCCGGCAGGAAGTGCACGCTTAAAGTTTTCTTTAAAAGCAAGCTTATACTCATGGATTACATAACATGGCTTATCCCTAACTCTTTTAACCATAACAGCAGACAACGCAACTATGGCTGGACCTATGGTTACGATTGGGATACAGCAAAGCATAAAAACAAAGTTAAGCTTAACAAGATCACCAAAATCTCTTGCAATAATTTCAAAAAATCGCTTAATTCCTTTTTTCTTGGGCTCATCCTTACGAACGCCCTTTCCTTCTCTTAAATAACCTGGTGTAAAAAAACCCACTTTACATATCTCCTTTAGCAGTTTTATTATTAAAAAGTCCTGATGCGAATGTACGGGCATCCTTTATCTCTCTTTTGTACCCACAACTAAACATTATAGCACAGATAACGGCAAAAGTAAATTTAATCCAAAAATAATTTGTGAAAATTGTGCTAAATATTGCTAAGATAACTACCAATAAAAGGCTCATCGCGCTTCTTATTGGGTGCTCGATAGTTTTATATAATTTTTGAGCAATAACCGTTCTGAAAACAAACATGGCAATACCGGAAAGTGCAACGGAAAGTGAAGCGCCTATCATTCCAAAGGTCGGTGCAAGTAATAAGCTGAAAACAACAGTACCTACGAGTGATATGCCTATTCCAATTGTATCAAAAAGCGTTTTTCTTGAAATGGAAATACCGTAGACAGTGGTTTCGCTTATAATTAAAAACAGAGGGCCTAACGAAAGTATGGGGAAAAGCTGCATACCAACTCGATATTCCTCTCCCAAAACCATAAATAAAACATCTTCAAACATAACGATTAAAACAAAAAACAAAGCTGTTATAAGAACAATATAATCATGAACCTTCGATATCTCTTTTTGATTGGTTCGATAATTTGCGTATATAAATGCAGACCAATAGGTAGCGAACCCTGCTTGGATTACAGCAATTACATTGGAGAGCAGTATAACCATGGAGTAGATACCCTGCTCGGCACTTCCGAACAGGCTTCCGATATATGCCTTGGAAAAAAGTGAGGTAAGCCAAAGCATCACCGGTGTCGGTGCAAGTGCGAGGCCATACGGCAACAGCTCGGCAAGGTTGTTTTTTTGCATAGCTTTTTTATCGGGAAATGGCTTATCCTTTCTTAACAGTGCGAACATGACGGCAAAAACAGCCAGGCCTATTGTAAAGAAAAGAATAGACATTTCAAAGGTCGGCTGCACAAGAGTTCCCAAAACGAAAAAAAATCTTGAAAAAAATTGCATGCCGATACTTTCGGCGGTGTAGAGTTTTAAATTGCCTTCCATACGATATGCAATATTGTAGTATCTGGCAAGCATTAACAAAAAGGCATTTATAAACAAAAGCGGTGTAACATAGCTTGGCATAATCCCGCTAAAGAACAAGGAGGTTAAAAGGTCGCTAAAAAAAGTTGATGCAATAATACCAAAAATTATTAGGGTGCTACCCGATATAAATAAACATACAGTAAATAACCTTTTTGCACCCATACCATTTGGGGGCTCGTTAAAAAAACGAATAAATGCCTGGTCTAATCCAAGAACAGCGGTATTCATAATAAGTGTTGCAGCGGATATAAATATGTCCACCGGTCCAAACACTTCGGGTGGCATTAAGTAGGTCGTCAGCAGTACCGACAGGCCGTAAATAATAAAGTTAATATATGTTGCAACGGAGTAAGAGAGCGCTGAGCGCAGAAAACCGGCAACCGAAAAACCTTTCTGCATCGGCTATCTACCCCCGATCTTATTCACGAAATACTCCGCTTTTTTTCTCATGGCTAGTGCCTGTTCTTTAGAAACATTACCCTTTTCGATATATCCATAAATTCTTCCTGCAAATTCGGCAAAACCCGGGATAAACTTCAATTTTGAGGGGTTAAATTTAACAGCATAGAAGATATGTATGCCGATAAGTGCACAGAACTTAAGTATATTAAACCTCGGCTTATACCCATCGCCAAAAATATTCCCTCTTGGTTCTTCCTTGTGAATACGTTCTAAAAGGTCGGTCATTCTCAGGTAGGCGGCCCTATCTGTAACGCTGTAAAAACTTT
Source organism: uncultured Oscillospiraceae bacterium (assembly GCA_964368815.1). GTDB lineage: Bacteria > Bacillota > Clostridia > Oscillospirales > Ruminococcaceae > CAYJBH01. The sequence continues at coordinate 39,782 of CAYJDA010000002.1, forward strand.
TTAAAAATTCCTCGTTAAAAGGATATATATCCTCTGTTGAGGTAACATCCCTTAAAAAGTCATCAAGTTTGGTAATATAGTCTGCCTGTTCATAAATAACAGGGTCGTATTCCGCTTCGATAGGATACGGGCGAATTATGCCACAGCCTTTACCGGCAAAATACACCTCCGCAAGTGCGGTAGACATCCAGTTATAAACCCTGTCGGACACTACTACCCATTGCTTAACCGAGTGATCCGAAATAACATGAAAATTTAAATATTTTTTTTGCATCTCGTTAAGACGACTGCATTTCCACTCGCTCGGGTGAGGGCGGTAAACTATACTTATGTTGCTATGTTTTGTTAGAGCATCACAGAACCAATCGAGGGTGGTTTGCATAGATTTTTTGTTGGTATCTCTAAAACCTTTAAAATCGAGTCCGGCCATGGCGCTGAGCTCTTCTACCTCCTTGTCATCCATATTAGCATATCCAAAGGATGAAATATAGAGAATCACGCGATGGGTAGCATCGATATTATATTTTTTACATATCTCTTCACGGCTCATATAATATCCGTCAAACTCGGGGCGTAAAAAATCGAGCTGAATAGCGCCGGTTATTTCTAAGCTCTTTTCCGGAACCCCCTCCGACATTAAGCGTAACTTAGTTGCCTCTCCCCAGCAGGTTTGAGTAGCATATTGAGCATTTTCAAGACAATTAAAAAACGGACTTTGTTCCTGCTCTCTCGAGAGTATTTGCTCCCAGTGTAGATTAACCACACGATTTAGTCTGCCAACGTTATTAAAAACATGGCTGTTTATGGATTCATTGTTATACATACAGGATGTTACAATAACCCTTGGTTTGCAGCAGAAAAAATGTTTTATTTTTTTGCGATCTAAAAGCTGTTTAATTTCAACGCTGTAGCCACGGCGTTTAAGTTCTGCCTCTAAAAGCAAAATGCATTCGTACTCCCTAACAGGGTGTTCGTAAAGTATTAAAAAGTCTAACAATTACTACCTCACTACGGTTAAATCCTCGGCAAACAATCTTTGGGTAAACTCCGGTAAACCGGTAACCGGATCAAGATGAAATCCGTCGTAATACAAATCCTGGTCATACTCAACAAGCTTGTTCTGCTCATAGTCCAGAACCGGTATTCCCTCCTGCTCAAGGCGACTTAAAACCTCCTGCATTTCGACATCAATTCCTAAAGGTTCTATAGCATATTCTGTTATAGATTCATGTGCCGGAGGTAGTACAACGGTGAAGTTTATTCCGAGTTCTGCACACTCTTTTGCTATTGCTATCACTCTATCTACGGCCGCATGGTTTAAAGTATATCCTTCACTCTCGTTCTTAATCAGCTCGGCATAACTCATAAGGTTTTGACGATAGGGAAGAGGATCGCCCTGTTCATCAACATAATCCTCGGGCTCCCAAACACCCTGTTCCATCGAGACGCCGGAACGCTCACCTCTTAAATTTAGTCTTATCTCGTTTAACATTTCAAGGTTATAATCAAAATTTGTCATATATGCCAGTGGGTTACTAACCACCTTTTCGATCTGGTCGGTTCTGTCCTTATAGTAGGAGGTATTAAGGGTGTAAAACGATAAACTCAACACAACGTTTTTAAGCTCGGGATTATTTTCTCTTGCATATTCATAGAGATCCATTGCCTCGGTAACCGACGCGCCTCCAAAACTAAGATTTGCATATCTCTCCTGGGCTATATCCTCAACAAGCTCCATGTCGAGATGTGCAAGCCGCGAGTCTCCAACAATTATACTATCTGCAGGATTTTGCAGATAAGCTCTTGTTCGATAAATTACGCTGTTGGTATTTGCAGTTTCCTTTAAGCCAAAATAGTTGTAAGGCTCAAAGATAAAAAATACAACAAAATAACCTATCACAGGTAACAAAATCAATGCTATTTTAAAAATCAGTTTTTTCATATACTAAAATCCTGCATAGAAAAAGTTTGCAGTGCTACCATATCCACCGTTATTAAGCAAAAATCCTGCAAGGCAAAACCCTATAAACACATAGTAAATAATCCAACGGTACCGAAGGTTACAGATTAGCTCACTCTCGCTTTGGTTGGTTTTAAAGCAGGCATGATCTATTATGATAACTAACGCTAACGCCAAGAAGCAGAAAAGCAGGTATGCCGAGGCTATCAACGGATCGGCATTAAAGGTTGTGGCAGCGGTAAAATAGCTGTTAAAGTTAAAGTCGAAAATGCTAAATATTCGTTTAAAAACCGAAACAGCCTGTCCGATATCGGAGGCTCTAAAAAACACAAGGCTAGCCGAAAACAGCAAAAATACAACACAACGCTTTAGATAAAGTTTAATTGCCGATTGCTTTTTCTTTGGTTTGCGATAATGGTTGTGTAAAAGCTCTTCTGAGATTCTAAACACTGCTTGAAGTATTCCCCAGATAAGAAACGTGATGCCGGCACCATGCCAAACTCCGGAAATAACAAATAAAATTAAAATACTGCTATACAAAGGCAAGCCGTTAAAAAACTTTCCTATCACAGGGACCTTAGATAAGGGACGATGCCATATTAGAGGGGTGAAAATATAATCCTGCAACCATTTTGAAAGGGAAATATGCCACCGTTGCCAAAAACCGGAAAAGTTTGTGCTGTAGAATGGTTGTTTAAAGTTTGGTGCAAGAGTTATTCCAAACAGCTGCGCCGACCCTCTCGCAATATCGGTATATCCCGAAAAATCGAAATAAAGTTGAAGCGTAAACAGCAGTGTTGCCACAAATAAAACGGCACCGCCCGTCGTCTCGTCGGAAAATATCGGGGATATAATATTGCCGAGTGGTATCGAGACGCAAAGTTTTTTAATAAACCCAACCGATAAAATAAAAATGCCTTCTGTTGTTTTTTGATAGTTGAATTTTAGCGGCTGTGATAGCTGGGGCAGTAGCGTGTCGGTGCGGGATATAGGGCCCGCCGAAAGCTGTGCAAAAAAACCGATAAATAGAGAATAACGAAGAATATTTTTTTCCGGCTTTACTGCGCCGGTAGCCACGTCAACAAGATAGCCTATGGTAGCAAAGGTATAGTAGCTGATGCCAACGGGCATTATTAAGGATGCCGACGGCATAAACAGATAGCTGTATTTATAAAGGCAAAGCACAGATACCGCAAGTAATACCGTCACGGTTAGAACACCCGCTACACGCCCCTTTGTCATTGCGATGCCGCCGAGATATCCAACTGCAATATAGCCGGGCAACACATAAAACAGAGAAGGCTCGAACATTATATAAAATGCAAGGCTAACCGCAACGAGGTATCCACAGCGAAACTTTACCGGAAGAATATAGTAAAAAGCCGCGGCAAGCGGCAAAAATATAAGATATGAGGTTGACAAAAAATTCATATAAGCTTAGTTTTTCCTTAGTAAATATATTGAAAAATCATTATATCGACAAAATATAATCAGATAGCTGACCATAAATAGCTATAATTTACGGGTATTAATCTCAATTTCATTATTGCTGATATACTCCCTCATGTTAGACAAAAATGGCGGCGCCATGGATAGAGTTTCTATCGAGAGCTCCATATATCTCATTGCTATTTCGGGCAAAGAAGCAGATTCGCCACAGATTGATACAGGAATTTTTTCCTTTTTTGCCGCCCTAATTGTCATGTCGATGAGACGCAAAATAGCCGATGAGGCTGTAAGAAAATAGCTGTCTACCAAAGTGTTTTCACGGTCGGCGGCATGGGTATACTGCGTAAGATCGTTAGTGCCTATGCTAAAGAAATCAGCATTTTTTGCAAGTTCGGGCGCACAGAGTGCAGCAGCAGGCGTCTCAATCATTGCTCCAAACTTAACATCCTTAGAGTATGATTTTTTCTCTTTATCCAGGTCATATTTAACCTTTGCCACAATCTCCATAGCCTCGTTAAAATCGCTTACCGTGGCTATCATAGGGAACATTACCGAAACGGTTCCATGCACTGAGGCTTGAAGAATAGCGGAAAGTTGGTCCTGAAACATATCTCGGCGCAGTAACGACAAACGAATACCCCTAACTCCCAAGGCGGGATTAGGCTCGTCGGATATGGAGATACTGCGAACAAATTTATCAGCACCTATGTCCATGGTTCGCACAGTTATAGGAAAGCCGTTTGCGGCCTTTATGCAATTTTTATAAAACTCATACTGCTCCTCCACGGTAGGAATTGCTTTTCCCATATAAAGGCACTCACTGCGTAGTAACCCCACGCCGGTAGCACCCATGGTTAGGGCGGTGGAAATGTCCTCCGGGGAAGTGCAGTTTGCATAAAGATTGATATTAATGTTATTTTTCGAAACGGCAGGTTTTTGTGGTGCATCATGAATTTTTTGCTTTTCACGAACCAATTTATGCATTCGGTGGGCAAATCTAGTTTTTACACCGTCGCTTGGGTAAAGAAAAATTTCACCGGTGTTGCCGTCAACCGCTATCTGATCTCCGTCCTTTAGCTCTTCAATATTGATAGGAACTCGAACTATAGCGGGGATACCCATTGTTCGTGCAATAATTGAGGCATGTCCCTGCTTTGATCCTTTAACGGTTACAATGGCAAGAAGCATACTGCGGTCGATGGTAACCATATCACTTGGGGTTAGCTCCTCCGCAACAACAATACAAGGACTTTTTAGCGATAGCCTTTCACGTGGTGCATCGTCTAAAATATCTACAACACGTCTGCAGGCATCCCGTATGTCTACCGAACGCTCGCTAAAGTACTCGTCTCCTATGCTCTGCATCTTTTTTTCGAATATTCCCGAAGCTCGCTCTACCGAGGCAGCAGCACCTGCACCCGCCTCAATATAGCTGTAAACTTCCTTTAAAAAGCCGCTGTCTGAGAGTATTGCAACCTGGAACTCTATGATATCTCTGTCATCGTCGTGCGCTTGCTCCTTTAACATAAGAAGCTCATCCTTTGCAAGAAGGTTTGCGGCATCAAAACGCTGTTTCTCCTGCGAAGGCTCCTTCATCTGTCTCATGATGGAGGTTCTGGCTCGTTCCGGTATACGAATACTACCAATTGCAATGCCGGATGCGGCAGAAATTCCGGTTAATATTTGCATCGTTACCTCCTTACCTGGTTAGCTGTTAGTTACCATCATGTGTATATCGTTTGTTGCTGTGTCAAGACGTAAAAGCTTCGAAACTCCGTCCTCCTGCATAGTTACACCATACAAAATATTTGCTTCTTCCATAGTACCTCTTCTATGTGTGATAACTATGAATTGGGTGTCGACAATATTTTTTAAATAGGAGGCAAAACGTGCAACATTTACATCATCAAGGGCGGCATCTATCTCGTCGAGCACACAAAAGGGTGCCGGATTTACAGCAAGAATTGCAAAATAAATTGCTATAGCCACAAGTGACTGCTCACCGCCGGAAAGACTTTCAAGGTTTTTAATTACCTTGCCGGGTGGTGATACCGAGATGTCTATACCACTTTCTAAAACATTTTCCGGATCGGATAGACTAAGACCTGCATTACCCCCTCCGAACAGACGGGAAAATATATCTCCAAAATTACGATTTATTCGCTCAAAGCTTTCTGAAAATATGCTTTTCATATCCTGAGAAAGTTCGTTTATAAGTTTAATTAGTCCTGCCCGGGCCTGCTCAATGTCGCTGAGCTGCGCTTTCATAAACTCGTATCGTTCCGAAACTTCATTATATTCTTCAATTGCTGCAACGTTAACATTGCCAAGTCCGCGAATTTCAGATCTAAGCTCAGATACTCTGCGCTTTAAAGAGGTAAGACTGTCAAACTCGATTACAAATTCCGAAGCATCTGTAATTCCCAACTCATAGTCCTCCCACAACTTTGTTATGGTTGAGTCGTACTCGCTCTGGTGTGAATGCTCCTTTTCAATTAATCTGGTGCGCTCTCTTGTAAGATCTTCCTGCCTTGAATAAAATTGTTTCACCTCGCCGGAAAGGGTTGTTATTTCACCCTCACCGGTTAGCCTGTTTTCGCGAATTTTTTCTATATCCTCGCTAAGTTTTTTAGCGTGAGAAATGCTATTTTCACGCAGTGCCGCAGCGTCTTCACACTCCTTTTCGTTTTGAGCCATCGTGTTTTTAAGCTGTTCTAACTGTTCTTCGCGTTGCAAACGTTCTTCGGCTGCCTGTCCTGCCCTTGCTCGCAACAGATCGTAAGACTGCTGTGCTTGCTCAACATCCTTGTGTAATGAAAGTGAAGAAAGTCTCGCTTCAGAGAGCTGTTGCTGTTTTATCTGTATATTATCGCTGTGGCCTTCATCGGCATGTTGCTTTATTTGTTCCTCAAGCTGTTTTAACTCCTCAGAAACATTAACCATCTCATCGGCAATCTTTTTTCGTTTATCAACAAGACTTTTAAGTCGATCTCCCAGCGCCTCTTCTCGTGCTTCGGCAGTATCTACACTGCTTTGTGCAACATCCTTTAGCTGAACAGCCGCCTGCTCTTCGGCTGAAAGACGAATTAAGTCTTCCTCAGCAGAGCGACGTTCGGCATCGGCGGCAGTCATATCCGCTTCAACAGCGGCAAGCTCACGCAGGTGTGTCTGGTGCGACTCCTGAAGTTGGTGCATTTTCTGTGACTGTTTTTCTATCTCAACCTTGAGCGTCTCTATCTCGGTTTTACGGCTGAATGCGCCGCTACCTTTGGCATGTGAACCACCGGTAAAGGAACCGCCGGAATTGATAACCTGTCCGTCTGTAGTTACAATTCTATATCGATAGTTTAGCTGTTTTGCATAGCTGCTTGCTGCATTAAGATCTTCGGCAATTAGTATTCTTCCAAGTAGGTTAGAAACAACCTTGTTGTAAACAGAGCTTGCACTCACTACATCCTCCGCAACAACTGCGCCATCGGGCAACCTATCTTTAATTTCTCCGGAAGGCTTTACCGTGTCGAGCGGCAAAAATGTGGCTCGACCTAAACGGTCCTCCTTAAGCATGGAGATGGCTGCCTTGGTGCTGCGCTCATTTTCCATAACAATATTTTGTGCTGCATTTCCAAGTGCGGTTTCTATTGCAAGTTCATATCCTTTTTCAACCGAAAGCAGGGAAGAAACAGCTCCGAGAACTCCGCTAAGGCGGCCGTTTTTTCCCGCGGTGAGAACCGCTTTTACGCTGTTAAAATATCCTTCATTACTGTTGTTTAAATCCTCCAATAGGTGCAACCTATCGGTCATTTTACGAAGATTATGTGTGAAATCTTCCTGTTGTGTTTTTGCCAGTTCGGTTTGTTTGCGTTTGGATTCTAACTTAAGCCGCAATCCCTCGTTTATGTTGTTATGGCGGGCTATAAACTCCTCTATTTCATCCCGTTTACGGCGATATTGTCGGAAGCTGAGGTTTGACTCCTCATACTTTTCTTGTGCGAGCTTAACAGCTTCCTTTGCTTCAGATATGCCGGCGGTTAAGCTTTCGGTGTCGGCAATTACTGTAGCTTCGGTAATTCTAAGATCGGCAAGAACGGCAGAAAGGCTAGCCTGTTTATACTCGGCAGAATCACGTTCTCTGCCCGTTTCAGCGGCCTGCACAGCCAGCTCATCAATCTCGGAAATAAGCCCCGCAACAATTTTTTCCGATAGGGCACTCTCGCCGATAAGTTGCTCTAACCTTTGTCTTTGTTCCTCTATTTGTGCAGACTCGGCCTCGCCCTGCGTACTAAGGCCGTTTAGCTCAGCTTGTAAAGCTTCGGCTCGTCCCGCATTATGTACATTATCATTATTAAGAACCGCAATTCGGTTAGCATATGCAGCGGCCTGCTCGTCGGCAAGCCTTATTTCGGCATTTTTTTCCTCAATTTTTATAAGTGAATCACCGGCTAAGCGTCTAAGTTGTTCTATTCTTTTTTCGATTTCATCAATTTTAGAACGGTTTTCGTCATAATCTGCAGACACTATTTCTCGTTTGTTTGCAGCTTCACGAAGAAGAACCTTTGTTTTGTCGAGTATATCGAGATACAATGTTATTTCACAGCGCTTGCGCTCATCAGCAAGCACTATAAACTTTTTAGCTTTTTCCGATTCTCGGGCAAGTGGACCAACCCTTGCTTCCAGCTCGCTAAAAATGTCGTTTAATCTAATCAGATTGTCGGCCGTAGCTGCAAGCTTTTTTTCAGCCTCGTTTCTACGATAGCGATACTTTGCAATGCCGCTAGCCTCCTCAAAGATTTCTCGTCGTTCACCGGAACGAGCCGACACAATTTCGGCAATTCGTCCTTGCCCTATCATAGAATAGCCGTCTCGCCCAAGTCCAGTATCTAATAATAACTCATAAATATCTTTAAGGCGAACCTGCTTTCCGTTTATCGAGTATTCACTATTACCGCTTCGATACACCTTTCGTCCAATAGTAATTTCAGGCGCGGCGATATCCAACCGACCTTCGCTGTTATCAAGGGTTAAACTAACCGAGGCAAAGCCCATTGCGCCACGGTTTTTAGCGCCGTCAAAAATAACTGCTTCCATCTTACTGCCGCCACGAAGCTGTTTTGCACTGGTTTCACCCATAACCCAACGAACAGCATCTGAGATGTTACTCTTGCCACTGCCGTTAGGCCCAACAACTGCAGTGATACCTGACCCAAAACTAACCTTTATCCTATCAGGAAAAGATTTAAAGCCCTGTATTTCGATCTTTTTAAGTACCATTTAACCTCAATATTATCTCAGTAGTAGCCGAAACTATTTAAAAAGTTGTTATCACCATTATATTTCCCTCTATAATGGTGATAACAGGCTGTCAAAAAACGTTGTAAAACTTCTTATTAAGTTGACTCTTTTTTTCGCTTTATCACCTTGAGTCTTGAAAACTCTTCTCTTTCACGCTCCTCCAGAACACTCTGGATAAAACGGATGTTGTTATCAAACTTTGGGATCATAACATTATCAAGCATATTTGCGCGGCGCTTAGTTTTTCTAATGGCTACCGCCAATCTGTAAACGCTATTGTCGATTCCCGCAAGTTTTGCCGATAGCTCCTTAACGCGGTTAAAGCAACAAAAAGCATTGTCCAACTCTTGGCTTGTTTCATGAAATCCGTAGTATGGGATTAGGGGTTCCGATTTATTATATGTTGTAGGCAAATCGACTCCCATAATACTATGGCTGGTCTGTCTAAATCCATCGTCAATCGGAAGATATTCAAGCGTTAACCCATCTATACCATGCATAACATTTGCCCGTTGAAGTGCTGCATAAGCCTCAACAAAGGTGGTGCTGATGTCTGCCTCGATAATTGCAACCTGCTCGATATGTTTCATCATTTCGCGCATAAGAACGTTGCGTTTACGGTCTAACAAATCAAAACCCAGCTTAGCCAATGCAAGGTTTTTTTTAAGCATCATCAGGTTACCCTTGGTTGGGAATATATCCTGTGCCATAATTGCAGCCGTTCCTTTCTGTTAAATTTGTTAGCCCTTGGGGCGATAATGTTGCTCCAATATCTTGGTGTTAACTCTGGTTAGCTCCTCCCTCGGAAGCAGCGATAACAGCTCCCATCCAATATCCAAGCTTTCGGAAATTGTTCTGTTTTCGTAGGCGTTTTGCCCCAAAAACTCCTTTTCAAATCGCCGCCCAAAATCAAGGTAGCTCTTATCGGTGGAAGACAGCTCCTCTTCGCCGATAACCGAGGCAAGTCCTCTTGCATCGGCAACCTTGGCATAACAGGCAAAAAGCTGATTTGCAAGGTCGGGATGATCGTCTCGGGTAAAGCCCTCGCCAATTCCGTCTTTCATCAACCTACTTAGTGATGGAAGAACAGCAAGCGGGGGGTATATTCCGGTCTGGTCGAGATATCGATCTAAAACTATTTGTCCCTCGGTAATATATCCGGTTAAATCGGGAATAGGATGCGTTATGTCATCGTTTGGCATTGTTAGAATAGGTAGCTGGGTAACACTTCCTTCTCTGCCTTTGATACAGCCGGCTCTTTCGTATAGTGAAGCAAGATCGGAGTAGAGGTAACCCGGGTATCCTTTACGTCCCGGTATTTCACCCTTGCTACTGCTAAATTCGCGAAGTGCCTCGCAGTAGCTGGTAACATCGGTGAGAACTACCAGAATATGCATACCAAGCTCAAATGCAAGATATTCAGCCGCTGTAAGTGCACAGCGTGGGGTTAAAATTCGCTCAATTATAGGATCGCTGGAAAGGTTAATAAACATAGTAACACGTGATAACGCACCGGATTCTTCAAAGCTACGACGGAAAAATTCGGCAATATCATTGGTTACGCCCATGGCGCAGAATACTATTGCAAAGTCACCGTTGCCTTCACCCTCAATTCTTGCCTGGCGCACTACCTGAGCCGCAAGGTCATTATGTTTCATTCCGCTACCGGAAAAAATTGGCAGTTTCTGCCCCCGAATAAGGGTCATAAGGGTATCAATACCGGTAACACCTGTTGTTATCGTGTTGGAAGGATATGCACGGCTAACCGGATTTATTGGGTTTCCGTTTATGTCTGCGGGTTTTCCGCCAAACACCGGCCCAAGTCCGTCTATAGGTTTACCTGCTCCACTGAAAATACGACCAACCATCTCGGGTGAGAGTTGAACCTCAAGCGGGTGGCCGGTAAATCGAGTTCTGGAACCCGAAAGCTTCATTCCGGAGGTGCCGGAAAAAACCTGCACCACAGCGCGTTCACCCTCTAATGCAACAACACGTCCGAGGCGAATTTCGTTTTTGCCGGTGCGTATTTCCACCAGCTCTTCATATGAAGCGCCACTAACTCCGTCCAATACAACAATAGGACCCGAAAGTTCATTTAATCCGACATATTCAATCATTATCTTACCTTCGTCTTTAAGCTTACAATTATTTGATCTATATCCTCAATATAGCTGTCCAGCAGATTAATGTTATCATTTGGAACATCATATTTTATACGATTGATTCTGTCGAAAATTCCACTGTCTTTTAGCTCGCTAAAAGGAATATCCTGTTCAACCAGATCGCAAGCACAGTCATAAAGATGAATAATAACCTGCATCATCTTACGCTGTTTTACAAGCGGAACATATGTGTCGTCCTTATGATATGCATTCTGTTGTAAAAATCCGGTTCGTATAGCTGCAGAAACTTCTAAGGTTACCTTTTGGCTATCCGGCAGAACATCACTTCCAACCAGCTTCACTATCTCCATGAGCTTACTTTCTTCTCCGAGTAGTGCCACCATACGGGTACGAAGTTCGGTAAAATCTTCACCAATTTCGGTGGAATAATAGTCATTAAGATCAACATAATACTCACTGTAAGAGTCATTCCAGTTGATGGCGGGGTAGTGCCTTGCATATGCTAAAGCCTTATCTAACGCAAGAAAACAACGAACAAAACGTTTGGTGTTTTGGGTAACAGGTTCCGAAAAATCATTTCCCTGCGGAGAAACTGCACCGATAATGGTAATGCTACCACTATCACCGCCAAGGGTAGTACAGCAACCGGCACGTTCATAAAATTCGGCAAGTCGGGATGGAAGATATGCCGGATAGCCTTCCTCTGCCGGCATTTCCTCAAGTCGTCCTGAAATTTCGCGAAGAGCTTCTGCCCAGCGGCTGGTAGAGTCAGCCATCATTGCAACGTCATATCCCATGTCGCGGTAATATTCAGCAAGAGTTACACCGGTATAAATAGAGGCCTCACGAGCGGCAACAGGCATATTTGAGGTGTTGGCAATAAGTATGGTTCTGTCGGTCATGGGGCGGTTATTTTTTGGGTCAATAAGCTCCGAAAACTCCTCCAAAACCTGGGTCATTTCATTTCCACGCTCACCACATCCAATATATACTATTATATCAGCATCGCACCATTTGGCAAGCTGATGCTGAGTCATGGTTTTACCGGTTCCGAACCCTCCCGGGATTGCTGCGGTACCCCCTTTTGCTATAGGGAAAAGGGAGTCGACAACTCGTTGTCCCGTTATTAGTGGTACAGAAATATTATTTCTTTTAGCAACAGGTCGGGAACGTCTTATTGGCCAATACTGTTTTAAGGTAAGCTCATGTCTAAGCCCTTCTGCATCTACAAGAACGGCTAAAACATCATCCACCGTATAGCTTGCGTTTGGCACAACTTCGCAAACAGTACCGCTGAGATTTGGAGGTATCATACTTCTGTGTTCTATTACCGGAGTTTCGGGACAGCAGGCAAAAACCTGACCTCCTGTAACAAAATCTCCATCAGAAACCTTAAGAACAACATCCCAACGGCGTTCCCTGCTGAGGCTTGCCGCCTCAATTCCGTTAGAAATAAAGCTACCGCTAAGTTTCTCAAGTTCCGGTAGTGGACGAAGAATTCCGTCAAAAATATTTGATAAAAGTCCGGGACCGAGCTCGGCAGAGAGTGGTGCGCCGGTGCCAATAACAGGTTCCCCCACCTTCATTCCGGCGGTACTCTCGTACACCTGTATCGTGGTGCGGCTGTCGGTCACTGTAATAATTTCACCAACAAGGCGTGCTTTTCCAACCTCAACACGTTCTAACATGCTAAAGCTATCACTGCCCGGAACTGTAACAACCGGTCCGTTAACCGAAAAAACAGTATCTTTCATACTCTCCTAACCTACTCTATAATAAAATCAGCATTTTTATAAAACTTTTCTTTTGCTCGCTCTAACGCGCTATCAAGGGTATAATCAAACAGCAGGCGGTCGATTCTCAGAATAAAACCCCCGAGTCGAATTTCAGGAGATACAATAACTTCGAGAGGATGATCATCCTTTATAAGTTTTCCAAAAAACTCAAGGTCACAATCCTTCACAAGTAGCTCGGTAACATGCCCAAAGTCGGAAGCCTCATAAATCTTATCATTTAACTTCGTTATTCTTCGGGACATATATTGGCGAAAAGAATCCTTTAGCGAAAGCTCAATTAATCTTTTTTCAATTCTACCAAACATCTGCTGAGTAAGCTCGTCACGGTAGATAAGGAGCTTGCGCCTTAAATCCTGCTCCTCCTTTGCGAGGCGATGTTCGCTTTTTTCTTTTATTGCATCGCAACGCTTGCTAAGCTCTGAGGCCTGCACCATATTGATTCCTCTAAGAGTATCGCTACGGTATTTTTGAGCCTTGAGCATTATCTCCTTGGCGTTCTTTTCGGCAGCCGCTAAAACCGATTGCTCAAACTTTGAGCCGGCGCCCTGGTTGTAAACATTCTGCATAAATTAACAAGTTCCTTTTAAACCTTAATACCAACAACTTCGTAGATATATCTCTTTATAGCCTCACCAGCTTCGTTTCCGTGGTGGCGATCGGGTATCTCTACTATGAGCGGACTTTTTCGGTTAAGTTTATAATCGAAAACAACGTCTCGATTTTGCTGAACCAGCAAGCCGGTTATAAGTATTAGCCCGATATCATCTCGTGAAAAAGCATTGGATAGGGCTTTTTCAACCTCTTCGTTACTATGAACAACAACCCCTTCAACACCGGCAAGCCTAAGACCCGTCAATGTATCAACATTATCACTTATCAAAAAATACTTCATAATTGTATGGTTTTTATATTATGAGAAAAGAATAAGTATTGAAATTAACATTCCATAAAGGGCAATACCCTCACCCATAACAACAAAAATAAGAGATTTACCGAAGGTGGTTGGATCTTCGGTTAAAGCACCAATAGCCGCCGAAGAGGCATTACCAACCGATATACCGGCACCGATACAGGCAAGTCCGGTAGAGAGTGCGGCACCAAGCATTGCAAGTCCTTCAGCCGTACCTGCAGCGGCCGCAGTACTGTCGGCTGCTTCGGCAAACGCAGAAACCGTTAAAACGGCAATGCTGAATACAGAAAGCAGTAGCACCTTTAAGATTTTTTTACTTTTCATAATAACAACTCCTTGTTTTAAATTACATATTTTCATTGTTTATAGTAAGCGGTTTAAAAGGTATACCACCCGCAAGATAAAAACGGTTAAACATCTCATAGTATTCAAGTCTCATAACCTGAATGCCTGCAATTAATCCTTCCATTAGGATAACAAAAATGTTTCCTATTATAACAACCGGAATAAAACCTACCTCCGACATATTAGCTAGTGCAAATACCACGCTCATCATGCCGGCATGAACAAGTACGAATCCGCCCACACGAAGATAGGATAGTGTGTTCGATACATAGGATAACAGCGTTTCAAAGGTTTCAAATATTGCCGCGGTAACAACATCCCCCATTTTCAGGTCGGATATGCTGTGCCCCTCAATAATATGTGTTAATGGCTCGTTAAACATAACTGCCAATAGGCTAACAACTAATATCGGAACGGTAACAAATCCTGGGATAACTCCTCCAAAAATAAGAGCGTTAAGAGCCATTACTACTGCCGTTACATAAAACACTATTCCGGCAACACCGCTTGGTGAAAAAATGCGCTTTTTAAAATGGCCTTCTTTATAAGCCGAAACAAGAGAAATTGCCATAACCAAAACGGTCATAAATACGCCAATTGATACCGATACTATCAGAATATTTACAGCCCAATCAGAAGAGAGTACATGTATTGGTTTTCCACTCATTCCAAACTGCTGATATATAGGATCAAAGAGTGTTTCAAAGCCAAACACACTGCCGAAAATGGTTCCAAATACCATGGAAGAGCAGCCACAACGAACTAATATGCTTCCCAGTGCATGGCCTTTTTTCTTTGTAATAAATAATCCTGCAAGCAAAAGAACTAATCCTTGGCCAAGATCGGCAAACATAATGCCAAAAAGAATGGTGTAGGTTATTGCAAAGAACATGGTGGGGTCAAGTCCGCCCGATTTTGGCAGTCCGTACATCTCAATAAAGAACTCAAACGGTTTTGCAAAGCGGTTGTTTTTAAGTTTGGTAGGCGGTTGAAGTTCATTTTCATGAGACTTTTGGCTTATCATGGTAACGCCGTCAATTTTATCTATTGCATGCTGTGCATCGTCGTAATATTCATTTGGAATATAGCCCGAAAGATAAAAGGATGCCTCCAGCCGGGTCGCGAGGTTAGTCAGGCTGTATAGTCTCTCGTTGTAGGAGAGGTACTGCGCCATTTTTCTTAATCTGCTTACCGTGCTTTCCTGCAGACCAAAAATTTCGGATAATCCGTAGAGCTCTTCCTGTAAAGTTCGCTCAAACATTTCGAAGATTGCAAGCGCATCCTTTGGCGTTCCGTGTGCAAAGTCAGGTACTCGAATACGCTCAAAATATAAATCTTTAAAGATGTTATCCACAACAGGAGCATGTGGAGTGTCGGTAAAATAAACTCCCCAGTAAAATTCTCCGTCAAAGTCATAGTGTTGAAAGGTAAACGGTTGATCCTCGAAATACTCCAGCTTAACTATACTATCCTTTGGGAGTCGTCCGAACCTTACCTTAACAAACTCGCATTTAAATATGCTATCAAAGTTGCTTCCCATATTTATGATATGACCAAGTTGAATTTTTGCACGCTCATATTCGGCAATTTCATCAATCAACTCGCTACGGCGCATTGCTATTTCATTAATAGTACCTGCAGTTTCATCAACAAGCTCGTTAATTTCAGATAGCTTGTAAACCTCACCGTCATAACCGTCAAGGTTGAGCTCAGCACCGATGTCGTCAAAAATACCCACCAACTTTGCAAGCGGGGCGCGATAAGGGCTTTTGTTGATAATACCATCGCTACCGCCGGCCGCACGGTCGGGGTGAAAGCACCCCAGACTACAGAACTCGGCTAATGTTTGGGGGAGTTCTGTATCAGGACCGTAGACATAGACATGTTTCATCAAAACGGTTGCCATAAAATTTAATCCTCGTATTAGTTACATTCTTGCGTAAGATTAGTTGCGAAGTAGTGCTTCTATTTCTGTGGGCGGCAATTTATACCTTACCCCCTCGATTACATTAACAATGTTTAATCTTTCCAGCTTTGAGAGAATAATAAAAGCGGCAAGAGATACCGATGCGGAGGTAGTAAGGTGTAAACGAAGTAGGGCTCGTTTATATCTTCTGCGCTGTTGTGAAGGGAGAAAATCGGAGGATTTAGGGCTAGAGTACAATCTCCCGATGATGCTGTTTTCTATCATATCGCATAAACTATTAAAATCAGGTGCTTCACTCATCTCGTGTAGGAGTCTTCGTGAAAGAAGATAGCGATAGGGTATTAAATTTTTACGTATATCCGATGGGGTAAAGGATTTTGCAAAGTACTTTTTAATTCGAATTAGCATGTTTACATTAATGAGCTCGATTTCCTCTAAAAACAGAATTTTAACGCTCCGTCTTTCGCCGGGTGGAACCTCGTTGCCGATTGCCTTTAAAATTGTTCGATAGTAATAACTCCATAACTCCGCCTCAGCACAAAGCAGTCTGCGATTTGGCTCCATATCTTTAAGATTTGAAAGTATATTATGGTAGGGGGTGTGTTCTATTACACGCAACATGGAACTATAATCAGTAGCCTTTGCAAGCTCCATCAAATCAAAACTTAGTTTTTGAATTAAAAATGAGGGCAAGCTGGATATATATCGATTATCTTCACTAACAGAAAGAATGGTTATAATCGTTATCAACTCGGTAATTTCGCTTTCTAAAACGAAAAACCTTCCAAATTTAGCAGTGTTGGGAATATAATGAGCAAGCCGTTCGTACTTTATATATATATCTTTACGAAGCAACTCTTCAATCTGGCCGCGGTGAGGATCGAGGTCGGAAAGAGAGGCAAGGCTGTTTTCAAAATAAGGGTGAGTTTTTAGGTATCTTGCTACTTCGGCGACCGATCTTTTGCGGCAAAGTTCGCTGTAGCTTTCCTTACTTATTCGCTCGCTAAACATTCCCCTTGCTTTGGGTATTATTGCTGAGCTCACCGAGGAACGCGACATGGCTACCCCTCCCCGTTAATTAGTGTTTTAACTATATCATCCTCTATTTGTGACGACCTTGTTTCGAAAGCTTCTTGAAGATTTTTCATCTTTTCAAGATAACTTTTGTTCAGCTGTTCAACCTGAACTTTGAGCTGTTCATCGGCGGTAGCTTGATAAGCCGATACCTTTTCGTCTAACCGAGACTTTGCTTCATCTAACAGTCGACTTTTTTCAACCGCCGTTTCCTCTAATACGCGCTGTTTTGCAACCTCTGCCTTTTTGATAATTTCGGTAGCGGCTCTGTCGATGGCAAGAATATTTTCAACGATATTGTCCACGAAAAACCTCACAAATTGCTTCTTTATAGTACAATCTTCAGTATACAACGATAATTACAAACTGTCAATAGTTACAGCCTTTAACCCGGAAGAAGATCGCAGAATTCTTTTGTAGGCGGCAGATTAGGTGATGTCGATATAGCGATATCACATTCCTCAAACCTTTCCATAAGCTGCACCTCGTTGGCAAAACATATTGCATGGGGCAACAGCGATAAAAAGTAATCAGTCTCACTCATGGCAAGCTTGCGAAGCTTATCGGATTGAGCAGAAGTAATTAAACGATTTAATGATTCTGTTTGGGATATTATTTCGCAGGCATAGTTACTTTTTCTGCTTAAAGAGGCGGTAGCCATTAGTAACAGGGCAATAACAGCCATAAATATACTGCCAATTAAAGGGTCGCTACCGTTAATTATGGTCATTATCCCCCAACATAATGCAAAAACAACCACCAAAAAACCAATAAATAATAACGTTGCAGGCCTTTTTTGTCGCATAGATGCAAAGCCGTTTCGGAGTAATAAGCCGCCAAGAGCAAACGGGACTCCCACCGAAGTTGACATTATCAACATTCGAGTCAATCCGAGATCAATACCGTAGTAAAGGCCGGTTAATCCTCCTGCGGCAAGTGCAAGCAATAAAATCATGGATACAGACATACCGTATACAAGGTTGCTTTCAAGCTCTATCGAACGGCCAAGCGAGCGTGAAGCAATTTGAGAAAACTCGGTCGTCATCCGTGATAAACGGTCTTTATCCAGTAAAAACTCCTCACAGTCGGCAAACGATAGCGCCATAAGTTCCTGTTGCAGTAAAGGAAGACTGTCATCGGAATTCATTTTTTTTGTTACAACTAAACCTGTTTCTCCAAAAGAAATGGATACATACCCTTTAATTGCAAGGGAGGTTAACGAACTCAAAACACTACGCCGTGAAGGTTGCTTACGTAATAGATGGTAGAGCTCGGCAGGGGAGAAGTCTTCCGGCGGATGTGTAGCATCACAAGGTTTTATTATTTTAGGCAATCTAAATATAATATTGAATAGGGCGATTAGACAAAGCAGTGTTACAACAATCACGTAAATAAGGTTATCGAAGGTGAACTCCTGCTCCGGTTCGTCTGTGCTAAGTCCACCAATGAAATATCCGTCCTCCATAGTTGCTTGTAGCAACACATCATCTTCCGGAGGAATACTTGCTAAGTTATAACCTGTAAGTGTTGTTGCGCTAACCGTGAAATCAACAACCATATCACCCGCAGAGCTTGTAAGAAGGATGTTTTCCGGCGCAACTTCACTCGGTAAGTGTAGGGTAAGGCTAAAACTTCCCATGGAGGTTTCTCGTCCGGCCCTAACCGGTCTGAAAAACAATTCATCTGCTCCTATTGTATTATCTACACCCGAGTTAAAGGTGTAAACGAGTGGGAACTGAACCGCTCCCGGCTCGAAAGCAGCCCCCTGTGTGGTTATAATAAGATTGTTACCATCAACCGTCGTGGTTACATGACGATCGTATAAACTAATATCAGAATATTCTATTGATAGCGTTAACTCTTCAAGGCCGGCAGAGGTCTGCCTTTGAACCGTTTGGGTTAACGGAAGAGTCATGGTAATACTCTCTACCTGATTATAGATATATGCTGTATATGTTTCCACTACATCAATGGTTCTATCATCATTTACGGTAGCTTCCACAGCAACCCCACTAATAACCACGTCGGATGAAGCGGATACAGTTATAGAGAGTATAACGGTTGATAACAAAAGAAATATTAATAACACAAAATGTTTAAGCATTGAAGAATCCTTGGAATAACATATCATATATAGTTATATTAACACAAAAAAAAACAAAAATCTACTTTTTTTAAATTTTTTCATATTTAGGCTTTTTTGTGTTCTGAACTTTGATTTTTTAGGTGTTGACAATAGTAAAAAAATGATATATAATCATATAAGCACTTTTTAGGGGTATAGCTCAGTTGGTAGAGCAGCGGTCTCCAAAACCGCGTGCCGAGGGTTCAAATCCTTCTGCCCCTGCCATTGCTGTTGTAGCTCAGTCGGCAGAGCACTTCCTTGGTAAGGAAGAGGTCGGCAGTTCGAATCTGCTCAACAGCTCCAAAAATCCTTGTCGTGAAAGCGACAAGGATTTTTTGCTTTATCCGGCAGAGCCGGAGATAATGTTATAGAAATATCACTAAAAGAGTTATTATCGTTAGAAGAATAGCTGTTATTGTTAAAAAAGCTTGCCTTTTACGCAAAGAAGGATTTTTATCAGGTTTAATTTTCATAATAATTAATATACCTCCAGCATCTTTTTAATTGCTTCTAAATCATCTCTCATTTTATATAAACTTGCAACATGGTTTTTCTTTATTTTAATACTTGGGGTGCCTTTGTACGATAAAATTTCCTCATTAAGTATATCGCAGTCTTCTAAAATAATGTTGATTTTTGCAACCTCCTCTGAGCTTACGGTTCTGCTATTTTGCATTAGAACCGTAATTTTATTTTTTAAAGAAATGCACTCATTGATACTTACATCAACTTCCTCTGTTCGCACCTTGTTTTTTTCTTTTCCAAAAGTAAACATTAGTTCTCCCTGTATTTTACCATATATTAATGTTGTTTTGCAGATGTTAGCTAACTCGCAAAAACGAAGTAGCTAATGTGGCTATTCGGTTACCGACAATATATACTCCTTGGCTGTATCTATGTTCTCGGTGTTTACAACCACATGAATAACCAACTGCTCAGCAGTCATAAATTCATTAAACTCATCTATCGAGGACACATCAATTCCCGCCGGTGGCAGAATATTGCCTGTGGGGTTGTTTTCATCATCAACCTCTTCATAGCTAACAAATAAGCTTTCATCTATTTCGGCAAGTTCTTCCGGTGTAAACAAATCTTCAAGAGGTATGAATGCTTCTGAGGCTGACAAACGCTGTCCGTTTTCATAATCTGAAATAATTACATCAATCTCGCTGCTTGCTATCTGTGCAGTTACCTTCATCATCCCCATGCTACCCATCATTTCGGCAGCATTTTGATTAACGCTGTCTAAGCTTTCTTCGTAGGACTCGGAATTCAGCTCCTCTTCATCCTCAGAAGGTAAAACCATTTCAGTAGTAATCATAACCGGTAGTTCATCTTCACCTACGGTAAGCGTCTGTGAATATTCCTCCGCCTGTTCATAGCTAACATATGGAGCTATTGCAGAAATAGCCAGGCCATGTTCTGTTTCTGAACTGCAGCCGGTTAATATAACCGCTGTTAAAATTGTTGCCAATAACAATGCTGATGCTTTTTTATGTTTCATAACAAATTCCTTTCTTTATGTGATGTTTAACTTCGTCTGTTTCTTGTGATTAACAAAAGTCTGAATAGCTGTAATAAGGATGCCGCTACCGCCGCCACATAGGTTAGTGCCGCAGCGTTTAAAACCGACTTGGTTCCGGGTATTTCATCTGTCGTTAAAATATTACAGTTTCCTAAAATTTTAACTGCTCTTTTTGATGCATTAAACTCAACCGGAAGGGTGATTATTTGAAAAATAACCGAGGCTAAAAATGCTATTATTCCTATCTCGATAATTATTTCCGAGGTGCTTGTGGTAAAAAGCATTCCGATGATTATCAGCGGAACTGCCGCCATACTACCGAATCTTGCAAGCGGTACAATAGCTGTTCGAAGCTTTAAAGGAACATAATTTTTATTGTGTTGCAGCGCATGGCCGCATTCATGTGCCGCAACACCTACAGCCGCAATCGAGTTTTGATTATATGTTGCATCAGATAAATTTACGGTTTTTGTACGTGGGTCGTAATGGTCGGATAAACTTCCGCTAACATGTTTTACACTAACGTCATGTAAGCCCTCAGTTCTTAATATTTCCTCTGCCGCCTCCCTTCCAGTAAACCCTTTTGCACTTTTTACCGACGAGTATCTTGAAAAAGTGGACTTCAACTTTACCTGCGCAAATATTGTTATTAGTATACCAAGAATAATTAATATATAGGTCGGGTCGAAATACAACCTAAACATTCCAAACATTATTTATCTCCTATCGTTATTATTTATTTAAAATCCCCATAAATTCATCTCCTGTGATGGTTTCTTTTTCAAGAAGATGTGCAGAAATTTCGTGAAGTTTTTCTTCGTTATCTTTTAAAATTTGCATAGCTTTTTCGTACTGTGAACCGATTATTTTAATAACCTCTTCGTCGATTATTCTTGCTGTTTCGGCAGAGCAGGAGAGAGAAGTATCACCCCCTAAATACTGGTTAGTGACCGTTTCAAGTGCAACCATACCGAATACTTCGCTCATGCCATAGCGTGTTATCATCGCCCGTGCAATTCTGGTTGCCTGCTCAATATCGTTTGCTGCTCCGGTTGTAATCGAATTAAAAATTAAATCTTCGGCGGCTCGTCCTGCCGTAAATGTTGCAATTTTGCTAAGGGCTTGCTCCTTGCTCATAAGAAACTTTTCATCCTCATCCACCTGCATGGTATATCCAAGTGCCCCGGAAGTTCGAGGAACTATTGTAATTTTATGCACCGGTGCGCTGTCACTTTGTTTTGCTGCTACCAATGCATGTCCAACCTCATGGTAGGAAACAATTTTACGTTCCTTTTCAGAAACAGCGGCATTTTTTCGTTGATATC
The DNA here is from genome assembly GCA_964368815.1 of uncultured Oscillospiraceae bacterium. Taxonomy (GTDB): domain Bacteria; phylum Bacillota; class Clostridia; order Oscillospirales; family Ruminococcaceae; genus CAYJBH01. The sequence continues at coordinate 61,630 of CAYJDA010000002.1, forward strand.
CGGCAATAACAACCTCTACACTTTCCTCTAAATCGGATTGCATTACCGCCTGTCTGCCATCTCTAACCGCTCTTAGTGCCGCTTCATTAATTATATTTGCAAGTTCGGCACCGTTGGCGCCGGAGGTTGCCCTTGCAATTTTTTCATAGTCTATATCATCTGATAGCTTAACGTTCTTGCCATGAACCTCTAAAATAGACTGTCTGCCCGTTTTATCTGGTAGCTCTACCGGAACCCTTCTGTCGAATCGACCGGGCCGGGTTAGTGCCTTGTCGAGAATTTCCGGTCGGTTGCTGGCGGCAAGAAGAACAACACCTTTTTGTCCGTCAAAACCGTCCATCTCGGTTAAAAGTTGATTAAGCGTCTGCTCTCTTTCGTCGTTACCGCCCATCGCACTATCACGCTTTTTGCCTATTGTGTCGATCTCATCGATAAATATAATACAGGGAGCTTTTTCGTTTGCCTGCTTAAACAGGTCTCGAACTTTCGCGGCGCCCATGCCGACGAACATCTCAACAAATTCCGAACCCGATATAGAGAAGAACGGTACCTTTGCTTCGCCTGCAACAGCTTTTGCCAAAAGAGTTTTACCGGTGCCGGGAGGGCCCACTAATAGCACTCCCTTGGGAAGATTTGCGCCTATATCGGCATATTTTTTTGGGTTATTTAAAAAATCTACAACCTCGTTTAACGCTTCTTTTGCTTCCTCCTGCCCCGCAACATCTAAAAATGATTTACCCGTTTGTGTTTCAGCATAAATCTTTGCATTTGATTTACCGAAGGACATGGAGTTCCCCCCTCCCCCCATGTTCTTCATCATTTTAGACATTACAAACCGCCAAACCAGAGCAAAAATCAATACCATAATAATGGTGTTAATAATATTCATTAAAAATGAGTTTTCGTTCGGGTATATTTCTATAAATTCCGCACCGGATGTATAAAGCTTATCAACAAGGTCATCATCCTGCATTCTTGTTGTGGAATAGATATCAGTTACCGGCTCATCTTCGCCATCAACCATCGTTTCAATTCCATACATTATGCTCTCATCCATAACCTGTACCGACGAGATTTTTCCAGTATCAAGGTCATCAAGAAAAACATCATATGTTACGGGGGTAACAGATCCACGCCCGAACAACAGCGACGTTAAGATATTAACAACAAGAATAACAACCATTGCAATCAACCAGTAAAAAATAAACGGTTTTCCTCGTTTAAGTTTCATCATGCTTTTTTTCATTTTTATATCTCCATAATTTTATTTTGTTTGCTTTCTGTATCTATAGTATATTACCGAAACTTCAACTAAGCTTCAACTAACCTTCAACTCAACCTCAACTTTTATTTTTTTCAAAGTTTTTTGTTGATTAAATATTTATGTGGATGTATAATTGTTTCAACCAATACTTTTTAGGAAAATATAATATGATAAATATAATGATTGTGGAGGACGACGAGGATCTGAGAAAACTTTTTTACACCGTCGTGAGTGAAAATGGATACAATGTAGTTTGTGCATGTGATGGAATTGATGCATTTGATGTACTCGATGATACAAGGGTAGATTTAATTATCTCCGATGTTATGATGCCGAGGATGGATGGTTTTGAATTTATTAAAAGTTTGAGAGAAGCCGGATATGATATGCCGACACTGCTTATAACGGCAAAAGATTCATCGGAGGATAAAAGACAGGGCTTTCGTGCAGGAGTTGATGACTATATGGTAAAGCCTGTTGATGTAAACGAGATGATTTGGCGCATTGAGGCTCTGCTTAGGCGTAGCAAAATAACCAGTGATAATATCGTGAGGATAAAAAATACAGTTTTTAATGAAGACACCCTAATCGCAACAAGCGAAACCGAGACGGTGGAGCTACCGCAAAAAGAGTTTAACTTATTGTTTAAGTTGGTGGCATCACCAAACAAGGTTTTTTCAAGAAGACAGTTGATGGACCATGTATGGGGGATAGACACCGAGTCTGATACACACACCTTAGATGTACATATAAGTAGGCTTAGAGTTAAGTTTAAAAACAATAAGGATTTTGAAATAGTAACGGTGCGAGGGTTGGGTTTCAAGGCGGTGGAGTTGTTATGAAGAGAAAACATAAGCTGGGTACTATCTTTACAACAGGGGTGTTTTTCACCCTGTTTATATCCATCGTAGTAGGTATAGCACTAAATATTTTTCTTCCTTTCGACTTTAACTTTAAAGGGACACTGGTACTACGGCTTGCCTTGGGTGTGCTTTTATGCTCGGCAACAGGCACCGTTATCTCTAATTTGATAGGACAAAACACGCTCAACACCATAAAAGAACTCAATAATGCTACAAAGGAAATTGCAGGTGGTAACTACAATGTTAGGATAAAAGAATCCAGTAGCCTCATTGAGCTTAGCGATATGGTTGATGGTTTTAATATTATGGCAAATGACCTTGCAATGAACGACATGATGAAAAACGATTTTATAAACAATGTGTCGCATGATTTTAAAACGCCGCTTTCAGCTATCGAGGGGTACGCAACGCTACTTGCAAACAAAAAACTCCCCCCCGAAACGGTGGAAGAGTATGCAAAAAATATTATGCAAAATTCCCAAAGGCTCACCAAGATGACAAGTAATATTCTGCTGCTGTCGACCCTTGATAACAGCAAGATTAACCTTAACAAAACATCATTTTCACTTGATGAGCAGATATGCGATATTGTTCTGCTATTTCAAAAGGAGTGGGAAACAAAGAATATCGAGCTTGATATCGATTTAGATAAAACCGTGATAAGCGCTGAAAAGGATATGCTGTATCACGTTTGGCAAAACCTTGTATCAAATGCGATTAAATTTTGTAATGAAAACGGCAGGGTAGCTATAAGTTTAAAAAGCGAAAAAAACAACACCATAGTTGCAACTTTTTTGAATACCGGTTCATTTGTTAGCAAGGAAGATATTCGGCAAATATTTGAAAAATTCTACCAGTCTGACACTTCAAGAGCGTCAAAAGGTAACGGCCTCGGCCTGCCAATTGCAAAAAAAATAGTTAGCTTGCACGCAGGTGAAATTAGTGTTTTTAGTGAGGAAAAAAACGGAACTTCCTTTACCGTAACGCTACCAACAAAATAGTCAATTTATTGAACATTGCAAATACAAGTAGATTGCGGTAAAAGAATAAGCTCTTACGTCAACAGTAATTGATTTTTTATGGCGAAATAAATGGGTAACCAACCGGTAACGTTAAAACGAGGAGAAGAAATGGAAGAATTTACAATAAACGAAATGCAAGAAATGCAAAAAAGCTTACAAGAAAAATACAAAGATAAATGGGAAGGCATTTCTGCGGAGGTTGGTAAAAACAAACTACTTTGGATGGTTGGCGAAATTGGTGAAGTTATAGACATAGTTAAAAAGCATGGTGATACAAAAGTATGCGCCGATGACAAGCTACGAGGCGAATTAATCGAAGAATTAGCTGATGTTTTGATGTATTATAACGATGTTTTACTATGTTATAACATATCCTCTGATGAATTGAAATCGGCATATACAAATAAATTTTCAACAAACATGAAACGATGGTAAACAGATAACTATATCTCGATTTTTCGTATAATTAAACGTGATATTAATAGATTAACAACACTAAAAACCATAAATGTTATAGAAGGATTTACCGTTGTTCTTCCCGGCAAGGCGCCTGATGAGCTTGTTGCAGAAGCTTCCTGCTCTATGAATCCGAATATTTTAAACACACCCATTATTATTTCAGCCTTGGTCTCGCTGGACAGAATTTGTATTGCTACCATTATTGCTACTGCAATTACTACGATTGAGAGAACGATGCAATATCCCACTATCTTTTTATCAAATCGACTAAACAAAAGTGTAAACATGTAAACAAGCGAAACTATAGTAAGGTTAAAAGCGAAAACTAACAAAAACATGCTGATAAATGATACATTTTCTCCATAAATATATTCAAACAAAATGGTGAAGCTAATCTGCATAAATTTGTCTGAAAGAAGGGTTACCCCCACTGTGATTACCGCCATAATAGCTGAAGTTACAATAAAATAAAGAACATTTGAAATATAAATCTCTAACCTTGTATAGCAATTTTGCATGAACAATCTAAACTCTTCGCTATGTCCGGTCGTGGCTGCAAATCCCATAAAGATGGCTCCCGAGGTGAGCACGTCAAACCCGCTGTAAACCTCCCGTGAGTTTAACGAAATACTTATTATTGAAACCCCCAATATGTTTAATGCTATAACTGCAAGAACATAAATGCCTACCGCAATCAGGGTGGGTTTTAGCTGAATTTTCACTAAACTGAGCTGTATTAATCTACTATTCATCATCATTATCTCCCGTTAGTTTTACGAACAGCTTTTGTAGGTTAAGCGGCGATATCGTTAGTTCCGGCGGAACTTCATCATGGTTTTGCTGCTCTAATAAATATGCTATCCTAAGTCCGCTGATATTTTCAACATCAATAACATTTCGGTTGCTAACATATTTTTCTACCAGCTCCGGTTTTCCGGCAACGCTGTAGCCCTTAGATAGAAGATTTTCTACCGAATCTTCTATCAAGATTTTTCCGTTGTCAATAATTACCACATTTTCGATAATTCCCGCAATTTCTTCAATTAGGTGGGTTGCGATTATTATTGTTCGATTTTTTTCACCGTAGCACTCCAGCAAAAGCTTATAAAACAGTTCGCGATGGTATGCATCAAGCCCCACTACCGGCTCATCAAATACTATATATGGTAAATTTTGGCAAAGTGCGATAATAAGCTTAAATATATTTTTATATCCGGTTGAGAGCGAAGAAAATCTTTTTGCTAAATTAACCTCAAACAGCTTTGAGTATTTTAATGCTTTTTCGCTGTCAAACATGGGATACATGGAAGAGGTTATTTTTATTATCTCTTTAAGCTTGTGTTTTTCATAAAAATTTTCTTCACTCATAAAAAATATGAGCTCCTTTAACCTTGGGTTCTCCTCAGTTTTTTCACCGTTTACGGTAATTTCACCCTCGCTCGCAAATACTCTATTTGTCATTATCTTTATCATGGTAGACTTCCCGGCACCGTTTCTACCAAGCAAACCATAAATTTTACCAAATTCAAATTCGGTAGAAACATTGCTTAATGCGTAGGTTTTTCCATACATTTTTGTGAGATTATTAACCGATATTTTAGCTGTTGTCATCACCATAACTCCTCTCTATCATAGCCAGCAGTTGCTTTTCGTCCATGTTGAGGGCCTTTGCCTCCTTAACCATGGGTTTTATATACTTATCATAGTATGCTTGCATTCGCTTTTCTTTAATTTTTAGTACAGCCCCTTTCGCAACAAACATGCCAAGCCCTCTCTTTTTATATATTATTCCCTCATTCACCAGCAATGTCATCCCTTTTAACACTGTTTGAGGGTTGATGTTTAAAAGCGACGACAGCTCGTTTGTGGATGGAACCTGAGTTTCTTCCCTATAAACCCCCGAAAAAATTGCATCCTCCAGCTGCGCAGATATCTGCAAGAATATTGGCGCTTGAGAGGAAATATCGATCTTCAAAAAACACCTCCATTTTCCTTTGTTAAATGGTTAGTTACTTAACCAACTAACTGTATTACAATTGAATAATAACACACATTATTTTTAATGTCAATACTTTTTTTAAAATAAATATGAAACAGGGTTTCCGGCAATGATAAAAATCATTAGCGCAAACCCTGTTTTTATTTACATTATTAACCGGCACTGAAACAATAAGTTTGATAATTTACTTATATTTCGCCACGCCCATCTAACGCCTTTGCAAGAGTAACTTCATCGGCATATTCAAGATGAGCCCCTACCGGTAGACCATAAGCAAGACGTGTTACCTTAATTCCAAGTGGTTTAAAAAGCCTTGCAAGATAAAGTGCAGTGGCCTCTCCCTCAACAGTTGGGTTGGTTGCCATAATAATTTCAACAACTTCACCACTGCCAAGCCTGGAGGTAAGCTCTTTTATACATAGTTCTTCCACTCCTATTCCGTTCATGGGAGAAATTAAACCATGCAAAACATGGTAAAGACCACGATACTCACGTGTTTTCTCGAAGGAAGTTATGTCCCTTGGGTTTTCCACAACACAGATAATTGTGCGGTCTCTCCTTTCGTCGGAGCATATATTGCACACGTCGCTGTCAGTAAAATTTTGGCATACATTGCAACGACGTATTGAGGCGTGAAGCTTCTCTATAGCAACAGCAAATTCCATCGCCTCTGAGCGATCCATCTTTAAAATTTGATACGCCATCCTGGTTGCACCCTTACGTCCGATTCCCGGCAACTTCGCAAACTGCTTTATCAAATTTTCGAGAGGTGCGGCATTAAAACCTATGCTCAAATGTTTACCCCCAAACGCTCACGTTCGGCATTGCCATAGTCGATAACAGTTTTGTTGGCAGAGTTAACAGCCTCGGTAACAAGGTCGCAAAGCAATTCGATATCGTCCTTGTCCACTACCGATTCATCTATTTTTAGGTTGCTTATTTCATATTTTCCGTTTACGGTAAGGGTAACAAGTCCGCTGCCGGCAGATATTTCGTGTTCCTTCTCGTCCAGCTCTCCATTGAGTTTTTCGAGAACCTCCTGCATCTTTTGTGCCTGTTGCATAAGCTGGCTCATATTGGCGGGACCTCCACCTAGTCCTTTAGGGATATTTGCTCTCATAATTTATTCCTCCTTTTAGTTTATTATCTCCACCTGTGGCAGAGCTATTTGTATTCTATTGGGATGCCTCTGTTTTCTAACATTTTTATTGTAGTTTCGGCAACACTGTTTTTTTCTGCCGATTTGTAGGGGCCCAGCGAATAGCTTTTTCCCGTTACCGAGGTTATTGTTTCCCTCACTATTTTGCTATTTTCCTTTTCTTTTCGCATGAACTCTAAAAACATTTCATTTCCGTCGATCAACACCCTATTATTCGCAGTATCGATATATGCAGTAGTGCTTATTAGGCTGGCATATGCAAGAGGGTTGATGTCCTTTAGCTGTTCGATTACACGTTTCCAATCCTCAAAAGGAGTTATATCCTTATCGATATTTTCTGCAGATGAAACGGTCGGCGCTACGGCTTGTTCCAATGGCTTAGAAGCTACAACCGGTGGCACTGATTGTATCGAAGAAGTCGGTGGTTTAGGTGTAGGTGTGTAGCTATGGGTAGTGGACGTGTTAGAAGCTACAACCGGCTGATTGGACACCTGCGGTTGCTGTGTCGGTTGTGATTGCGGCATTGCAGACACTTTACCCTGTGCCATCTTTAGTAATGCAAGAGACAGCTCGGTTTCAGCCGCACCGGTTTGGGCAATCCTATCCAGTGCCTCGGCAAGCATATCGCTGTACCATAACATTTTTTTTATATCTAAATTTTTGCGTTCTTCAAATTCTTTCTGCGCTTGCTTTGGCTGCGTTGCGAGCAGTTCCATATCTATGCTTGCAAGCATCAGGTTTTTATAGTGGTTCATCAGCTCCTTAATTAGCTGACGTTCATCTAACGAACCGTTTCTTAACTGAGAAAGTTTTTCAATCAATCCCTTGTTGTTACCCTCCTCAACCATGTCGGAAAGCTCGAACAAATATCCTCTGTCAGCAATTCCGGCAAGCTCGGAAATTCGTTGCGTTGTTATCTCGGTTCCGCCACTGCTAACCGTATCGAGTAACGAGAGGGCATCCCTCATTCCACCGTCGGCAAGCGAGGCTATAAGTGCAGCAGAGTCATCCGACAGCAAAATATCTTCGGAATCTGCGACATATAAAAGACGTTCCTTTATAAGTTCCGGCTCTATACGTCTAAAATCAAAACGTTGACACCTCGACAGTATTGTTGCAGGAACCTTGTGTATCTCGGTGGTTGCAAGAATAAAAATAACATACTCAGGCGGTTCCTCCATTATTTTTAATAGGGCGTTAAAAGCCGCCTGGGAGAGCATGTGAACTTCATCAATTATATAAACACGGTAACGAGAAGTTGTTGGTGCAAAGGTAGTTTCCTCGCGTAGCTCACGAATAAAATCAACGCCGTTATTTGAAGCGGCATCAATTTCCTGGGTGTCTAAATTTCTGCCCTCCTGCTCAGCAATACAAGACTCGCAAGATCCGCAAGCATCCCCTTCATCAACACTGTTTCTACAGGACAAAGCTTTTGCAAATATCTTTGCACAGCTGGTTTTACCGGTTCCCCGAGTACCACAAAACAGGTAGGCATGACCTACCCTACCTGTTGCAATTTGATTTTTTAAAGCCGTTACTATTGGCTGTTGACCGACCACGTTCTTAAATCCGGAGGGTCGGTATTTTCTGTATAACGCTAAATACATGCTACTTCCTTAATTTAAGACGATAACAATCGACAATGCCGGAAATAGTCGGCGGTGACGACGGTGGGCGGCACGGAGGGCTGTGGCGCACAGGTGGGGCTGCTTAATGCTGCTCGGTTCCCCGCCTGACATGGTTCACTGCCTCCTGTCGCACAGTTCCATACCGTCCACCCTCGTCACTACGATTAGGATGTAACGCTATTATACACTAATTCTTCTAATTGTGCAAGAGCATATTTTATAAGCTCAACACAGCCATCTCCTTTTCCGGGACGAAGCAGTATAAACGGCTTGGTGCCGTCCATATATTTTGCCTTACCCTGCATTGCAGCTATAAAAGGCGTAAGCATTTGTTTTTCATATGCGTCGGTATAGCAGATAATTTCTCCTTTTTTCTGACCTATTTCATAAAAACTTAGCTTAGCGGCAGTTACTCGTAGTAGTGATATCTCACAAAGTCCACGAGCACTCTCCGGTACTGCACCGTAACGGTCGGCAAGTTCTGCCAAAATATCCTCGGCATCCTCGTTTGTTTCAATTGCGGCTATCCGTTTATAAACCTCAATTCGAGAGGCGGTATCCGGAATATATTTTTCCGGAATATATGCATCGGCGGATATATCTATAAGGCACTGCGATTTGTCTGCCGCCGGCTTGTAGCCCTTTTCCATTGCTATGGCAAGGTTTAACATCTTCATATACATCTCGTATCCAACGCTGGAGAGATGACCGCTCTGGCTTTTACCTAAAAGGTTTCCGGCGCCTCTAATTTGAAGGTCGCGCATGGCAATTCTAAACCCGCTTCCGAAACTTGTAAACTCACGAATTGCAGAAAGCCTCTTTTCAGCAATTTCACTTACCACCTTATCCCGCCTGAATGTAAAATATGCATAGGCTTTTCTCGAGCTTCTGCCAACTCTACCTCTCATCTGGTAGAGCTGAGACAGCCCAAGGCGGTCGGCATCTTCAATAATTAGCGTATTGCAGTTTCGAACATCCACACCGGTTTCGATTATGGTTGTACATATCAGTATATCCAACTCGCCCGAAAGTAACCTATTCCATACCGAGGATAAACTTTTTTCGTCCATTCTCCCATGAACAAAGTCGATGTTTGCCCCGGGACAAAGCTTTGCCACCCGTGAAGCGCAAAACTCTATAGTATCTATCCTATTATGAATATAGTATACCTGCCCTCCCCTCGATAGCTCACGTTCAATTGCCGAGGATATTACCATATCGTCATACTCGGTAACATAGGTCTCTACCGGCTGACGTTCGTAGGGCGGTTGATCGATGGTTGAAAGATCTCGTATTCCGGAAAGAGCCATGTTTAAGGTTCTCGGAATTGGTGTAGCCGATAGGGTTAGAACATCAACCCCAACAAACAACTCCTTTAATCGCTCTTTATGTCCAACACCAAAGCGCTGTTCCTCATCAACAATTAACAGTCCCAGGTTTTTAAACCTAACACTTTTTTGTATCAGCTTATGCGTACCAACAACAATGTCTATTCTCCCGCTTGCAATATCGCGTAGCGTGAGGTTGTTATCTCTTGTGCTTCTGAACCGTGAGAGTATGCCGGGTCGAATCGGAAAATGCTCCATTCTTTCGGATATCGAATTGTAGTGTTGCATGGCAAGAATTGTTGTGGGGCACAGCAGAGCTACCTGCTTTCCGCTTAGTATACACTTGAATGCGGCGCGAAGTGCAACCTCGGTTTTTCCAACCCCAACATCACCGCAAAGAAGTCTATCCATTGCATGGGGCGACTGCATATCCTTCTTAATTTCGGTTATTGCGCGCAGCTGGTCGTCGGTTTCATCATATGCAAACCGCTCTTCAAAATCCACCTGCCAGTCGTTATCTCGGTCGAATGCATAGCCCGGGGTTTCCAACCGCTTTGCATAGAGCTCTATCAGCTCCTTAGCCATCTCGGCAGTAGCAGTTCTTACTTTACTTTTTGTCTTGTTCCAATCGACACCACCGAGGCGTGAAAGCTTAACACTATCTTCACCGCCACTGTGTCGAGAGAGAAGGTCAAGCTGTGTTACCGGAATATACAAGGCATCGCCTTTTGAATATTCCAGCATAATATAATCCTTAGTAACTCCCTGCATTTCTCGGCTTTTTATTCCTTTGTAAAGCCCGATTCCGTGGTTTTGATGAACTACATAATCTCCGGGTGAAATATCAGAAAGTGAAGATAACCCTTTGCTTTTGCGAGCCTTTTTTTCAACAACATCGCTGCGTCGTCCGGTGATTATCACTAATTTCTCATGAACAAAATCAGCACCGGCGGAAAGATTGCCCTGCTCCACCACAACAACATTACGACGACTATCGGCATTTTTTTCGGTTGTTGCGTTAATTCCTTGAAGGTTTAGTTCCTTTTCTATGGCAAGAGCGGCACGCCTTGTACCAACCATAAGTCGGCACTGATAGCCACGTTTAATATATTCTGCAAGGTCTTCAAATAGTCCCTTAGCAACTCCACTCCATACCGGTATTCGATGACAAAGAATATTGATGTGTCGCTCTATGGTTATCCCTTTAACTGAGCGCTCAAAGCTCTCAAATATTAATGCACCGGCTGAAACAAGCTTTACGTAATCGCTGGACTTGCCGTAATATTCCAACTTTTTAGGCAGATCAAGAGCAGAAAGCTGTAATGTTGCACGTTTATCAGACTCTTCTGCTGCTTCTAAGGTTGCGGCATAGTCGTCCGCTATTATAATTGGGTTGCTAAGATAGTCGACAACCGTTCCGTATTTTTTATATTTTATAGGGTAAAATCTATCCAGTGACGCCGGCATAACGCCACTTTCCAAACGAACAAGCTCTTCATAAAAGCTTTCGATAATTTCCTTTTTATCTTTTCTTTTTTCAACAAACTCATTAAAAGATTTTAAAACCTGTTCCGGGCTTTCAAAAATAACCTCCCTTGCAGGTGAAATATGAACCTTTTTTAGCCTATCATCTCGGCGTTGGCTAACAACGTCAAATGCTGCCATCTGCTCGATAACATCACCCCAAAATTCGCAACGAACCGGCCTGTCGAGATCGGGGGTGAAAACATCTAAAATGCCACCACGAAGTGAAAACTGTCCCGGGTCCTCAACGTTATCTCTACGAACATATCCCGCCATTACTAAACGCTCACTCAGCTCGGTAAGCTTAAAGGTATCGCCAACCGAAAGGGTAATTGTAGCCTTACAGAATTCTTCTCTGGTTGGCAACGGGCGGCAAACAGCCTCGGCGGTTGTAACAATAATGTTTGCACGTCCGCCCACCATTCTACCGAGCGCCTCAATTCTACGGTATTCATGGCTGTGATTCTGTCCTTCAATATGCGCTAAAACAAGGTCTCTACCCGGAAGTGCACAGGCTTTTCCTCCGGTTAATCGGTTAAGATCGGCGGTTAAAACGTTGCAGTCGCTGTCGGTTGGTACAATTATCATAACCGGGCGCTGAATATGCTGTGATATTGCAGCATAAAAGAACGTTCTTCCGGCTCGGGGCAGACCAAAAACACCGCAACAACCCCTTGTAGTATCACTGCAAGATGTTGCGGCTTTTAATAGCTCACGAAAATTGTCACCCTCGGTGAGCCTCTCGGTCAAGGTGTTTTTAATCATATTTGTAATATTATCACTATTTACTGTATAAATTCATTCCTTTTTCAACTTCACCTTTTGAAAAAAGGGAAACAAAGGATAAAATTTCCTGCATACGCTCGTCTAAGAGTTTTCGGTCAGCCTTAGAAAAATCTGAAAGAACATGCCTTGCCATGTCTCCCTCATGTGCACCGACACCTATCCTTAATCGACAAAACTCATCACCGCAGTGAGCCATGATACTTTTAATGCCGTTATGGCCTGCAGCAGAACCCTTGCGTCGTACCCGAAGTTGCGCAATGGGAAGAGCAGCTTCATCATAAATTACGACTACATTTTCTATAGGAAGCTTATAGTAGCTCATAGCTTTTTTAACACTAAGTCCCGAGTTGTTCATGAAGGTTTGAGGTTTTAACAGCAACACTCTTTTGCCCTCTAACATTATTTCGTGACAAAGCCCATCAAAGCGGCGTTTCTTTAAAACTTCGCCTACCGAGGATGCAATGAAATCCACTGCATTAAAGCCAATATTATGGCGGTTATTTTTATATTTATCTCCAGGATTGCCAAGCCCGACAACCAGAGCATCAATAGAACTCTTTTTAAAAAACATTATACAAACATAGAGGATATTGGCTTATCGCTGTAGATTCTGGCAATAGCCTCGGCAAAAACCGGAGCTACAGTTAAAACCTTAATTTTAGGACAACTTTTCGCTTTTTCGGTAATGTCGATAGTGTCTAACAAAACGATCTCATCTATAACGCTGCTACAAACGTTTTCAAGTGCGTTTCCGGATAATACACCATGTGTTGCACAGGCGTTAACGCTACGAGCGCCCCTCTCTTTAATTGCACTGGCAGCATTGCATAACGTTCCGGCTGTATCAATAATATCGTCTAGGATAAGAACATCCTTACCCTCAACATCGCCGATTACATTCATAACTTCCGACACGTTGGCACGGCTACGACGTTTATCAACAATGGCAAGCGGAAGCTCAAGCCTCTCGGCAAATTTTCTTGCTCGGTTAACACTTCCAAGGTCGGGCGACATAACAACAAAGTCCTTGCCTTCCTGTTCAACTATTTTTTCAAAGTGGTCAATAAGTATGGGCATACCTAACATATGATCAAGCGGCATTTCAAAAAAGCCTTGAATTTGTGGTGCGTGAAGGTCCATTGTAAGAACACGATCGGCTCCCGCAGTGGAGATGAGGTTTGCAACAAGTTTAGCGGATATCGGGTCACGTGAGCGACTTTTTCTATCCTGCCTCGCATAGCCATAGTAGGGAATAACTGCCGTTATTCTTCCGGCTGAAGCACGACGAAAGGCATCTATCATGATTAGTAGTTCCATAAGACTACGGTTTACCGGTGTTGAAAAACTCTGCACAACAAAAACATCGCTTCCTCTAACACTCTCCTTAATATAAACAGATATTTCACCATCGGAAAAGGTTCCAACCTCGCTCTTTCCTACCGGCAACCCCAGATGGTTAGCAATCGCCTGCGCCAACGATGGGTTTGAATTAGCTGTAAATATCTTTATGTCCTTACCGTGCAAATTCATCTTATAAACCATACCTTTCTTTTAAACTGTGATTTTATTTGAGAATTTTATTTTGATTTCTTGTCTTTATATTTTTGCAGCTTTCGCTCTGCCCAGCCGGACTTATTCTGTTGATGGGCGCGTGCAATGGCAAGCTCTCCGGGTGCGATATTTTTTGTTATGGTTGATCCAGCCGCTGTATATGCACCGTCACCCAGTGTTACCGGTGCAACAAGATTGGTATTACAGCCAATGAAGCAATAATCTCCAATAGTAGTTCTCGACTTATTTTCACCATCGTAGTTTACCGTAACTACTCCGCAACCTATGTTACAGTGTCTACCCATATCGGTATCGCCGATATATGTGAGATGTGCTATACTGCTTCCATCCTCTACAACCGAGTTTTTTATCTCAACAAAGTCGCCTATTTTTACTTTTTTGCCAATTTTACTGTCCGGACGAACATGAACATACGGGCCAATAGAGCTACCGTCGTCAATACTGCTTTGATAGCCCTGTGATGCATTAAAGGTAACATTACAGCCAACATTGCAGTCCTGCAAAACACTATTAGGGCCAATGGTAGAACCCTCACCAATAATGGTATTGCCCTTTAAGATTGTTCCGGGTAAAATAGTTGCCCCGGGTGCTATAATAACGGTATCATCTATAAGTATTCCGCTATCGGACAAAAAAATAACACCGTTTTCAAGGTGCCTCAAAAATGTTGCATCATAAGATGCTCTTGTTAAATTATACTGCTCTAAATAACCTTTATCAGACATAAAAGCCCTAACCTATGGAAAATTAACGAAATAAAACTCGGCAAAAATGCGATATTTTTTTATTAGTTTTGCCAATGTTTCCTGTTAAATAATTATACTACACATTAGCAAATTATTCAACCCCAAAATAAATTTTAACGTAACAAACATAATTGGAGAAAATAAGAATAAAAATTGTGCAATATTTTTTGTAATTTATATTTACTTTTTACTCATTTTGGTTTATAGTAAAGAAAATATTAAAAAATTAAAAGGAGAAATATGAAAAAAAGTGTTCAGCTTTATTCTGTTAAAACTCTATCCGCGGTAGATTTTGAAGCGGCAATAAAAGCGGCGGCAGAAATTGGCTATGAGGGAATTGAATTTGCAGGCTTTTACGGACATACAGCGCAGGAAGTTAAAGGTTGGCTTGATAAATATGGCGTTGTGGCATCCTCAGCACATGTTCCTGCAACCGAGGTGTTTGATACCCCTGAACAAACTATCGAATTTCATAAGGCAATAGGAAACGATTTTATCATCTGTCCGATGTGGGCGATGAAATCGGTAGAGGATGTAAAGGCTTTAGCCGATAATTTTAAAAAGGTTGCCCCTATATACAAAGCGGCGGGCATGAGGTTGGGATATCATAATCATGATTTTGAGTTTAACAAACATGAAGGACGTTGTTATATCGACATTTTTGCCGAGCTATGTGATGTTGAACTTGAATTTGATGTTTACTGGGTTTACAGAGGCGGAGCAGATCCGGTGGAATACCTGAAAAAATACAGCAGCAGAATCAGCCTGTTTCATGCAAAAGATGGAGACATGGAAAACGGCAAAACACTCGGTACCGGCGGTGTTGACATGAAGGCTGTTTTTGAAACGGTTAAAGACTTGCAACTTGATTGGGCAATCGTGGAGTCGGAATCCAGTACCGAAGCTGATGCACAGGTAGCTGCTATAAAAGAAGACTATGACGCACTTATACAGTTAATGAAATAAAAGAAAGGAATGGTGAAAAATGAAACTTGGAGTACTTACTAACCTGCTTGGCCAGAAACCTTTAAGTGAGGTAGTTGAATACCTTGCACCGCTTGGAGTTGAGGCGGTAGAGCTTGGATGCGGCGGGTATCCCGGAACGGCACATGCAGACCCTGATATTTTGCTCGCTGATGATGCAAAATGTGAAGAACTTAAAAAACTGTTGGCAGATAACAATATAGTTATCTCGGCACTTGCCTGTCATGCAAACCCGGTACATCCGGACAAGGAGATTGCAAAGGGCTTTGATGAAGCGCTGACTAAGGCTATACTGCTTGCCGAAAAGTTGGGTGTCGGCGTTGTTAATACCTTCTCGGGCTGTCCCGGCGACAGTGATGGTTCTAAATATCCAAACTGGGTAACATGCCCTTGGCCGGAGGACTTTGGCAAAATTTTAGAGTGGCAGTGGAACGAGAAGCTTATTCCTTACTGGAAAGAAAAAAACAACTTTGCAAAACAACATGGCGATGTTAAACTTGCCATGGAGATGCATCCGGGATTTAACGTATATAACACCGAAACTGCTCTTCGCCTACGTGAAAACTGCGGTGAAAACATCGGCGTAAACTTTGACCCGTCTCATCTTTTTTGGCAGGGTATGGATCCGGTTGCTTCTATCAAGGCATTGGGTCAGGCAGGAGCAATTTTCCATTTCCATGCTAAGGATACCAAAATTGATCCCTTTAACACTGCTCTTAATGGTGTTCTTGATAATAAACACTATGGCGACGAGATTAATCGCTCCTGGATTTTCCGTTCCTGCGGATACGGTAGCAGTGCTGAGGTATGGAAAGATATGATTTCCATGTTAGCCAAGGTTGGTTACGACGGCGCTCTCTCAATCGAGCATGAGGACAGCCTTATGTCTACCGAAGAGGGTCTCGAAAAGGCAATAACTTTCCTAAAAGACATTATTATTAAGGAAAAACTAACCGAGATGTGGTGGGCATAATCTAATTTCAAAAAACTACCCTTCAAGCTTACAATCGCTTGAAGGGTAGTTTTTTTAATTAAAAATATTTTTATTATTTAGGCGATAATACTTTCATCTCATACATGTAATTAAACAAATTAATATTATTTTAATCGCCTCTTACTTATGGGAAATACTATAGGTTTCACAGTGTTAGTTAATCTCGAATATAATTAGTCAAAGCCTTGAATTTCGAACCCCTTTACAAGGCTATGGATAGTCACCGAGTTAAAACTCCACCGAGTTAAAACTCCACCGAGTTAAAACTCCACCGAGTTAAAACTCGGATAAAATTAGGAGAAACTAATATGATTGATAAAACAAAAATCCCCGTATATCCGGGTAAATCGATACAGGTAGGCAGTGACGGCAATTCGGTATTGTTTATGCAGGAGATGCTTAACTATTGTGCAACAAGATATACAGCAATAACTAAGTTAAATGCCGATGGCAAGTTTGGACATAACACAAAAACTGCTACAATTCTTTTTCAAAAACAGTTTTCGCTATCTGCAGACGGCATTATCGGTGAGCTCACATGGAACAAAATAATAGAGGTAACTTCGGCAGTATACTCAGCTAATCCCTTTCCGGTTACTACGGAATATGGTGGCATTATTCTTGGTGAGGGATCTCAAGGAGATTATGTAAGATTTGTTCAGAGCTATCTTTCAATAGTTATGAACACTCCACTAATGGTTGTAGATGGAATATATGGAAGCAACACCGTTACCTTGGTGGGTCTTTTTCAATCTACTTATAAACTTTCGGTAGACGGCAAGGTTGGACATATTAGCTGGAATAAAATGATAGAAGAATTTAATAAAGAGTTTTAATAAACCAAAAGCCGCCACAAACAAGAAGCCTGTGGTGGCTCTTTTTTATTTATAAAGCTATTTTATGGCAATTCTCGCCCTAACCAGTGCAGGCTTAAGGAGACTGCAAAGGATTGTACTTGCTATAACTGCAGTAATGCCGTTGGTAAGGCTTACAATTAGCTTGGGAATCAGAACGGGGAATATCGCTTCGGTGGGAAGAGAGAGAATAAATGCCATCTCGATATAATTTTTTAATGTGTAAAGCACTACATAGGTGATGGATCCCGATGCCGCAGCCATTACGGTAAACAATGTTGTTACTTTTGGTGTCGATGCAACAAAATGTTTCATAAAAAGACCGGCTACAAAACCCATTGCAAATTTATTAATAAAGGTTATTGGCGCTTCAGCGGCATATTCGCCCGAAAGATCGAAGATAGCGCTACCGATTCCAGCGGCAAGGCCGCCACCCAAAGGCCCAAACAGCAACCCTGCAAGAATTCCGAATACATTTCCGAAGTGAAGCATGGTGCTCGTAAATCCAAGTGGTATAGTTATTCTTAAAAATGTTCCGACAAAAACCAGTGCGGCCATTAAACCTATCATCGTGATTTTACGAATATCGAATTTTTTTTCCATTTTTCACCTCATAAATACAAAAACAACGCTTGACAAAACTTATTTTTTGTTCTACTATTATTATATTCAGAACTGGCACTATTGAAACTGCCAAATTCTATTTTTTTTATGGTGTCAATGTTATGGACAGTATTTTACTGGAACTAAATAAGGGTGAATTGATATATGAACAAATATATCGTCACATAAGGGGAGAGATACTTGCCGGCAAAATTGTTAGCGGCGAGAGATTACCCTCTAAACGCTCGCTTGCAAAGCATCTTGGAGTTAGCATTAACTCGGTGGATACAGCGTACGGAATGTTGGTTGCTGAGGGGTATATAAATTCTAAGGAGCGAAGTGGATACTACGCATGTAGCGTTGTTTCAGGTCAGATAATAGCACCGAGCAGAGCTGTGTCAAACAGATTGCAGTCAGGAAAAAAGAGCATTTACAACTTTGGAACCTCATCGATAGACAGTGCACTTTTTCCTTTTAAACTGTGGTGCAGAATAGAGCGAGAGGTTCTTGGTGATGAACAGCTGCTCAACCATGGAGACAGACAGGGCGATTACAATCTACGTCATGTTATAAGTCGTTATTTAAGGGCTTATCGCGGGGTTGACTGCGATGCAAACGAGATAGTAATCGGTGCCGGAATCGACTATCTTCTCTGCCTTGTTGCAAGAATGTTTGAGGGTAGCTGTGTAGCTGTAGAGGAACCCGGATATGGCCGAGCTGAACGTGTGTTTAGAGATTTTGGAACCTCCACTGTCCACATTCCGTTAGACCAAGATGGAATGAGTATTAGCGATCTGGATAAATCTTTGGCACAACTCGCTTATATAACCCCATCTTGTCAGTTCCCAACCGGAATAACTATGCCGGTTAGAAGGCGGCAGGAGATGCTTGCCTGGGCAGAGGCAAGGGAAGGAAGGTATATAATTGAGGACGATTATAACAGCGAATTTCGTTTTTCCGGCAGACCAATACCGGCGCTTAAGAGCCATGATATAAACGGCCGAGTTGTGCATGTGGGAACATTTTCAAAAAGTGTTGCGCCATCACTTCGAATAGCCTATATGGTTTTGCCACCAAAGCTTCATGAAGAGTGGGGGAAAAAATTTGGCGTATATGCCTGCACCGTTTCAAGATTTGAACAACAAGCTTTATACCGCTTTATAGAAGGTGGGCATTTTTCAAGGCATATTAACCGCTTGAGAAACACATGTAAAAAACGAAGAGATTGTTTAATTACAGCACTAAAAACTTGCTTTAAAGATAAAGTAACCATATCGGTTGCCGAGGCGGGATTGCACATAGTTGTAGATTTTCACCTACCTTTATCTGAGGATGAGATGTTAAATGCGGCAAGTAATAACGGGCTAACACTTTTGAGTATGAACGACTTTCACCATGGTAAAACCAGAAAAAGCAGTTGCAGGTTGATATTAGGTTTTAGTGCCATGACTGAACAACAAATTATAAAAGCAGTAGAGCTTTTAAAAATAAGTTTTAACCGGGAATAAAGGGGGAAATATGCCATTACCAATGATTGTAGAACATCCACTGATTCAACACAAAGTTGCGCTGTTAAGGGATGTAAAAACAGGGAAGAAGGAATTTAAAGAGCTTGTTAGCGAACTTGCCACCCTGCTTACATATGAAGCAACCAGAGACCTTGCGTTGACTGAAGTAACGGTACAGACACCTGTAGCAAAGGCAAGCTGCAGAATGCTTAAGGGCCGCAAGCTGGCAATAGTTCCGATTTTGCGTGCCGGCCTTGGTATGGTTGAGGGAGTTCAGGTATTACTTCCTGCTGCAAAGGTTGGGCATATAGGTTTATACCGTGACCCCGACACATTACTTCCCGTGGAGTATTACTGCAAGATGCCTCCGGATATTGATGAGCGAGATATTTTTATACTCGATCCTATGCTTGCTACCGGCGGAAGTGCCTGTGACGCAATAACAAATATAAAAAAAATGGGTGCTAAAAACATTAATTTTATTTGTTTGATAGCCGCGCCCGAAGGCATAGAAAAGATGCAAAAGGAACATCCCGATGTTGCAATATATGCGGCGGCACTGGATTTACACCTTAACGACCATGGATATATTATTCCGGGCCTCGGAGATGCAGGCGATAGACTTTTTGGCACTAAATAATTTTTTACGGAAAACTATTAGTTTAAACTTTTTATTATTAATGGGAAAATAACCTAGATAAATATTTAAAAGCTATCAAAGATGAAAATTCATCCTTGGTAGCTTTTAAAGTTAGAAGAGGTTTACCTCGATTGCACCTTGTTTTTGGCTGTAATTTCGCCTATAGGTATCTTTACCCTGTATTCTATAAATTCGTCGTCCTGCGTTTTGGTTGTTTCAGCCGGGATACCACTGCTTTTCATGATATCTACCGCGCGATTAATTGTGTTTATGAAAAGACGAACATCTTTAACAACCGGAACCGACTTCTTTTTTTGTAATACCGGTGTTGCAAGATAGCGTTCAACCAACCGTTCAGAATCCTTTACATTCAACCCTTTGGCCACCACAGTTTCCAAAAAAGCGTTCTGTGTTTCTTCGCCGTTAAGTCGCAACATCGCCCTTGCATGCCTTTCGGTTAGAGCGTGTTCGATACAGAAATCTGTCTGCCACCTTGTTAAATTTAAAAGTCTAAGCTTGTTTGCAAGGGAACCTTGGGTCATCTGCAACCTTTGAGCCGCCTCAGCTTGTGTGTATCCAAACAGATCGATAAATTGCTTTATTGCAGCGGCCTGTTCAAATGCCGTTAGTTCACTTCGCATGCTGTTTTCCATATATGCTAAGACTGCAAGATCGCTTTTTTCCAGATCGTAAAGGATTGCCGGTATTTTGTCGAACCCGGCAAGTTTGTAGGCTCTAAGGCGCCTTTCTCCGGCTATTAAGCTGTAATCCAAACCACTTTTTATTACGCTTACCGGCTGCAACAGTCCGGTTTGCTTAATACTTTGGGCAAGATCCGAGAGCTCTTTTTCGTCAAATCGTTTACGTGCTTGAAACTGCGAGGGTTTTATGCGACCTATAGGTAGCTGCATTATTTCACTTTTGTATTTAATGCCGTTATCTATATGTTTTTTTGCTTTTATTCTAAACACCACAGCCACTTCCTTTTGCTATTGAATATTTGTTATACTGTAATTATACAATAATATGTAAAAAATTACCAGTAAAACATATCGACAAATTTCTTGAAAAATTGCTTAACATACTCATAATGTTTGGTAGCTATGTAAACTTTTTGCAAAATTTAATTGAAATATTATTTTATATGTGATATAATAACTCCATATGACGTATATTTTTGTAGGAAAAGACAATGTCAGGCCATTCTAAGTGGAGCACAATTAAAAGAAAAAAAGAAAAAACGGATTCTCAGCGAGCCAAGATTTTCACCAAAATTGGTAGAGAAATACAGGTTATTGTTAGAGAAGCCGGTGCAGATCCTGCTTCTAACAGCAGGTTACGAGACGTTATTGCAAAGGCGAAATCACTTAATGTACCGAACGATAATATTAATAGGCTAATTCAAAAGGCAACCGCAAACGATAAGGATAGCTACGAGGGCGTTACTTATGAAGGATACGGCCCCGCGGGACTTGCCTTTATAGTAGAAACCTTAACCGATAACCGAAACAGAACGGCGGCAAATCTTCGCCATTATTTTGATAAATACGGAGCAGGCCTCGGTACAAGCGGTTGTACATCCTACCTTTTTTCAAAAAAGGGTGTAATTCTTTTGCAGCATCAAGAGGGTATTGAGGAAAAGATACTTTCGGCACCTATAGAGGATTACAGCCAGGAAGAGGAAGGCTTTGAAATAATTGTTGCACAGGAAGATTTTGCAGCTGCTATGTTATATTTTGAAGGGCAGGGAATTGTTCCGGAATCCGCGGAAGTTACCTATCTGCCATCAACCACTATTGCGGTAGAATCTGAAGAAGATCAAAAAAAAATAGACTCACTAGTCTCACTTTTAGAAGATGACGACGATGTACAGGATTTTTGTACAAACCTTGAGTAGGAATTAACAGGGGGATTACACTTGAAAAACACAAAGCTATGTGTATTCTGTAAATCAAGAATAGACAGCGATGCGACTGTTTGTCCTTTTTGTGCTATCGAGGCAACCAATACCAATCCGGTAGGTAGCCTTGAGCTTGGAACGGTGCTTAAAAATAAATATACAATAGGTAGCTTTGTTACCATCGACGGAGAGGGAATAACCTATGAAGCCCTGGTTAATGCCACCGCCGAGGAGGTAATGATAAAGGAGTTTTTACCTATTGCATTATGTGCCTCACGCAGACCGACCGGTGAGGTTGTTCCTCGTCCGGGTAATGAAGTGCAGTATAAAACTACCCTTAGTGATTTTATCGAGTTATATAAAAATCTTACCCGTGTGGCGGCAAATCCCGGACTTCTAAAGGTTGTTGACCTTATTCAAGATCACCAAACAGCCTATGCTGTTACTGAAAGAATTGCCGGCAGAACCTTACGAGAGTATCTTGAGCAAAAAAACCAGAAAATTCCGTTTGAGAGGGCGGAGGAAATGTTGGAGCCCGTTTTTTCCGGCCTTTTAGCCATACACGATATAAAACTTCTTCACCGTGGAATATCGCCCGACACCATCTATGTTAAGGAAGATGGCGAGCTAATGCTTGGAGGATATGCAACTATATCACTAAGAACAACTAAAAGTTCTTTAAAGCCGCAGTTATTTAGCGGTTATACTGCTCCGGAGCAATATGTAGTAACTGAATTTCATGATACCGGTACCGACATCTATTCCGTTGCGGCGGTATTATACCGTATGATCACCGGTATTGAACCGCAGGATGCAAAGGAGCGATATACAGCCGACAATCTTAAGGTAGCAAGAGGGCTTGCAGGCAATATTCCAAACCTTGCAACCTCAGCGATACATCGTGCACTGAGACTAAACATAGAGGAACGCACTGCTACCGTTTTACAACTTCTAAACGAATTTGAAGCTGCTCCGGCCGCTTCTTCACAAAAAAAACAGCAACCTAAAAATAAAAAAGGCAAAATCAGTCCCTTTGTATACATAGTTTTAATAATGCTGGTACTGGCTGTAGGAATAATAGCCTATGCATGGAACCTTATACAGCAAAATATGCCGGTAGAAACAGTAACCTCCTCAGAGGTTACCGAAAATCTTGCCGATGATGTTGTTGCTGAGGCGGCTAATGCAAGAATTACGCCGCGTCTTATAGGACTTATGTATGATGATATTATCGCAGATGTTGAACTTCAGGAGAAATATCTGTTCTCTGCTCCGGACGAGAGATATAATCTTACCTATCCCGCTGGCCAAGTGTTTGCTCAACAACCATTACCTGAGGAGCCCTATGTTGAGGGAACTCCAATCCAGCTTATAGTAAGTCTTGGTCCGCAGATGGGCGTGATTCCTGCCGAACTTTATGGTATGACACAACTTGAGGCTGAGGTGTTACTCGACGAGATGGGCGTAGACTTCGAATTCTTTAATAAAGAAGATGACAGTGTTCATCCGGGCACGGTAATGTACTCCGAGCCGGGAGTGGGCGAGGATGTTATTATAGATCCATCCACCGTGGTTAATGTATATGTAGCAATCCCCACCAATATCGATCCGGCTCCTGAGACGGATCCTAACGCATAGCCGTTAGGAATTAATACGAACTGCTAAGTTTAGGGGGTATATTTAGGTTGATTAATGGAATTGATTTAACCATAGTTGCTCAGGGTTTTGTTAAGGATGATCGCGATAATATTCAACTTATCAACGACAACTTTAACGACGGACTGCGTGATGCAGTTGGTGAATATATAATGTTTATAAGCTCTATGGATATAAACGAAAAACATAGGGTAGAAAAACAGCTCGAAATGCTTAAAAGCAGTGGAGCTGATGTATGTTTTTGCGGTGCAAACGTAGAAGAGGGTGAAGACTTTGACCCATCCGGATATTCCGGAACTATTCCTCCGGCAACATTGGCGGTTGCTAACATCTGCCTTTCGGCGGCAATGTTTAATACCGATAAGTTAAGAAGAAATATTGGCGATGAGCCAATTGTAAAAGACAATCCTTATTTTTGGATAAAGGCACTTAGAGGGGCTGTATGTGTGCCACTTCATGAAAATTTACTTACCGTTTTTAGTAATATCCCCTACAACTTTAGGGAAAGTTACGGCACCGTGGAACAATCAAAATTTCACCCGTTAACAGCATATAAGGCTGAGTATGAAAAGATAACTAAAAGTGGAATATATAAAGTAGCGGCTATGCCCGGAAAAATTGCAAAAAATATTTTTAAGGGCCGATGAAAAAATTAAATAATTTTTAAATCTTTAAGGTTCATTTAAGTTTGGTGGTTTATTCTTATGTCAAGGAAAAAGAATAAACCACTAAATTTTTATACAACTTTTAAAGGAGTAAAATATGAACAACAATAATTATCATGACGAGAGCAGCTACCATACCCCTTCTCAATATCCACCGACCATATATAATTCTCCGGTTAATCAAACGCCTGAAGTAAAGAAAAAAAGCGGCAAAGGAAAAAAAGCAGTTCAGGCGGTATGCATGTTGACGGCAGTTGCCTTGGTTGGAACCGCGGGCGGATTTGGTGGTAGCGTATTGTATAATACAATGAACCCTCAATCCGCTAGCATAGTAACCACAACGTTAAACAACGAATCCGATATTGCTGCCACTCCAACAAATAGTAGCAATTCAAATCAAAATCTATCGGTAGCACAAATTGCCGAGATGGCTCAACCATCGGTTGTAGAGATTGTTACCGAGGTGGTATCGGAAGGATATTTTAATCAATCATATGTTGGCACAGGTGCTGGAAGCGGTGTAATAATTAGCGAGGATGGGTATATAGTAACCAATCATCATGTTATAGAAGGTGCTTCCGGCATAACGGTTAAAACTATTGACGGGGTATCCCATGAGGCAAAATTGATAGGAACAGATTCCGAAACTGATCTTGCGGTTCTTAAAATTAATGCAGATGGCTTAACGGCAGCAACAATAGGCTCCTCCTCCGATTTAACTATAGGCGATTATGTTATGGCCATTGGAAATCCGCTTGGAGAACTTGGCGGTACTGTAACGGATGGAATAGTTAGTGCATTGTCGAGAGAAATAACTATTGAAGATGAAACGATGACGCTTCTTCAAACCACGGCTGCAATTAACCCCGGAAATTCGGGTGGCGGTCTGTTTAACGAAAATGGTGAGCTAATCGCGGTAGTTAATGCAAAATCTTCCGGTGTTGAAATTGAAGGAATAGGGTTTGCCATACCAATCGACATTGCTATGGATGTTATAGAAGATTTAATGGACGTAGGATATGTTCAAGGACGATTCACACTTGGCGTGGGCCTTATAGAGATAAATGATGAAGATACAGCAATGATGTATCGGGTAAGTGAGCTTGGGGTATATATTCAAAACATAACTCAGGGTGGAAATGCCCATATTGCGGGACTACAGGTTGGAGACAGAATAGTAGAATTTAACGACAAAGAGATAACAACAAATGACGAACTTTTAGCAGAGATAGAAAATCTTGAAGCTAACGATACAGTTGATGTTATAGTTGAGCGAAACGGACAGCTTGTTATAATTAACATGTTGTTAGCAGAGGAAACTACAGAGGGCATACAGGAAGTAAGAAGTTAATTTCTTTAAGCAAAAACCGATAACTTTTCAAACGTTTAGATACGTATAATATATATAGTTACAGGGCTATCGATAAGTTCGACAGCCCTGTAACATTTATTATTGAATAATTTTGTTAATCGTAATGAAAAACGCCGTAAAATGAGACCTTATCGTTCTCATTATTGTAGCCTCTAACTATGGTTTTATTGTCCTCACATGCTTTTTGCGCTGTATAAGTTTCGGATTGCTTGAGCTCGGATACAAAGTAAATTTCCATTCTTGATAGGCGGTCTAACTCTGCTTCACTATCGCTTAGGCTGTCGTAGCAAAAATCACCGTATCTTGCATTATTAACATGACCAAGTCCATCGATATAGCTTCTTTGAACCGTTGAAGTTGCTATATCGGAAAATTCATGTCTACCCTTAAAGGTGGGGCGAGCATCTAAAAGGGTAACCTGTTCCGGCTCCATAATTTCAAACGGAAGCGGTCTTTTTCTATAAATAGTTCTCCCTACGAGGTCAAGCATGGTGGAGTAGGTAGCACAGTTGAACACTACCTCACCCTTTTCATTTTTAGCCTGAAGTTCACGCCGAAAAAATATCCCTTTGTTTTCGGAATGCCAGGTGGTAATAAACAGTGGCTCTGTGCCGCGAACCGGCATTTGTGGCTCTATGGTGAGTGAGAGTAGCACCCAGGAAAGATCCATAGATATTAGCCGTTCAAAGTCAATGTTGTGTTTTTTTAAATGCACTCCAACAATGTTGTTTACAACAGTTTGAAACCCTGCCGGTTTTAAAAATCCTTTGCTGTTTAAAAGGGAGAACTCCGGCTCATAACGATACACTTCCCTTGTTTCGCTGTTTGTTAAGGTGTTTTCTGTCATATTCTTTTTTCTATCTCGCTGTTGATGCGGTTACATAATCTTAAAATAAAATCTTTTTCCATAGGGAAGTTGTTAAACTTAATATCTGCACCTGCAACTTCCTTTATTATTGCTTTGGTAAATTCGGCATCAGTAAGTTCTTCAAGAAGCTTTAGTCTTCGTAGGTCATAAAGCGCCTCCATCTGAACCTCGTTTCTTATAGAGCTATAAACAATACCGTCCGGTCCCGGATATACCAAGAAGGGGTCGCCGGAAGGGAATCCATATTTTGCATCGGTAATAATATATGGGTTAATAGGGTGTATCGAATACTGACTATTATAGAAGTTAAAGCCCCAATGCAAAAATCCTTTAATGTCGTACAGGTAACAAAGGGTTCCCATTATTCTGTTACGATAGGAAGGCATTGAAAAAAATCGATTAGAAACATCCTTCGACTGGGAACAACAATAGTAAACCCATAAATCGCTCACCTTGTTTTCTATAAAAGGTTCAATATGGTCATTTGCCGGTATTGGTGTTTCTATAGCACCTAATTTATAGAAATCATAGTTGCTTAACGCATCCATAATCGTATAGCCTTCAAGCAGGTCGGCTACCTGTGCTTTAGCGGCCTGATAATTTGATAAATGCTCAAGAGAAGGCTCATCTGAAATATGGAAAAAAATTGTTTCCTTGCCATAGCCTTTTGTTGTTAAAAATTTTAAAAGTGCCGGAATAAAAGCCTCTAAGAAATAACGGTACTGAACCGAGGTTGCCTCAACATGCCAGCCAAAAATTTCCTGCTCCACCGAGTTTACCGTTGCTATTATCTTTGGTGTGAATTTTGCTCCCCACTGAGTAAAGAGATGAGCTATTTCAATATTGGTGATACCGTATTTTAAACAGATATCACACCATCTATTTAGCTTAGAAAAGTCAAATA
Source organism: uncultured Oscillospiraceae bacterium (assembly GCA_964368815.1). Taxonomy (GTDB): domain Bacteria; phylum Bacillota; class Clostridia; order Oscillospirales; family Ruminococcaceae; genus CAYJBH01. Next base: position 88,928 of record CAYJDA010000002.1, read on the forward strand.
TATAGCTGTCATTCTCGAGCTTTTCAACACCAACAAGCTGAATAGTTAACCTTTCGCCGCCCATAGCAATATCTAAAGAGGGGGTAAAAACAGGGGTTAATAGCATATTTATGCCGGCTTTTGCTCCTGCAAATTTTATAAAATTTTCCGTTATTCGCCAAAATTCTTCCGAAAAGGGTTCTACCGAGTAGTATTGACATATGCCGTCACAATGAAACCATTCGGTGTGTAAAAATGATGTTGTAGGAAGCTCTGCCGATAAAACATCGAGTTGAAGTTTCTGTTCAAAAACATCTTCATCAGAAGCCTTCACTCTAACGGTAATAATATAGCTACCTGCAACAACCGTCTCGGTGGGGATAGATATCCAAAGGCTACGGAACTGATTATTAATCGGCAGTATTACTCCGTCAGACGGAACTAAAAGATCTGGATATAAACCCGGAGTTGTTTTTAAATAGTGAATATCCCTTTTTGGGAACACCGGTAGGTGTGATGGAACTGTTTCTACCGAGCAAAAATTTGCATCGATTCCCGACACACTCACCCTAAAAGGAATGGGGTGGGTTAGCGAATTTACAGCAGTATATACCAACTGTAGTGATATAGTTTCTCCGTGTATCGCGGTTAGCCGTGATACATTGAGCGGTTGCGGCCGGCTATCTTCAAATACTTTTTCGAGTGAGTCTGATAAAAAAAATTGGTATTCAGCCATATTTGCACCCCACATTTATTTTTTCTTGTTTTATCTGTATTATAACAGCTAAGTGTATTAAATGCAATTAGAAAATTAAAAACAGACCATATTAAACTTTCATAAGTAAACGTTGGTCTGTTTATATATTAGTTATTTAACTAATTATTAATGTTTTGGATTAAATCAAGTTCATATGCTATGCGAGGAGAGCCATCTGCAAGCCTAATTGAACCTCGATCAATAAAGCCGTTTTTAATCATCATTCTGCGCATTGATTTATTGTCGGCATGGGTATCACATCTAAGCCCAACTGCATTTATCCGGCAGCTTTGCTCTTTGCAATAGTCAACTAACAATCCACCGATTCCGCGTCCTTTCATCTCGGGAAGAACAGCAACTCTATGTAACGAGGTATAGGGTGGAGGCAACAAAAACGCGCCGCTTTCATCATAGGCGAAATCAAGTGCTTCGGTAAAAACAAATGTAGCTACCGGCTGGTCGTCTATGAATAAAAGATAGCTTTCTTTCTTAGAAACATCATCCGCAATCATCTCAAATGTGGGGTAGTTGTCCTGCCATTGGTCCACTCCGGCCATGGCAAGCGCTTTTTTTCCGGTAAGCAATATTTCCAAAACTGTATGAATCTCCTGCTCGGTGGCAGGGCGAATAAGGTGATTCATCTATCGTCCTCTGTTTAAATTCCGTCAACCTGATACTGAGTATCTTCCTGTGCTACATATGCATTTGTGACGTATAGATTACCCAGTGCATTAACAATGCAGCCTTCAGTTTGATCGTTAATTAACATGCGGTGTACCGGGTGAAATAACGGTGCAACAGGCATATTTGCCATAAGATGAGTCTCGGCACTTTGTAGCGCTTCTTTGTTGTGCATACCGGTTGGATTCATCGCAGCCTCGAATAGAAGCTCGTCATAGGCATTATCATCATAGCCGGTAATGTTATCAATGTTTTCAGAGTGCAACAGCGATAATGGCTCTGCAGGATGCAATACATCTGCGAGAGTAGCACCCACCGCAACATTATAACTTCCGCTCTCTAATGCCTCCTCATACTCCCTGTCCGACATGGCCACAAAGCTTATTTCACCACGTGTAATCTGCCTAACCGAATTTGCCAACTCTTCATAATAGGTAATATAAGGATCACTGTCCCGGACAATCATAGTAATGTTTAAACCTACGCCGTCGTTAAATCTTGCCGAGCTTAAAGCTTGCTGTGATTCATCAATGCTGTCGTTGAGGTTAAAGTTGTTTCGTTCTAAAGTATCGGAAAAGTCATTTCCGGAATAGATATATCCCGGCGCAACTAATCCCGAAGCAGGGATACCCTGTTCAGGCAAGTTTTCGTCAAGTAGCCCATTGCGATCAATAGCAAGGCTGATAGCCTGCCTTACAAGAAGGGTGCTTGTTGGGCTTCTTCTGGTGTTATAGCTAAGATAAACGGTATTAAAAGAAGCAATTTCAACGAGTTGACCCGGAAAGGCAGTGTAAATATTTTGTTCCGGGTTTAGGATGATATTAATATCACCGTTTGCAAAGCCAAGCGACTCATCTAAAAATTCGTTTGAGAAGTAAAGCTGTTCTACAGTAACTTCAAGCATATTGTAGTACGATGTATTTCTTATAGCAACAAATTCGGTGCTGCTTTCGGAGGCGATAACAAACGGCCCACTGGATACATGGATGGGTTGCAATTCTTCACTTTCGGGATCCTGCTCAGGTAGATTAGAACCTCGGTAGGTTGGTGCAAAAGCCGGCATTGTTAACATAGCAACAAACTCGGAATAAGGTTTGCTTAAAATTATTTCAAGCTCATAGTTTCCGTTAGAATATATACCAACATCTGATAGTGTAAATTCCTCAGGTTGCTCATCCTCGGGGAGGACATAATCATCAGCTCCACTGATAATTTCAATTAAACGCTCTCTAACAAAGGGGTCGCCCTCTTCGTCCAGAATTTTGTAAAATGATTCTACGAAATCGTCCGCAGTTATATTATCGCCGTTTGAGTACTTTGCGTTAGAGCGAAGTGTAAAAGTGTAGGTTAAACCATCCTCACTTACGTTATAGCTATCACAGATTGCCGGAATCAAATCTCCGGTGACGGAATCATAACTAAATAAGCCCTCGTAGCAGGCGGTGTAAACCGGTGAAACAGTGCCAAATCCGGTTGATAACGGATCTATTTTGGCGGGTAGCTCATCTACCGACACGGTCAATGTAATTGGCTCCGGTTCCGGTTCCGGCTCTTCTACTACCACGGGGTTAGGCGGTGTCGTTCCGCAGGAAGCAAGTAAAACTAAAGCAAGTACAAGGGATGTAATTTTTTTCATGTGCTATCAACCTCTCTTCAAGCTTGTGAAATTACAGCCTCCCCGCTGCATCACAGCTTAATCATTAATAAAACAAACACGTTATCGATAACTTGTTATTATAAATTTAGACAAAAAAACCTCGAGATACTCGAGGAATGAAGTCTAACCATACGGCTATAGAATATATTGATAAACCATATATGACACGCTTAAAGGAAAAACATTGCAGTTACTGCTCTAAAAATTTCCTTGTTCAAAGAATTTGGAGGGAAAGTAGAAACTGCAAATCGCTTGGCGCAACAAAATTCATTATGGTGACCCGTACGAGAATCGAACTCGTGATTCCGCCGTGAAAGGGCGGTGTCTTAACCGCTTGACCAACGGGCCATATTATTTTCATGTACTCGGTGCAACATCGAACCAAACCTTGGCAGGTCCGATATTACAATGGTAGCGGTAGCAGGATTTGAACCGGCGACCTTTCGGGTATGAACCGAGTGCTCTGACCATCTGAGCTATACCGCCACATGGTGAGATACCGGAGATTCGAACTCCGGACACCCTGCTTAAAAGGCAGGTGCTCTGCCGACTGAGCTAGTATCTCGTAATGTGCCTTGTAATTATAACATAGTGTATACTCGTTGTCAATACAAATTTTTCGATTTTATTTTTTTAAAGTAAAGTGTTAGATTTTATGGACTTTTGTACAGCTAAAACCATTGCTATCCTACTTAGTTACTTGACTAAATGTCTTTGTCTATGTATAATTAAAATTAACTGAATAATTATTTGTTTAGTAAGCTTTAACTAATACCATAAACAAAGGGAACTGCAAATTTGAAGGATACAAACATTCTTGCTACCGCTCCTATCGGTAGGCTTTTTTTTAGGATGGCAATGCCAACCATTACAGCGCAGATAATTAATATGCTATATAACCTTGTAGACAGAATGTATATAGGTAGAATTCCGGATGTTGGAGCACTTGCGCTTACCGGAGTTGGAGTTTGCTTACCAATCATATTTATTATATCGGCTTTTTCCATGCTGGTGGGATTTGGAGGCGCTCCGCGTGCCTCAATTTTTTTGGGAGCGGGAGATCGCAAAAAGGCAGAAAAAGTTTTGGGGTCAAGTGTAAGTACTCTATTAATAATCTCTGTAGTAATTACCGTGTTATTTATTGTTTTTGGCAGACAACTGTTGTTGTTATTCGGCGCAAGCGGCGATACCATCGGATATGCTTCTGATTATCTTTTAATTTATTCCTGTGGTACTATTTTTGTTCAAATTTCACTCGGACTTACACCCTTTATAACTGCACAGGGTTACACAAAGGTAAGCATGTTATCGGTGTTGATAGGTGCTGTTACCAATATAATTTTAGACCCAATATTTATCTTTGTGTTAGAGATGGGTGTTTCCGGTGCCGCCCTTGCAACAATTATATCTCAGGGGCTTTCGGCAACCTTTGTTCTTGGATTTCTTATAAGCCGTCATAGTAGCTTAAGGCTTAAGTTAAAAAATATGGTTCCGGATATAAAGATAATATTATCCTGCCTTGCACTTGGTTTCTCGCCATTTATAATGCAGATAACCGAGAGCATAACCATTATTAGTTTTAACAGCTCATTACTAAAATACGGTGGGGACTTAGCGGTGGGCGCCATGACCATCTGTTCCTCCGCTATGCAACTTATTATGCTGCCCTTGCAGGGTCTTTCTCAGGGAGCTCAACCGATAACCGGCTATAATCTCGGCGCCGGAAACCTTGACAGGGTTCGAAAAATATTTAAAATGCTTCTGTTTGTGGCGGTAACATATACCGTAGTTATGTGGATTATTCTGATGTTAGCTCCACAGATATTTGTAGTTATTTTTACCAACGATCCCGAACTTATTGAATACTCAAAATTTGCATTAAGAATATATATGGCAGGAACACTTGCGTTTGGCGTTCAGATGTCATGCCAGATGACTTTCCTCGCCCTCGGCTGTGCTAAACAGTCAGCAATAGCTGCAATAAACCGTAAAATAATTCTGCTTATACCGTTAATATTTATTCTACCAAATTTTTTCGACGACAAAGTTATGGCGGTATTCTTGGCAGAGCCTATTGCAGATATCTTAGCTGCGATTACCACTGCACTGATATTTAACTATACATTTAAAAGAATTCTTAAAAAACGCGAGGAGGAACTACAAGCTAAGTAGCCTTTTTGCATTACCTGAAAAAATCATATTTTCCTGTTCTTCGGTAAACCCGCAGGACAGGATTCCTTTGCGCTCTCTTTCGGCGCTTCCCCAGGGGGAATCGGTTGCAAACAATATCTTGTCTGCACCGTGTGCATTAACTATATCTGTAAATTGCTTTTTCGTATAATAGTCAACCCCCTGCGATGTATCAAGATATATATTGGTTCCGCAAAGCAGATCTAAAACCTCATCCCACATTGCCATTCCTCCGAGATGTGCCGCAACCATTGTGCCTCCACGCATATGGTTTGCTACATCCCTAAACATAGCAGGGGTAGCATTGTAAGGTGGTTTATATGCAATATCATAACCACTGTGTTGCAATATTATCAAGCCTTTATTAAATGCATAGTCATATATTTTAAGCATCAGGGGATCATTAACAATAAAGTTTTGATACTGAGCATGAAGTTTAATTCCTTTAAGCCCATAGGAAACTACTAAATCAATATCTTTTCTAAAATCATCACTGCGAGGACTTATACTTCCAAACGGAATAATCCTATCGTCGGCTATTTCCTGTGCAAATTTACAGCCGGCTTCAGTTTGGCTGGGCTTTGTTGCAATCTGAGCAATTACCGAGATGTCAACACCACATCGGTCCATCTCGGCTAATAAGCTTGTCTTGGTTCCGTCGGTAACCGGCTCTATCGGTTGATTAACCCAGTGTTTTTTTAATCCACTCATGGCTTTTGGGGCAAGCGCATCCGGAAAAATATGTGTGTGAAAATCTATTAACATAAAATCTCCTATAATAATATATTTATTTTTATTGGCCGAGGGCGTAAACTGTTTTCTGCCAATATTAATGTATAAAAATCTTCACGCCGACTATATTCCTTTCATAGTATGAAATACGCAGCCAAAGTTATTAAGTACGCTTTAATTATAGCACCAACAGTTATTAAAATCAATGTAGTTGATTTTGCGTTGCGTATAAAGGAATTTAAATATGGTACATACAGGGGTGAAAACATGATGAAAAAAGGTGTTTCGGATATCTACGATATTGTGGTGGTAGGCGGAGGTATTGCAGGGCTCACCGCAGCGGCTTTTGGAGTAAAGCAAAATCAAAAGGTTTTACTATGCGAAAAGCAGGCAGAGATAGGAGGTTTGGTATCAGGCTTTTGGCATGATGGTTTTTATTTTGATGCAGGAATACGTGCACTGGAAAATGCCGGAACTCTTTTGCCGATGCTAAGGGAGCTAAACATAAAGGCTGAGCTGAAAAAAAGCGATGTAAGGATAAGAATTGCAGATCAAACGGTGTTAATAAGCTCACAAAACGGCCTTGATGAGTATCAAAAAATGCTCAACACCCTTTTTCCATGCGAAGAAAACAATATTAACAAAATTGTAGATATTATTAATAAAACAGTCGATGAAATGAATGTGCTGTACGGTGTTGAAAACCCACTTTTTTCACCACTTTGGGGACAGCCATTAAAGTTAATGTGTTCCATGATGCCCTGGATAGGAGGATACTTAAAAACGGTTTTTAGGATAAACCAAGCCAAAATATCGGTAAGAAAAAAACTAATGACTATAACCGACAGCCATTCCTTAATAGATATGATTATTCAGCATTTTTTTACCGATTCACCAACATTTTTTGCTCTCGGATACTTTTATTTGTACAAGGATTATTATTACCCTGAAGAATCAATTTTGGGCATTGTAAAATCCTTGAAACGGTATATAGAGCATGGTAACGGCAGGGTAATGTTTAACACAAGTGTTAGTAAAATAGATAAAGACCAAAAAATAATAACTGACACTACCGGTAAAACCATCAAATACAAAAAATTAATTTGGTGTTGCAGTGAAAAGTTGTTTCACAAAGCAATAGATTCACACATTAATTTTAATAACACTCAAAGAGGTAGCGACTCCATACTAAATATATATATTGCAACCAAGACTACTTCTGGGCTGATGCAGCAACTAACGGGTTCGCATATGTTTTACACAAAGTTAACCGATGGACTTTCCTCATTGGGCACTGCAAATAATTTATCCGACGAGGAGGAACTATTCACCTATGTAAAAAATTATCTTAAACTAACAACCTATGAAATTTCCTGTCCTACTGTTCATAACAATACACTTGCGCCGCAGGGACATTGCACCCTTACGGTAGGCACTATATTTAGCTATGACTTAACAAAGCAAATAAAAAACCAAGGACTATACGATAAATTCATCGAGCTTTGTACCAACGAGATAATAAATCTGTTAAACGAGGAGCTTATTCCGGGATTAAAAAGCTCGGTAGTGTTTACCCGATGTGCCACTCCGATTACCATAGAAAAAACAACAGGAAACGACGATGGCGCAATTACCGGGTGGAGCCATACCTGCAAGCCTACAATGGCAGTTACAGAATTTATGGGCATCGCTAAATCTATTAAAACTGGCTACCCTGATATATATAGGGCGGGCATGTGGTCTTTTAGTCCTGCCGGTTTGCCGGTAAGCATCATAACCGGCAGACTTGCCGCCGATAAGGCATGTCGCTAAATTTTTTGAATTGTTGAAAGGGGAAAAATGTATTATCTCATCCTAACAGCTGTGGGAATTGCCTCGATGTTAGTTCTGCTTTATAAAAAACCATATCTCAGCGCGCAAAAAACAATTAAAAAACATAGTGTTTCGGTTATAATTCCGGTGCGCAATGAAGCTAATAATATTGCGCAGCTGTTGCAGTGTCTGGAAAAACAAAGCTACGAAATATGTGAGATTATCTGCGTTAATGATGAAAGTTCAGATACCACCTGCGAAGAGATATCTAAATTTAAACGAGTTAAACTTTTACACTCTGATTCTCGTTGCTGTGTTAACGGCAAAGCTGTTGCCTGTCAAAAAGCTGCTGCCGTGGCAAAAGGCGAACTGTTGTTATTTTTAGATGCAGATGTTCGAATGTCAAAAAATGCTTTAGAAAAACTTGTTGGACAATATGAGCTCGAACAGAAAACCATTTCAGTTCAACCCTACCACAGCGTAGGAAAATGGTATGAAAACGGTAGTTTCTTTTTCAACCTAGTTCAGCTCGGAGCAAATGGCAGCTGCTGTACCATTAATACCGAGTCGGCAGGGTTATTTGGTCCGGTGATACTTATGGAGAAAAAGGTATACGAGGCTATAGGCGGACATCGCTGCGCTGTAGACTCTATTGTCGATGATTTAGAACTTGGCCGACAGCTCTCACGTCTCGGTTATAAATACAGCATTAAAATGGGCTGTGATAGCATATCATTTAGAATGTATCCTGATGGTATTTCCGCTATGTTTCAGGGATGGTTAAAGAATATTGCAAGCGGGGCCGGCTACACCTCACCGGTATTATTTATTCTAACATTTTTATGGTTTACCGGCCTTACAAGCTCACTAATATTGCTTACACAAACAATACTATCACCGCAAATATCTACATTAACAATGGCTTTATTAAGCTATTTACTATGGGTGTTTGTGTTAAAGTTAGCTTCAAAGAACGTCGGAAAATTTGGTTGGCCTACCATATTTTGTTATCCACTTTTATTGTTGTTTTTTTTAGTTGTTTTTATAGTTTCGTCAATAAAAAAACTGCTTAATATTTCGGTTGTGTGGCGTGGTAGAAAAATAAAACTTCGCTCGAAGCAGTAAAATAGAGGTTCATATGCAGATAATTTTTTTGCCGCAAGGGTTAACCATAGCACTATGTTTTATTATTTGGCCTATTATTCAAATATCAATTGCGATTATTGTTAGGGCTATGCCCAACCATTTTTTTGGCGCCAATAACTTTATTTTTCGAATTCGCAACTTTGAGCAAAACGGAAAAATATACGAAAAATATTTTAAGATTAAGCTATGGAAAAAATATCTACCGGACGGAAGTGCTATAACAGGAATAGGATTAAAAAAGAAAAAGTTAAATGGTTATTCGATAGATAATTTAAATTATTATCTAACCGAATCTTGCCGTGCAGAATTAATACATCTACTTGCAATACCTCCATTTATTTTGTTTGGGCTGTTCTGCCCTGCCGAAGTTATTCTTTACATGTTTATATACTCGATAGTAATCAACCTTCCATGCACAATAACACAGCGTTATAATCGCCCAAGGGTGTTAAGAATAATTAAAAAAATAAGCTGCCCAAAATAAAACATTGACTTGAAACGCCCTAAAGCTTTATAATGTATGTATATGAAACATTATAAAGAAAAGGGGCATTAATGGAGAAAATAAGGTTAGGCCGAACCAACCTGATGGTTACTAAAATGGCGTTTGGAGCTCTTCCGATACAGCGTCTTTCAATAAACGATGCCGTAAAACTGGTTCAAAATGCCTACGAGCAGGGTATAAACTATTTTGATACGGCCCACGGATACACCGATAGCGAGGAAAAGCTTGGTATTGCCTTTAAAGGTATAAGACATGAAGTTATTATTTCAAGCAAAACACCGGCCAGCGATAAAAAAACCGCAACCGAGCATATTGAGCTAACATTAAAGCGGTTGCAGACGGATTATATTGATTTATTACAGTTTCATAATCCTGCACAGGTTCCGGATATAAATGATCCAAACAGTGCTTTTGCGGCGGCGCTTGAAGCGAAAAAGAAAGGATATGTTCGCCATATCGGAATAACCAATCATCGTGGTAACGTTGCCACCGAGGCTATCAGAACCGGAAACTTTGAAACATTACAATTTCCATTTTGTTATCTTACATCACAGGGCGATCTCGATATTGTTAAAGAATGTGCTGAGCTTGATGTAGGGTTTATTGCCATGAAAGGCCTTTCGGGCGGACTGCTTACCAATGCAAAAGCCTGCTATGCTTTTATGCAGGAACACCCCACTGTTGTTCCGATATGGGGCATACAAAGGCAGTCTGAATTAGATGAGTGGATAGCCTTGGCAGACGAAAACCCCTGCATTAACGACGAAATCAGGGCAATAATTGATGCAGACAGAAAGGAGCTTGTAGGAAATTTCTGCCGTGGTTGCGGATACTGTTTACCATGTCCGGCAGAAATTAACATACCTATGGCGGCAAGAATTAAGGAGCTTCTCCGGCGCGCACCTACCGCTAATTTTATAACCGATGAATATGCAAAGAGCATGGATAGAATAAACAATTGTATAGAATGTGGAGCGTGTATATCTCGCTGTCCATATGAGCTAAACACACCGCAACTGTTAAAATCTATGCTATGCAGCTACCACGAAATACGAAACGAGCTTATTGCAGATACAAACAGTTAACTTAAAAACCGACCCACATAAATTAGATATTCCGGTCTAATTTAAGTGGGTCAACTTATTGATGTAGATTAATCTTTGTTAAAGCGTTCAATATTTTCCACTAAATATTCCTTGCGGCTAAAAACAAGGTTAAGAATCAATGACATATACTTAACTATGAAGGTAAGTATTAAGAAAAGGCCAAAGAAACCAAACGAGAGAAGTGCCATGGTAGTTGTCCATCCCGCTACCGGATCTCCGAGCAACCAGATTACAACTATATATATGGTGCTGAAGATTAATAACGCTATCATTGCCGCGCAGAGAAAGATGCTAACTTTATACGCAATATCGGTGAAAAGAATAAGGCTATTTGTGGCAAGCTCTCTTTTTACTCGACCGGTTGCAACATTGTGTTTTGCACGGCCGATAGGCTGATAGTCTACATCGCCGATTCGCAGACCGGCTGAAGCACATACCGCCTTTCGATAAACGGTTTTAATGCCAATTTCCTTCATTCTGTTAATGGCACGGCGGCTTACTATTAATAAATTTGAGGTTTTTATTTTATATTCATAATCTGAAAATCGGTTAAAAAGCGAATAAAAGATCTTTGAGCTGGCATGAACACCAACACTGGGAACCGCAAAAACTATGTCATGTCCTTTTAATGATTTTTGATAAAGGCTATACAGTAAGTCGGTATCATAATCTTTATTGGTATCGTCTATCTGTAATACAAAATCACCTATCGCAAGGTCCACTGCTGCAATACTTGCAGCTTCCAGCCCCTGATGAAAGCTGGTATTTATAACGGTAACATTCAAAAGGCCGGCTTCTTTAATTTGCTGAACCGTATTGTCGGTTGAGCAGTCGTTCACGCATATTATCTCGAACATATCGAAATGCACGTTTAATGCGGTTTGCAAGCCTGTTAGAAATTCAGCAACATTAACACCGCAGTTATAGCAGTATACAACTGCTGATATAAAGTTTTTTTCTTTATCATTCACCCGACAGTACCTCCTTTAGGTCGTAAACTGTATTTATTTTTCCTGATAAAACGCTAACAAAGGTTGGACTTTGTGATAGCTTGCGAATAATTGTTGGGCGGCTATCATCTATCTCACTCAATTTCAAAATAGGTTTAACCGAGAAAAGTGAGCTGTGATATTCAAAGGATAAAACCTCTTTCAAATATTTTCTTGCAAGCTGAGACATATATGGAAATGCGGTAGGCGGCTTGTGTTCGCATTCATTGCAGTTACCCAGACGCTGAGGAGAACAATAATCTCCGGCCAGCTGTTGGCAGGGGAAATTTGGCAAGCGTTCATAACAGGTTAGGTGGGGCGTAAAGGTTACCGAAGTAAGCGAGTGAAGTCCACTTTTCCCAAACGGCATGATGGAAAAGAAAGGTCCATCCATTACTGTAATACCAACGTTGTCCAGCAGTCCGTTTACCCTACAAAGTATTATTTCGCACAGCTCATACTTAATAGGTAAGCTATCAAAACCGGCCATAGAATTAATTTGGTTTACCGAGGCATAAGTGGAATTAAGCACGAAACCGGATTCAAAAACACGCCCATCTTTTAATGCAATTTCATATTTCTGCGAAACCTTACTAATTGAAATTATCTCGCTATTATATATTATTTCTACAGAGTCGCCGAGCGCATTAATCTCATCCTGCAGATAATTTAAAAGAATTTTATGGTCGTAGGTGTATTCCTTGGTAATAAAACTTCCATCGCAAAGACCTTCTTTAAAATAGCTGTCCGGTGATATCTCGGTGCAGGGGATATTGCAGTCGTTGCAAAACTTTTTAAAGCAAGCTGCATTTGTCCAGGAATAATGTGCCGAGGTTGCATATATTTTGGTGAAATCAGTTTTAATGCTCTCAGGATAATCTTCACAGAAGCGATCAAAATATCCCCGTGATTTAACGGCGGTAGATAGGCTTCTGGGATAATGGTAGCCCATGTGTACCCTTGCCTGATTTATATATGTCGCGCGCGAAAAAGGATGAGAATCACATTCCAGCACCAGCACTTTTTCGCCTTTTTTCGCACAAAAAGCTGCGCTGTACAGCCCGTACAGCCCTGCACCTATTATTATTTTATCATAATGTTTCAAATCAACTCCCGGGCTTATATCTTCCTGTAGCATTTAGTAGCAATATTTTAAATAAATCTATATTTCCTTTTATGGGGCTTATCTTGGTGGGAACTACTCCTTTTTCGGGGTATCGCCGTTCTACCGGTACCTCACAGCAGGATAGTCCGAGCTGATTTGCCCTAACCGAGAGGTAAGCGAGTAGCTCATAGCCGGAAAAAACCGAACGTAATGGCTTCACCTGAGGATGCTTAAGATAGCGCATGGAATAGCCCCTAAAATTATTTGTGGTGTCGGTAAATCTTTTTCCTGCGGTTAACGAAATAATCGGTGCATGAATTAAGGTTACCGCAAAATGCCTTACCTTAGGGGTGTTTTCGGCAACGCCTCCCGGAATATATCGAGAGCCCTGAACAAAGTCGTACCCTTGTTTAAGTTTTTCGATAATTCTGTCGCAATGCTCTATCGAATCCTTGTTATTGCCATCTATAGTAAGTACTCCTTTATAGCGGCGCTCTATAGCAAGGTGCATACCGCATCTGAGTTGCGCCCCCTGTTTGCCGCTACCTTTTTTAACTATAAGCGTATTAACCGACAATTGTTTCAACAACAGATGATCGGTGCCGCCATCGGTAGAACCACCATCGCAGATGATTATGTCTATATACTCACCTATGCCATGCATAGTAGCTCGCTCGAGCTGTTTTGTTATGTTATCTCGCTCGTTTATTATTGGAATAAGCAGGCAGTATTCCGAATTTTTTTTCGCAAATTCATAACAGTCATAATCCGGAACCCCTCTTATTGAGCTTCTATTCACATTTTCCATTCCTAAAAAAACCCCACAAGATAATCTATTGCTGATGTTACTTTATTAACATCGCCAAGATTTTTCATCTCTATCGAAAGATAATTACGGTAATCCATTTTTGCTAAAGTATCTTTAAGTTCATCGTGTATAGGATGATATTCCACATATTCAAGATAGGGAACGCTAAGATGAACATGATTTATCAAATCCTTGTTCTGTGCTAAAATGTCTGTAGATTCATTCATGTTAATCATGGTTCCTATATCAACATTTACCTTTAAACCCTTGGAATTAACATGCTTTACAAAGGAAAATGCTTCACTTGTTGAATTTATAAAGTTAGTTCCGTAGATTTCCGGGTTAGGCTCGAGTGAAAAAATGGTGCCATTTTTATATGAATACTCTGCTAACTTAAATAAAAACTCGCAGGCAATTTCAGCTGCAAATTTTTTATCCATACCCTCAGGAATGTTGCGGTTTTTAGGACAACCAAAAACAATGTTTTTTATATTTGCCGCCGCCGCAAAGTTAATTGCCGAAATGCTGTAGTCAAATATTATTTTTCGCTCGTACTCATTGTATATACTCTCGCTATACCCATACCAGATACTCTGCATACTGCATATCGTAAGGTTATATTTTTCCTTTAAAGAACGGCTTAGCTCCTTAACTTCTGCTGTATGACTGTATGGATTATCATAAAATCTTGTTGGCGCTATCTCAAGTCCGGTAACCCCGGCCTGTTGCATATATTGATAAAGTAGTTCGTCCTGCTCCTTGCTCCAAGCTATGTTTGATAGTGAAAAATTCATAGGCAACGTTCCTCTACAAAGCGCTTTATGTCGACAAGGATTTCATCTTTCGTGTAAAGGTATCCATCTTTACAACCGAATGCACTACAATGTTTTGTTTTAAAGTTGTAATAAAAGGGTTGCTTAGCAAGCATATTATCAAACTCTTCGTTGGTAAGGTAGTGATAAATTTCCGCAGCTGACAGTGGCTCAGTTGCAACATTTAAAATCTTTATATCATTATCGATAGCTATTGCTATATCTTTATATAGGTTGCCAAGATTATAAAACTGAAACACCGAACGAGAGTCGGTAAAATTAAGTGCAGAAAAACCAAGTGTTTTAAAAAGATTTTTTGTCTCAACTCTATCAACATCGTCGTTAATTTTGTAAAATCCGTTATCCTGCAGGGTATACAATGCGTATATTTTATTATTAATATTACCAAGTTCGGTGATTTTATCGCTTGTTAATAATGCCGGGGTATACATTATTAAATCGTATATAAAATTCTTTTTTATATTCTCACCAAAAAGTCCCGGCAGACGTATTATATTATGGCAACTAAAGTTTTCTTTAACAAAGTTTTCTAGCCATAGCCTATTTTTTCCGTAGGGATTTTGTGCAGGAATAAGCTCATCTTCGGTGAGGTTGTCGGTTTGGCTATAAACGTCAACGGTAGAGATAAGAACAACTCTTTTCGGGTTTATTGCACAGATATTTTTTGCCGCCTGCTCCACCTTTTCCTTGTCTTTTTCCGGAAACTTATCAGCAAGAAACTTTTCGGCCGCAAGTCCACTATAATACAGCACATCAGGGGAGGACCCGAAGGCCTCCCCAATATTTTTACTATTATAAAGTCCATCAAAATTAGCCCGTGATTTGAGGTTGGAGCCAACAAACCCGCTATAACCGACCAAGGCAATCATAAACTTACTCCCCTAATATAACTAAACTACAGGTATAGCAGGATCAGCATGATTTGAGGTACAAACCGGTGGCAAACTGTCTCTATTATAGTAACCGGTAGCACGAGGGCAACCATCTGCCGCCAACATACCCGAGGTAGTACAGTATGCCATCTCAACAACGTTTTCAGAGGTTGGGAAGGCCATAAATTCAAGGTCTGCCTGAGCATCGTTCATAACCCATTCCCAAGCACGTGTCGGTGGATGAATATCGTAGTCAGAGCCCTTCCAGGGTAATTCCTGCGGATCGTCGTACCCCCACCATGTTGCAGTAGAGTAGTAGGGTGTAACTCCAATAAACCAGTGGTCTTTATCATCAGAGGTGGTTCCGGTTTTACCTACTGCCGGAATACGTTCCGGCGCCATACCGTAGCCGGTACCGCCTGCTTGAGTAAGCACTGTTTCCAACATTTTGTTCATTATCATGGCGGTTTCAGGCTTAATTGCCTGTGTAGTTGTTACGACAGGTTCCATAACCAACTCGCCGTTAAAGTCCTCTATGCTGGTGTAGCTATGAGGTGTGGTAAATTTGCCACCGTTTCCGAATATCGAAAAAGCGGCTGCCATCTCAACAGGTGCAATACCTTCGGTCATAGCTCCTAAGGCAAGCGGTGCAAGTCCAACATCGGTCATGATTTGACCGTTCATTTCAAGACTTTCATATAGCGAGCTTATCTGTAATGATTCTGTTAGGAAGTCAAAACTTGTTTCAACGCCAAACTGATCAAGCACCCTAACCGCTATAGTGTTTAAAGAGCGTGCAATGGCGCTTTGAACGGTAATGTGGTTACCCGAGGTGGTGTTACCGTAGTTAGTGGGCCACGGCTTATCGCCTGTTTCGGGTGAAGCCGGCAGTGGAGAATCAACATATGTCTTGGAATAGTAAATATAGTTATAGTCAAGTGCAGGTGCATAGGAGCCTATCGGTTTCATGGTAGAACCGGTCTGCCTCACACTGTCTACAGCACGGTTAAGCACCCTATCATCTTGTTTCTCATCAAACCCGCCAACCACAGCTACAATCTCACCCTTCATGTTAACCGATACCATGGCAATCTGCGGAGTTACAAGTATAGTTTCTCCATTTTCGTCTAATATTAACTCGTTATTAAAGTCAACCTTTTCGGTCTCCATCTCGGGGTAAAACTCACGATACATGGCAGGGTCGGTGTAAAGTTCATCCATGGATTCCTGCAAGGTAAGGTCTATAGGTAGATAAATTCTTAATCCACCATTATAAACAAGATCGGAGGCGGCCTCACGGGTCATACCTTGGTTGTTAACAAAATCGTCGATTACATCTCCGATAACCATATCGGTATACCAGCTGTAAACACTTTTAGTTCTGATAATGTTGCCATCATCGTCAACCGATACGGTAACATCCGAGGTAGTTTCTTCTGCTGTTTCTTCACCCTCAACAGCATTTTCAAGCGCTTCTTCCTCGGTGGTTTCAACCAGTTCGCCATCCTCGGTTTCAACTACTATCTCGGTGGTAACGGGCTCGCTTGTTGAGATGAGACCAAGTGGCTGCTCTACCGCAAAATCATATTCCTCCTCGGATAGAAAACCGACTCGGTACATATGGTAAATAACGGTATTACGTCTTTCAAGACAGTTTTCCGGATTATTATAGGGATCATAAGCCACCGGGGACTGGGTAATGCCGGCAATCATTGCTGCCTCGGTAACCGAAAGTTCGGATGCGGTTTTACCGAAATAAATGTTACTTGCCGCCTCAACGCCGGCGATATTTCCCGAAAGGCGGAAAACATTCAGATACGCTTCCATAATAACTTCTTTTGAATAGCGATTTTCCAATGCCATCGCTCTAAATATTTCACGTATTTTACGCATTGCATCGACTTCATTTTCGTTAGTAATATTTTTTACCAACTGTTGAGTTATGGTAGATGCACCCTGAGTTCCGCCACCAAGTATTGCAAAGGGGGTGTATTCGTTTACAGCAGCCGCAACCGTTCTAACATAGTTTACTCCGCTATGCTCCCAGAAACTATCGTCTTCAACGGCTGTAATTGCATTAATCATGTTTTGCGATATATCGTCATAATTAACCCATATTCTGTTCTCGTCGTCAACAAGTCTTTCATATTCTTCATATTCGCCTGTTGTGGGGTTTTTTGCATAAAGAATTGTGGTATAGCTGAGCTTAAGGCTTCCAAGGTCTAATAAAGCATCGTCCTCCGAAGTGGCCTCAACCACATAGAGACTAACCATAACCGCAACTATAGAACCGGCTATTACTCCAAAACAGCCGAAAATAATAATCATTCTAAATATCAGTAAAAATAAGTTACCGATTCCCTTGAGTATAAGCTTGGCTACATATCCGGGAGTTATACCTCTTCTAGGAGGTTTTTGAGAATAACTTGGCATAAATAATTTTGCTCCGAAAAATAACGTATTATCAACAGGTTATAATAACATATCTTATATTCTACCACAAACATATCCATTTGACTATATTAAAGCATAAATTTTCACAATTTTGTCAACACTACAAACAAAGAATAACTGAAGAGGTACTAAATGAAGAGATGGATTATACTTTTGAGTATTACTGCAGTAGTAATACTTTCCGGCTCTGCAGTGAGTGTCTACCTACCTATCTACGAAGCTCCTGACCAGCAGCCAACCGAAGTGCAGGAAACTATAGAGGCCACCATTCCCGATCCTACCAATGTTATTGAGGTTCAACCTCAATCTTCTACCGAGGAGGAAGCAGAGGAAATAACAGAATATTATCATCTCGGAAGATTTGGAAACATGGTGGCCTTGTTTGATGAGACAGGTACTGTTTTGGAGGTTTACGAAATATTTGTACACCTTCTACCACCAGATGACGCTCAGGCGCTTTCCGAAGGAATTAGAATTGATAGTGAAGATCAGCTAAGGAGATTGCTGGAAGATTTTGGAGGTTAATTTTTCACCAAAACATTGAAACTCTAATGCGGTTTACAGATGCATTTTTTGCATCACATCACTGTATTTTCGCTCGCAGCCGCAGTTTTTTTTGGCAAATCATAAAGCGTTGGATCACAAATAAGTTTACTCTATAATATAGAGCTGTTGCATTTGATTATTTTTACTTAAAATCAAATGCAACAGCTAATTTAAGTTTAACAAGAATTATTTTGCTATTTTTTCCAGTGCGAAAATAATTACTCCTCCCGCAACAAGCGTTAGCGCTGAGGTTACAATAGTAACAAGATCATACTGATCAGAAATAGGAATCAAAACTATTGTACTTGATACCACAAGGCCCAATATAAAGTTCATGGTTTTAGAGTGAAACTTTTCAAGGCAGTAGGCAGTAAGCTTAGAACTAATGGCTATTCCGGCAAGTATTCCAACCCCCATAAAACCTATAGGAATTAAAACGTCAGCTTGAAAGGTGGTTACATTTGCAACTAACGATTTAAAGAGATAATATTGACCAATGATAAGTAGCAACATACTGCCGCTAACCCCGGGGATAAACATGACTCCACCGGCTATTACACCTATTAGCAACATTCTTATAAGATAAAATATTCCAAGCTGTGGAAAGTCGGTAATAACGATGTCGGCCTCTTCCGGCGCAAGATAGCTCATTAAAAAAATAATAGCGCATCCAATAATAAAGGGAATTATTTCAAATCTATCCTCCTTCATCTCCTTTTTTACTAAAAAAGGAATCGAAAAAGCAACCATACCAACAAAGCAAAACATTGTTTGAATGGGATAGCTTGCAAAGGAAAGTTCTAAAACATTTGCAAATGCCACCAACCCTATTGCAACACCTATTAAAAGAGTAACAATAAAAATAATATTCTTTTTTAGGGTTTTGAGGTCAAGCTTTATTAATCCGTTTATAGATTCCATAACTCTTCCGAATATTCCGAGAATAACCATCATGGTTCCTCCGCTTACGCCCGGAATAATGTTTGCCATTCCTACGGCAATACCTCCGATTAACACCTTAAGCATTTTCTCTCCTTCTAAATATTGTTACAAATAGGGAACGCAAATTTTACGTTCCCTACATTATAATAATATACCGGTTATTTATTCCTTATTCATAGCCTCTAAAGCGTCTTTACGAGAAAGATTAATTCTGTTCTGTGCATCAATTTCGGTTACCTTAACGAAAACCTCATCGCCGACACTAACAATATCTTCAACCTTTTCAACACGCTTTTTGTCTAGTTTGGAGATGTGGCAAAGACCTTCTTTTCCCGGTGCAATTTCAACAAATGCTCCAAAGTTCATTAAACGGGTAACACGGCCCTTATAAATAGCACCTACTTCAGGGTCTTCGGTTATCATCTTAATAATGTTAATGGCTCTATCAAGGCTGTCCTGCTCTATGGCAAGAACATATACCCTTCCATCATCCTCAATATCTATCTTAGCGCCCGTATCAGCACAAATTTCCTGAATAACCTTGCCGCCTTTGCCAATAACATCGCGAATTTTTTCCGGATCTATCTGAAGTGTACGCATCTTGGGAGCGTATTTTGACAGTTCAGTTCTCGGTGTTTCGATGGCCTTAAGCATAATATCATCAAGGATATAGTATCTTGCGGTTTTACACTTTTCAAGAGCTTGTTCAATAATTTCGTAGGATAATCCATCATTTTTAAGATCCATCTGAATGGCAGTAATACCCTTTTTGGTTCCGGCAACCTTGAAATCCATATCGCCGAAGAAATCTTCAAGTCCCTGAATGTCTAACATGGTCATAAAACGGTCACCTTCGGTAATAAGACCACAGGAAATTCCTGCAACCGGAGCCTTGATAGGCACGCCGGCATCCATAAGTGCCAATGTTGAACCACAGATAGCACCCTGCGAGGTAGATCCGTTAGAGCTTAAAACTTCACTAACAAGTCGAATTGCATACGGGAATTCACTTTCGGAAGGTATCATAGGAAGTAGCGCACGCTCTGCCAATGCGCCGTGACCTATTTCACGACGACCGGGACTACGCATACCACGAGCCTCGCCAACCGAGTAAGGTGGGAAGTTGTAGTGGTGCATATAACGTTTAGTTTCTTCATTGTCGATGCCATCAAGTAGCTGGGCATCACGTAAACTACCAAGTGTTGCTGTTGTTAAAACCTGTGTTTGACCACGGGTAAACATTCCTGTGCCGTGTACTCTGGGTAGCAAGCCAACTTCGGCGGCAAGTGGACGAATTTCATCAATTCCACGTCCATCGACACGTTTGTTATCATCTAAAAGCCAACGGCGAACAACATATTTTTGTAGCTTATAAAGGCACTCATCAATCATTCCGATATGGTCGGGGTGGGTGAGATCAAAGGTCTCGTGTACTCTGTCAACAATCGGCTTTAAACGCTCATCACGAACGGTTTTATCATCGGTGTCTAATGCTGCCCTAACGTCCTCGATGCAGAAATCTTTAATTGCATCAAATAGCTCGTGGTCAACCTCCATGGACTGGAAATCTTTTTTAGTTTTACCGATTTCACGCTGTATTCCTTCGATAAAGTCGATAACATTAATAATTTCAGAGTGTGCCATCTTGATTGCGGTAAACATTGTTTCCTCGTCAACCTCGTTAGCGCCCGCCTCAATCATAATAACTTTTTCACGGGTTGCGGCTACAGTGAGCTGTAGGTCATTTTTTTCGCGCTGTGCTTCGGTAGGGTTTATAACGATTTCGCCATCCACTAATCCGATAAATAAGCCGGCAATCGGTCCCTTCCAAGGAATATCAGAAATTGTTAGTGCTATAGAGGCTCCGATCATTCCGGTAACTTCAGGTGAGCAGTCCTGCTCTGCCGACATTACCGTCATAACAACCGCAACATCGTTTCTCATATCCTTTGGAAAAAGCGGGCGAATTGGGCGATCAACTACACGTGAGGTTAAAACGGCTTTCTCGGAAGGGCGACCTTCGCGGCGCATAAAGCTACCGGGTATGTTACCTACCGCATAAAGCTTTTCTTCAAAATCTACCGATAACGGGAAAAAGTCAATCCCGTCTCTGGGTTTCTGGCTCATAGTTGCGTTACAAAGCACGACAGTTTCACCGTAGCTAACAAGGCAACTTCCGTTAGAGAGTCCACACATCTTACCGGTTTCTACCGTAAGTGGGCGTCCCGCTAACATGGTTTCAAATTTTTTGTAATTCTCGAACATTAATACTTCCATCCTTTTTTGTGTGTTAGAGGATTTAGCAATTAATTCAATCGGCAAGTATAGTTATTCAAATTGAATGACTATATTATCGACTCAATTCACTGCTAACCCTCAGCTATAAA
Source organism: uncultured Oscillospiraceae bacterium (assembly GCA_964368815.1). GTDB lineage: Bacteria > Bacillota > Clostridia > Oscillospirales > Ruminococcaceae > CAYJBH01. The sequence goes on from CAYJDA010000002.1 coordinate 110,429, forward strand.
ATAATGGCTGTATAGACGGGAAATCCGTCTGATACAGCCAATTTTACATTACTTACGCAGACCCAATGTGCGAATAAGGTCACGATAACGGCCGATATCCTTTTTTTGCAAATAACCTAAAAGGTTTCTACGTTGGCCGACAAGCTTTAACAATCCACGACGAGAATGATGATCATGGATATGAATTTTTAGGTGCTCGGTTAGGTGGTTAATACGGTGTGTGAGTAGGGTAACCTGCACCTCAGGTGATCCGGTATCGCCCTCGTGTAGACGGCTACCTTCGATTAGTGTTTTTTTGTCCTGCATGATATTTTCCTTTTCTGTTTAATTCGCCCGTATCAAAGTTTTGCCCCACAAAAGGAGGTGAGGAACCTTTAACCGGGTAACGTACTGCTATATTATAACATAGCAATTCGCATTTGTAAAGGATTTTATGCAGCCAGTTTATTTATTATTTATTTCAGGGAGTGTGTCGAAACCTTTTTGAAGGTCCTCATCGGTTGGAACATAATTGTTTAAAGTTCCGCTATGGTAGTTCTCATATGCCGAAAGATCGAAGTAACCGGTTCCGGTAAGACCAAAGAGAATATTTTTGTGCTCCCCTGTTTCCTTGCACTTTAATGCTTCATCAATTGCACCTTTAATTGCGTGTGAACTTTCAGGGGCAGGCAGTATTCCCTCGCTTTGTGCAAAAACTACAGCAGCATCAAACACTTCATTTTGCGAATAGGATTTCGCCGACATCAAACCATCGTGATACAGCTTAGAAACAATGGGGCTCATTCCATGGTAACGCAGGCCGCCTGCATGGCTGGGAGAAGGAATAAAGCCGCTGCCAAGGGTGTACATTTTCATAAGCGGTGTAGTTTTTCCGGTGTCACCAAAATCGTAGGCATATTTACCTCTCGTCATAGATGGGCAGCTACTGGGTTCTATTGCAATAATTTCAACGTCGAGATTTCCGCGTATTTTTTCCGCCATAAAGGGGGAGATAAGACCGCCAAGGTTAGAACCGCCGCCTGCACACCCGATTATTACATCCGGTTTAATGTTATATTTATCCAAAGCGGCTTTTGCCTCTAAGCCTATAACCGACTGATGTAGTAAAACATGATTGAGAACGCTACCCAAAACATAACGGCAGTTTTCTTTCGTCATGGAAGCTTCAATAGCCTCGGAAATTGCACAGCCAAGACTTCCTCCCGTCCCCGGGTTTTCAGCTAATATCTTGCGACCGATTTCGGTAGTATCGGATGGTGATGGAACTACCTTTGCACCATAGGTTTGCATTAACAGTTTTCGGTATGGTTTTTGCTCGCTGGATATTTTAACCATATATACCGAAAGGTCAATTCCATAATAAGCAGTAGCCATGGAAAGTGCACTACCCCACTGGCCGGCGCCGGTCTCGGTTGTGAGAGAGGTTATTCCTTGTTCCTTGGCGTAGTATACCTGTGCTGCTGCACTGTTTAGCTTATGACTGCCGGAGGTGTTATTTCCTTCAAATTTATAGTAGATATGTGCCGGTGTTCCAAGCTTTTCCTCTAAGCAGTATGCACGCACAACCGGAGAAGGACGATACATACGATAAAAATTTCTTATTCCCTCAGGAATTGGGATAAACTCATCAACGTTATTGTATTCTTGATCAATCAGTTCTTTGCAAAAAAGTCCTTCTAAGCCTGCCGCAGGTACCGGGCTTCCATCAGGTCCTACAAAACCTTCCGGTTTTTCCTTCATAACGGCACGAACATTATGCCACATTTTAGGTGACTCATCTTCACTAAGGTAAATCTTGTAAGGTACGTTACTCATTTCTTTCTCCTTTCATTTTTACAGCTAAACATTTTAACTGCAATAAAAAAGTGCCTGTGTGGCTCTTTAGAGTACACAGGCACCGAACTTAAATTTCAGAAATCGGTTATATGCATGTCAAAATAGCCCTATTTAATTCAATAGAGCGCCACCAGCGAAAAGCTACTTGATGGTTTGTCATGATAAATCTCCTAAATTTATGTATTGATTATAACATAAAAAAATTATTTGTCAAGTATTTTTACCTTTAAATATCCAGAATCATCTGATTGTATGAAACTTCAACAAATCCTAATCGTTCATATAGTTTTATTGCCGCTTGATTATGAGGGGTAACCTCAAGTCGATATCTCTTTGCGTAGTTATCATATTCTTTGCGAATATAGTTAATAATAGCTGTTCCGTACCCTTTTCCCTTGTGCTGGTCCCTTATATAAATCTCCTCAATCAAAACCACCATTCCTCCAGCCTCGGTAGAATGTGTGAAAGATAGCGCACAAAAGCCGGCATAATTGCATTCAGGCTCACAAACAAGTATCTTGATATATGGGCTATTGTCTAGTGCGTTAGTAATGCTGTTTGTTATGTATTCATTGGGAATTGCATGGGAAACAGCATCGGTTGAATAGAATTCTGTTAACATTTCAAAACAGGCATGCCTGTCTTTTTCTTCAATAAATCTTATCATAATAATCCCTATTTTATTGGAATTTAGGTATTTGACATGCCTAAAAATATTGTGAATTTGTTTCCTATATCGTTGCTATTATCTCATAATCTCCCGCTGTTAAAATTAGCATATCGTTTATTTCGCCATGATCAACCTCGTTAATGGAGAGTATACGGTTTCCTTTCGGCAGCGCAAATTCAGCCTTAGCGTTAAACGGAACTGTAATGCTATACTGGATTGTTTCATTCGAGAATTTCCATCCGATTCTATACAAGCCTGCCGCCGATTTGTATTGGGCTTGAACAAAGTCGAATCTTCGGTCGGGGCGGGGTTTGATGCTTGCAAGCTTAAAGCCGGGGCATGTTTCTATCGGAGATATTCCGCATAGATATCGATACATCCACTCCAAAATAGATCCGTAGGCATAGTGGTTCATGCTGTTCATTCCGGTATCGCTAACCAAACCATTGGGCATTACAGAATTCCATCGCTCCCAAACAGTGGTGGCGCCCATGTTTACCTCATAAAGCCAGCTTGGGAAATCTTCGTTAAGTAACAGGGTAGTAGCTATATCGTCCAGATCATTTTCGGCAAGCACGAGACAAAGATATGCCGTTCCAACAAAGCCTGTGTCCATATGCATATCTTTAAGTTCTATCTTTTCTTTAAGGCTACTTATTGTACGCTCTTTGCAATATTCCGGCACAAAATTCATAAATAAAGCAACCACCGCCGCAGTTTGCGTATCTACTGCTAATCTGCCTGACGGCGTAAAATATTCACGAATTATTGCATCGCGAATTTTAAGCCGAAGCTCACCATAAAATTCTGCATCGTTATGTTTGCCAAGCGCGCAAGCAGCCTTCGCAACAAGTGTGCAGGAATAATAGTAGTATGCCGAGGCAAGATAGTATGGATCGGTTCGGCCGAATGAGCTGCCCTCGTCCGGGTTATCAAGAGCAAGCCAATCGGCAAAATGAAAGCCCTTGCTCCATAGATAATTCTCGTCCTGTTCTCGGATATAATCAAGCCAGCTCTTCATGTTTTCATACTGTGATGAAAGCATAGCGATATCACCGTAGTAAACATACAATACCCAGGGGATAACGGTTGCCGCATCTGCCCATGCACAGGAGGCGTAGTGTTCTCCGTCCCGCATAGTTGCATTAGGTTCGGTTGAGTTTTTAACAAAAATTTGATCCAACACGTTTGGAACAACATGGGGCACTGCGCCTTCTAACTTACTTTGTTCGTACAGCATATCCTGCATAAACTTTTTGTAAAAAGCAGGGGTGTACATATTAAAGCTGGCGGTTGCAGCAAAAACTTGAGCATCACCTGTCCAGCCCATGCGCTCATCACGTTGCGGGCAGTCGGTCGGCACATCAAGGAAATTGCCTCGCTGTCCCCAGATGGCATTTTGAACTAAACGGTTAACCTTGGGGTTAGATGTGCTAATACTTCCCGTAAACTCAAGATCGGAGTGGATTACACAGCCGGTAAAATCGCCAAGCTGCGGTGAATCAAAGCCTGTAAGTTTAACAAACCTAAAGCCATAGAAGGTGAAATGAGGGCGAACATGCGCCTTTTTACCATCAGATATATACCGAAATTCCTGTTTTGCAGAACGTAAATTTTCGTTGTAAAAACAGTCGTTTTGCAAAAGTTCACCAAACTGTAAAAATACTTCTTTACCCTCAGGGATGTCTATATCAAATTCCAACCATCCTGTAAAAAGTTGTCCGAAATCCAACACAGTTTCACCGGTAGGGGTTGTTAGCATTTTTTGTGGCTTTAGCTGTTCAATTATTCTTACGGGAGGACTTAACCGTTCAGCAGGCATCGGCAGATCTTTTTTTGGTGGCCTTACCGCGAAGGTTTCCTGACTGTTAGATGATATGCGCGCATCATAGTGCTCGCCGTCATAAATGCTACTTAACACAACGGGCGAGGCTTTACATTTCCAGTCATTATCAGAAACTATACATTCGCTACTACCATCTTCATACATGATTTTAAGCTCACATATTAAGGCAAACTCATCGCCGTACAGCTCGCACATATCGCTAACAAACCCAAACCTACCTTTATACCAGCCGTTGCCAAGCATAACTTCAATACATTGCTCTTCCTGTGATAACAGCTCTGTAACATCATAACATTGATACTGAATCCAGCTATTATAATCGTTATAAAACGGTGCAAGTATTTCATCCCCAACACGTTTTGAATTTAGATAACATTCGTATACGCCGAGGCCGGTTATGTACAGCCGTGCCGAGCGAACGTTCTTTAACAGGTTAAAGTTTTTAATCATTACCGGATGAGTTTCTTTTTCAAGACTCGGGCTTATCCACCTGCCCAACCACTCCGTATCCATCTTGCCTGTTTCAAAAAACTGTATGGGTGAGGTTGCTGATTCGCCGTTGTCGGCAACAACACTTACACGCCAGTAATATTTACAACAAGGGGTTAACATTAAATCAGGATAGTAAGCAATAGAGTTTATGTCTTCTCTGTTGCCGCTATCAAAAACTATATCATTCATCGCCTCATCGGATGAGATCTCCACTCTTGCAAACCTTTGTTCCTTTGCAGTGGTGTTTTCAACTATCCAGGACAGACAGAGATTGTCTAACCTAAAACCTAATGGATTTTTTAAATGGTTCGCATACAAAGTTGTAATATTCATAATCGTCTCACTCTCTGTTAATCTTGAAAACCAACTATATTTTTGCTGACCTATTTGGTATGTACTGCCGCTTGCCCGTAATATGCGTCTTTTCCGTGTTTTCTATGATAGTGTTTGTCCAGCAACTCCTGTTGCATCGGCGGTAGCTGTGGTATAGTAGATTTACAGTGCCATGCCATAAAAGCCAACTCCTCCAACACAACCGCATTATGAACGGCATCCATAGCATCTATACCCCAACTGAAAGGACCATGACTATTAACCACAACTGATGGAATATTATCCGGATTAAAGTTTTTTTGCTCAAAAGTTTCTGCAATAACAATGCCGGTCTCGTGTTCGTATTCGCCTGCTATTTCCTGAGCCGTCATTTTTCTCGTGCATGGAATTTCGCCGTAGAAATAGTCGGCATGTGTTGTTCCGAGTGCCGGAATTCCTTCACCCATCTGAGCAAATATTGTTGCCCATCTACTATGAGTGTGAACAATTCCACCTATGTTTTTAAACTTGCGATACAGTTCGAGATGGGTTGGCGTGTCGGAGGAGGGTTTAAGTGCTCCGTCAACGGTTTTACCGGTTGCAAGCTCTACAACAACCATATCCTGAGCCGTCATTTCATCGTATTCAACTCCCGACGGCTTTATCACAACAAGACCCTTTTCCCGATCGATGGCAGAAACATTGCCCCATGTAAAAGTTACGAGGTTGTATTTAGGAAGCAGTAAATTTGCCTTTAAAACTTTTTCTTTTAGTTCTGTTAACATTATTACCTCAATTATTATCTGTAGACGGTGACGATTAATTATACGCTACCGAGTCGAGTCTATTTCTTTTAGCCGGCAATGATGTTTGCTTTTTTGCCTTCGCTTTGTAAAATGTGTTTAATCAATCTCTGCCCTAATTCTTTTTTAACGTTGTTATAGTTTTCATCATGAACAAGGTTATTAAGTTGGCATGGATCGGCATTTAAATCATATAAAAAGTCATCTTTGTACGTGTCAGAATATGCCGCAGAGCCTCCCTCAACTCCCGGTGCCACAACAGCATAGGTATAGTTCGAAGTTCTTATAACTCTGCCAACACGACTTTCCGAAATTTGCGCAAATATAACATTTTCTCTTTCCTTACCGCCAACAACCTCTATTAGGTTTTCTCCAATCATATCATCACCTACATCAAACCCTGCCATGGCAAGCATGGTTTTAGGTAAAGATTCAGATGAAACAAGTTCATCCACAGCTTTGCCGCCCTTATACGCACCCCCGCTTATTACAAGGGGCACTCTTAAACAAGCGTCGTGACAGGAACGTTTGTAATCATCAAAGCCGTTAAGGTTTTCATCCTTGTTTCTGGTTCTAAAATGGCTACCGTGGTCCGACACAAAAACAATAACCGTGTTTTCATACTCGCCCATTTCTTTCAACCTTTCGATAAGCCTTCCAAGATTGTCGTCAAGGCTTCGACATTGCCCAAGATAGTCGGGGTATTCCTCGTTATAATCACCATAATTAAATGCTTTTAAATCGTCCGGAATGGTGCAATCTTTAAAACGCTCCTTAGAGCCCTCAGGGCCTTCGTAGTGATTTCGGTCGTTTTGATGATGCGGCTCAATATAGGAAACCGTCATAAAAAACGGTTTTTCCTTTTGCCACGACTCAAGAAATTCAAGGGCATAATCGGTTAGCGCATCGGCGCGATAAGAGATAAATTCTACCTTGGTGTTGTTTTCATCAAAGACATAGCCGCCGTATCCGTGGGAGGTAAATTCAAGCAGATCGACCGCTCTCCAAAATCCATTATAGCCGCCTCTACTTTCTTTCGGTATAGCAGTAGTTTGGTAATCTACCACAGGTTTTTCTTCTAATCCGCCATCGCTCGCAAGGTGCCATTTGCCTATATAGGCATTTTCATAGCCTAACTCCTCAAAGTAATTGGCTATAGTTTTTGTATTGTAAGGTAGCATTATATTATTTCTGAAACATCCGGTAGTTGTTGCATGCTTACCGGTTTGAAATATTGCACGACAAGGGCCACATACCGGTTGAGCCGTAAAGGCATTATTGAATTTAACCCCTTCTTTAGCCAACCTGTCAAGATTAGGGGTTATATCAAGCGATTGGCCAAAACAACCGCAGGTGTCGGCGCGTTGCTGGTCGGTAAAAAAGAATAATATATTTGGTTTAATATCCATAGTGCAGTCCTTTTTAATAAATAATAATTTTATTATTTAGCGACATCTCTATTGCAAAACTAAATTTATCGTATAAGTTGTTTTTACCACACGAATACCGTTTTGTCAATCTAAATAAATTAATTTATGGGTTTTCTCTTTTTTGCACATATATAAGGTCACCATTTATACCGTCATGAACCATTCCGATTTAACTATTGACAATCGATGTCAAAGTCCTGTATTATTAATAACATTGAATATTTTTGATATATATAGGAGCAAAACAAAATGCAATACAAGAAGATAAGCAGATCATTTTTTTGCTTGATATGCTTATTAGCAACAGCAGTAATTTTTCAGCTACCGGTATCTGCCGAACAAACTCATTATTCCGGTAATGCTGCCCTTCATTCCATGAAGGGGTCAGGAACCGAACTTGATCCCTATAGGGTTGAAACTAAAGACGATTTAAACAGTGTAAGGTTGTATCCGGATGCACATTTTTTGCTGGTGAGCAACCTTGTTTTTTCCGAGGCCGATTTTGCTGAGGATGGAGAGTTCTACGATTATGGAACTCCGCCGGCAGTTGGGATAAGCAACGTTTATGGATACGGTTTTGAACCCATAGGCTCCGGTGCCGAACCTTTTTCCGGTAGCTTCGATGGAAACGGCCACAGCATTACCGGATTTTATACGAGTATAGACACCTCCTATTGGCTTTGGATAGGGCTGTTCGGATACACCGACGGGGCGGTTATAAAAAACCTAAACCTTATTGATGTTAATATTAATGCCACCTCTAATACCGACATTGAAACCGGGGCAATTGCCGGATATGCAAACGATGCCACGATAAGCAACTGTACCGTTACCGGAAGCATTACCGGCGATAATCACACAGGTGGAATTGTTGGTGCTTTAGAGGGAACAAGTGTTGTTTCCGGCTGTACAAATTACGCTACGGTGACGTCGATAGATTCAAAATATCAAAGCTCACCCGAAAACCCAGCTACCGAAATAATTCGTGCAGGAGGCATTGTTGGAACCAGTTCCGGAACAGTGATCGACTGCATTAACGAAGGAAATATTTCAACTATTATTGAAGGGAATAGCTTCAGCTATGCCCATTCCGGAGGTATCGTTGGAGAGTTATCTCACGGAACTGTATCAAATTCGGTAAATAATGGTATTATATCATCGAAGTTAAGCGACACTACCAACGAAAACGAACGCACACCAAAGCTGGTTTCGGGCGGCATTGTAAGCATTAGCTATGGTGCGGTAGTGAAAAATTCCGCAAACAACGCAGCTGTCTATGCTACAGGTGATGATAGCTGTTATGCCGGCGGAATAGTAGGTTACGACGAGTGGCAGTATAATGTAGCAAACACCGATATTTCTAACTGTAGCAATGCCGGTGATATCATTGTAAACTCCTTACGTGACGTAGCGGTAGGAGGTATAGTAGGAAATCTTAGCGGAAGCATAACCGGCTCGTATAACGTCGGCAATATATCCGCTACCACTAACTCTCCTGATAGGGATGTCTATAGTGAAGTTGGAGGAGTTGTAGGAGTTTCAACAGGCAACATTTCGATTTGTTATAACGGTGGAGACGTAACTGTTAACGGCTCGGCGGCAGATGACTATTACCGGTATTTTAGAACAGGCGGTATTGCAGGCAGAAGTTTTAACGGCTACGGAGTAACTAACTGCTATAATTATGGCAATATAACTGTTAACGATGGAATCGGCAATAATAACAATGTATATACTGCTGGTCTGGTAGGAATGATGGATAGGAATACGGTGAGATATGGTTACAACACCGGCGAAATTACTTCTTCCGGAAGAGTTGGGGAGGCGGTTGGCATCATTATCGGTAGCAGTACCTTTAGTGAAGTGTATGCATATGGCGGAAATCGAATAATTGCAACGGCTGATAGTGGATTAACTTTGTCGGATTTTACCTCCTATAGCTGGAATATAGCCGACGAAGAATCGATGAGGGAGGCCTCTTCATTTGTCGGGTTTGACTTTGATTCGGTCTGGACAATGCAGGGCGATACAAACTATCATTACCCCGAGTTTATACATTTTAACCTAAACGAAGAAGCAGTTTTAACCGGAATAGAGATTTCCTCCTTTCCATCGCAGTTAATATATGCCCTGGGTAATCCACTGGATATAACCGGTGGTGAAATCAGGTTGATTTACGACGACGGAACAAGAATTAACACCCCTATAACATCTGATATGGTTAGCGGTTTTAGTACTCAAACTGTAGGCCTTAAAACACTTACTGTAACCTATAATAATTTAACAACCAATTTTTCAATAGATGTTATGACTAAAAATGAAGTGTTATCTTTGCAGCTAAGCGGGTTGATACAAACTCTTCCCGAGGGAAGTTCTCTTTCTGAGGAACAAAGATTGTTGGCAAAAAACATCATTGCCGAAGCAGTATTGTTGATGCATAAAGCAGGTAAAGATTCTATAAGAAATGATAGCGATTTGTTATCAAAAATAGCAACCCTCGAGCAGGCTTTATTAAATGCGGAACCTCTAATAACATTATCGGCAAAGGCACCGATAATCGAGGGGGAAATTCCATCCGAGGAGGTTTTGCCTTCAATACCGGTTGAGGTAACGGGGCTTGTTCTTTCTGCAAAAGGCGGGGGAGGGTCGGGTTCGCCTATGCCGATATTCGGCAACGTTGAATACTATTTGCAGGTAACACAAAAAAACCCGTCTGATGAACAAACGGGAATTGTTATAGATGTTAAACCTATTGAAGAAATCGCACCCACTCCATCGTCTATACCCAATTTTGATCTTTCAACCCCGGTTAGCTTTAAGCTTTATCTTAACAGTAGCTTTGGTGGGAATATCGCCTACATAACCCATGAAATAAGTGAAAGCGATCAATACCCCATAACCGAACGGCTGGAACTTCCGATCTACACCGATGAAACCGGAAAATTTATAAACATTACCGTTACTAAATTTTCTACCTTCATCATATCAGATACACCGCCACCGCCAACATCGGTCATAAGCGGTACTATAATTAGCTCTAGCCCAAATTTTAGAACCGAAATCACACTTTATGATTCCACTGATACCGAATACAGTAACCCTATAGAAACCGGAACAACCTCTCTTTCAAATAGCAACTCTAACGAGCTGGACTTTAGTGTAGAGGCTGTTTACGGAACCTACGACCTGGTTATTAGACATGAAACCCACCTTGGCTACATAGTTACCGGCATCACACTTGGTGAATCCTCAATAAACCTAAATGATGTAGAGCTTATCCCCGGTGATGCTAACGACGATGGTGCGGTTAATTTTCTCGATTTGGCACATGTTAGAAACTCTGTTAACTTTAACAAAAGCATATATAATACCGGAGCTGATTTTTTAACCGATCTTAATACCGACGGTGAAATTAATGTGCACGATCTCTATGTTATTTTAAACGGTAGCTATAACTCCCATGGCGACACGGTTGTTGCTTATTCTGAATAAATTTATAAACTCTCGGCCTCTTTTACAAAGGCATCGCTTGAGGCATCCGAAGGCATGCGCCAATCGGCGCGAGGTGAGAGCGTTACCGATCCGATTTTTGTTCCGTCCGGCATACAGCTGCGTTTATACTGCTGTGCAAAGAATCGGCGATAAAACAATATCAACCAGTGTTTTATAGTGTCAACATCAAATTCATTTTTAAAGGCAATTTTTGCCAACGCAAAGGTGTGTGACGGCCTTCTTCCCCATCTTATTGTATGGTATAAAAAGAAGTCATGCAGTACATATGGTCCAACAATTTCCTCTGTTTGCTGGTCGATATTACCGTCCTTGCTCGGAATAAGTTCCGGGCTTACAGGTGTTTTAATAATATCTTGTAATACCTCTTCCAGCACACCACCCATACGAACCGCCTCATATTCTACTAAAACCCTAACAAGAGTTTTAGGCACACCGGCGTTTACACCATACATGCTCATATGGTCGCCGTTATAGGTTGCAAATCCAAGTGCGAGCTCCGAAAGGTCGCCTGTTCCTACTACTATACCCTGCTCCTTGTTGGAAAGATCCATCAGTATCAGAGTTCTTATTCTTGCCTGAGCATTTTCGAAGGTTACATCAGTAGACTTGCCATCGTGCCCTATATCTTTAAAATGTTGTTCTACCGAATCATGAATATCAATCTCTCTAAGGCTAACTCCAAGTTCACTACAAAGCGACTGGGCATTATTTCGAGTGCGCTCACTTGTTCCAAAACAGGGCATAGTGACAGCGATAATGTTATCAAGCGGCAAGTTTAAATGCAAAAATGCTCGCCTTATGCACAGCAACGCCAAGGTGCTATCTAAGCCACCGGATATTCCTATAACTACTTTTTTACATTTAATATGCTCAAGCCTTTGTACCAAACCCATAGATTGAAGTTTTAATATCATTTCACATCTTGACGACCACTGGGCACTGTCCTGCGGGATAAACGGGTTCGGGTCGATATGTCGAATCAACTCCGCTTGCTCGCTATGCATAGAAAATTTGATTACTGAATAGCCATCATTTTGTGCTGAAAAGGTGTTCATTCTGCTTCGGTCATACTGTATTGAATAAAGATCCAAATCAGTGACAGCGGGCTGTTCTTCAAATGGCTGTGTCTCGGCTAAAACATATCCATTTTCGGCAATTAACTGATGACCCGAATACACCGTGTCGGTACTGCTCTCGCCTCGCCCGGCGTTTGCATATACATATCCACAGACAAGTCTTTGTGAAATATTTTTTAGTAGTGCACGGCGAAACTCGGCCTTACCTACCGTTTCGTTACTTGCCGAAAGGTTGCAAATTATCGTTGCGCCGTTTAGCGTATGATGTGTTGATGGTGGAGTTGCAGACCAAAAGTCCTCACAAATCTCCAGCGCCAGCATAAACTCCGGACGTTCCTGCCACTGAAAGATTAAATCGGTTCCAAACGCAACCTCGTCGCCAAATAACTCTATACTCTCCATCCTGCTCGGTGCAGGGGCAAAATATCTTTGCTCGTAAAACTCGCCATAATTTGGCAGAAAAGTTTTCGGTACTATTCCGAGAAGTTTTCCTCTACATAAAACAGCACCTACATTATATATTTTCCCTCTAACCCTCATTGGTAAACCAACAACAAAAACCGTATGGTATGCCGCACTTTCCTTCACAAGAAGTTGAAGCGTTGTTAGTGCATCGTTTAACAACTTTTGTTGTAAAAAAAGGTCTCCACAGGTATAACCGGTTATACAGAGCTCCTGAAATGATAGCAGCTGCACCGGTTGCAGGGATTTCATTTTTTCTATAATTGCCTGCCCGTTAGCAGCACAGTCAGCAACCGACACCCGAATATTTGTCGCGGCAACCCTTACAAAATTCATCAAACACCTTCCGTTAAAATGTACTTAGCCAACCTACACCATGAGAACTTAAAAACAAATAACGCTGAACTCAATTTCACGAATTGGGCTCGGCGTTACGCTGGTCGAGGTGACAGGATTCGAACCTGCGGCCTCTGCGTCCCGAACGCAGCGCTCTACCAAACTGAGCCACACCTCGCGATACTATCTCACTGGTAATTATTATAACAAAGGTATAAAAAAAAGTCAATGATTTTTTATCATGGTAAACCCTTTAATTAAAACAATAAAATGATTATATATTCATCGCATTTGTGATAGATATATAATCATTTATTGTTATAGGGTTTAATTAAAATGTTAGCTTAGGATTTCTTGCGGCAGAAGCCTCGTCGGGCCTTGAAACTATCTTGTTGTAGGGTGCTTTCTCAAAATAATCGGGATTGCTTTTTGCCTTTTCGCAAATTTCAATGATACTGTTTGCTACTTCATCAATAGTTTGTTTACTCTCGGTTTCTGTCGGCTCAAACATCAATGCCTCAGGCACTAATAACGGGAAATACATTGTTGGAGGATGTAGTCCTGCATCCTGCATAGCCTTTGCTATATCTCCTGCCGAAACGCCATATTCCTCTTTATAGCTCTTTGCTGAGGCTACAAACTCATGGTAAGTGTCGGCCTCATAAACAGGAGGAAAAACTTCACGCAGAAGGTGCTTAAGGTAGTTGGCATTTAATACAGCCATACAGCTGGCTTCTCTTAATCCATCGCCGCCAAGAGAGAGCATATAAGAATATGCACGAAGAAGAACTGCAACATTTCCATGAAAAGCCTTTACACTTCCAACCGACTTTTCCGGAACAACTAAGCTGTATGTTCCATTCTCACAGCGAACAACAGGTGCAGGCAAGAACGGAGCAAGAAAATCACGACAAACTATCGGGCCACTTCCCGGTCCACCGCCACCATGTGGTGTTGCAAGGGTTTTATGAACATTAAAATGGCAGAGGTCAAATCCCATATCACCGGGCTTTGCAACGCCCATAATAGCATTAAGGTTGGCGCCGTCGTAGTAACATATTACGCCGTTTTCATGACACATTTTTGTTATTTTTGGAATATCTGTCTCGAATATTCCGAGGGTATTGGGATTTGTTAGCATGAGTGCCGCAACATCATCCGATAAAACCTCACTCAGCTTTTCGAGATCTACTCTACCATATTCATTTGAAGGGATATCAACCGTTGTGTATCCGCACATAACGGCTGTTGCCGGGTTGGTACCATGCGCTGTATCCGGAACAATTATTTTTGTTCTGCCTGTTTCGTTACGGCTCTCGTTGTAAGCTTTAATCACCAGTATGGCGGCGTACTCACCGTGAGCTCCTGCCGCGGGCGATAGAGCTGCAACATCAAGATTTGTAAGTGCACATAGCGCTTTTTCACATTCATGCATAGCACGTAAAATCCCCTGAACATCCTGTTGTGGGGCCAGTGGATGTAGCTGAGAAAAACTCGGAGAATTAACTACTCGCTCTGCTACCTTTGGGTTATGCTTCATGGTACAGCTGCCCAAAGGATAAAATCCACTACTCACAGCAAAACATTCATCAGAAAGAGCCTTGTAGTGACGAGATAGCTCCGGCTCAGCCAGGCAAGGAATGTCCGGCGTTTTTCCGAGAAGCTCCTCACTGGGCATACGCTGAGGAACTGTTAGTGTAGGGAACAGATTACTATGGTGACCTGCCGCGGGACGCTCAAAAATAGTTTTCATAATTATTTCGCCCCTCCTTTGATACAGTTTTTTATCAGCTCAGCCATCAAAACAATTTCTTCAGGGCGATTAAGCTCGGTAAAGCACCACAAGATGCCGTCCGGCGTTTTGTTTCCGCCCAGTATGTTATTATTTCTCAGTTCTTCTAAAATAACATCATCCATCTCAGATTTTGTTACAAATTCAAATAAAAAGTCTCCTTTAAACACCGGGTTAATTCCATCGATGCCGCAAAGACAATCATAAGCATAGTGGGCAAGCGAATAGCTGTCAACTGCCAGTTGACGTAACCCTTCACCACCTACTGCCGCCATAAAAATTGCAGCTCGCAGAGCGCAATTTGCCTGATTAGAGCAGATGTTACTGCCTGCCTTTTCACGTCGAATATGTTGCTCTCTTGCCTGCAATGTAAGAACATACGCTTTTTTACCGTTTCGGTCTACCGTTTCGCCGACTATTCTACCCGGCAATTTACGTGCAAGTTTTTGTGTAGTGGCCATAAAACCAAGGTAAGGCCCGCCAAAAGCCATCGGTAAGCCGAGAGGCTGTGCTTCACCTACCGCAATATCAGCATTGCATTCACCCGGAGATTTTAATAGCGCCGAGGCGTGTGGATGTATTCCCATAACCGCGAGTGCACCGGCCGCATGGATACAATCTACTAAAGCAGGGGCATCTTCTATAATTCCGTATCGGTTGGGTTGCTCAAAATACACCGCAGCTACATCAGAGCCTATTTCGGTGAACTGGGTTTTACCATCCTTGGAAGGAGCCGTTCTAAGCTCAACGTTTCGACCGTATGCATATGTCTTTATAACTGCAGCAACCTCAGGTTTAATAGCATCGCTTATTAAAATCACATTGCGTTTTTTATCGAGACACATAACGCATGCCTCAGCTGCGGCGGTAGCACCGTCGTAGACTGATGCATTTGAAACCTGCATATCGGTTAATCTACATATCAGGCTTTGATACTCAAATATCGACTGAAGTATTCCCTGAGAAATTTCAGCCTGATAGGGAGTATAGGCAGTTAAAAATTCTTCACGATCGGCAATGGCAGGAACTATTGCCGGAATATACCTGTTTTCTGATCCTGCGCCTCGATATATTGCATCGTAGCTGCGATTTTCTTTTCCGAGTGCGTCAAAATAGTTTACAAGTTCGGCCTCGCTAATTCCGTTAGGCAGATTTAGTGATGTTTTATATTCGTCTTTAGGTACCGTTTCAAAAAGCTGTTCTACACTTTCTAAAGAAAGTGCGGCTAACATCTTCTTAACATCGTCATTATTATTACATTGATAGTTCAATTTACAGCCCTTCACAAAAAGCAGTATATTCTTGATAAGACATAAGTCCGTCTTTAGCTTCACCGGTTATTTTAAATAACCAACTCTCATATGGTGAGTTTGAAATTTCCTCGGGTGTATCTGCAATTTCATCATTAACAGCTGTTATTACGCCGCCAATCGGTGCGTAAACCTCAGAAACTGCCTTAACCGATTCTACCTCACATACCGACTCGCCTGCCTCTATCTCCAAATCTGCTTCAGGAAGATCGATAAACACAATATCACCAAGCTCCTTAACGGCATAATCCGTTAAACCAACAAAAAAACCATCCCCATCTGCACGTAACCACTCATGGCTCTCACAATAAAGTAAGTTTTCTTTTTCTGTCATAATAAAAATCCTTTCTTTAAGTTGTTATTTTTTATAAAATGGTAAACTACACTTTTGTGCCAAAATATTTTTTCCTCGTATCGAAATATCATAAGTTTCGGAATCTTGATCAACTATCGCCATCGCATAAGCACCACCAAGTGTGGGGCAGTGTGTTCCGGAGGTAACAAAACCAACTTCTTTTCCATTTAATAAAACTTTTTCATCACCTCGAGCTATACCTCGGTCGATAAGTTTAAGGCCTATTCTAAACCGTGCCGATTGTTTTAACAAAGCTTCCTTGCCGATGAAATCATTCTTTTGTGTTTTTACCGCAAAGGAAAGTCCGGACTCAATAGGGTTTATATCCTCGGTTAATTCGTGCCCATATAGTGGCATCCCTGCTTCAAATCGAAGTGTATCTCGACAGCCGAGCCCGCAAGGAATAACTTCCGGGTGCAAACACAATTTGCCAAACAGTTTTTCGGCATCCTCAGCTTTACAATAAAGTTCGAAACCGTCTTCACCGGTATATCCGGTTTTGGAGACAAGACACTCTATATCACCAACCATAAATTTATCTTTAAAACTATAGTAAACAGTGGGTAGCTCTTGGTCGGTAAGATCTTGCAAAACGGAGTTTGCCATCGGTCCTTGTAAGGCAAGCTGGGCAATCTTATCGGTGCAATCAACCAGCTCCACGTTCGGCAGTTTATGCTCCATTAGATAACTAAAATCCTTGTCGTGGTTGCAAGCATTTCCCACGATGATATATTTGTTTTTTTCAATGCAATAAATAAGCAGGTCGTCCACCGTTCCGCCTGAAGAATAACACATCGGTGAATAACGAACTTTCCCGGGCATTAGGTTATCAAAGCTATTGGTCATAACATAGTTAAGAAAATTAAGCGAACCCTCACCGGTAAGCATAAACTCGGTCATATGGGACACATCAAATAAACCAACCCTACTACGTACCGCATTATGCTCGGCTATAATGCCTTCATACTGAACCGGAAGCTCATATCCCGCAAACTCTACCATGCGCCCTTTAAGTTCTATATGCTTATTAAAAAGCGGTGTTTTTTTAGCCATTACTTCCCCACTATATGATTCCTACTAAGGGTAATAATAATACAACAAAGCTTGGTTGTCAACATCAATTTTTATTTATGTTTATTAATAATATTATTCTATTCCATTCCAACAAAAGGTGCAGAGTTTGCAAGGCTCTATTCCCACTGATTCTATCAGGTCATCCAGCCTATGATAACGCAAAGTGGTAAAGTTTAATTTTTCACGTATTTCTTCAATCATCAGTGAATATTCTTCTCTGTTAGGGTCGGCATAATCTCTTACCCTTTCAAGGGAAACATCCTTACCCTCAATTTTATTTATTGATCTTCTCGTAATAAGATCAAGGTCGGAGCGTGATCGGGAAAAATTAAGGTATTTACAACCGAATAGCAACGGAGGACATGCCGGTCTTATATGTACCTCTTTTGCACCGCTTTTGTATAAAAAGTCGGTGGTCTCTCCAAGCTGTGTGCCTCTAACTATAGAATCATCTATAAGCAGAAGTTTTTTATTTTTAATGAGTGCCTCAACCGGAATCAACTTCATTTTAGCAATAAGGTTTCGTTGGCTTTGGTGTGAAGGCATAAAGGAACGTGGCCAGGTGGGGGTGTACTTAATAAATGGTCTTGCAAATGGATATCCTGATTCGTTGGCATACCCAATTGCATGAGCAATTCCGGAGTCGGGAACACCTGCAACAATGTCAGGTACAACATTATCTCGTTTTGCAAGCATGGAACCACAGTTGTAGCGCATCTGCTCAACATTTACACCCTCATAGCTGGCAGTAGGGTAGCCATAATAAACCCAAAGAAAGGAGCATATTTTCATATCTTTGCCCGGGGGAGAGATACTTTCACAGGATTCCGGTGTTATATAGCAAATTTCACCGGGTCCCAGCTCTTTCTTTGCGGTGTAGCCCAAATTCATGTAGGCGAAATTTTCAAATGAAATACAGTGAGCATCATCTTTGGTACCTATTACAATAGGTATTCTGCCCATTTTGTCTCTTGCAGCATAAATTCCATCTTTTAATAGCAACAGTATCGACATAGACCCATCGATAAGTTCCTGTGCATACTTAATTCCCTCGCATATGCTGGCTTTTTTAATAATAAGCGATGCAACAATCTCGGTTGCATTTATTTTTCCCTTGCTCATCTCCTGGAAATGCGACCGACCGTCTCCCAATACCAGCTCGGTAAGCTCACTTAAATTGTTAATTTTTCCAACAGTAGTAATGGCAAAGCTACCAAGATGTGATGAGATTAGAAGAGGTTGCGGTTCCTCGTCGGATATGCATCCTATGCCTATATTGCCGGATAACTCATCTAAGTCACCCTCAAATTTTGTTCGAAACGGCGTGTTTTCTATATTGTGGATAGACCTTGAAAATCCATCCTCGCCAACAACTGCCATTCCTCCCCGTTTTGTTCCGAGATGTGAATGATAATCAACTCCGAAAAATAAATCCAGCGTACATGAACTTTTTGAAGCAACACCAAAAAAACCGCCCATAATTAATTCGCACCGTATAAGTTTTGGTTAAACTATTACAGTACACTCCTTTCCGAAAGTTGTTTAGCGAGTAGGTAATAAAAATTGTAACATCTACAATTTTAACACACAACGGCAATTATAACAATAGTCAATCTAATAATAATAATTGCATCAAAAAACAAAAAAGTCTCAAAATAGAGACTTTTTCAAAGTGTCAAAAAATCGGTCAATTTCTTAAAATGTCAAATTCGGTGACATGTGCGGCGAATTTGACCATCGACAAATGGCTTAATTGCGAACAAGGTTCGCATTATTGCCATTTGTGGGGGAGGGTACCGGGAGGGGATGCATCCCCTCTCGGGGCTGTCGATTTCTTCGACAGCCGAAAAAAAGTCTCAAAATAGAGACTTTTTATTAAACGGTTAAACAAATTGTTTCAACTTACTTTTCGCCATATAAGTTGAAGCGGAACAGCTTGCTCTCGTCTTCCTTGTCGCTGCACTCTAAACGAGCTGTGGAAACAATTCCTCCCTCGATCAGACTGGTAAAGCCGATTAGCTGACAAAGTTTGCTCTTTAGGTTTAGACGGTCGCCCTCCGGAGTTACTAAAAATACATCACCTTTACAGCTTGATATAACATCCGAAAACTCGCTCATGCTTACATTGTTTACATTTAATCCTGAATCGTACATACATTTCTCCTTCAATTTCGATTATTTATTCTAATCTTAGATATATAAAAGCGTTTGTCGCTTTTTAGCTTGATTACATTATACATCATTTTTTCGTCATTGTCAACAAATAAATACTATGAACTTTGTGCAATTTACCAAATGGGTTTTGTTTATAATGCATAAAATTTTTAGTTTGCTCAATTATCTGCCTTTTCTATTGACTACAATATTATATGCATTTATAATGAATATTATAATAAATAGTAATATGGAGGTAGTGCTGATGAAAAAAGCGGATATAGGTCTTATCGGATTAGCCGTTATGGGTGAAAACCTTGCGATGAATATCGAGTCTAAAGGTTACACCGTTGCAGTTTACAACAGAACATATAAAACGGTAGAAAACTTTATTGAAACTCGAGCAAAGGGATTAAATTTCATTGGGTCAAAAGAACTTAACGAGTTTGTTAATAGTATTAAAGCGCCAAGAAAAATAATTATGATGATTAAGGCAGGCAAAGCGGTTGATGATATGATTGAAAGGTTATTGGAGTTAACCGATGAGGGGGATATTATTATTGACGGTGGTAATAGCCATTACCCCGACAGCATTAGGCGTACTCAGTATGTGGAGTCGAGAGGGAGACTGTTTATCGGAACCGGTGTTTCCGGAGGTGAAGAGGGAGCGCTAAAAGGTCCTTCTCTTATGCCGGGAGGAAGCTTTAAAGCATGGGCAGAGATAAAGGAGATATTTACCGCAATTGCTGCAAGGAGTAGCGACGGGGCACCTTGTTGTGACTGGGTGGGTAGCGACGGTGCAGGTCATTTTGTAAAGATGGTGCATAATGGAATAGAATATGGAGATATGCAACTTATCTGTGAAGCATATCAGATGATGAGAAATGTTCTGGGAATGTCGGCCGAGGAAATGCACGAGGTCTTTAAGGAATGGAACAAGACCGAGCTTGATAGCTACTTGATTGAAATAACACGTGATATTCTTGCGCATAGTGAGGAAGGCGAAGGCCCTACAGTTGATAAAATATTAGACACAGCGGGACAAAAGGGTACAGGAAAATGGACGGCAGTTTGCTCGTTAGACGAGGGAGTGCCATTGACCCTTATTGCCGAAGCTGTTTTTGCACGTTGCCTTTCTGCTCAAAAAGAAGAACGCGTATATGCATCACAGTTATTTGAAAAGGAAAAACTTGAATTTACCGGTGATAAGGCTGAGTTTATCGAACAACTGCGCAGAGCACTGTATGCTTCAAAAATAATTTCATATGCCCAGGGTTATGCACTAATGAGGGTTGCCGCACAGAGCTATAACTGGAACTTAAACTATGCCGGAATAGCCTTGTTGTGGCGTGGTGGTTGCATTATTCGCTCGGTATTCCTGGATAAAATACGAAACGCGTTTGACGAAAATCCGCAGCTTGTTAATCTTATCCTCGACCCGTACTTTAAAAAGCAGATGGAGGATAATCTATTTAGCTGGAGAAAGGTTGTATCCACCGCTGTTCTTCATGGCGTTAGTGTACCGGCAATGAGTTCGGCACTAAGCTATTTCGATGGCTACACCACCGAAAACCTACCTGCAAACCTGTTGCAGGCACAGCGGGATTATTTCGGAGCTCATACCTATGAGAGAATCGACAAAAACAGAGGAGAATTTTTTCATACTAACTGGACCGGTGAAGGTGGTTCTACCTCGGCGTCAACCTACACAGTATAGTGTTTTCATAATCAATGAAAGGAAAATAACATGAATATCACGTTATCCCATAAGGACAGGTGTGTTTCAAATGAGGAGATTACTTCAGCAATTAAGGAGTCCATTGTTTCAAAGGACTTGAAAAAAGTATTAATTATTCCTCCGGATATCACCCGATATTATTCCAATGCGGGATTAATTACCAATATATACTACAACCAACTGAACACAATGGGTTGTGTTGTTGATATTTTGCCGGCACTCGGAACACACGAAGCAGTTACCGAGCAGGAAGCAGCAAAGATGTTCGGCGATATTCCGTATGATAGGTTTATAGTGCATGATTGGCGCAACGATGTTGAATCGATAGGAGAAATTCCGGCCGAATTCGTACATGATGTTTCACAGGGAGTTTGGAATCGACCGGTCTCGGTTGAGCTAAATCGACTGCTTCTCGACAAAAGTTACGATCTTATTATATCGGTAGGACAGGTTGTTCCGCACGAGGTAATAGGAATGGCAAACCACAGCAAAAATCTGTTTGTGGGTGTCGGGGGATCAAACATGATTAACTCCTCACACATGATAGGTGCGTTTTATGGCATGGAAAGGCTTATGGGAAAGGATCATTCCCCTGTTCGTAAGCTGTTTGACTATGCCTGTGAAAACTACATAAAAGAGCTCCCCATACTTTATGTACTAACTGTAACTACTGCCGACAATGGAGACATAGACACACATGGTTTATTTATCGGTGAAGGCAGAAACGTTTTGGAACAAGCTATCGAGCTTTCACAGCAAAAAAATATTCACTTTGTAGATAAGGGAATAAAAAAATGCGTAGTATATCTTGAGCCTGCCGAATTTAGAAGTAGCTGGCTTGGAAACAAGGCAGTCTACCGTACCAGAATGGCAATCGCCGATGGTGGAGAGCTAATTGTTTTAGCTCCCGGTGTAACTAAATTCGGAGAGGATGAAGCGTGCGACCTGCTTATTCGTAAATACGGTTATTGCGGTAGAGAATCAGTAATAAAGCACTATAATGAAAACAACGATCTTCAGGAAAACCAAAGTGCGGCAGCTCACCTTATTCATGGCTCGTCTGATGGTAGATTCTCTATTACATATGCAGTTAAAAACATTTCGAAAAAAGAGATAGAGCAGGTTGGTTTTTGTTCAGCTGATTACGACGAAATGGCAGCGATCTACAATCCTGAAGTATTAAGCTATGGATACAATACGCTTGAAAACGGTGAGGAAATATATTATATACCTAATCCTGCACTGGGCCTTTGGATTAACAAGGAGAAGTTTTAATCATGAACATTCTGGCTCTTGAAGCAAGTACCACCTCGGCAAAAGCGTTGCTATACTGTGGAAATTCTATAAAGGCAATGAAGTCGAAGGAATACGGTAAGCCGGATTCAATATCATTAATGCAGCAACCAAAAGACATGTTGGAGGTTCTTTTTGAGGTGGGCAGAGCTGTTGCAGAGGGTGAAAAAATTGATATTATATCGCTCGGCTCAACATGGCACAGCCTTATTTTATGTGACAAAAACATGCAACCAATTTCACAGGAATATAGTTGGCAATATGTTGGCGCAGCTAACCATGCGGCAGAAATTCGTCGCAACAAGGAGCTCGTTAATACTATTTACCACACTACCGGTTGCCTTACCCATGCTATTTATCCGGCATATAAAATAATGAAAATGCGTGAGCTTGGCGCAGATATGAAAAACACAATATTTACCGACCTTGGTAGCTACATTCACTACGAGCTAACGTCGGAACATCTTGTGTCAAAGTGTACTGCCTCCGGTTCGGCACTGTTAGATATTAACACCCTTGACTATAGCGATTTTATGCTGAATTTATGCGATATTCAGAAAACACAGCTTCCCATCATCGCGGAATATGATAAACTCTGTCCGTTAACGGAAGTGGCGGCGAAAAAATTGGGCGTTCAGAGCGGAATTCCGGTTACCCTTTCGTTTTCGGACGGAGGATTAAACCAGATTGCCTCCTGCTCAAACAAAAAAGGATTAATGACCATGTCGGTTGGAACAAGCGGCGCACTTCGTATGACCACTGATGTTCCGATGATACCGAAAATACCTTCCAGCTGGTGTTACTACTCTCCTATTTCATACCTTGTGGGTGCGGCAATCTCAGGTGCCTGCAACTGTGTTGATTGGGCAAAAAATAAATTTTTCCCGGGTAATGTAAGCTACCGAGAGTTGGAGGAAATAGCGATAGACAGGGAAAATCTTCCGATATTTCTACCATTTTTGTTTTCTGAGCGTTCACCCGGATGGAACGATGCTGCAAAGGGTGGCTTTGTTGGACTTACACCACACCATGGGCCGGCAGAACTTTTTCACGCTGTTATGGAGGGCGTTTTATACAATCTACGGCAATGTTATGAAATAGTAGCATCAACTGCGGGCGAACCTGAAGCGATAATGATTTCAGGAGGAATAACAAATTCACCTATCTGGCTTCAGATGGCTGCCGACGTTATGCAAAAAGAGCTGTTAATAGATCCGGTAGAACAAGCCTCGGTGATGGGTGGTATATATATGGCACAGATGATTAATTCTATCCCAACAATCTATCCAACAGAATATAAAAAATTAACTCCAAAAGCTGAAGGAAAATCCGGTGGATACGAAAAAAGGTACGAGAGATATTTAGAGGCATATAGTAAAATGTAGCAAACAAAAACACGGTATAGCCAGTTAATCTATAAACAAACTGTACCCCATTTGGTGTTCTAATACCAAATGGGGTACAGTTTAATTTATTATCTGTATTATTTGCTTGTTGCCTTAAAAATTTCAACCTCGTTCGGACTTATTTCGGATTTGAAATTTTGGTTGTCGCGGTGAAGATTTCCACATGGACAGTCCTCAGTGCCATTGGCCTCCAGCGGCATGTAGTATCCGCACTGTATACAGCGTGCATATAATCCAGGCTTTCTTTTAAACTGCTTAGATAAAAAACCGGTAGCCTTAGGTCCGTGACCTACATAAACAAAGTTGCTTTTCTTTTTTAGCGCATCCTGCTGTGCTTCAATCTGACTTTTATCTACATTCCAATTTTTAAGCATAACCATCTCCATAGAAATAAATTTAAATATTAAACACATTATAGCAAAGAAGATACAATTAATCAAGAAAAATATCTGTGTCTTATCTGCTCTTTTTATATTATTACAAACAAGTTTCTTTGCCGTCATCAGATGCAACTATAATCAATCAAGCTTGATTTTGAAAACATATTGTTTTTCAAGTTGAACTACTATACATTAATTTAAAAGGCTATACCGGTTTGTTGTTCGGCACAAAAAAACTGCCTACTTCCTCTCCTTTTAATATATCATAAAGCACCTCAGGTTTTTTTCCGTTTGCTATTATCATAGGTATTCCGTTTTCGGTTACTAACCTTGCAGCTGTTAGTTTGGTTGCCATTCCGCCGGTTCCTCTTTTGGTTCCAGTTGGGGCTACAGCCGCTTCTATTTCATCGGTTATCCGCTCAATGTAATGAATTATCTTGGCATCCGGCAGGGTTGGATTTTTATCGTAAAGTCCATCTATATCTGAAAGAATTATCAATACATCTGCTTTTAAAATGGTTGCAACATAAGAAGCCATCATATCATTATCTGTAAACTTAATACCCTCGTATGATATTGTATCGTTCTCGTTAACAACCGGAACAATACCCATAGAAAATAAACTTTCAAAGGTATTTATTGCATTCTCACGGCGTTCATGATGATCTAAAACATCTTTTGTTAGCAATATTTGTGCTATCTGTTTACCGTATGCAGAAAAAAATCTATCATACATACTCATAAGCTCACACTGGCCAACGGCCGCCGCCGCCTGTTTCAGGCGAATATCCTCCTTGTTAGGAGCTATCTGCAGTCTTCCAACACCAAGTGCAACCGAACCTGAACTAACGAGAATCGGTGTCAGTCCGCTATTAGAAAGATCGCTTATAACCATGGAAAGTTTTTCTGCCCTTGCAAGATTCATTCTGCCGGTATCATGCGTAAGGGTGGAGGATCCAACCTTGATTACAACACGTTTTGCATTCTTAAGCAAGTTTCGCATAAGTCAAATTTATTCCTATTATAATTTTAAAAACATTATACTATTCGCAACAAAATCTGTCAACCGAAAAAAAGCTTGACAAATTTAAGAGTAGCGGTTAAAATAAGTTAAAAATATTTAGTTAAATTAATTTAATTAAATATTTATAAGTATTTTGAAGAATTTTAGGAGATCAACATGTTTGAAAAAGTAAAAGACACAATTGTAAGTACACTCGGATGCAGTGCCGAAGAGGTTACCCTTGAAGCTAATATCACCGACGATCTTGGTGCTGACAGCCTTGATGCAGTTGAGATGAGCATGGCTTTAGAAGAAGAATTTGGTATGACCATTCCGGATGATGAGCTTGCAAACTTCAAAACTGTTAAGGATATAGTTGACTACATAGAGAAAAATAAATAATGAAAAAAGATGATATTTACGCATTGCTAGACTATTTTCAGGCATCCAATATTGGAGAGCTGTCTTTAAAAGATGGCGAATTCGAACTTTGTGTATCCAAGGCAACGGCGGCTGTTCCAACGGTTGTTAATGCTCCGTCTGCAGTTGCCCCAGCTGTTACAGCTGTTACAGCTGCAACGGTAGCTGAAGAGCCACAGGAAGGCGAAACCATTACAGCTCCGCTTATCGGAACTTTTTATTGCGCCCCCTCGCCGGAATCCGAGCCGTTTGTTACGGTTGGGAGTAAGGTTCGCAAGGGCGAGCCTCTTTGCATAGTTGAAGCGATGAAGATGTTAAACGAGTTACCGGCTCCTTACGACTGTGAGATTCTAAAAATCCATGCACAGAATGCCGAGTTGGTAGGTTACGGCGACACGTTATTCTCGGTAAAGAGGAGTGTGTAGCCGTGTTTAAACGTGTTTTAGTAGCAAACCGTGGTGAAATAGCGCTTAGAATTGTTCGCGCGTGCAGAGAGCTTGGCGTTGAAAGTGTGGCGGTGTATTCCGAAGCTGATGCAGACAGCCTTGCAGTACAGCTGGCAACACAGTCTATATGTATAGGCCCAGCACCCTCTAAGGACAGTTATTTAAATATGCAGGCAGTTTTAACTGCTGCATTGCAAACCGGATGTGAGGCTTTACATCCTGGCTATGGTTTTTTGTCTGAAAACGATGAATTCTCCGATCTTTGTAAAAAGCATGGGATTGTTTTTATCGGTCCATCAGGCGATGTTATTCGTAGCATGGGCAATAAGGCCTCGGCACGAAGTATAATGAAAAAAAGCGGTGTTCCTGTAGTGCCGGGATCTGATGGTATTATTGCCAATTCAGCTCAGGCAATAGAGCTTGCAGAGAAAATCGGCTATCCGGTATTGGTTAAGGCAAGTGCAGGCGGTGGCGGAAGAGGAATGAGGGCCGCATTTAATGAATCTGAGCTTACTTCTAAGTTTACCGAGGCAACTCAAGAGGCTATTGCCTGTTTTGGCAACGGTGAGCTTTACATGGAGAAATTGATACTAAACCCGCGTCATATTGAGGTTCAGATACTTGCCGATAGTAGGGGTAATGTTATACATCTTGGCGAGAGGGAATGCTCGATACAGCGAAAAAATCAAAAAATGGTGGAAGAGTCTCCCGCTAAGGGACTTTCTGCCGAGCTTCGAGAGCGCCTTGGAGCGGATGCGGTAGCCGCCGCTAAAGCGGTTGGATATTGCGGTGCGGGCACCATCGAATTTGTTATGGATAAAAACAATAACTACTATTTTATCGAGATGAATACCCGTATTCAGGTTGAACATCCGGTAACCGAAATGGTAACAGGTGTAGACCTGCTTCAGGCACAGATAGAGGTAGCGGCAGGAGTGGGACTTAAGCACTCTCAACAGGACATAGCATTTACAGGACATGCAATCGAATGCAGAATCAATGCCGAGGATGCGTTTAATGGATTTGCGGGGCGACCCGGTGAAACCGAGATGTTGCACCTTCCCGGTGGCTGTGGCGTAAGAGTGGATACAGCACTTTATACCGGCTATCGGCTAAGCCCATACTATGATTCCATGGTTGCAAAGCTTATTGTTCACGCCCCAACACGACTTCAGGCAATTCGCAAAATGCGCCGAGCATTAGAAGAACTTATTATTGAGGGATACCCCACAACAACCGATTTTTTACATGAGGTAATGCATCACCCTGAGTTTGTTCGTGGCAGATACGACACCGGATTTATCGAAAAAAATATGCCCACTCTGCTTGAGTGGTGCGAAACAAAGTAGATTTAAAGGAGAAGAATGAAGGGGATTTTTGCAAATCGTCGTGAACGGATGTTACAACTCAAAACAAAAAGGGAGCAACTTGGGAACGCCTCGCTAATTAAGCAGGGAATGCCTTGTCCTTCCTGTAGCGTTGAAAATGATAATGTTGAGCTTAACAACAACCTTATGGTATGTCAACATTGCGGACATCATCTGCCAATCTCGGCATATCATCGCTTAAGCCTTCTGCTCGACAGCGGAAGTTTTAGTGAGATAGAACCCAAGATGCAAAGTGCCGATCCCCTCTCCTTTCCAAAATATAAAGAGAAGATTGATTCGCTTCAAAGCTCTACCGGATTAAAAGACGGTATAGTTGCCGCATCGGGTAGAATAAGTGGCTATCCGGCTGTAGTGGCGGTTCTGGATAGCCGTTTTCTTATGGGAAGCATGGGTGCAGTTGTAGGAGAAAAAGTAAGCTGTGCCGTGGAATATGCCACAAAGCATCAATTACCGCTTATTATTTTTTCGGCAAGTGGCGGTGCTAGAATGCAGGAGGGCATAATCTCTCTTATGCAGATGGCAAAAACATGTGCGGCAGTTGAACGTTTTGCAAATGCGGGAGGATTATTTATATCCTATCTAACACACCCTACAACCGGCGGAGTAACCGCAAGTTTTGCCTCAATGGGCGATATTACCTTAGCTGAACCAAATGCTCTTATCGGATTTGCAGGGCCAAGAGTAATCGAACAAACCATTGGTCAAAAGCTACCGGAAGGATTTCAACGCTCGGAATTTTTGCAACAACATGGGTATGTAGACAAGATTATATCCCGAGATAAAATGAAGTCAACCCTTACCCAGCTGTTAAGGTTACACAGCACCAGAGCACACGGTTCAAGAAGGAGCAGATAAGTTGGATAAAAACACCTACCCTGAATGGGAAAAAGTTGTTCTTGCAAGAAATGCGGGACGACCAAATATAACCGAGATTATTGAGGCGTTATTCGGCGATTTTTTTGAACAACAGGGCGACCGATTGTCGATGGAGGATGCAAGCATAAAGGGCGGAATTGCCACCTTTCACGGCCGACCGGTAACAGTTATCGGGCACTGTAAGGGAAGAGAACTTGAGGAAAATCTTCGCTTTAATTTCGGCATGCCAAACCCACAGGGATATCGAAAGGCAGTACGACTTATGAAGGCGGCAGAAAAGTTTAACCGCCCCATTATAACCTTTATCGACACGCCCGGCGCATACCCGGGAATGGAAGCAGAAGCTAACGGTCAGGGAAGTGCAATAGCAAACTGCATAGCCGAGATGAGTTCTTTATCCGTTCCAACAATATCGGTGATTTTAGGAGAAGGCGGAAGCGGAGGAGCTCTTGCACTGGGTGTTGGAAACAGGGTGTTGATGGCTGAAAATGCAATATATTCAGTGCTATCCCCTGAAGGGTTTGCATCAATACTCTGGAAGGATTCCTCCCGTGCAATGGAGGCAAGCCGTTACATGAAACTTACCGCAGATGATTTAAAGATACTCGGCATTGTAGACGAAGTCATACCTGAGCCGGAGGGTGGAGCGCATACCGATAAAGAGCTGTTTATCCAGTCTGTAAACAACAGTATTTTCGACTCATTAGAGCAGCTATCTAAAGTTTCAGATTATGCGGCTCACCGCTATCGCAAGTTTAGAGCCATGGGTAATAAATTCGTAACCGACAGCGAAAAGGCGTAACAAACGCAGGAAAGGAATATACACCCATGATGCCAGGAATAGAGATTTTATCCTCCGGAAGAAGCTTGCCAAAAAATGTGTATTCAAACAATGACATGAAACAGTTTGTTGACACCGACGACGAATGGATAACCGAACGTACCGGAATAAAGCAACGATATTTTTGTAACGACGATGAAAGTTGCAACAGCCTTGCTTTAAAGGCGGCTGAAAAAGCCCTTGAAGGCTCCGGACTTTCGAAAGAGGATATTTCAATTTGTATAGTAGCAACCTTTACAGCGGATTATGCCACACCATCAACCTCCTGTATGGTTCAGCAGGGCTTGGGTCTTTCTGAAAACACACTATGCATAGACTTAAACTCTGCATGCACAGGTTTTATCTATGCGCTGGATACTGCAAGAGCATTACTGATGGCTCACCAAAAAAGCTATGCACTTGTGGTTGGAGCCGAACAAATTAGCAAAATAACCGATTTTACCGACCGCTCTACCTGCGTATTATTTGGGGACGGTGCATCGGCAGTTGTTGTTAAGCTATCTGATAACCACCATTATTTCAGCCATTTCGGTGCAAGGGGAAACAGCGAGGTTCTATACTCCCAAAGAAATTGTGAAAAAGAACGGGTTGTAATGAACGGAAAAGAGGTTTTTCGTTTCGCAACCGAGGTGTTAAACTCGACACTTAAAAAATTATTGGAGGATGCTAAAAAAACTGCCGACGAGGTAGACCACATCATCTGCCATCAAGCAAACTCCAGAATTATAGATTTTGCGGCAAAAAAAGCAGGGCTTTCGCCGGATCGATTATACAAAAATATCGATCGTTACGGAAACACCTCGGCGGCAAGTATTCCCATTGCGCTGGACGAAATGTATGAAAACAAACTTATTAAAGCAACCGACAGCATTATTTTAATTGGGTTTGGCGGTGGCCTTACCTATGGTGGTATCTATATCGCTAAAGCATAACAAATGAATCGGTTTACTATATCTTAGCTACCTTGACGTTATTGAAAGGATTAATTATGAGACTAAACAACATGTTGAACATTGAGTTCCCCTTTATTCAGGGTGGAATGGCAAATATTGCTACCGGAGAGTTTGCCGCTGCCGTCTCTAATGCAGGCGGACTCGGACTTATCGGTGCCGCAGCCATGACTGCTGAGAAATTAGAGCAGGAGATAAAAATCTGCCGTGAAAAAACCGATAAACCTTTCGGTGTAAACATAATGCTTATGAATCCCGACTCCGAAAAAATGGCAGAGTTGGTTATTAAACAAGGTATTAAATTTTTAAGTACCGGTGCGGGAAACCCCTCAAAATACATTAAAGGCTGGAAAGAGGCCGGAATATTTGTAATGCCGGTTATTCCTGCGCCGATTCTTGCAAAACGTGTCGTAGATTACGGTGCAGATGCAGTTATTGCAGAGGGAACCGAGAGCGGTGGACATGTTGGCGAGATGACAACCATGGCATTAATTCCACAGGTAGTTGATGCTGTAAATGTTCCGGTTATTGCCGCGGGCGGTATTGCCGATGGACGACAACTTGCAGCAGCCTTTGCACTGGGTGCTTGTGGTGTTCAGCTTGGAACCTGCCTTCTTACCAGCGTTGAGTGCCCGATACACGACAATTATAAACAGGCGGTTATTAAGGCTAAGGGTAGTGATACCGTTGTAACCGGAAGAAGTATAGGCGCACCGGTTCGCATTATTAAAAACCAAATGTCTAAAGCATATATCCAGAAGGAAAAAGAGGGTGCTACTCTCATGGAGTTAGAACACTTTACGCTTGGAAGCCTAAGACGCTCGGTTTTTGACGGGGATACAGCAACAGGCAGCCTAATGGCGGGACAAACAGCAGGGCAGCTTACCGAAATACGACCACTGCGAGCCATATTTGAAGAAATGTTTGAAGAAGCTAAGCGTGTTGCAGCTAATCTTACCATTGAGGAAAGTAACTAATGAAAAATACGGCTTTTTTATATGCGGGTCAAGGCAGCCAACATGTCGGAATGGGTGTTGATTTATATGAGAAATACCCAACCTTTGCTAAAACTGTTAACAAGGCACAAACACTACTTGATTTTGAGCTGTTGCAGCTGTTTAAAGAAGGTCCCGAAGAGAAGCTATCGCGAACCCTTTATACTCAACCGTGTATGGCGGTGTTTGCTGCAGGAGTTACCGAGATACTTTATGAAAACGACATTAAACCTTTGGCTTTGGCAGGACTGAGTCTTGGTGAGTATTCAGCACTTTATGCGGCCGGCTGTATGAATTTAGAAACCTTAATTCCATTAATGAGCTTTAGGGCGAAGGCTATGGAAACGGCATGCGATGGAATTAAATGTGGTATGTCGGCAGTGTTGGGTTTAAATAGAGATAAGCTATCGGATATCTGTAACGAGGTTAAAGAGGTTAGCATAGCTAATTATAATTGTCCCGGCCAGCTGGTTATTGCCGGAAAAGCTGAGGCTGTTGATAAAGCAGGGGAGCTTGCTAAAGAAGCAGGAGCAAAACGTTGCTTACCATTAAATGTGAGCGGTGCATTTCACACTAAATTAATGGCACCGGCGGCAAAACAGCTTGAAAATTATTTTATTAACATCGAATTTAGTGATGCTAAAATACCGGTTTACCACAACCTAACCGCTAAACCGATATCGGTTGGCGATAGTTTAAAAGATGTGTTACAACAGCAGGTTATGAGCAGTGTATTCATGCAGGATATAATTGAAAATATGGTATCGGACGGAATTGAGAGATTTATCGAGATAGGTCCGGGCAAGGCGCTTTCAGGCTTTGTTAAAAAAACAGCTCCCGGCGTGGAGTGCTATTCTATAGACTCTGCTGAAGATTTAGAAAAGGTTATAGCAATATTTAAGGAGGAGCAGTAATGCTAACAGGAAAAAATGCGGTAGTAACCGGTGGCGGACGCGGTATTGGAAGCGGAATATGCTTACAGCTTGCATCGCTTGGAGCAAATGTAGTTATTAATTATGCCGGAAACAGTGAATCGGCTGAAAAAACCGCTGAACTTTGCAGGGCAAAAGGTGTTAAAGCTATAACTTTAAAGGCAGATGTTTCGGTAGCAGCTCAGGCTACCGAGTTGATAGAAAAATGCATTTCCGAGTTTGGCAGTATCGACATATTGGTAAATAATGCCGGTGTTACACGTGATAATTTAATAATGCGCATGAGTGAAGAAGATTTCGACATGGTTATAAACACCAACCTTAAAGGCGCTTTTTTATGCACTAAAATTGCCTGCCGCCCTATGATGAAACAAAAGTTTGGGCGGATAATTAATATCGGTAGCGTCGTTGGTGGTCACGGAAACGCAGGCCAATGCAACTATGCCGCAAGCAAAGCAGGTATTGTTGGGTTTTCCATGTCGATGGCAAAGGAGTTTGCTACTAAAGGAGTTACCGTTAATGTTGTTGCTCCCGGATACATCGAAACCGATATGACCGAAGTTTTATCGGATACAGTTAAGGAACAAATTAAGGCCACTATTCCGGTGAGTCGGCTTGGTAGTACCGAGGACATTGCAAATGCTGTTGCCTTTTTCGCTTCACCTGCTTCAAGCTATATAACGGGACAAACTCTTTATGTAGATGGCGGTATGGGTATTTAATTTATTAGAAGACTATGGGAGGAAATATGAATCGTCGTAGAGTTGTAATTACCGGAGTAGGAAGTATTACTCCGCTTGGAAAAAACACACAGCTACTTTGGGAAAACGCTAAAAACGGCGTTTGCGGAATATCACCGATTGAGAGTTACGACTGCTCTAACCAAAAGGTTAAACTTGCCGCAGAGGTAAAGGATTTTAATCCTGAGCTATACATGGATAAAAAAGAATCTCGACGCATCGACCGATGCTCGCAGTTTGCTATTGCCGCTGCAAAACAGGCGGTTGAGGATAGCGGAATAGATGTCACAAAAGAAGATCCCTATCGGTGCGCTGTAATATTTGCTACCGGAATAGGTGGGCTTGACACAATTCAAAAAGAGTGTGTTAAGGGTGAAGAAAAAGGGTACGACCGCGTTTCTCCCTTCTTTATTCCCATGAGTATTGCGAACATGCCCGCAGGTAATGTTGCTATTACACAGGGTTTTAAAGGTCTTTGCACCTGTCCTGTTACTGCATGTGCCTCCGCAACCAACGCCATCGGTGATGCCATGCGATATATTGCCGACGGGTATGCCGAGGTGGTTCTGTGTGGCGGAAGTGAAGCAAGTATCACTCCTTTCGGAGTAGGTGGATTTACATCTTTAAAAGCGCTTAGCCTGTCTGATGATGTAACAAGAGCCTCCATACCCTTTGATGGCGAGCGTTCCGGCTTTGTTATGGGTGAGGGCAGCGGTGCTCTTATACTGGAAGAACTTGAGCATGCTACTGCAAGAGGAGCTAAAATTTTAGGTGAAGTTGTGGGATACGGGGTAAGCTGCGATGCTCATCACATAACTGCGCCTTTGCCGAACGGAGAAGGTGCCGCACACGCCATGAAAATGGCTGTAGAGTCAGCAGGAATAAACATGGAGGATGTTGGATATATTAACACCCACGGAACATCAACCCCATTAAACGATGCTGCCGAGTCTAATGCGATTAAGTTAGCCTTTGCAGAACATGCATATAAAATATCTATAACTTCAAGCAAATCCATGACAGGACATCTTCTTGGTGCCGCCGGAGCGGTTGAGGGCATTATCACCATGCTTACCCTACAAGAAGGCTATGTTACCCCTACAATAGGCTATAAGGTAGCCGACCCCGAATGTGACCTGGATGTTACACCAAATGTGGGAAAACATGTCGACCTTGTTTACGGCATGTCTAACTCGCTTGGTTTTGGAGGACACAATGCAAGCATAATTTTAAAGAGGTATGAAGAATGCTGAATATAGAACAAATTAAGGAGATAATTCCCCATCGTTATCCATTTTTGTTAATCGACAGAATAACCGAAATGGTTGTGGGTGAGAGTGCTGTTGCAATAAAATGTGTAACGGCAAACGAGGAGTTTTTTAATGGTCACTTTCCTCAAAAACCGGTTATGCCGGGGGTTCTGATAATAGAAGCGCTCGCCCAGACAGGCGCTGTTGCTATATTAAGTGAGCCGGAGAATAAGGGCAAGATAGCATTATTTGGTGGAATAAAAAATGCAAGATTTCGTCGGCAGGTTGTTCCGGGAGATGTGCTAACCTTAAGCTGTAAAATAATCCGCCGTCGTGGCCCTGTAGGTGTAGGTGAAGCTGTTGCTACGGTAAACGGAGAGGTTGCGGTTACCGCAGAGCTAACCTTTGCAATAGATAACTCAGAAATCGACAGTAATACAAGGGAGGCTTAATCCATGTTGCAGATTGCTTTTTCTGAAGTATATGCTAAGTTTAAATTGCATTTTTACCAGATGGTGTTTAAGCGGTTTAGCGACCGTGAAGCAACACTCACAATGGTGGAAACCTTTTGCATGGAGATTATTCATACGCTATCGGTTCCAACGGTTAACGAATTTGCTAAATTCATGCAGATTTCACCTCCGAACGCTGCCTATAAAATAAATAATCTTATTTCTAAAGGATATCTAAAAAAAGAGCAATCCAAAACCGACAGACGGGAATTTCACATTACTCCCACCGATAAATACTTTGAATATTATAATATTAGCTATAACTATTTATCCAGCGTGATGCAAAGAATAGAGGAGCGGTTTCCAAAAGAAGATATTAAAAAGTTTGAAGAAATGCTAAATATTATCTCGTCAGAGCTAATGCCGGAAGTACCCATAAGTATAAATTCAACCAATATAACTCCATCTAAATCGAATAATTAGTTCGTTTTACCCCACCCTGTCTATTCTTTACTTTACTTTACTTTACTTTGTTAAAAAATGCAAACATACTGTTAGCACGATGTTAACAGCATGTTTGCATTTTTGCATATAGACATACAATTTTGCATGCAGTTCGTGATCTACCTACTTTTCACAAGTTTTTCGCTTGCAATAACGTAGCAGTAATGGTATAATATTTGTTATGAAAAGAATGATAATTGTGTTTATTGCAATGTTTTTGCTTACGGGGTGCGTTTCTAATATAGATGTTACCAACGTTGAAGAACTGCTGGTTGCCCCGCAGCCTACCGAGCTTCAGGGGGCTGTATTCGATGCGATAAAGAGCTATTCCGGCGACCAAGCTGTTATTATAGCACCGGTTGAAGGTGCAGATACCGGTGCATTAATTATCGACGATGGTAGTTTTTCGGGCGAGCAATCAATTATCACTTTTTACAGCAACACCAATTCCGGCACAGATATTAATATTGCCTTGCTACGCGAATCGGATGAAATTCTCACCGTTCATTCTGCATTAAGCGGACTTGGCAACGATGTTGAGAGTGTTGAGTTTTCTTATCTCGAACAGGATAGTGAGACCTACCTGATGGTTAGCTATTCCGGGGTTACCTCAAATGAACGATATCTTGCATTATATAGCTACAACGTTGAAAATCAGGAAATTGAATCGGTATTTGCTCAGGATTACAGGGCTATGTTAAGCGCCGATATTGTTGATGGTGAAGAGGAGGAGTTGATTTTTGCACTTCCTTCAACCCGTGAAGGGGCTTTAAATCTACGTATAATCTCCTTTGCAAGCGGCACGCCGTTTCAGCTGTATTACGGTGAGCCAAACTCAAATATAATGGAGGCAAAACAGCTAAGTCTTTCGGTTCACGGCAATGATAAGTTTATCGCAATTGATGGAATTGATCAAAACAATAATTTCACCTCCGACATGGTTTATTTTAACGATGGAAAATTGCAAAGTCTTTTAGAAAACCAGGCCCTTCTGACCCACAATACAGCGCTGTTGCTATCTTCCGACATTGATGGAGACGGAGTGGTGGAGCAACCCACAGTATTATCTCCTTCCGAGGGTTTAGAGGGTAGTGGGTATTTCATGGTTGCTTATTATGATATTACCACCGATCAACAGAGCCCTAAATATATAGGTTTAGTAAACTCACGACTTGCTTTTTTAGTATTAATCCCTCCTCACTGGTATAACGACATTACCTTTGTGCAGCGTGGTGATGGATTTACCGCTTTTAACACCGACCAAACCGTAGCATTATTTTCTGTTGATATTACCGAGAGCAATGAAGAAATCAGTTTTCCGGAAGGAAATAGTCAGCAGGTTATGCTACTCGGTAGCTTTAGAGTTTTTCTTACGACCTATGAATCCCTAACCGATTATGAACTTTCCTTTTTAAAAGATGGAATTCAGCAGATGTATTGATGAAGTAAACTTATAGTCAAAGGAGTACTATGAAAAGGATATTAGTAGTAGAGGATGAAACCTCCATCCGTGAGATGCTTGCACTAAACCTTTCTGTTGCCGGATATGAAGTAGTAGAAGCCGCTACAGCGGAGCAGGCACTTGAACATTTTGAGCAGAGCACACAGAAGTTTGACGTTGCTATTCTGGACGTTATGCTTCCACGCATGAACGGATTTTCACTTTGTGAAATAATCCGTAAAGATGACCACAATATTGGTATTATTATTCTCTCGGCAAAAACACAGGAGTCGGACAAGATTGCAGGGCTTTCCATAGGTGCCGATGATTATATAACAAAGCCATTCTCGGTAGCACTTCTGTTAGCAAGGGTGGAGGCATTATGTCGCCGCGTTGAACGTGCAGAAGAGGCAATACCCGAGGAAGATGGCAAGCTGATTGCCGGAGTCTTTGAACTTTGTCCCTCCAGTCACCTTCTTTATAAAAACGAACAACCAATCGACCTTACCCAGGTAGAATATGGTATTATGATGTTGTTTTTTAAAAACCCAAATGTTGCCATGGTTAGGGAACAGATACTAAAGGGCGTCTGGGGCGATAACTATTACGGAGATGTAAAAATTGTGGATGTAAACATCCGTCGATTAAGAATGAAGATAGAGGAAAACCCCTCCGAGCCTAAGCACATACTTACAGTCTGGGGTTACGGCTATCGTTGGAATTCGGATTAATAATAAACAGAGGGAATACAAATTGAAAATGAAAAAAATTATAGCGTTAGTACTTGCAATATTAATGGTGGTTAGTATGGTTGGCGGAACACTGTTTACGATACTTTCGATGGCGGGATAAATTATGTTTAAGCTTGGTGTGATAGGCATAGGGCATATGGGCGGCGCAATTATTAAAGGTGCTGTTAATAGTGGTGTGCTTAAAAAAGAGGAATTATTGCTTTTTGATAAAAGTAATAACTTGGTTGAAGAGTTTAAAAAGGATGGATATTGCATCGCACGAGATTATGAACATTTGAGAACAAGTGCTGATATTCTTCTGCTCGCAGTTCCACCTCAGGTATTTAGCTCTCTTTTACCTGATTTAGCTCTTTTTACTCCTTCGTATAGTCAGCTTATTATTTCTATAGCTGCCGGAATAGATTCAAGCTATATAAAAAAGCATCTTGGAGAACATACCGAGGTTGTATGCGTAATGCCGAACACGCCACTTTTAATCGGCATGGGTGCAACCGCCATGGCGCGGAGTAAAGGAGTGAGCGAGGAACGGTTTGCTATGGTAGAAAGCCTCTTTGCAACTATGGGTATCGTTGCTCGGGTAGATGAGGAAGCGCTTTTTTCGGTGGTTCCGGCAAACGGCTCTACTCCGGCATATGTATATTATTTCATTGATAGCATTGCAAAGGCTGTTGCGGCCAGAGGAGTTGATTACAACACTGCCCTAAAACTTACAGCGCAGAGCTTTAAGGGTAGCGCCGAGCTGTTAATGCAAAGCGACAAAACGGCCGATCAACTCATAGACGGAGTATGTACTCCGGGCGGCCTCACAGCCCAGACTATAGACCATTTTAAGCGTGTTAATCTATCAGAAATAATCAAGGATGGGTGCGACGCCTGCATTAATCGAGGCCTTGAAGTTCGAGAAGAAAAGCGATGAATATAAAGATAGTGATAGCATACCTCGGAACGAGATATCACGGATTTCAGGTTCAACATAATGCTGTTGCGGTATGTTCGGTTGTTCAGGATGCTATCGAAAAAATATACGGTGAGCGATTACCGCTTGTTGGTTGTTCAAGAACCGATGCCGGCGTTCATGCAAAGGGATATGTAGCTAATTTTCACGCCACAAAATATATAAAGCCCTACCGAATTGCGGTAGCGCTTAATCGATTTTTACCCGGAGATGTTCGAATTATGTCCTCCGAAGAGGTTGCGGAAGATTTTCATGCAAGATATCATGCCATAGCCAAGAAATACGTATATAGAATTTGCAACGGCAGAGTTCAGGATCCGTTTAGCTCTCGATATGTTGCCCACTATCCCGAACCGTTAAATGTTGAAGCGATGATTGCAGCTGTAAAGGATTATAAAGGCAAGCAGGATTTTAGAAGCTTTTGCGGTAAAAGTCCCGAGGGAATACCGGCAGATACCGTTAGAACTGTTTATGACAGCAGGGTGTGGGCTGAGGGAGACGTTATTAACTTTTCGGTTGTTGCCGATGGTTTTCTCTATAAGATGGTAAGGGTAATGACCGGAACCTTGATAGAGATAGGCGCCGGCAGAATGTCGCCGAATTGTATTCCGGACTTGATTGAAAAAAGGGATAGATCTCATCGAGGAACTACCGCAAAATCTAAAGGGCTAACTCTGGATACGGTATATTACGATGCATTACCAAAAGAATTTTAATTAAAGCTTGACATAAGGATATTAATAATATATAATAAGCAAACGAAAGGTGAACGTCTGTTTTAACAGAAGTTTTAAAAGGGAATTCGGTGTAAGTCCGAAACAATACCTGTTGCCGTGATAAGGTCTATAACAGCTTATATTTGCCACTGAGATAATTGGGAAGGCTAAGCCTGTTGACATTAAGTCGGAAAACCTGCCTTTGTTGTAACAACAATCCTCACAGGATGATGAGGTTGCGGTAAGGATGTATATTTGTGCGCATTATTGTAATGCGTATTGCGAAAAATGCATTATAAAACCCAGCCTTAACGGTTGGGTTTTGTTGTATTTAATCGAAATAAAGAGGAGTACAGATGAAAAGAATTTTAGCGTTATTATTAACAATTACTATGGTATTGTTTACTGTTGGTTGTTCTGAAACTGCCGCGGTAGAGTCTGAGCCGACTTCGGTTTCAGAAGCCGTTACATCTACACCTGCCGAGGAGGAAGCCGAGGAAGAAGTTGAGGAGGAAGAACCTTCCGCAACAACCGAAGTTACCGATAGAGCGGGAAATCCCATAGAAATTAAAGAGGAATATACAAAAATTGTTTCCTACGCACCGTCACTTACCGAAAAACTTATCGACCTCGGTTTTGCCGATAAAATTGTTGCGATAACCAACTTTGATATGGCTCAGGGACTTTCTGAAGACGTTATGAGGTTCGATATGATGAGCCCTGAAATGGAAGCAATTGTTGCCTTAGAGCCTGACCTTATACTCGCAACCAACATTACTGCAGCAGGCGGTTCCGACCCCTTTACGGTTCTAAGAGATTCAGGCACTACCATTGCCACATTTCCTACCGCAAATAGCATTGCCGAAATAAATGAGGATATTGCATTCCTTGGAACGCTTCTCAACGCTGAAGATGAGGCAGCGGCCATGAACAGCAGCTTAAATACTGCCATAGAAGAGTTTCGTGCCAAGTCGGCTGAAATAACCGAGAAGAAAACTGTATACATGGAAATATCCCCTGCACCGGATATGTACAGCACCGGAAGCGGAACTTTTCTTAACGAAATGATTGAGATTGTTGGCGGAGTTAACGTGCTTGCCGACCAAGAATCCTGGATAGCGGTTTCAGAAGAGCAACTACTTTCTGCTAATCCCGATGTTATTTTTACCAATGTCAACTATCTTGATGCACCGATTGATGAAATTCTTGCAAGAAATGGTTGGGATGTTGTAACCGCAGTTGCAAACGGTGAGGTATATGCAGTAGACAACAACGCTACTTCACTGCCAAACCATAACATTGTTAAGGGTCTACAGGAAATGGCGGTACAGATGTACCCCGAAATATACGCAGAATAGATAAACCGGTGAGTATACATAATGTCGTTACGCTTTAAAGCAGTTTTATCGATACTATTGTCAATGTTGGTAATCATTCTTGGGATTGGAATAGGCTCTGTGTTTATTCCACCCTGGGAGGTTGCCGGCATTATGGCGCATAAACTGTTTGGTGTTGCACCTTTCGAGGGAATAACTGAAACCGAAATAAGTATTGTTTGGAACCTTAGAACTGTTCGAACTCTTATGGCGTTTGTTGTTGGTTCTGCTCTTGCGGTTTCGGGTAGCACTATGCAGTCGGTATTGCAAAATCCGTTAGCCTCATCCTATACCCTTGGCGTTTCCTCCGGTGCTTCGTTGGGCGCCGGAATTACTATGCTTTTGGGGCTTAGTTTTTTTTCAATATTAACCATTCCGTTTGTGGGTATGACCTGCGGCATACTAACGGTAATTGTTGCAGTGTTATTTGCTGCTAAACTTGATCGAAATATGCAAAACTATACAATAGTGTTGGTGGGCATGGTTATATCACTGTTTTTAAATGCTTTAATAACGGTATTAAATGCCAGCTATCGAGATAACATGCAACGGCTCATTTATTGGCAGATGGGCAGCTTTTCCGGCAATCAGCCGATAGAATTATTTATTATCACCGTATTGTCGGCAGTAGGAATTTTTGTTCTTGTTACCCGTTCAAGAGAACTTGATATGATGTCCTTCGGCGAGACCCAAGCGTTTTCTATGGGTCTAAATGTTAAACAAAATAAATGGCTGTTGCTACTGGTTGCGGCAGCGCTTACCGGCAGTGCAATGTCCTTTGTCGGTGTTATTGGATTTATCGATTTAATAGCACCGCACGTGGTTCGCAAAATGTTTGGAGCTCGTCATGTATGGGTTCTGCCCATGTCGGCGTTATTCGGTGGTATTTTTATGGTTGTTGCCGACATAATTGCAAGAATAGTACTCAACCCCATCGATCTACCGGTAGGTGCGGTGACAGCACTTATCGGCGCACCGTTCTTTATGTATATCTTTTTTAAA
This sequence comes from uncultured Oscillospiraceae bacterium, assembly GCA_964368815.1. Taxonomy (GTDB): domain Bacteria; phylum Bacillota; class Clostridia; order Oscillospirales; family Ruminococcaceae; genus CAYJBH01. The sequence goes on from CAYJDA010000002.1 coordinate 151,746, forward strand.
AAGCAAAGGAAACGTTAATATGCTCAAGGTAACGAACATTAGCTGTGGCTATGACGATAATTTGGTAATCAAGGACATGAGTTTTTCCCTTAGTGAGGGAGAAAGTCTTTGTATTATCGGGTCAAACGGATGCGGAAAAACTACTTTGTTAAAAGCTATAAGCGGGCTACTACCTTATAGTGGCAGTATAACTCTTAATGACAGTGAGATAAAAAACACTAAGCCTTCCGAGATAGGGAAAACTGTTGCAATGCTGTCTCAACAATCTGCTGTTTACTTTTCCTATTCAGTTTTTGATACGGTAATGCTGGGTCGCTATGTAATGCTACCAAAAGGGGTTTTTACCCGTCCTGATAAATCGCATGCCGACTACGTTATGTACTGCCTTGAAAAGGTGGGGATTGCTGAACTTAAAGATCGCGATATCCAAACTCTTTCAGGTGGGCAGCTTCAAAAAGTTTTGCTTGCAAGAGCGCTTGCGCAGGAACCGCAAATAATCTTGCTGGACGAGCCGTCAAACCATCTTGATTTAAAGAGCCAGATGGAGCTGTTTGGTTTTTTAAAGGAGTGGACACGGGATAAAAAACATTCGGTTATAGGGGTGTTACATGATGTTAATCTCGCACTAAACTTTTTTGAGCACGGACTGTTTATGAAAAATGGTGAAATAGTTTTTAATTCAAGGCATTCAGAGGCCACACGAGAGGATCTTTTTTCTACATACAGCTTTGATGTTGTAGAATACCTAACCGAACTTAATAAACCGATGGAGAGACTAAATGTATCGAAGTGAATATGAAGCATACCCTTTTTTATCCGAGGACAAGACAAAGTCCGTTGCCTGTGATTTTGAAATAATGAGCGATGAAGTTGTTAGCAAGATAGGATATCTTGCAAGCATGATAGAAGAAAAGAATTTAAACGATGAACTTCGGTTTATTGCTGAAACTCTTTACCATTTAAACCCAACTTTAAGAACATTTTTAAGCGTGTCTGAAGATGAGTTTTGCAGAATTAAGGAAGCAGCTAAAAAACTTAAAGAGCAAACCAAGGGGCGGTGCGAGATGTTTGTTCTTCCCTATGGTTCAGGTCCTGCAACCTTTTCTCACATTATCAGAAATAATTTCAAGGCTCTTTCTCGACTTGCCTACGATCAGGAGCGCCTCGGTAATCCTGTTCCGTCGCTGCTGCATGACATTTTGGGGATAATGTCTAACTACTTTTTTTACCTCTCACTTTTTCTTAACATGCAGGAAGGAATAGAAGAGATTCCCTATATATCAAGAAACTACAAGATAACTAAATCGTAATTTTAAGCCAAAGCTTTGGCTTAAATAGCTGTTCTTTTTTTAACCAAAACGCATATACATTTATATATAAAAAGTATATGCAAGAGGTTAAATGTGCTGAGATTCAAAAGAAGATTACGTCGAATTCGATTACTTCGTCAGGTATGGCTACCCACGGCACTGCTTATTATTATAGCGGCAGTTGCAAATCTGGTAGCCATGCTATTTTCTATGCCGGTTTCGGGCAACTATATAACCGACCCCACAATTATTACCCCTACGGTGAACACAACACCGAAGGGGTTTTGGCAGTCTATACCATCAATTTACGAGGAACCGGAAGATGTGTTTCCTATAGATGCGGTTGTTGAGGTTCCGGACGCAATGGGTCTGATTTCACAGCAGACGTTAAAGTCAACCTACGATAATCGAAGCATAGGGCTTACCGAGGGTGGCTACATACTTAACCTGACACAGCTACCAAACTCAGATGTTTTATCAACGGCACAGGAACCATTTTCCTTTATAGTTGAGCCGTATTCCAGCGAACCGCAGGTGTTAATTTACCACACCCATGCTACCGAGAGTTATGAGCCAAACGATGTTGGTTATTACGACCCTGCTGTGCCGAGTAGAAGCAGCGATCCAAGCGAAAATATGATTGCGGTTGGAGAGGTGATTGTAGACACATTAAACGATGCAGGAATAAACACATTGCATGATAAAAGCATGCATGACCAATACTCTTATAACGGAAGCTACGATTCTTCTAAAAAAACAGTAAGCGAATATCTCGAGGAATACCCTTCAATAAAGGTGGTTATAGACGTTCATCGTGATGCCTTAGAGCAGGCCGATGGAACAAGAATAAAGCCGGTAGTTATGATTGAAGGCAAAAAAACTGCGCAGGTGATGCTTATTTCAGGAGCCGATGATGGTGGAATGGGTATGCCTAACTATCTTGAAAATTTGAAGTTTGCGGGCGCATTTCAATCGGCAATGGAGAGTAGCTATGAGGGATTAACTCGTCCCATATTGTTTGATTATCGAAATTATAACCAACAGCTCTCTACCGGAGCATTACTGTTGGAAGTAGGCGGCCATGCCAACACTTTAGAGGAGGCGAAAAATGCCGCTCAATTTTCAGCCATAGCACTAGCTGAGCTGTTAGTTAATGGAACTTGACCTCATTTCATGCATATGGTATAATTATCCGGTAATTAAATGTAAAGAGGTGGTTATGCCGAAGGTGTCCATCATTGTTCCGGTTTATAATGCCGCAAAATTTCTTGATGGGTGTTTACTAAGCCTAACTAATCAGAGCTACACAAACATTGAGATAGTACTGGTTAATGATGGAAGTACGGATGATAGTCCCCGAATATGTGATTCTTGGGCGAAAAAAGACGATAGGGTTAAGGTTGTACACCAAAAAAACTCCGGAGTTTCTGCAGCACGTAATACAGCTATTTTAAACTCTACGGGTGAACTTATTTCTATGATTGATGCAGACGATACCATAGAGATAGATACTATATCCAGTGCAGTAGCCTACTTTAATGATAATGTAGATATCGTGAGCTTTGGGTACAGAATAATATCGGGGAAAAATGTTTCAGAAGTTGTAACGAAACATTTCTCCTGTACAGCCTCGGAAATTACAGACGAGCAAAATTTTAAAGACTTTTACCTCACATGGAATGCATTTATCGTTTGGAATAAGGTGTTTAGACGTTCTTTTTTACTTGAAAACGAACTCAGTTTTGAGGTTGGTGTCAAGATAGGCGAGGATAGCGACTATATGATTAGATGCCTGCTTAAAAACCCTTATATTGTTACCATTGATAAAGTATTTTATAACTACATAAAAGTTGTGAGCGACAATGCAACGGCAAAATTTTATGACGACCTCGAAGAAAGACAGTTTGATATATATAAAATTCGAAATGAATTTTTTGAGAAAATGCAGTACGATTTTCGATATGATATCGAAGGAGAGGTTATAATTAAAGATGCAGCTGTTATTAAGTTTTACAGCCTTAATAATGTAAATTTAGACTATAACTTTTCTCAGCATTACCGAGCAATTTGCAGTCTTATAAAAAATGATACTAAGCTGAAGGGCGTGTTAGAAGTAACATCAAAATCTTCTGCGGCAATGGGGCTTTGGTCATCAAGGGTAACCCACACTTTGCTAAAACTTAAAGCAGGGTTTTTGCTCACCATTTTTATTAGACTTAAATCGATGTTGATTAAGATGGCAATGAAATAGTAAATTAATAACTAACTACCTATTGGTAGAAAAATAATGCGAGGATGTATGTTTATATTTGATGAACAAAAAAGAGAACTTGAAGCACTTATACCACAGTTAAACGACCTGTCTAACACCTTGGAATTAGATAGGTTAAGGCTTCGTATGCAGGAACTGGAAGAGCAGACGATGCAACCAGGCTTTTATGATGACCGCAAAAAAAGCGAGGCTGTATTTGCCGAGATGCGAAGCGCCAAGGAAAAAATCACATCATTCGATGCACTAAAGGTTGCCTATGATGACTGTGAGACCCTGCTTACCATGGCTTCGGAAGAGGAAGATGAAGAGGCTGCACAGGAGGTGTATGCCGAATTTGCTGAAAACCTTGCTGTGTTACAGCAGGAATATTCTAAATTAAGATTGCTAACATTGTTAAAAGGACCCTACGATTCCAACAGTGCAATACTCACATATCATGCAGGTGCCGGTGGCACTGAAGCACAAGACTGGGTGGAGATGTTGTATCGTATGCACACTCGTTATGCCCAAAAGAGCGGTTATAAACTAAAGGTGCTGGATTATCTTGCCGGCGATGAGGCGGGAATAAAAAGCGTTAGTTTCCTTTGTGAGGGCGATAATGCATTTGGGTTTTTAAAAAGCGAAAACGGCGTTCACCGTTTAGTTAGAGTATCTCCTTTTGATAGCAGCGGCCGCCGACATACCTCTTTTGCTTCGGTTGAGGTAATGCCGATGTTAGAAAACAGCGACGAAATTGAGATACGCAGTGAAGATTTAAGGATTGATACCTTTAGAAGTGGGGGTGCCGGAGGTCAGCATGTAAACACTACCGACAGTGCGGTGAGAATTACCCATCTTCCTACCGGCATTGTGGTTGCATGCCAGAATGAGCGTAGCCAATTTCAAAACCGTGACGTTGCAATGCAGATGCTTAAAAGTCGCCTGGTTCAGATTAAAGAGCAGGAACATCTCGACAAGATAGATGACATAAAGGGTGACCAAAAGGAAATTGCCTGGGGACATCAAATTCGTAGCTACGTTTTTATGCCCTATACGCTTGTTAAAGACCATCGTACTAACCACGAAATGGGAAATGTTGGAGCCGTTTTAGATGGCGAAATCGATGGATTTATAGATGCATATTTGATACACCGTTCCAAAGAGGAATAGAACCCTTGGCGGCGATTTTGTTAACTTTATTACAGTAGTTTTTTAATAGATAAGAGGAGGTTTGTATGGATTTTTCAGTAAACAACCCTGACCTTTTTGTATTGGTAGCACTGGTGATAACGTTTGTTATTGCGCAGTCTATATTTTTTACAGTAAGGGCATGGCGAAGGGGGAAAACTCTCGGAATTTCTACAAAAACTATGAGAAGAACGGTTATGTCGTCTGCGGTATTCAGTATAGCGCCGGCAATCTCAATTTTACTTGGGATTTTTTCTCTTTCAAAATTTTTAGGCTTTGCCTTGCCTTGGCTACGCCTTTCGGTTATAGGCGCTATAACCTATGAACTGCCTGCCGCCTCAGCCGCCGCCGCGGCTACAGGGGCAGATATGAGCGTGACGGTTACCGCTCCTTCGGTATTTTCTACCATTGCCTGGGTTATGACGCTTGGAATAATTCCAAGCCTTGTATTGGTGCCAATTTTCGGTAAAAAAATCGAATCCGGAATCATTAAGCTAAAAAACAAAGACGGAAAATGGGGCTCAATATTCATGGATGCACTGTTTCTTGGAATGATCTCGGCATTTCTTGGTATGATTTTTTCAGGTGTTGGAGATGGTCTGGTTGGATGGGTGCCGGTTTTTGTGATGTTGAGTTCATCTCTAATCATGGTAGTATGCGGTTTCTTTGTTAAAAAATATGATGTTAAATGGCTAAGGGATTTTGCAATGCCGATAAGCATGATTGGCTCAATGTTTCTTGCGATACCCATTACCGCCGCTGTAAATGCTATGGCTTAAAGGAGTGTGCGATGAATAAAAATAATAGTTATAACGATGGAACCCACTTTTACGGAAGAATATGGATGACAGCGGCCTTTTTATTAATTTTATCTGTGCCAATTTATATATGTGTTGCCTATAATGCATGGCCGCCGATAACTACGGTTTTGTCCGGCCTTTTAGGAGTTGCACCTATATTTTGGACGGTTGCTGTTATCGAAGTTATAACCTATGTTCCCATGTTGGGAGCTTCCGGATCATATCTCGGATTTGTTACCGGTAACCTCACCAACCTAAAACTACCTGCATCCTTAAATGCGATGGAATCTGCCAAAGCAAAGCCGGGCTCTGCCGAAGCGGATGTGGTGTCTACCATAGCTATAGGAGTTTCCTCCATTACTACAACAATAATACTGGCACTCGGGGTACTTTTGCTCGCACAGCTAGAGCCGATATTGCAATCTGCGGCACTACAACCGGCATTTGAGAATATATTACCGTCGTTATTCGGTGGCCTTGCCGTGGTGTTTATTTCTAAAAGCTGGAAGATTGCTATGGCTCCAATGATATTCATGGTGATTTTATTCGTCTCGGTTCCCTCGCTTGCGTCGTCGGTATCGGTTTTTGTTCCGGTTGGCTCGCTAATAGCTATCGGAGCAGCAAGGTTTATGTATAAAAAAGGTATTTTGTAATAAGGAGTAGTTATGATACCTGCGCTAATTCTGTTAACACTACTTACGGCTATTTTTATTGTGATACTGGTACGTGCACTTAGGTTTACACCTTTAAACGAGATGTGTGTAGATGAAATCTCTGCTGAAGTTAATGAGGAAAAAGCAGTTGAAAATTTTCGTGATATGATCAGATGCAAAACGGTATATAACGAGGGCGATTATTCCGAATTTAAAAAATTTAGAAGCCTTCTTAGCGAGCGTTATCCAAATATCACGGCAAACTGTAAAAGACAGCGATTTGATAAAACCGCTGTACTTTATCATTGGTGCGGTAAAAACCCAGAAAACCCAACCGTTTTAATGGCGCATTACGATGTTGTTCCGGTACAGCAACCGCAGTGGTCATGTGATGCTTTTTCTGCCGAGCTCATAGATGGATATATATTCGGAAGAGGAACGCTTGATACAAAGGCAACCTTATGTTCTATAATGGAGGCTGCAGACAAGCTTATTTCGGAGGGTTTTATTCCGGAAAATGATGTTTACATTGCCTTTTCGGGAGACGAAGAAATCGCCGGCAATGGACAGCCGACGGTAGTGGAATATTTAAAACAACAAGGAATAAAACCTGCCCTTGTGTTGGACGAGGGAGGTGCGGTTGTTTCGGGTATATTCCCCGGTGTTAAGAAAAAAACCGCACTTATCGGAATATCCGAAAAAGGACAGGTTAATATTAAAATGACGGTGAAATCAAATGGAGGACATGCCTCCTCGCCGCCGGTTAAGACTCCGATAACCGAGCTCGCAAAGGCGGTAACTGCAATACAAAAACATCCTTTTTATATCAAACTGAACAAGGCCAATCTATCCATGTTTGATACTCTTGGCAGGCATTCAAGCTTTGCGTTTAAAATAATATTTGCAAATCTATGGCTATTTGCTCCACTTCTTGACCTTTTCGGACGCTCGGTTGGTGGAAGTCTAAATGCATTGTTAAGAACCAGCTGTGCTTTTACCGTTATGAGCGGTAGTGAGGCCAACAATGTTATTCCGGCAAAAGCCTCAATAACTGCTAACCTAAGAATAATGAACGGTGAAACAATACAAACGGTGATGCAACACCTCAAAAAGGTTGTAAATAACAACAATGTTGAATTTGAGGTTATCACAGGAAATGGCCCCTGCATCATTTCGGACATTGACTCACAAGGGTGGAACAAGGTTTGCAGGGCTGTGAAATCCTGCTGGCCGGAGGCGATAGTTTCTCCTTACCTTATGTATGCGGCAAGCGACTCGCGGCATTATGCCGAAATAACCGATAAGATTTACAGGTTTTCCGTTGTTGAAATGACGAAGCAACAGCTCGAAAGCATCCATGGTAACGATGAAAAAATCTCGATTGAACAGCTGTGCCTGATGATTAAATTTTATACTAATCTTATAAAAACTTGCTAATTAGCCGTAATAATTGTAGCTTTCACTTAGCTTGTTCATTGAGGTTAGCAGTTTATGCAGGTAGATAAACGGGCCTACAACAATACAGGAACCAAGTACGCTCCATAGCCAATAGTCGGCAGCACTAAAGCTGTAGTTTGCGTTCCTTCTCGTAAGTTCAGCACCGATTCTGTTGCTGATTTTATGATACCAAACAATATAGCCGATACCAAAGGTAATCGGTCCGATGATAAATATTAATAACAGGAAATTCATGGTGCGTTTTCCGTCATATCTTCCCGCTATTGTGTTTAGGTCGGTAACTATTCCATAAAAGGTAATAATTCCGTAAATTCCCAAGGTAATGATGCTAAGTAAAATTATCTTAACTAAATTTCTGTCGGTTCTTAATGGTGATATAGACAAGTTTGGTTGTGGTGGATAATTGGGTCCCTGTTGCATAATTCATTCTCCTTTTGTTGTTTTACTAATAATAAAGTACACTCTTTATACCGATATCATTTTACCATTGTTTTGTAAAGGTATCAATTAACATAATAAACAAAAAAATACCATTATTTTTCACATATCATCATTGCCGATAACAGTGAAAATTCACTAGGTCGCATTAATAAACAACCCCAAACCGTAACTAGTGCACGATTTGGGGTTGTTAGGTTAATTAAATTATCCGAAATATCTTGCAAGAAGGCCGGCAAAAGCTTTGCCATGACGTGCTTCATCACGTGCCATTTCGTGCACTGTGTCATGAATTGCATCCAGGTTTGCAGCCTTGGCACGCTTTGCAAGATCAAACTTGCCTGCTGTTGCACCATTCTCAGCAGCTACGCGTAGCTCAAGGTTTTTCTTGGTAGAATCGGTAAGAACCTCGCCAAGTAATTCTGCGAACTTAGAAGCATGTTCTGCCTCTTCAAATGCAGCTTTTTCCCAGTAAAGTCCGATTTCGGGATAGCCCTCACGGTGTGCTACACGGCTCATAGCTAAGTACATACCAACTTCGGTGCACTCACCTTCAAAGTTCGCGCGAAGGTCGGCCATTATGTCTTCGCTGGCGCCCTGTGCAACACCTACAAAATGCTCGGCTGCCCAGTTAAGCTCGTTATCATTTTGCTCGTTAAATTTTTCAGACGGCACCTTACACTGTGGACATGAATCCGGTGCACTGTCTCCAACATGTACATAACCACATACAGAACATACAAATTTTTTCATCTTTCTTTCCTCCGATTAATTGTTAATTATTTATTTACTCAACATCTTCAATTAAGATTTTATATAAATCCTCCTTGAGTGTATCGTTCACCTTTTGAAATATTTGCCGTATAGGGCAACATTCCTTATTGTCAACCCTTGTACATCCAAATCCATCGCCGAGACAGTGATTAATTTTTATAGGACCGTCAATAATTTCAATCACGTTGCCAAAACTTAATTTCTGCGATGCTATACAAAGTTCATATCCTCCGTTTACACCTTTATATGATTTAACAACTCCTGCCGCACTTAATTTTCTAAGGATTTTTAATGTGAACCTCAGTGTTACACCACTTTTTTCAGACAGTTCCTTTGCGGATACCACCCTTTTAGCTTTGGTTAGATGATACATTATTCTAATGGCATAATCTGCTTCATGGGTTATTCTCATGGATTGATTTTCCAGGTTGTTAATTTCTACTATTTTAGTATACTATTAACAATTGAGTTTGTCAAGTGTTATTTTATACTTTTTTAGTATATTTTATTTTTTGGGTAAAAAACACTTTCTGGTAATGGATTATAGTTGAATTATTATCTTGACTTTTCTTGTTTATTAACATATAATGAAATTGGTATATTTGTGTGTTTTTGTGTGATTGTATGATCGTTCAGCTTTCCGGTGTTACATCGGATTAAAGGAGTGTGAGTAATGTTTCCAAATGAGCGTTACGCGTATATATTAAATAAAATTAAGGCGGAAAATTCTGTTACCGTTTCAGAGCTTATTGAAACACTAAACGTCTCTTTTGAAACTGTTCGTCGAGATTTATTTCGATTAGAAAAAGAGGGCAGACTAAGAAGAGTTCACGGTGGAGCTATATCCAACGCTTCGCCTAATGAATTTCCTCTTTTTAATAATCGAATGATGTTAAATAAAAAAAATAAAGATAATTTATCACAAAAGGCGATGAAATATATATCTGAAAATGATATCATTGCAGTAGATTCGGGAAGCACCTCTGCAAACTTCGCAAATGCACTATTAAATAGTTTTAATGAGCTTACCATAATAACCTACTCTAAAGAAGCGATAGATATTTTATCACAGAATGACGGGTTTAAGGTTATCTCAACTGGGGGAAGATATCGTGATGCTGAGCGTGCGTTTTATGGAGCTATTGCTTCTTTATCATTAGACAATCTTCAGTTTGAGAAAGCTTTTATTTTTCCTTCTGCGATTTCCTATGAATATGGAATCCAGGATTTTAACTACGACATAATTGATCTGCAAAAGAAACTAATTAAAAAAGCAAGTCTTACCTATATACTGGCCGATAGTACCAAGTTCGAAAAAACCGCAAGCATTACACTGGATAAAGAAATTATCAGATATACTTTAATATCCGATGACGAAATATCAAAATCCGTTAAAGAAATATACACTAAAAATGGCATTACATTGGTTTAACATTGATTAATATGATAGGGGAAACATGGCTAATAAAGTTGTTCTAATTCTTGTGGATGGCATGAAGGCTGACTGTGTTTTATCTTGTGAAAATGAGTTTGCTAAAAAATGTGTCAAAAATCATAGCGCAATACTAAATGCACAAACGGTTATGCCAAGCGTTACACTTCCTTGCCATATGTCACTTTTTTTAAGTGTACCACCGGTGCGTCACGGGATATTATCCAACACATATGTACCCATGGTACGCCCTGTTAAATCGCTATTTGACTGTTTGGCTAACCATGATAAAACAAGTGCAATGTTTTATAACTGGGACGAGCTTAGAGATTTAGCACGCCCCGGCAAAATAGTGCATAGCTTATTTACCGAGGTTGACCTTGAAGGCAAAACCGATGATGTGTTAACCGAGGCCGCTATCGATTGCATATCGCAAAAGGAGCCGGACTTTGTATTCCTCTATTTAGGCTGTACCGATCATGTTGGTCATCATTCAGGGTGGGAAAGTGCTGAGTATTTAAGCGCGGTCGATCATGCTTTTAAATGTATTGAAAAATTATATAACAATATACCGGATAATTACAGCATTATGATTACGGCAGACCATGGAGGACATTTAAGAGGGCATGGCAGCGACTGCCCCGAAGATATGACAATTCCCATAATAATGATCTCCGAACGCTTTAGCATCAATGATAGCTCGGACTGTACACCCAATATCGTTGATATAGCTCCAACAATTGCAGATATTATCGGCATCCCTCCTGATAAAGATTGGGAAGGCAGGTCTCTTATTTAAACATTTTGCAAAGCAGAAAATAATTGATAAATATAGCTTGGCTCTTTTTTATCAGAAAAAATTAAAAATTCACATGGAGTAAGTTCTTTATGGCCTATTATAATTTAGCAGCCGAATATGCTTCATTAGTCATCATTTGTTTAGCTACATTTAGTTTCTATGTCGACCAGAGTAAAGGCACTACTCGATATGGCGCCTTAAAATGGATGCAGTTTGCTACACTTGCATCAATCGTAGTTACAATAGCTTCGCTAATTACAGCTGATTTCTTTATGAATTATCCTATATGGGTCGTAGATTTACTAAAATATTTATATTTTTTAACCTCGCCCATAGCTGCACCTATAGCTTTATTCTATGGCATTACCTTAACATATCATAAAACATATAAAATTAATTTTTTTAAAAAATATGTTTGGGCTTGGCTACCTTATGCAATCTACTGTGTAATAATTTTAACAAACCCAATTCATCGACTTATCTTCACCATATCTCCCACCGAAGGATACATTAGAGGTGAGTATTTCAGAATCACCTATGTTATTGCTCTATTATATTTTGGACTTGTTATCTACCTAACCGTTATTAACTTTAAAACACCTCACCGAAAAAGCCTGTTAATAATTTGCTTAAATCTTTTTATAGCAAGTTTAATTTTCTGTACCCAGCTTTTTTTCCCGCCGCTACAACTTTCGGGGTTGGCAAGTGTTGTAGGTGTTCTTATTATTCAGTTCTATGTTCAAAACGTTTCACACAATACCGATGCACTTACAGAACTATATAACCGAGCCACGCTAACCAATTTAATGACGAAATTGTGCAGAACAAAGACGCCCTACTCGCTATTTGTGTTTAGTATTAGAAATTTTAAAGGTATAAACGAGCGAAATGGACTATTGTTCGGTGACGCTTTGTTAGAAGAAATTGCCTTAAGGTTAAGGGTATCATTACCGCATAAACTTGTTTTTAGATATTCAGGCGATGAATTTGCAGTATTAATTCCGGAACAAGATAGCCGCTATATAGATGTAACAGAAGAAATTCATGACAACCTTGGACATAGCTATGAAGTTGATGGAATACATGTAAATGTAGATTTTATCTATGCTCGCGTGGACTATCCAACGTTTGGAACGAAACTACAGGATATTATTTCGTCTGTTGATTATTCGCTTGCCCAGATAAAAAGAGGTGTAGGAAATATTAACTTTTTTTACGATCCGGGCATTTGTGAACAGATGAAACACCGCAACTATGTTATAGAGCGCATAAAAACAGCACTTGATACCGATGGCTTTGATGCATATTATCAGCCGATATTTTCCGTTCAAGATAACGATTTTACACTTGCTGAGGCACTCATTCGGTTCAAACCGGAGCAGGGCGATTTTATTTCACCGGGTGAGTTTATTCCGATAGCCGAAGATACCGGTCTAATAATCAGAATAACAAAAACTATGTTAGAGTTGGTATGTGCTGACTATAAAAAACTTGTTGATACAATGGGCGAGGATATTAAGCTAAAGGCGATATCCATTAACTTCCCATATGTAATGTTTATGAAAAACGGCTCTGCCCAGGAAGTTCATGAAATAGTTAAGAGTTATGGGCTATCACCTGAAATGATTAAGATAGAGCTAACCGAACGCACCTTTGCTACCGATATAGAAAACACATTAAGGATAATGAACGAATTTATCGAGCGTGGTTTTATTTTTGAACTTGACGATTTTGGTGTGGAATATTCAAACTTTAGTATGTTTTTCAACATACCGATTAGGGTGATTAAATTCGATCGAAGTTTGGTAATTAGTTCAACACAAAATGAGGAACGACGAGACTTTTTCCGTAAGTTCCTAACAGCTGTAAAGGCATTAGACACCGACATTGAAGTTATTATGGAAGGTGTGGAAAATGATGAAATTAAAGATTTTTTGATTGAATGCGGAAGTGACTACATTCAGGGGTTCGTTTTCTCAAAACCGCTACCCTTTGATGAATTTAATAAATTTATTTCTTAAATGTTGCTGTGCTTGTTATATCTTATTGCTTTTTCGATACAGTGATGGTGAACTTTTAACTATCTCTTTAAAGGTTTTATTAAAATGCGCAATATCGTTATAACCTGAGTTTAATGCAATTTCACAGATGTTTTTTTCGGTTGTGGTGAGTAGTAAGCAGGCGTGACCTATTCTTTTTTCATTTATATACCGACTTAGCGACATATTCATGATATTGTTAAATAACTTTGAAAAATAATTAGGACTAAGATGAGCCAGTTCTGCCATATGGGTTAATTCTATGTTTTCACAATAATGATTGTCAATATAGGTTACAGCATTTAATAGTTTATTGTAGTACCTATGAAACCTTATTGCTTCCTCTGCTGTGTCTTCTGAAAGAACAAACTCTCGATACATAAGGGCGAGAAGATTTAATAACATAGCTTTAATAATAAGCTGATATCCATCCTTTTTGGAAATAAATTCATCCTCCATCTCATAAAACAGCTCCTTTGCTTTTTTTACGAAAGGCGTGGAGCTTTTAAAGTGGTGTTTAAAGTCCTTTTTCCATTCAAAAAAAGTTTTAAGATATTTGTAATCCATGGCGTTTGTATGCTGCCAAACCATTTCAGGGTGAAAAACTATAACCTTTAAGAGTAAATCTTGTTCGTCGATTGCAATATGATATTCGCAATTGTTAATAACAACAAAGTCGCCAGGAGAGAGATAATAGGTATTTTCTCCTATAATATAATGTCCTGTTCCGGAAATTACATAATTTAACTCAAGGCAGTCGTGTGCATGTAAATAGGTGCTTACAGAACCGGCACCATCGAATATATTAAATGGGAAATCATCGCTTTCAACGTTAATAACATCAACTTGGTATTCCATGCTTTCTCCAAAATTACCTAATTATATTTGTGATTTTACCACAAAAATAATTTTTTTTCAATAAAAAGTGCAAATATCAGAGTAATAAAAGCAAAGAAAAGTAGAAAATGTGGTGATATAATTTTAATAGATTTGCTTTTTCGTATTGATTCGGAGAAATTATGAAGCAGGAAAGTAGAGACAAAATACTACAAAGAATTAATTATGCGCTAAATGGAGAAGTGTTAGACCGATGCTGTATATCTTTAACTGTTAACACTAAAAACAGTGAAATTGTTGCCCCCACATCTCAGGAAGATTTGTTTCATTGGTATAACGACGGGGAGATTGTTTATAAAAGGTTAAAGGAACAAATCGACAATACTTATTTTGCCGGCGATGCAATACCATCTTTTTTCCCTTATTTTGGAACAGGAGGACATGCAAAGTATTTAGCCCCGGACTCCTGTATTGAATATTCTGATGAAACTATTTGGATGCATCCTGTTTTAGATGATTACGATGATTTTGATTTCTCCTTTGATACTTCAACAAATAAAATATTTTTGCGTGAGCTTGAAGTACTAAAATATCTTGCCGATAAAAGCAAGGGTGAAATTATGGTTGGAATGCCGGACAACTGCGGTTCCTACGATGCACTTGCGCAGCTTAGAGGCAACGAAGAGCTGTTGATAGATTTATTAAGCGATCCGGATGCAACGTTAGAGGCTACAAAAAAATTGGTTGATGTATTAGATAAGTCGACAGCTGTTTTTTTTGATGCTACTAAACATGTTAACGAGGGTGGCGGATTTCACGGCTGGATGAATATGTGGTCTAAAGGTCAACTTTTACAGCTTCAATGCGACCTAAGTGTTATGATATCTTCTGAAATGTTTGATAATTATATTTTAGAAGAGCTGAAAAAGAGCTGTTCTTTTTTAACTAATGCAATTTATCACCTAGATGGCATGGAGCAGATAAGACATCTCGATAGCATACTTTCGGTGGACGGAATTGACATGATTCAATGGGTACAGGTAGCAGGGCAGCCTCCGGCAACTGAATTTATACCTGAGCTAAAAAGAATACAAAATGCCGGAAAAGGCATAACAATAGGTATTAGCAAAAATCAAATAAAACCACTACTTGAAAATCTATCAATACGTGGATTAAATTTACTGGTAAACGATGCAAGCTCACCTGAAGAAGCAGATGATATTATGAAATATGTTTCAAAGTTCACCAAATAAATTTTTGGGTTATTAAAAAACTGCATAACGAAATACTTTTAAACCCAATAAAGGTAGTAGAAAGGATTTGCTGATTATGAAAATTAAAGAAAAAACTTTAGCGAATATTATTAATGAAATTGTTTTTGTGGTGCCGACCATTATCTTTTTTAGCGTTGTAATAATTATTCCTTTTATCATGAGCATTGTTTATTCCTTTACTTCATGGAACGGAATTTCGAGTAACGTTGAATTTATTGGCTTTGAAAACTTTGTTAGCTTGGTGACCGATGATGGGTTTATTAAAGCATTTTCGTTTATATTCCGTTATGCGATTGCAATTGTTATTATCAATAATGTTCTTGGCCTACTAATGGCGTTACTTCTTACACAGCCGATAAGAGGGAAAAACATATTTCGTGCTGCATTTTTTCATCCTCATGTTATGAGTGGTTTTATTTTGGGATTTGTTTGGCAGTTTATCTTCATTGAGGGCTTCCCTATGCTTGCTGAACTTACCGGTATAGGTTTTTTTGCGCTTCCTTGGTTAGCCACGGCAGAAACTGGGTTTTGGGGCATAGTCATGGTTGGTGTATGGAAGCAGGCCGGATATTTAATGATGATATATATTGCCGGTATAATGAACATTCCGGCTGAACTATCCGAGGCATCATCAATAGACGGCGCAAATGCAATACAAAACTTCTTTAAAATCAAGCTACCACTTATAATGCCTTCAATAACAATTTGTTTATTCCTTGCAATCTCTGCTGCGTTTAACGTCTTCGACATTAATATGTCTTTAACCAAGGGAGGTCCTTTTAACTCTACAGTATCTGTATCGTTAGATATCTATCAAGAGGCATTTGTTAGGTCGAACTACGGATATGGTATTGCAAAATCACTGGTGTTCTTCATTGTAATAGCAATAGTTTCGATTATTCAAACTAAATTAACTTCTTCTAGGGAGGTAGAAATATAATGCATAATTTAGTTGAAAAAAATAATAAAAATATTATCTACTATTTAATTTTAATTCCGATTTTCATTATCTTTGTTACACCGATATACATGGTTTTGATAAACAGTTTCAAAACGTTTGAAGAAATATTTATGAACCCGTTTGGTATGTCTACCCAGCCGAATGTAGAAAATTATATTGAGGCTTGGAATGTTCTTGATTTAATTTCTGCATTTAAAAACTCTGTAATAATAACCGTTTTCAGCATGGGTGGCGAAATAATACTTAGCTCCATGGCCGCCTACTGGATTACCAGAAGAAAAACACGTTTTCATAAAATACTATACTCTGTTTTAGTAGCAGCTATGGTTGTTCCCTTTCCTGCATTAATGATATCCGAGCTTCAGGTGTGGAGTTTTATAGGCTTAAATAACACATTGGCGGGACTAATAATGTGTTACTACGGATTTGGAACACCGTTTGCAGTTTTTCTTTACCACGGATTTATTAAATCAATACCGGTAGACGTTGAGGAAGCTGCATATGTTGACGGTGCTTCAACCTTTGGGGTGTTCTTTAGGATAGTACTACCTATGCTTGGGCCGACAACTGCAACACTTTGCGTTCTTCATTCGCTGTGGTTCTGGAATGACTACCTACTGCCACTGATAATGCTACAGCGTCGTGAATTAAGAACCATCCCGCTTGCAATTAGTTTTTTGTTCGATCAGTTCAACTCGAAGTGGGATCTTGCCATGGCAGCTATAATGTTAGCGATAGTTCCGGCACTGATTATCTTCCTCATCTTCCAGAAATACATTGTTAAGGGTGTCGCCGCAGGAGCGGTTAAAGGTTAATCACCTTAAGGGCAAAACCTTAAAGGATTAAAAAGATAAATAACGGAGGAAATTATTATGAAAAAAACAAAGCCCGTTGCATTGCTGTTAATAATAGCTATTGTAACAATGTTGTTTAGCGGCTGTACCAGTCCGTCGGAAACTCCGGCATCCGAACCGGCAGAGTCAGTAGCGGACACTGAAACACAGGAACCCGCTGAAGAAGAACCTGCCGGAGATGTGCAGGACGTTTATATCTTCCAGTATAAAGTAGACACAGTTGATCAGATGCAAAATCTTGCCAACATGTATACTGATACAATTGAAGGTTATAACTTTATTGTTGAAACTGTTGGCGGTAGCTCAGACTCAAATGTAGCACTTCAACAAAGGGCGGCAGCAGACGAATTCCCGGATCTTGTTGCGCTTGGCGCTATGAGACTTCCTGAATGGAGAGAGTACCTTCTTGATCTTTCGGATGAGCCTTGGGTTGGAAATCTTCTTCCAAACATCGATGAACTGTTTAGATTAGACGGCCAGCTGTATGCACAGCCGCTAACGGTTGAAGCCTATGGTTTTATCTACAACAAGGATCTATTCGAGCAGGCAGGTATTGAAGCGGCTCCAACCACTATGACAGAACTTGTGGCAGTTTGTGAGCAACTTGAATCTGCCGGAATTACTCCATTTGTAACCGGTTGGAAAGAGGGCTGGATTTTAGGACAGCACTACTTCTCAACAGCGTTCTCCTCAACAATTGATGATCCGACCGCCTTTTATCAGGGTGTAGGCTCCACTACAGCATATGCCGATCATCCCGAATCCTTCCAAAAGGCTATGGATTTAATACAATTAACCGTCGACTACGGTATGCCTAACCTTGTAGCAATGGATTACACCAATTCTTTAAGCAATTTTGCTACCGGCCAAGCCGCAATAACCTTCCATGGTGTTTGGACTCAGCCTACTCTTGATGAAATGAACCCAGGCATGAACATTGGAACTTTTGGCTTTATAATGGATGACAGTGAGGAGACTAACATCGTGCCTTACGGCACAGATGGCGGCTGGTGTATCTATAACGAGTCTGAGCATATCGATGTTTTGAAAGGTTTTCTAACATGGATGGCACAAAGCACCGACGCACATACATCTCTTGTAGAAGACTTTAAGTTTATGCTACCCTTTGAGAGTGAGGTAGATGATACCACGCTTGGAAGTGTTTTTGCCGGATTTAACGAATTTAAGGATAGAGGCGACATTCAGGGTTGGTTCTTCCCGTATTATGCAGGCGGTATTCAAGATGACTATGCAGTACCACTCCAGGAATTTATTGCCGGACAGAAAACAGCCGAAGAAGTTATGGTTGCAATGGACGAAATTGCTGTTGAATATGCAACAGAGTAACTAATTATACTATAATTAATTGAAGCTGGGAGCTGTCGCAAATGATGAAAATCATTTGCGACAGCTCCTTTCATATGAAGAAATTAATAAAAAAAGCATAAAAAAGTCGTGTTTGTAGTAAAGAAGATTTGTTTTGTATTTTCCAAAACGGTCTTTTTTTTCAAAAAAACGTGTTATTTTACAGTAATTAGTGTGAAAAATAAAAATATTAAAGTTTGAAAAAAAGACAAACTTGAATATATTGAAACTCGAAGTATACTATAATTAATAGCTCAACAAGAAGCAGCTACAACAAAATTATTTATAATGAGAGGGGATATCGTGTTAAAAGACTTTTCTTTGGAGACATTCGATGTCATTATTCAAGCAGGTCAATCCAATAGTGAAGGCTCTGGTTTTGGAGACGTTGACACACCCTATGAAGTAGATGAAGATATATATTATCTGAATGCAGATTTTACTATTTCGTTAGCAAGAGAATTCGTGTTTGGAAATCAAATTGTTAGCAACTTCTCATTATCTTTTGCCAAAGAATATAAAAAAAGTGGGTGCCTTAAAGATGGTAGAAAAATACTCATCGTACGTTCGGCAGTTGGTGGCACAGGCTTTGTTGATAATCGCTGGGGGCCTTGCGATGATTTATTCTGCAAAATGATTGAGTTAACTCATACAGTAATACAACTCAACGAAAACAATCGAGTAATTGCACTGCTGTGGCATCAAGGTGAAACCGATGCTGATAATAACGTCGACTCTGAAACTCATTATGCAAACCTAAACAAGCTGGTAGAGCTAACCAAAGAATCTTTAGGAAATGCGAAACTTCCGTTTATAGCGGGTGATTTTGTAAATCAGTGGAAGCAAGATAACATTGAGAAATGTACGCCTGTTGTGGATGCTATTAGAAAAGTTTGTGCAACACATGGTGCATTTGTAGAAACAAGTGATTTAAGTTCAAACATGCAAGCTATTGGAATAGATGATACTATTCATTTTTCCAGATCGTCCCTTTATACACTAGGTAAGCGTTATTTTAATGCATTAATATCCCTTCAAAATAATATCGAGGAGAGATAACATGTTTCAATTTGAGAAAAAAATACCGATTGTTCCCTTGCCGCAGACATATGAAAGCACAGACGAAGTAACAGTTGTTTCAACACAAATTACTGTTCTTACAGAATATGAGAATGAAATTAAATCGTTTGCAAAAACCATTTCAAGTCTCTATGATATTATTCTGACAGACGGTGAAAATGGAATTGTACTTATACAGGATGACAGCCTCAACGAAGAGGAATATACCATTAGTTGCGATAAAGATATACAAGTTCATTTTTGTAAAAAACAAGGACTTATTTATGCCTTTGCTACATTGGTTCAGTTGTTGAAAAAAGGCCAAAAGCAAGACAGTCTTGAAATTATACACTGCAACATAAAGGATAAACCATATTTTGGTTATCGTGGGTTAATGATTGACGTTGCAAGACGATTTCATCCAATAGAAACCCTGTATCGATTTGTTGATTTATGTTTTCTCTTTAAACTAAATTACTTTCAAATTCATTTTAACGATTCTGTCGCTGTTACACTACCGCTTACTGCAATAAAAACAAGAAAAACTCAGGATTATTGCTATACTAAGGAGCAGATAAAAGATTTAATTGAATATGCTCAGGACAAAGGTGTGTGTATAGTTCCCGAAATTGAGCTGCCGGGACACAGCCAATACCTAATTGAACAACTAAAAAATGATGGTTCTCATCAGAAACATACAAATGCGCTTTGCACCGATGTTTTAGATAACTTTGAAATTATCCGAACAATGATTAGTGAAGTAATAGATTTATTCCCACAATCACCGTATATTCATCTGGGTGCAGACGAGGTGCCCACAGGTGAGTGGGATAGCTGTGAAACATGTCAATCATACTGTAAGCGCAATGGCATTGCTTCAACAAAAGAGCTCTACAGCCATTTTGTAGCAAAGATGACCAACGAAGTTATTGAACAGGGTAAACGTCCTATTGTATGGGAAGGCTTTCCAAAAGAAGCGGCCGAACACATCTCCAAAAATACCATTGTTATGGTGTTTGAATCTTATTACCATCAAGCACAGGATTTGGTGGACGCCGGTTTTGACATTATAAACGCTACCTGGAAACCGCTGTATGTTACACCTGATATTGCATGGCCGGTAGTGGACATATATAATTGGAACCCGAAAGCTTTTTCCAACTGGATTGAATGTTCCCCCGCTTATCACAAACCATTGGTACTACGTGATGAACAACATTTACTCGGTGCACAACTTTGTGCTTGGGAATGTACTTATGAGCAAGAAATTGAACCTATTCGCAAAAATATCGTGGGCATTGCCGAAAAACTGTGGTCGGAACCGCACGAAGTGCCGCAAACGATGGAATTTATGGAACGATATTACAACCTTCGCAAGTTAGTTTTATCATTATTGCATTAATCTTTATCATTTATAAAAATAGGGAGTAGTTTGTGAAACAGTCTGTTTTCAAAACCAAAGACTTTAAAGAATCGCTTAATCTATACTTAATTGCCCTGCCTGTAATAGTTTTGATTATTGTTTTTTGTTATATCCCAATGTACGGAGTTATAATCGCATTTCAAGACTATGTTCCGGGAAGATCTATGTTTAGCCTCGACGACTCGGTTGAATGGGTAGGACTTCAGCATTTTCGAGATTTTATTAGTGGACCTTATTTTTTTAGATTATTGAGAAACACTTTATGGTTAAGTTTCTTAAACATTACATTTGGATTTTGGATACCTATCGTTTTTGCTTTATTGTTAGATCAAGTGCGACAGCTACGTGTTAAAAAGATAATTCAAACCTCAAGTTATATGCCGTACTTCATCTCAACCGTTGTTGTGGCAGGAATGGCAATTTCGTTTCTAGATACCGATGGAATAGCAAACCAGCTGCGTGCACTTTTTGGTCAAGAGGCTTATGTTTTTCTTAACGACAAGGATTCTTTTGCTCTTATATACACTATTATAAACATCTGGAAAAGTTTTGGGTTTGCCAGTATATTATATATTTCTACATTAAATTCGATTTCTTTAGAGTTGTATGAAGCGGCAGATATTGACGGTGCGAATCGCTTTCAAAAAATATTGCATATTAGCATGCCCGGGCTAAAAAACATTATTGCTATCAACCTTATTCTCTCTGTGGGCGGTATATTGGCTTCCAATAGCGACCTAATTTTGTTACTTTACAAACCTGCAACCTACGAAACAGCTGATGTTATCGGCACTTATATTTATCGTGTCGGAATTAATGACGGCCAATTTAGCTACACTACCGCGGTTGGACTTTTTACGGCAGCAATAGGATTTATTTTAACCTTTGTTGCAAATAAAATTAGCAGTAAAGTAGCAGATTTTTCGCTTTGGTAAGCAACAATAGAAATAGTAGAAAGGTAGGTCTATTCCGTGAAACTAAAACAAAACCGCTCGAAACTCTATTTTTCACCCTTTGATATTATTATATGGTTTGTAATGGCTGTTGTTGTGATTATATGTGTTTTCCCAATTTATTATATAATCATTCTATCCTTTAGTGATCCGTTGGCAGTGTCCGGAGGGAATGTTACTCTACTGCCTAATGGGTTTCAGGTGGAATCATACAAACAAGTCATGCAGAACCCCCAATTATGGAGAACATATTTCAACACCATTGTTTATGTTTCGGGTACTACGGTACTGATGATAATAACTTGTGTTTTAGGCGCATATCCACTCTCTGTGCCAAATCTTATGGGAAGAAAGGCATATGTTATATTCCTTATCATTCCGATGTATTTTAGCGGAGGCCTTATTCCCACCTATCTATTAATGACGTCTTTAGGGCTTTACAACAATATATGGGCAATCATTATTCCCGGATGTTTCAGTATATGGAACATCATGCTTACCAACACGTATTTTAGATCAATCGACAGTGGAATTCGTGAAGCAGCTGTTATTGATGGTGCCAGTCATTTTAAGATACTATATAAAATTTATGTGCCTTTAGCAGTTCCAATTATTGCGGTTATTTCAATTTATACAATTGTTGCTGTATGGAACAATTGGTTTCAACCGATGGTTTATTTAACAGACTCAACTCTTCATCCATTGCAGCTGTTTTTACGCGGAGTTCTAATCGAACAAAATATAGACTTGGGATCTATGAATCAGCAGGAAATTGAAAATATTGCAAAAATGAATATGGAAAAACTCCAGCTGCGGTATGCTACAATTGTTATTTCAACGCTTCCAATTTTATGCACCTACCCTTTCTTCCAAAAATATTTTATCAAAGGAATTATGGTGGGGTCATTAAAAGGCTAAGTACCATCAATTGACTACTAAAATTGTTGCACATTGGAACTATAATATTATTATTTGCTTTTAATAATTAAGTTTAGGTTCGCCATAGATTGAAAAGTTATGATTGTTGTTGCATTGTTGGTTTTTAATCGGTATCAATTTCTGCCCTCAAAAGCCTTATTTTGTCCACCGTGGTATTGTAGCAGAAATATATTGTGTTAAAATAATTATGTCTCAATTTTCACTTAACTTAACAATACGTAAAATTTATTAAGGAGAAAAAATGAAAATGAAGAAACTCTTATCTACGTTATTAAGCTTAGCGCTAATAACATCGTTAGTTGCTTGTTCAACTGACACAAGTAGTGGTGTGGTTGACGAGGGGGGAGCCGAAACTGGTGACACTACTGAAGCCGATGGTACTGTCGAACATTTTGAACTTCATGTTATGGGAACTGACCGCTGGGAGTTTGAAGGCGGATATGACAACAATATGCAAGCTTATGCTGATTCGCAACAGGTACATGGAATGTTCCTGGATATGCTTGCAGAAGAAAACATTAGCCTGACTTTTGAAATTGTGCAGGGTGAACAGTATGATACCGCAGTACAAACCAGAATGGCATCGGGAAATAACATGCCAGACTTTTTAAGAATTAACGGAGATGTTTCTGCAGTTGTGAAAATGGGAACTACAGGTATTATCAAACCAATCGACCAGATACTTGAAGAACAGAGTCCTGACGGAGTTGCATATAACTATCTTTTTAAGGATAATCAATGGGTTTCCGGCGGAAACATAGCAGAAGACGGCCATTTGTACTTTATAACAGGAACATATGAAATTAATACCCAATTGCCGGGACAAGAACCAATTCCTTGTGAAGAACAAATTGCATTAACAATTCGTCGCGACTGGGTCGAGGCACTTGGTGAAGAAATGCCTACTACTTTAGACGAATATACTGATTTGCTGTATGCATTTAGAGAAAACGACATGAACCAAAACGGTGAAGCAGATGAAGTGTTAAGCTTAAACGGTATCAGTATTGAACCATTCCAAAATGGTGTAGCACAGTCATTTGGCTTGGTTTATGGCGTAACAGGACAAGATGCCATTACCAAGGAAGTAACTTCTCCTTGGCTGCAACCCGGTATTGCAGATTACCTTGCATATGTTAAGCAATTAGTTGACGACGGTGTTATTCCGGCTGAAACAATCGGCGCACAATCCTACAACGACCAAATGATGATTAACAATCGTGTTGCGTCTATCTTTACCTTCCCAACACAAAGTTGGTTAGAAAGTAGTATTTTAGACACTGATGGTAATGTTGTAGAAGAAGCATACTTCTCCCCGCTACTTCCCCTGGCTGCAGTAGATGGCATCGAGCCCATATTGGTAGACTCTCCTGCAAAGTCAGCAGGCGCCCCTGCGTGGGTGTTTACCTCATCCTGTGAAGATGATGCAGGAATCGCACGTTTCCTTGATGTATTCTATTCTGAAGAAACTCTCGAACTTGCCAACTACGGAATTGAAGGCGTTACCTTTACCGAAGAAGATGGTGTTAAAAAACATATTTGGGATGGTTTAGACCCTGATGAAATGTTTGAAAAAGTAGCACAGCTTCAAAACGATGGATTAATGTACATGAATGACAATTTTGCAGGCGGCGGCGGCTGGGGAGCTAACATTTTCCCTGCAGTTGGACTATTTAATAACACTCAAATATATCCCGGTACCGATATGGAAGAAAAAATGATGTATTTGAGAAATGCTCCTAAATATGAATATCAGTCTAGATTGTATGAATCAGCATACCTTGCAATTCCTACAGAAGAAGAAGCAGAGCTTATTGCAAAACATGCTACGGATTTAGAAAGTATTTCTGCTGAGCTGTTTGCCCAATTTGTGCTAGGACAAAAACCATTAGAAGAGTTGGATGAAGCTATTGAAACAATGAAGCAAAGTGGATTGCTTGAAGTGATTGAAGTTAAGCAGGCACGTGCTGACCGCTACGAGGGATATACCGGCTATGACGGCCCAATCCCAGACTAAATCTTAATAAATAAAAAATAATAGGCTACTACAAATGATAATTTTCATATG
This sequence comes from uncultured Oscillospiraceae bacterium, assembly GCA_964368815.1. GTDB lineage: Bacteria > Bacillota > Clostridia > Oscillospirales > Ruminococcaceae > CAYJBH01. The sequence continues at coordinate 176,621 of CAYJDA010000002.1, forward strand.
TGGTAGCCCTATTATTTATGAATGAAATAAAATTAAAGAGACGGACTGTATGGATTATGGAGAGGTTCAACTATGGTGTGTTCTATTTCAACATTCCCTTATAATCTTTAAAACTAATGCCTGTGTATTTTTTGAACACACGATAAAAAGTTTGCAGATTATCATATCCAACAGCATGTGTAATCAGCTTGCTGTCGGTTTGACCATCTTGTATCATATCTTTAGCTTTTTCGATCCGAAGTTTACAAAGGTAATCGTAAAAAGAAAGACCGGAGATTTTTTTAAATGTTCTGAAAACTGTGGAGATAGGAACGTTAAATTCTTGTTGAATAGATTTTAGGGATAAGTTGGGATCAGAATAATTTTGATCTACATATTCTTTAAGTAGAATCGTAAAAGCTCTTTTTTGGGGTTGTTTGATTTGATCTTCTGATGATAGCAATAACTGTATCAAATCGGCTAACAACATCCATTGCGCATTGTATTCTTCCTCATAGATGGTGTCTATTATTTCCATAAAAGAATCTGACATGTAATTCATTTCGTCTGCTACACGAGTTATGGTGTCTAAAACTAATCCAATAAGTTTTTTTTGCTGTGCGGTGGAGAGATTTGTTTTTTCATTTTCTAGTTTTATTTGTGCCAATATCTCTAGTGGTTTTATTTGATTTTGGAACTTTAGATTGTTAATTAACTGAATTTCCCAGTCGGTCGGATAATAGACCATTATATTGGCATCCATATTCAGCTGGTTGTTTAAATAATACAGCTGCTTTTGTTTTAGGTTTTGATATGAGGTACTTATTCCAATAATACCTTGATATGCTTCACCGATTAACATTTCTGAAGGAGAAGATGTTGCCTCCAATGCGTTCAGTTGGCCTGCGAGGCTGTTTAACTGTTTAATAAATTTTTGTGTCGGAACCGGTTTTTTGTGTCGAACAATAACAACAATATCATTTTCAATAGTTGATGCTACTTCAAATAAAACTTGTTTTTCTTCTAAAAAACATTTGATAAGCAGATAACTTTTTAACTTGTGTACCGGAGCGATATTGCGAAAAATGATTACCTGATAATAATGCATATTTGTAAATTCTATCTTGTATAACACAAATTCCTGTTCTGCCTCAGCATCAAAAGAGCCACTGAGAAGATTAATTAAGAATGTATTTTTTGCACCTTCATAGTAACTTTCAACCGATTTCATCAATTGATCATTAGTATCATACATCGTTTCCATTGTTTTTTGAATTACTTGAAATTCTGAGATTTCTTGGAATTTGTAAACAGGCATTAAATTAAAGTTTTGAAGTATTTTTTCAAGCGGTTTATAGGTGAATTTAGCACTGATGTAAACAGCAAACAAACCAATCATTGTTAACACGATTAAAAGTGCCATACTGAACCATAGTGTAGTATTGGAAGTGTTTTGTGTATCATCAACAGTAATGACATATTCCCATCCATATATGGAACTATGTCGCGTAATGGACTGGGTTTTTACGCTATCTGTATCTGTTTTATTAAATTGATATAGAGTTTCTCCACCATCCATCAATTCTACATTGTGTACAAAATCATATTTGATATTATCAATAAAGTAATTCAGTCGATCATTCGAAACAAAGACGAGAAAATAGGCTCTCGGATTGACGTTTAAATCGGCTGCCTGAACAATAACCATTGAATCATGTGAGTTGTTTTCTTGGTCTTGTATTAAAATATATTGAGAATAATTCGAGTTGGTGACTGTCTCGAAAAAATTTTTCTCATCATCCGTAATGTTCATAGCTTGCATATATTGTGTTTCATCCCACCAAGTAGAACTGGTGATAATACGGTGTTGTTCCGGTAGATAAATACAAACCTCTTTTGCAAACTCAAAAGAAGTACTTAAAAAAGCTAAATTGTCATATGTCATGCGAAGTGTAGAGTAATTATTAAATACACTTAAGTGTTCCGAAGTGCTGTAGGTAGCTTGTAGCCAACGCGCTGTCGTTAAATTTTCCATAAACGTAGTATATGAAACAATAGTAGTGTCTATTTTTTCTACAAGATAATCAACATGTGAAGTTATTAATTGTTGATGTTTAATTTGCTCCTGTTCTTTGGCAGAATAAAAGGTAAACACCCCCAGTATAGTACAAGGAATGAACAGGATCAAAAAATAAATGCAAACCAAACGAATAAAAAAACTTTTGGTTTTAATACGCACGATGCCCCCCTTTATGTATACTAAGTATCTTTATTATAACACAAAAAACAGGGCTGTGCCACTAGTTTATTAAATTGAAACATTTCATTAAATAATAAATTATTTATTTGTATCTGTTTACATTAAATTGATTTGATGTTATAATGGGCTCTAACGTTTTGGTATAACTTGGGGAGTTAATAATGAAAAGTACACCTGTGAACAGAAACTTTACACTCGTTGCGGCAATTGCAATACAGCTATGTCTTGGGGTTGCATATATTTGGAGTGTTTTTCAATCAGGGATTGCCGAATCCCTCTTTGATGGAAACAATGCTTCGGCGAGTCTCAGTTATTCGTTACTTCTTGCAGTTCTTACCGTCGGCAGTGTAGCCGGTGGAATTTTAGCAAGAAAAATACCACTTAAATATGTTGTAATGTCGGGTGGATTTATTCTCTCTGCAGGATTTTTTATTGCATCATTTACAACGCCTGAATTTCCACAGCTGCTATGGCTTTCATACGGTATAATGGGTGGTATCGGTATGGGATTTGCATATTCGCCAACCATTGCTTGTGTTCAAAAACTGTTTCCTGAGAAAAAAGGCTTGGTAACAGGTTTGGTTGTTGCGGCTTTAGGAGTAGGTGGACTTGTTTTTACCCCTATTGTTGAGTCCATTATTTCATATTTTGGTGGACAGGGTCAGGGCGAGTTGATGGCGTTTAGAATCATATCCGGAATTTTTCTTGTTATCTGTACGGCAGGCTCTTTCTTTATGTATATGCCGCCGGATGCACAGGATCAATCCGCTACAACTACAGATGAGGATGGGTTCTTTCATGTTTTAAAGCAACCTAAGTTTTATTTAATAATGTTTTCTATGATGCTTGCCTGCATGGGTGGGCTTATGATGATTGGCTTTGCAAAACCCATAGCAGTTGGAAGAGGAATGGCTGAAACCGCAACAGTTGGCGTTCTGATGATCTCGGTATTTAATGCTATCGGCAGACTTGTTTGGGGAGTTGTTTCGGATAAACTCGGCAGACTAAATACAATAATTGTTTTAATGTTAGGAACAATTGTTATGGCGCTTTTAGTTACCTTTGCCGAGGGTTACTTAATTTATGCACTGATTGGGTGCATCGGATTTTTCTACGGCGGTTTTCTTTCTACCTATCCATCATTAACCGGTGAATTTTTAGGTGTAAAGAATGTTGCTACTAAATATGGAATGGTTCTTTTAGGCTTCGGCGCTGCAGCTGTAATATCTTCTTATATAGCAGGATATTTCTTAGACCTTGCAGATGGAAACATGGATAAAATGTTTCCGGCGTTTGCAATCGCCGCTAGCTGCTCATTTGTAGGGCTAATATTAATCTTTATACTTAAAAAATCAAAAACAGATAAATAATTTTCCAACCCTTCTGCACTTAGTTCCGGCAACGCCGGGAATAATAAAAAGCCTGCTGAAACTGTTCAGCAGGCTTTAGACTGTCAAAAAAACTTAAAAACCCCATGAAAAGTCAAATTCGGTGACATGTGCGGCGAATTTGACCTTCAACAAATGGCTTCGCAAAGCCATTTGTGGGGGAGGGTACCGGGAGGGGATGCATCCCCTCTCGGGGTTGTCGAACTTTTTCGACAACCTGAAGCCTGCTGAAACTGTTCAGCAGGCTTTAAATGTTATTCTTGTGGCATTGTTGGAAAGGATACCGAAACCTTAAACATGTCGCCTTCTATTTTCAAAATAAATTTTCCTTTGCAAAGTTCGGTAAAGCTTTTTGCAATGGACAACCCTAGGCCGCTACCCTCGGTAGTACGGCTGTCATCGCCTCTTACAAATCTTTGCAATATTTCCTGCTCGGTAAAGTTCATTTCGGCGGCAGAAGTGTTTATTATTTCGGCGGTGGCAATATTATTTTCCGTTACAAGCCTAACATAAATTCGGCTATCATTTAAAGAATATTTAAGTGCATTGTCTATAATATTTTTAAATACTCGTGACATTTTATTGCCGTCTGCCGTAATTATGATTTCTTCATCCGGAAGCGAAGTTTTTAAAATAACATTTGATTCTTCAATATTATCCTGCAAATCGGCAAGAGTTTGCTCTATCAATCTTTTATAGCTAAGCTCTTCCATGTTTAGCTCAACATTTCCGCTACTGCTTTTTGCAAGATCAAATAAATCGGAAATAATCATTGAGAGCTGTGTGGATTTTGACTCCAAAATTTTTGAGTAGTCTCGGGCTTCATCCGGTAGATTTTCAACCTTTGAGAGCAGCTCGGTATATCCTATTATTGAGGTTAACGGTGTTTTCAGATCGTGTGATACGTTTGTTATCAGCTCGGTTTTCATCCGCTCGGACACCATTGCAGCCTCTACCGAATTTGAAAACCCATCAGATATATTGTTTATATCCTCAACCATCTGAGTTAAAATCGTAGATTTAATAGGTGGTATTCTATGACCAAGGTTGCCGGCGCGAACCTCATTAAGCCCTGTTTTAATGCTATCTAATTCGCCAAGTCTACGGATAATTCCATAGGCAAAAAGACCAATGGCAGTTGGAGTAATAAACATACTTAAAAATAAATACGTGGAGGGTGAACCGAACAAAAAGGCTAATGTTAACGGAAGCATAACTGTTAAGGCAACAAAACCTATAGCGAACATTGCAATATAGTTAAGTGTTTTAGTATCAGTTACCGATTTTAATGCTCTCTTTGTATTTTTGAAAAATTCTTTAATCTGTTTAAAAACAAAACCAAGAATGGTATACCCAAAAAATTCTCTTCTCTTTATCCGCTTCGCAATACAGTTGAGGTAATAAAGCCAAAGTAAACACAGAAAAACAATCGATCCGTATAACGCAATATTACCCAAAGCCAGTTGCATTTCCATGTAGTTTACATAGTCAGTATAAAAAATAATATCAGCCCAAATGTTACCTACAAAAAAGAATATTGTTAAAATAATTATTCCAACAACAAAGGTTAATATATCGTTAAATATGCGGTTTATCGAAAAGATAACAACCTCGCCGCCACGCTCTTTTTGTCCCGCCAAAACACCAAAAAGTATTGATGCAGCTGCAATGAATACCAAGGCAACAACAAAAATCCAAAGATATATTTCAGCAGTTGCAATATCTCCTGACAATCTATCGTATTCTGCATAATATGCTTCAGGAGTCACATATGTTTGAATGTTTATATCATCACTGTAATATGAAACTTCAAGGAAAAAAGCATCTCCAGGATAAGGGTAAAATTCTTGGTTGTGAAAAACAGCAAATATATAACCCCTTTGCGTCATCTCGTTAAGCCATTCCTGCTGTTCGAGGCTTAGATTTTCGGGGTTTTCCATCGACATGCTTACAAACGGTTCAAACTCTTCCCAACTCAGATTAAGATTATTTACTATTACATCATTTGGGAAAAGTAACGGAAATAAGACGTTTGCCCTGGAAAGCATATTACCTGCTACTATTGCTGACACCAGTATAACAAATGCTAAAATCGTTTTAATAAATATGCTGTAAAAATTAATCTTCAATTTTGTATCCAATTCCCCACACCACCTTTAAGTATTTTGGTTGTTTCGGGTTTATCTCTATCTTTTCACGTATTCTGCGAATATGTACCATAACAGTATTTTCGACGCTGAAGCTCTCTTCCTGCCAAACGTTTTGATAAATTTGCTCAGCAGAGAAAACACGGTTTTTGTTAACCATTAGCAGCTCTAAAATTTTATATTCTGTTGCGGTAAGGCGAACTGACTCACCATCAACAATAACATTTTTTGCCGCCCTATCCAGCTCTAACTCTCCGATTTTTATTATATCCTCGTTAAGCTCGACCTGCTTTGCAGAACCTAAAACTTTATACCTGCGAAGCTGAGAATTTACCCTTGCCAACAGCTCAGCGGGGCTATAAGGTTTAGTTACATAGTCGTCGGCACCCATGGAAAGCCCCAAAATTTTATCACTGTCCTCACTTTTTGCCGAAAGTAAAATTATTGGAATATTATTTTTCTGCCTTATCTGCATGGTAGCAGATAGTCCATCCATTTTTGGCATCATAATGTCAATTACAATTAAATCGATCTTTTTTTCGGCAACTGTCTGCAACGCCTGTAAGCCATCGTGTGCTACAATGTTGTCTATCCCCTCACGAGTTAACATCTTGGATATAGCCGTGGCTATTTCTCGATCATCATCCACTATTAATACGATTGAGTTATTCATAAACCCTCCTTGCCCTTTTATTATAGCAACAACTACTAAAAAAAGTCCGATGAAAACATTACAAAATTCTTAAAATTTATTATATCACAACAGCTATATCAAGACAATATCAATCAGCAACGTTGCCTTAATAAAACTGTACATACTGAGTTTAAGAAAACTGTGCGTTATATAAGTTAAAATATACACCACGTTTTTTTAACAGCTGTTCATGTTTACCCTGTTCCACTATATTTCCACGGCTCATAACTAATATATTGTCGGCATTTTTTATTGTGGAAAGACGGTGGGCTATAACAAAACATGTTTTATCCTTCATTAATTGGCGCATTGCTAGCTGAATTTGCTGCTCGGTTTGGGTGTCAACATTAGAGGTTGCCTCGTCCAGTATCAATATTTTAGCTTCTAATAACATGGCTCGTGCTATGGTAATAAGTTGTTTTTGCCCCTGAGAAATATTTAACCCATCCTCCCTAAGCTGAGTGTCATAGCCATCGGGAAGTAACATAATGGTGTTATGGATTTTTGCGGCTTTTGCAACCTCAATAACCTCTTCTCTGGTTGCGTTTGGCTTGCCGTATGCAATGTTCTCGTGAATAGTACCTCCAAACAACCAGCTATCCTGCAACACCATAGCATAAGAAAGACGTAAGCTTTTTCGGGTAATATGAGATATATTACTACCATTTACGGCAATACTGCCGTCATTAACATCGTAAAACCTCATTAATAAGTTAATGACTGTAGTTTTACCTGCACCGGTAGGACCAACAATCGCTATCAAATTGCCGCCCTTTACATCCAGGTTGAAATTATGGATTATTTCTTTTTCAGGGTTATACGAAAATTTTACTCCGGTAATTTCCACATTCCCGTCATCTAGAATTAGCTCGCAAGCGTCTTCGCTGTCGAGTGGTTCAGGCGGTTGGTCAATTAATCTAAATACGCGCTCTGCAGCAGCGCATGCCGATTGCAAATCGCTTAATATATTTGCGATTTCGTTTATAGGGCCGGAAAATCGCCTTGAATACAGGATGAAAGAAGAAACATCGCCGAGTGATAAACGTCCAAAAAGATACATTAGTGCACCGGCTACACTTATCAAGGTGAGAGACAGGTTGTTAATTCCGGTTACCGATGGGCCAACTGTGCTTGCGTAATAATCTGCCGTATAGTATGCATGCATTGCTTCATCGTTTTTCTTATCGAAACGAGCCAGCATTGTTTGCTGTTGATGGTAGGCGCGTATAGTTTTTTGACCGGTTATTATCTCTTCACAAAGGCCGTTAAGCTCACCGAGCTTGGCACTGCGAGCCTTAAATAGAGGTCGTACACGGTTTACCATAAATCTGGTAACTAATAATGAGACAGGAATCGTTATCAAAAAAACTATTACGAGTAAAGGCGAGAGAAACAGCATCATTATTATCGAACCTATAACCGTTATAATGCTGTTGCATATCTGTAATAGGTCGTTAGATATTGAGGTTCCAACAACATCAATATCATAAGAAAAACGGCTTAATATGTCTCCGGTTTTGTTGGTGTCGAAATAACCTACAGGTAGTTCGGCAAGACGATTAAAAGCATCCCTGCGTAGATTAATCGACACATTGCGACTTATTTTTAGCATAACACGAGCAAGTAGATAACTTAGTAGCGAGGAGACGATATAAAATACAGCCATTAAAGAGCAATAGAAAAACACCTTAGAGAAATCAACATTGCCGGGAGCAATCGCATTTATTGCCTCGCCGGAGAGATATGGGCCGAGCAATGCAAAAAGGTTGCTTGCAATGGTGCATATAATGGCAGTAATAATCAAGGAGCGACTTTTTAAAACATATCCGCCCAGCCTTATAATCACATCAATTATTTTACCCTCAGGCTTTTGAGGCTTACCGTTTCTTTCACTCTTCATGCCGACACCTCCTCTCCCATCTGGGAACGGCTTATAGTGACATAACTTTCACATTCCGACATTAGTTGCTCATGCGTACCCTGCCCAATAATTTCGCCGTCCTGCATAACCAATATAAGGTCGGCGCGAAGAATCGAACTAACTCTTTGTGCTATTATTACCTTGGTGGTATTTTCAAAATTTTCCTTAAGTGCGGCACGAAGATTCGAATCGGTTTTATAGTCAAGAGCACTCGAGCTGTCATCCAAAATTAAAATTTCAGGCTTTGCTACTAACGCTCTGGCGATAAGCAGTCGTTGTCGTTGTCCACCACTTAGATTTGCGCCTCTTATTGCTACCTGATGCTCTATTGTGTCGGGTAGATTGTCTACATAATCGGCCTGTGCAAAAGCAAGAGCACGTTGCACCGCTTCATCTGTAAGCTCTCTGCCAAATCGAACGTTTTCGGCAATGGTGTCCGCAAATATATTATCATTTTGAAAAGCTACTCCAAACTTTTTATGTAGTAGTTCAACATCGGTAGCCCTAACATCCCTACCATCAATGTAAACACCCCCTTCATCAACGTCATAAAGTCGCATCAACAGCTGAATTAGAGTGCTCTTTCCACTGCCGGTTGCGCCTATAATCCCGAGCGTTTCGCCACGTTTTAGGCAAAAGTTAATGTTGTTAAGGTTAGGAGTTTTTTTTCCGTAGGAGAAAACCACATTTTTAAAAACAATATGATAGTCGTCATAATTCGAATTATCTGCGATTGTGTTATCTATAATTAAATCATCAGAAAAACTTAATATCTCTTCAATTCGATTTGCTGAAGCAGTTCCCTTAGAATATACCATGAATATGCGACCGATGGTGAGAATAGCGTTTAAAATAAGGGTGAAATAACTTAAAAACCCTACTATAACACCCGGTAGTGCTATTGCGCTGTGAACTAAAAAGGCACCGGTGAGTATAACTACCGTAAGCCCTAAATTTAGAAACAGGTTCATAAGGGGATTTGTTATAGCCATTGTGTTGCCGGCATTAAGCTCCATCTTAACAAGCTTATCAACAACTCCGGAAAAACGTTTTTTTTCATCCTCTGTTTTCGAAAGAGCTTTAATAATTCTAATACCTGTAACGTTTTCTCGAACGCATCTAACCATTTCGTCGACGCCAACCTGAACCTCGGTATAAAGTGGCACACCCTTTTTTGTGATATACAAAATGATAGCGGCAATAGGTGGTAGCAGTGCAACCATAATCATTGCAAGACGCCATTCAATTAACATGGTTAGCAATATTCCGCCTATTAGCAGTATTGGTGCTCTTATTCCGATTCTTTGTAACATATTTAACATGGTATGAACGTTATAACTGTCGGAGGTGATTCTGGAAATAAGGGATGGAATTCCCATGCTGTCGGTCTGTGAAGCGGATAAATGTAAGGCTTTTTTAAATGCAGCATGTCGTAGTTCTGAAACAGTATTTTTTGCAACAGCTGCCGACATTTGATTACCCTTAATGTTTCCACATAGGGCAAATAGGGTACACAGTGCCATGCCTACGCCGCCTAAAAGCACCAATGAAATGCTACCTAGCGGAATAAAGTTGTCGATCATTAAAGTTAGTAAAAGCGGTAAGATTAGCTCCGCAACAGTTCCTAATGATTTTATCGACATTGCTGCTATCATCATAGGTATGTGCGGCTTTAAATATTTTTTAATGCTATTCATGCATCCTGCTCCATTATTCCGACCTCGCTCATTGCGGCAGCTTTAACCAGCAGTAAAAGTTCCTTTAAACTTTGCCTTTGGTCTAAAGTAAGTCCGGCTAATATTTTTTCATTCCACTCATCCATTACCAATTTAATTTCGGGATACATGGCGGTTGCTTTTTCGGTAGGATATACTTTCAGTATGCGCCTGTCTTCTTCATCGGTATGCCTTGTAATAAATCCGTTTTGCTCCAGTGTCGCCAGCTGTCTTGCAACATTGCTTTTATTTATAAACATTTTCTTTGCAATGGTGTCCTGCGATACTCCGGGATGATTACACACCTGCATTATATAGCCATATTGATTTCCGGTTATTCCCTTGCTTTCCAACCTACTGTTGCGGTAAAGGTTGCTACACCTTGAGATTTTTTCTACAATAGGGGTTAGATTACTTTGCATTTTTTTACTCCAAATAAATAATATTAGTTGCATCCGCAATTGTTGCGGTAGCAACTAATATTATTTTAACACTATATGATTATACTGTCAACAAGAAAAGCTATGGAGCTTTACTATTCAAAGTCAAGGGCCTCTTCTTTTAGTCTGTAAAGCTCTTTTTTCAGATCCTCAACGATGTCTGCATATTCGGGGTTGTTGTATACATTTACAAGTTCATTTTTATCTTTGTTTAGATCAAAAAGTTCCCAAACCGAATCCTTTGGCTCATCAATAGCACCTGTTGCACCAAGTGCTTCACCATAAAAATATATCAACTTATAGTCCATTGTTCTAACGCCGTAGTGCGACCATACATAGTGATCGGCTAAATGCATCCAATAACGGTAATACATAGAGTTTCTGAGGGCAGGGGCTTCTTCATTTTCCAAAATATTTTTCAAAGAATAACCCTGCATATCTTCAGGTGCAGCCATGCCGGCAAAATCTAAAAATGTTTTGGCAAAGTCTAAATTCAGTATCATTTTATCCGACACTGTACCCGGTTTAATGGCGCGAGGGTATCTTATCACAAAGGGCATTCTTAATGATTCCTCATACATAAATCGTTTATCAAACCACCCGTGGTCACCGAGATAAAAACCCTGGTCGGAGGTGTATATCACAATAGTATCTTCAGCAATGCCCTCGTCATCTAAGCAATCTAATAGCTTACCGATGTTGTCGTCCACGCAGGCTACGCAGCGCAAATAATCCTTCATATATCTTTGATACTTAAAATTTTTAAGCTCTGCATGTGTTTTGAAGGAAACGGGCACGCCGGTTTCTAACGGAGTTAATGTGAATCCTTCTAAATTGTCAGGAAACGGAACTTTATCGGATGCTACTTGTCCGGGCGGCACTTCTATCTTTAAATCTGTATAGTTTAAATCAGAAGTAATTCTCATTTCCGCCTCGGTGCTGGGGGCTTCTCTATTTGAATAATCATCATTATATGTTTCAGGATGTGGTATATCCTCTTTGAACATATCTTTATACTTTTCGCTAACCTCCCAGGAACGGTGAGGAGCTTTATGGTGGCTCATCAACATAAAAGGTTTTGTTTTATCTCGGTTTTTAATGAAGTCGACCGAAAGATCGCCTACTATGTCTGTTATGTAGCCTTCATGTCGCTTTTCTACTCCGTTTTCTCTTAAAATAGGGTTAAAGTATTCTCCATGTCCATAATGTGTAACTAAAACGCTGTAGCTGTCAAAACCTGATGGATTATTTTCCGGGGCAGTACCCAGATGCCATTTACCTATTATACCGGTTTGATAGCCGGACTTTTGCAATAGTTTGGCAACATTTTGTTGTTCTGAGTCTAAACAATCAGAAAGTGTTTTTACTCCGGTTAAATGGGAGTGTTTACCGGTTAAGATAACAGCTCTTGAAGGTGTGCAGATGGAGTTGGTACAAAAACAATTGTTAAATAGCATACCTTCGTTAGCAATTCTGTCCATGTTCGGGGTGCTGTTTATTTTGCTTCCGTAACAACTCATTGCGTGTGATGCGTGATCATCGGTCATAATAAAAACGATATTTGGTTGCTTTGCTGTGTTCATCTTTTAACCATTCCTTTCCTTTTGTGAGTGAAATATAATAAATATTCAAAGTAGCCGGTGAATATGAACTCAACTTATATTAGCTATTATAACAAAATGTGCAAAAAAAAGTCAATTCTTAATTTTTTCTGAAGACATCCTTTATCCTTTCTTAAAACGCTTTTATTGCTTTATTATAGCTGTTATAATCACCTTAGTAAAACAAAACAGTTGTTGAGGTAAGGTTATGAATATTGCAGTAATAATCCCTGCGTTAAATCCGGATGAAAACTTAATAGGTTATGTTGATGAATTATTAAATAGCGTTGATGTTGTGGTCGTGGATGACGGCAGCGATAACAAATCTCTTTATGTATTTGGAGCATTAAGCCTTAGGGATGGGTGCACAGTATTAAAGCATGAGGTAAATAGGGGTAAAGGTGTAGCATTAAAAACGGCAATAGCCCATATAAATCAAAATATGCCCACCATCGACGGAGTGATAACCGCTGACGCTGACGGACAGCATAGTATAGCTGATGTTTTAAAAATGATAGACGCGCTGCGCGCCAACAGTGATGATTTAATCTTGGGTGTTCGGGAGTTCGACCAAAACACACCTCGCAGGAGCCTTGTCGGTAATCGAATATCGGCAAAAACGCTACAACTTTTATACGGAATAAATCTTAACGATACCCAGACAGGGTTAAGGGCTATTTCTAAAAAATATTTTGAATGGCTTTTGTCGTTAAAAGGGGAGAGGTATGAGTATGAGCTTAACATGCTTATCTATAGCAAAAATATAGGATTAGGAATATCCACCATATCGATAGAAACAATTTACCTAAATAACAACAAGGGAAGTCATTTTAACACAGTTAAGGATGGACTTCGAGTTTATTTTCATATGTTAGCCGGTTTGTTTTTCTATGTTCGCAACTCGCTTGTTTGCGCCGCACTGGATATTGGAATATTTACTGCACTGTTTTATCTTACCGATTCCTTTCTGGTTGCAACAGCTGCAACAACATTCTCTGCCGTTACAGCAAGAATACTCTCGTCGATTGTCGACTTTAATCTTAATCGAGAAACCTTTGCAAATAAAACTTCAACCGGCAAATCAGCTTATATAAAATACTACACTCTATGGCTATTACAGATTGCTATTTCCACCACGGTTGTTAATTTAATTAATATATATTTTGGAGCATTGCAAACAATTATTAAACCAATTATCGATTTAGCAATTGCCACTGTTAGCTATAAAATTCAGCTGCACTGGGTATTTAAGGCAAAACAACAAAAAGAATGTTCACCGGAATTTGTCGATATAGTTTCGGACATTCTTCTTAATAAAGAGTTTCAGGAAATGCGTCATATACATCATCACTCTCTCGATTGTAGCCGCTATGAACATAGCGTCTTTGTAGCCCATATGTCGTATAATGTCTGTAACGCTCTCGGTCTTGACTCACAGGCCGCCGCAAGAGGTGGAATGCTACATGATTTTGTTGTACCTTCACAGCTGAACAGCGAAGTAAAAACATTTAAAATGTTGTTTATCCACAACCGTGTTGCGACGCAACATGCACAGATGCATTTCGAGCTATCCGAAAAGGAACACAACATTATTGCCTCACACATGTGGCCGCTTTCGATAAATGGTGTTCCGCTTTCACCCGAGGCAATCATTGTAAATAATATAGATAATCTGTGTGCAATTATCGAATTGTTTGGACTTTATCGATTCACCCGTACAGCCAAAACCTACGCTCTATATAGTAGCTGTAATAATGTTATTTAACATGTTTTTCACCGGCATTATATTTAGAAGTTAAGCTTGCAACTTTATTGCATAACAGAATTATTGCAATTATGTTAGGGATTGCCATTAAGCCATTTAAGGTCTCGGCGATACTCCAAACTATACCTATGTTGAGCAGTGCCGCCGGCAGTATAACCGATAAAAACAATAAGTTATATAGCTTTACTTTGCGGGTCCCAAAAAGTGATTCAAAGCATCGAGCGCCGTAAAGGCTCCAACTAATCATAGAAGTAAATGCAAAAAGAGATACTGCAATCGAAAGAATTATTGGGGCTATTTCTCCATAAAAATTACTAAAGGCAGCAGCGGTAAGCTCTATTCCCATATCATTACCATAACCTATCGGTAGGTCGGTAATTAGGATAGTAAGAGCTGTAAGTGTGCATATAACAACAGTGTCTACAAACACCTCTATAACACCGAAAAAACCTTGTTTAACCGGACTGTCGATCTCGGAAGCGGCATGGGCTATAGGGGCAGAACCAAGGCCGGCTTCGTTGGAAAATATACCACGCCCCACCCCAAAGCGAATAGCCTGCACAAAGGTTATTCCGCTTGCCGCACCGAGCACAGATTGAGGATTAAAAGCGGCCGTAACAATCAGTGCTAACGTAGGAATAATTTTATCGGCATTTGCCACAATTACGGCAAGAGTACCAAGAATATAAATAGCTGCCATTGTTGGTACCACTCGCTCGGTAATCTTTCCTACTCGGCTAACTCCTCCAAGCAAAACAAAACCGATTAATATCGTTAATATAAAGGCTGTAATCAGCTTTAGGATGCTTGAATCAACAAAGGGAAATGCCGTTGCTACTGAGTTAGCAACGGTGTTTGCTTGTGTCATGTTTCCTATTCCGAGTGCAGCCATGCATCCAAAAAGCGAAAATAATCTACCAAGAATGTGAAATTTTTCCGGTAGCCCATTTTTTATGTAATACATGGGGCCGCCAACAAACTCTCCCTTGGTGTTTTTTTCACGATAATAAACAGCCAAGACTATCTCGGCATATTTAGTTCCCATGCCGATAATCGCAGCTACCCACATCCAGAAGACGGCTCCCGGGCCGCCTATTGCTATCGCTCCGGCAACGCCGGCTATGTTTCCGGTTCCTATAGTTCCTGCAAGTGCAGTAGACAGTGCCTGTAAAGGCGAGAGGGCGTTACCGGTTTTTCCTGTCGACCTAAATAGCTTTGCAAAGGTATAGCCAAATATATGTCTATACCATCTAATTTGTATAAATCCAATTCGTACGCTTACATAAAGACCTACGATAATTAAAAGTATTGTTAATAGGATGCCGAAAAATGCCGTTCCAAAATTCTCAAATATTACAGACATTTTTCACCTTTTATGTTATTAAGGGTAATTGCCGGATGCCGCTACAACAACAAATGGTTATCCTTCAAATACCCAGAATTTCAGCAATGCAAAAACCTCTCTTGAGTATGAGGAGTGAACTGCCATAACGGGGATTGATGTCGCAACTGCGGTTGCATTGTTTATACCTTGCTTTGAAGCATAGCCTAATGCCCGATAGCAGTGAAAGCGATTTGTTACTATAACAACACCGCTATCGGTATCTATATTATTTTCATCAAATAGCTTCATTGCATTTTCAATATTTTGTTCCGTATCATCAGAGTGGGGGTCTACCAAAATATCCTGTTGGGGTATCCCTTTGTCTAACAGATATCGCTCCATGGCAACCGCCTCGGGAATCAACTCGAAACGTCCCTTAGAGCCGGTTACACACAGCGTTACCCCTTCATTTTCGTTGTAATACTGAATTGCTCCATCTAGCCTATGCCTTAATGTTTCCGAAACAACTTCACCGTTAAGGCCGGCGCCAAGAACGATAACAGCTTTTTCACTGCCTATAGCTATTTTTATTGGCATAGTTGAAACAACTATAAGCATAACAAGATAAAAGGCAAGGCCGGAACAGAAAATTATAGCAAATATTCGCCCAATTCCGGCACTGCAAAAATCGTTAATAATGTTAAAAAATATCGCATACATTATCGAAACTACAGTTAAAAAATATACAAAAGCGGTGCCGATGTTAATTCTGGTGTTTAACATCAGCACTGCACTTTCGATTACAAGGAGTATCGACAAAGCATAAATAATTACTCTAATCATGGTAACTATTATACACTGTTTTTAATAGCTTTTCAAGAGGTCACCAATATCGCTAAATGAAATCCTTTGCTCCGCTAAATGAAATCCTTTGCTCCGCTAAATGAAATCCTTTGCTCCGCTAAATGAA
>CAYJDA010000003.1:0-48094 GCA_964368815.1 uncultured Oscillospiraceae bacterium
CACTGCCAGCTGTGCTACACAAGCATGAAAAGTGAAAACAAATAAAAAAGGAAATTCGCAAAAGCTCATTACGAGATGAGCAAACCCGGCGTTGCCGTGTCACACTGCCAGCTGTGCTACACAAGCATGAAATATGCAAAAATACTGTAAATACGTTTTTTATTATATCATAAAAATAGCAATTTTCAAGCATTTTTAAATAAATTATTTATAGGTGTACTGTATGAAAAATGAGAGAGGAGCTTCTTATGTGAAATCCTCTCTCATTTTATTTAATATCTTTCTTTCCATTCTTGAAATTTGAACCTGGGTTGTTCCAAGAATTTTAGCCGTTTCACTTTGTGTTTTTCCTTGGTAATACCTTAGCCGAATCAATGTACGCTGCTCAATAGTAATTCTTGATAATGCTTCCTTAACAGCCAATCTGTCTTCAATAATTGATTCTTCGTTATTTACCGGCACATCAATTTCTCTGCCATCGTTATCTCCGTCATATACCGGTGATAGCGATATAGCCGGCTGAGCCGCACAGATAGCTTCCGAGATGTGCATAGCTGTTGTGCCTAACTCATCAGCAAGCTGAGTTACCGTGGGTTCAACTCCTGTTTTTGCTACTATTTCGCTACGTTTTTGATTAATTTTTAGCGAAAGTTCCTTTAATGAGCGGCTAACTTTTACGGTGCCGCCGTCTCGAAATAGTTTTTTAATCTCACCGAGAATTACAGGCACAGCATATGTTGAAAAACACAGCCCTCTTTCTTTATCAAACCTATCGTATGCCTTAATAAGTCCGAGTGAGCCTGCAGCGTAGAGTTCCTCGTATTCAACTCCCCTACCCTTAAATCTGCCGGCAAGTGAATGAACAAGACCAAGATTTGCCTCTATAAAGGCATCTCTTTCTTCATTAATGACAGCCATTTCTATACACTTTCAATTCTTTTTTTCATGGTAACTCTTGTTCCTCTACCTAATTTCGAGGTTACTCTAATTTTATCCATAAATGTTTCCATAACGCTAAAACCCAAACCAACCCTCTCATCGCTGTTGCCGGTAGTGAAAAGCGGTTGCATGGCCAGCTTAACATCTTCAATTCCCGCTCCTCGATCAGCGATGGATATTCTAATAGTATCCGGTTCAATAATATCCATTGTCATAACAATATTTCCGATTCTATCGGGATAACCATGTACTATACAGTTGGTAACCGCCTCGCTGACGGCTGTCTTTATGTCTGTAATTTGTTCAAGCGTTGGGTCAAGCTGTGAAACAAACGCTCCGGCAACACTTCTTGCAAAAGATTCATTACTACTTCTGCTTAAAAATGATATTCTGGCACTGTTTCGTACCTTCATGATAACAATCCTCCTTTAAATTCTGACGAGCCACTTATGCCCGCTAACTGCAATATTTTTTCAACTTGTGATGATACTCCCTCTACCACAAGGGTTGTTCCGGAAGACCGAAGTATCTTATGCCTTCCAAGAATCAAACCTATTCCGGAGGAGTCCATAAACCCTACCGATGAAAAATTCAGTATGCATTTTTCAGGTACAGAACAGATTATTTCAGCATCAATTGAACGACTTAGATTTTTCGACGAATGATGATCTATTTCCCCTTTTAAAAAAACAGTTAAGATTTTATTTGACCTACTAAAATCTACCTCACACATTTAAACCTCCCAAAATAAAAAAACCTTCCATTAATTGTTTCTTAATCAATTACATGGTAAGGTTTTTTATTTAAATAAAAAAGCGAACACTGTCGATAGACAATAATTATTTTTTGCGGCGTGACTTCTTCTCCCTAATCATTATTCCACAATACCCTCCAAAGGCACCGGAAAGAGTGAGTAGGAGAAATTTTATAACGCCGGTTCCGGTAAAACTTGGTAGATCGTAAATTAATGCTATTATGAAAATTAACATAAAAGTTATAACACCTATGGCGGCTCCGGCAAGCAAACCGTTTTTTCCAAATATGCCGGAAAATATTGTCGAACTTACAAATGTTGCGGCAGATATTGACATTGTAGCGAGCGGTGTTATAAATGACGGTGGTATATCTACCGATAAGGATATCATGGAACAAATTGAGAGCATTATCAGTAAAATAACGGCAGAACCAACTGCCGACACCGTTATCGGTATTAAAAGTCCTTCAGAGTACGATTTTCTTGAGATCCGGTCTTTAAACATAAATACCTCCATAAAACGAAGCCTACTTCATTTTATGGAGGTATTAAAGATTTTATGCTATTATTCTGTAATCAGTTTTTCAACGTCGCTAATAGCCCATTTTTTAAAACGAATTTTAATTTTATCAGCTCCGGTTTCAACAAGTACGGTATCATCCTTAATACTAACAACAATTCCCACAATACCACCAATAGTTGTAACGGTATCGCCAACTATTACATTCTTACGCATTTCCTGAGTAGCTTTTTCTTTTTTACGTTGTGGACGAATAAGGATAAAGTACATTGCAACCAAAACAACAACAAATGGTGCAAAAGATAAAATCATTTCCATCGGGCCCATTTCGGTTGTAGCGGTAGCACTGAGCAACAGTATATTTTCCATCATAAAACTCCTTCTTAACTAAATACGTCTGTCAAATTTTTCAACGTTAGCTATTCTATATTCGGTAAACCTATCCTCGGATATGGCCTCACGTATTTCTGCTAACAGATTATTATAATACCATAAATTATGTTGCGTTGCAAGTCTTAATCCTAAAATTTCCTTTGCCCTTAAAAGATGCCTTATAAATGATCTGCTATGGTTTTTACAGGCGGGGCAATTACAACCTTCTTCAATAGGTCTGCTATCGGTGATATATTTCGCGTTATTAAGGTTAATAACACCATCATGGGTAAACAAATGTCCATGTCTTGCATTTCGTGATGGCATAACACAGTCAAAAATATCTATCCCTCTAAAAACGGCTTCAATAATATTACCGGGAGTGCCAACCCCCATTAAATATCTAATTTTGTCCTGCGGTAAAATAGGTGTGACTGTGTCAATAATATCATACATAACCTCTTTAGGTTCACCTACCGCAAGACCACCAACGGCAAATCCATCAAAATTCATCTCGGTAAGCTTTTTTGCGTTTTCGGTTCTTAAATCATTAAATGTTGCCCCTTGGTTAATTCCGAAAAGAAGTTGTCGCTGTGAAGGTTCATAGTCGGCAAACAACGAATTATGATGATTTAAACTTCGCTCAAGCCATCTTAATGTTCTTGCAGAAGATGCTTTTACATATTCATAACCGGCAGGATTCTCAACACATTCATCAAAACCCATTGCAATGGTTGCACCAAGGTTTTT
This sequence comes from uncultured Oscillospiraceae bacterium, assembly GCA_964368815.1. Taxonomy (GTDB): domain Bacteria; phylum Bacillota; class Clostridia; order Oscillospirales; family Ruminococcaceae; genus CAYJBH01. Next base: position 3,336 of record CAYJDA010000003.1, read on the forward strand.
CTGAATATTCATACTCTCTTCCGGCCCCATAAATATTCTTTTTCCATCAACATGTGAAGCAAATGTAACACCTGCTTCGGTAATTTTACGTAAAGAGGAAAGCGAGAACACCTGAAATCCCCCGCTGTCGGTTAGGCTTACACCCTTCCAGCCGGTAAATCCTTTTAGCCCACCCATAGTTGACACTATTTCATCACCGGGACGTATGTGTAGGTGATAGGTGTTTGAGAGCATAACCTGACAATTTATTTCGGATAAATCACCTGCCGAAAGCCCACCTTTAATGGCAGCCGCTGTGGCAACATTCATGAAGGCAGGTGTTTGTACCACACCGTCCCTCGTTGTTAAGTTGCCAAGCCTTGCCATTCCATCTTTTTTTATAAGTTTATACATAAATATCCTTCTTTATTTCTTAAATTATAAGCATTGCGTCCCCATAACTATAAAATCTATAACGCTCATCTATGGCAAGTTGATATGCTTTGTCGATGAATTCCTTTCCTGCAAGTGCTGAGACTAACATAAGTAGGGTGCTCTGAGGTAGATGAAAATTTGTTATTAAGCTATCAACAACATTAAATTGATATCCGGGAGTAATAAAAATGTTGGTGTCGCCGCTAGCAGCTTTTATACAGCCATATTTTTGAAACATGCCTTCCATCGTTCTTGCGGCAGTAGTTCCAACCGAAACAACTCTATTACCATTTTTTTTAGCATCATTAATCATCTTTGCAGCCTTCTCGTCAATTTCGTACCACTCGCTGTGCATAACATGATCTTCAACTTTATCAACATCTACCGGCTTAAATGTTCCGGTTCCGACGTGCAGTGTAACCTCAGCTATATTGATTCCATTATTAACGGCAGAATTAAGTAAATTTTCGGTGAAATGTAGCCCGGCAGTAGGCGCTGCAGCCGAACCGAGATGTTTTGCATATACCGTTTGGTATCGCCCTTCTTCACTCTTGCTGTTTTTGATATAAGGCGGGAGCGGTAGTTTTCCATAGCGGTAAAAACAATCATAAATACTTGAGTTATTCGAGGTGAATTTAACGATTCTGTTACCGTCATTTAACACCTCAACTATTTTTGCGATGAGATCACGGTTACCATACTCAACAACTGCACCTTCCCGAAGTTTTTTACCTGGTCTTACCATACATTCCCAGCAGTCATCTCCTCTTTCATTTAATAGAAGAATTTCAAATTCCTTACCACTTTCGAAATTTCCCAAAAGGCGCGCGGGTAATACCTTCGAGTTATTTAAAACCAAAAGGTCGCCCGGGTTAAGATATTCTAAAATATCAGTAAATACTCTATGTTCAATAGAGCTGTTTTCAGTATCTAAAACCATAAGTCTTGATGAATCCCGAGGCTCTGCCGCCGTATTGGCAATCAATTCTGGTGGTAATGTATAAAAAAAATCTTTAGTTTTCACCTATTTCCCTTGCAAAAAATCGTCTTATTTGTTATTATATTAAATATTATATATTATTTTTATCTTTTTGGCAACTAAGCTTATAAATGCATAATATAATATTAGTAGTTTTTTGTGAGGTATTAAATGAGTATTAAAATTGCAGTAGTCGGAGCAACAGGAATGGTAGGACGAACCTTTCTAAAAGTCCTGACCGAATATAATATTGAAAATGCACAGTATACACTGTTTTCATCGGCCAAAAGTGCCGGCAGTGTTATTGATTTTTTAGGAAGTAGTTATACTGTTAAGGAATTAACAGAGAACAGTTTCGACGAAGGTTTTGACTATGCGTTGTTTTCAGCCGGTGGATCAACCAGCGCAAAATATGCACCGATAGCTGCTAAAAAGGGTTGCGTTGTTATTGACAACAGTTCGCATTGGAGAATGGATCCGGATGTCCCGTTAGTGGTTCCCCAGGTAAATCCTGAGGCTGCATTTAACCATAAAGGAATTATTGCAAATCCTAACTGTTCTACCATCCAAGCTATGCTGCCACTGAGCATTTTGCATCAGGAGTATGGAATAAAAAGGGTTGTTTACTCTACATATCAGGCGGTATCAGGTGCGGGTGTTAGCGGATTGGACGACCTTGTTAAAGGGCGCGAAGCCGCTGTTAATGGAAACGACTTTACACCATGCAAGTTTCCTTATCCGATAATTGACAACTGTATTCCACACATTGATGTTTTCCTTGATAATGGTTACACCAAGGAAGAGCAGAAAATGATTGATGAGACCCGTAAAATATTAGAAGACAACGAAATAGCAATTACCGCTACCTGTGTTAGGGTTCCGGTTAGTAACGGACACAGCGAGTCTATTAATGTTGAGCTAATAAAGCCATACGAAATTGATGATGTAGTTAAATTAATGCAAGGTGTTCCGGGGCTTATTGTTTCTGATAATATAGCCGAGAATATTTACCCGTTAGCCACCACGGCTGACGACCGTAATGAGGTATTTGTGGGTAGAATTCGTAGAGATGAAAGTGCACCTAATGCATTAAACATGTGGGTTGTTGCAGATAATATTAGAAAAGGTGCCGCAACAAATGCGGTTGAAATTGCTGTTCTGCTTATTAATGGCAAATAATTATAAGCGGTAACATATACTTATTATACAATTTAATGATGGAGGGTATCTATATGAACAAGGAAATATTTCGCGGTAGTGGAGTAGCTATTATTACCCCGTTTAATAAAGATGGCAGTATTAATTTTGAAGAATTTTCTAAACTTATTGATTTTCAACTTAATAATTATACCGATGCAATTGTTGTTTGTGGTACGACAGGAGAAGCCTCTACAATGGACGACAAAGAGCATCTTGAATGTATAGATTTTTGCTACAAGCATGTAGCAGGAAGAGTTCCTGTAGTTGCCGGTGTTGGTTCAAATGATACCAGGCATGCTATCGAACTAACAAAAGAAGCGTCAAAAATAGGGGTTGATGGTTTACTGCATGTTACTCCGTATTATAACAAAACAAGTCAATCAGGGCTAATTAAGCATTTTTCTATCTGTGCTGAGGCAGCCGGAGATACTCCTATCTTATTATATAATGTTCCTTCCCGCACAGGAATGACCATTAATCCTGAGACATATAAAGAACTAAATGAAATATCCAATATTGTAGGCACAAAGGAAGCATCAGGCAATATTAGCGCAATTGCTAAGACGGCTTCTCTATGTGGGAGCGATTTTGCTATCTATTCCGGTAACGACGATCAGATTGTACCGCTTTTATCTCTTGGTGGAGTTGGTGTTATATCGGTGTTAGCAAATGTATTACCAAAACAAACACATGATATAGTTGCGGAATATTTAAACGGCAATACAAAAAAATCCTCTGAGTTACAGCTAAGCTTAATAAGCTTGATTGATGCATTATTCTGCGATGTAAACCCAATACCTGTAAAAGCTGCGGTAAATATGCTCGGCTATGATGTAGGTGAATGCAGATTACCTCTTGGAACTCTAAATGACGCAAAGATGGCACTACTACGCGAGGAAATGAATAAAATATAATAAGGAAAGGTAATTTTCGTTTTATGACCAGACTGTTAATATCAGGATTTAGTGGTTTTATGGGAACTGCTGTAAGAAAAATGGCAGAAGAAAATCCTAACCTGGAAGTAGTAGGTGGAGTTGATCGAGTACCATTTGATGGGTATCCGGTTTTTGGCTCTTATAATGATATAAACATAGAAGTTGATGTTATCGTTGATTTTGGAGCGCCGGCTCTAACCGATTCACTGTTAAGTTACTGTGAACGAACCGGAACGCCTGCTGTAGTATGCACAACCGGACTTTCTAAGGAAACAAAGGATAAAATCATACAGGTAGCTAAAAAAGCACCGTTGTTTTACAGTGCTAACATGTCGTTGGGTGCAAATTTAATGGCAAAGCTTGCAAGGTACGCCGCTACCTTGCTTGCAGATGATTTTGATATTGAAATTATTGAAGCACACCACCGCAGGAAAATAGATGCCCCAAGTGGCACTGCTTTAATGTTTGCCGAAGAAATAAAAGATGCAATTAATAATGACACTGATAATTTTGAATACTGTTACAATCGTGCTGACCGGAGAATTGCGCGTCCTAAAAATGAAATTGGAATACACGCAATAAGAGGCGGAAACATTGTAGGCGATCATGAGGTTATGTTTATATCAGACAGTGAATCGGTATCAATTTCGCACCGTGCATTTTCAAGAGAAGTTTTTGCTGCCGGATCTATTAGAGCTGCACTTTTTCTGCACGACAAACCGGCAGGGCTATATAGCATGAACGACCTTATTATATTATGATGTTTAAGAAATTCTTATTTATATTAGTTGCATGTTCATTAATTTTAGTTTCCTGTGAACGTAGAGAGGCACCGGCGGTTGAAGAAGAACCACCGGTTTCTAGCTATGTTGAAGAAACGCCGACGGTAGTGAGCAGCACCCCGCCGCCGGAACCTGAACCAAACATAGCAACCGTAATTACAGCCGGCGACAATTTAATTCATGCCGCACTTTATATGGATGCTCAGCGAATGTCTGAGGAGGGTGGTTATGACTTTAGTAGTATGTACGACCAAATATCTCCTTTAATTCAGTCGTATGACCTCGCATTTATCAACCAAGAAAGCCTTGTTGTTGAATCGTTGGCACCGTCACACTATCCAATGTTTGCCTCACCTCCTGAGGTTGCATATGATGCTTATGACGCAGGATTTAGATTTTTTAATCTATCAAATAATCATAGCTACGATAAAGGAGCTGCCGGAGTTGAGGATACACTAAATTTTTGGAAAACAAAAATGCCTGAAGGTGTAGCCATAACCGGGTTTTATAATGATGAAATGACAGGGTATACTCCTTATACTGTAAATAATATTGAATTTGGATTTTTAGGCTATACGCAACACACCAATGGACTACCAACTCCAAGCGCAGCAGTAGCATCGGTTATATATACCGATGAATTGGAACGCATGGAGCAACAGATTGCACAAGCAAGAGATGAAGTAGATTTTCTCGCTGTATCGTTACACTGGGGCGACGAAAATAGCCATAATGTTGCAGAATATCAAAGACAGCTTGCACAGTGGTTATGTGACCGTGGGGTAGATGTGATTATCGGACATCATCCACATGTGCTACAGCCAATAGAATGGTATGAGTCGTCAGACGGACATCAGATGCTTTGCATCTATTCCCTCGCTAACTTCTTATCCGGGCAGGATGAGCCTCCAAATACCACCGGAAGCGTTGTTTCCTTTACGGTAACACAGGAGGAAGGACAAGATGTTGTTATATCCGATGTAGTTGCACATCCAACCATTGTACACAGTGAGGCCGGATTTACTAATTACACAGTCTACAGGTTAGAGGATTATACCGAAGAGTTGATGGCGGTAAACAATATTGCAAGATCATATAGTAGCTTTAATATTGAATGGGCTTGGGAGAGTTATTATGATAATACACCCGAAGAGTTCAGGATACAACAATAATCGAAAAACAATATTATAAAAATTACTCCTACCCTTATAGTAGGAGTAATTTTTAATTTAAAATTTTTTATGTATATTAACATCAAAAAATGCTATGATGAAAGTACAATTTAATTGCTTTTTTTTATAAGAAGGCAAACACTCTCAACATGCGCACATCGAGCAAACATGTCTACCGCAATTAATTTTTCAATATTGTATGATTTTTTAAGCAGCGATACATCTCTTGCAGCCGTAGCTGGATTACAGCTAACCATAACTATTTTATTAGGAAGTATGGTTAAAAGTTTCTCAATGGTATTTTCATCTAAACCCTTTCTTGGTGGATCAACAATAACAATATCCGGCTTAAACTCGCCAATTAACCCTTTATGGGCATCTCCTGTAAAGAATTTTGCATTAATAAATCCTGCGCGTTTTGCGTTTATTGTTGCTGCAATAATAGCAGGTTTAACTATGTCTACCCCGAGTAAAGTTTGAGACTTATCCGAAATTGATAATCCTATACTCCCAACTCCGCAATAAAGGTCTAAGATTTTATCTTGGGCTTTTGGATTTGCAAATAATTTAACCACATTATATAGGAGCTCAGCCCCTTTTGTATTGACCTGGAAAAAAGAATACGGAGTAATGTCGTAGTAGATACCAAAAAGTTGTTCTGTTATCGCTCCCCTGCCCAAAACGATTTTTGTTTTTTTACCGAGAATAACATTTGTGCGCTCATGATTAATATTTATTAAAACGGTAATATTTTGCTGAATGTTATTAGACAGTGTTTCAGACAATTTTGTGCAATCAAATTCTTTTCGAGTAACAATGCAAACCATAACCTCACCGGTAAACTCGCTACATCTAATCAGAATATGACGAATCATGCCACTATTATTTTCTTCATTATATGCCGATATATTATTGCTATCAAAAAAGCTACAACAAATTTCACAAATGCTTGAAAAAACCTTTGGTTGTAACAAACAATCTTCAATCGGAATAAAGCGATGACTTCTCGGTGCAAAAAATCCGGTTTTGGTTTTTCCATCTACCTGTCTCACTACCAGCTGTGCCTTGTTGCGATATCTTATAGTGTTAGGTGATGGAAGTATATCCTTGCACAATAAATCAATCTTTGCTATCTTTTTAAAAGCAATGTCAACGGTGTTTTTTTTAATATCAACTTCAGAATTATAATTGATGTGGCGAAAGGAACATCCACCACATTTGTGGTACACGGGACAATCCGGTTTTATTCTGTGTTTTGACGGTGTTAATATTTCGGTTATTCTTGCATGACAATAATTTTTTGATATTTTTTCTACCCTACATAAAATCTCCTCTTCAGGAGCAGTAAAGGGAACAAAAACAACAATTCCATCATGGCGGCCGACACCGAAGCCTTCGCTGTTGATGTCGGTGATTTTTAACTTGATAATTTCATTTTTCTTTAACATAGGTATTTAAATTTCCGTTTTAATATGATATAATACTTTTTAAGTTACAAAAGGAGCTTAGAATTAGATTATGAAAAAAGAGTTATGGTTTAATAAAATATCAGATGGTAGCCTCGATGCAACCTTTAATGAACTGTATGGTTCACGCTCTAACAGAATGAAGGAACGTTATAAAAATGCAATCGATAGTTACTGTGAGCTTTATGGTGATGGAGATATTAGAATTTTTTCTGCACCCGGAAGAACCGAAATAGCCGGTAATCATACCGACCACAACAACGGAATTGTTTTGGCTGGCTCTGTGAATTTAGATATGATAGCTGTAGTTGCCAAAACCGATGATGGATGTGTTAGGTTAAAGTCGGAAGGTTTTGCCAAGACCGATGAAGTACATCTCGATAACCTCGACATTGTTGAGGAGGAAAAAGAGCATTCAGCATCATTAATAAGAGGTGTAGCAAAAGCCTTTACAATGAATAACGGCAAGGTAGGAGGTTTTAACGCCTATACTACCAATGATGTTCTTCGTGGTTCGGGACTATCTTCTTCTGCCGCATTTGAGGTTTGCATAGGTGAAATTTTCAATGGATTATATAACGAGCTAAGCTTTAGTCCAATACAGATTGCACAGTTTGGACAATATGCAGAAAATATATATTTTGGCAAGCCAAGCGGACTTATGGACCAAATGGCCTGTGCCGTTGGAGGTATAGTTAGAATCGACTTCAAAGATACAGCAAATCCTATTGTAAAACAATTAGACTTCAGCCTTGATGCACATGAATTAGAACTTTGTATAACCGATACCGGCGGAAATCATGCCGATCTTACAGCAGACTATGCTTCTATTCCTACCGAAATGAAGGCGGTTGCAGCAGTATTTAACAAGACTTTACTTAGAGAAATACCGTTAGATGAACTTGTAAAACGATTGCCGGAGGTGAGAAGCAAGCTTGGAGATCGAGCAGCAATGAGGGCATTACACTTTAACATGGAGTGTGTAAGAGTTGATACAGCCTATAATTCGGCTAAAGAAAATGATATAAAATCATTTTTAGAAACCATTAAAGAGTGTGGACACTCATCCTTTGAATTTTTGCAAAATGCTTATAAACCGGATGATAGCAAAGTTCAAAATATTCCGCTTGCTCTGTGTATAAGTCGGTTAATTCTATCCGATAGAGGGGCTTGTCGCCTGCAAGGCGGTGGATTTGCCGGAACAATACAGGCGTTTGTACCTAAAGATTTGGCAGATGAATATCAATCCGAGTTAGAAAAGGTATTTGGAGAGAACAACTGCCATAGACTCTCGATAAGACCCGTTGGAATATGTGAAGTTTTACCTTCCTAAAACCTTGATTATTTCACCGATATAAACACGATGATAGTCTTTTTCAGGATAATTGGTTTCAATTTCCTCATCATAAAAATTACTGGGGTCCAGGTCAGTGTGATATAGTTTTTTACAGATAAAAACTAATTCCGACTGCTCAATATATGGTATCGAATCGCAGTAGGACATTGTTAATGAGGTTTTTGCAAGCTTGTCCTCATCGCGGCCGGATTTTGAGCCAAGATATCCTAAATCTTTTTTTGCCCCCTCACCCGGAAAAGAAAGTGAAAAATAGTCTTCTTTTTCGCAAAATTCATAAGTGTATCGATGATCACGAACATAAACAGTAACCACGTTTTTGCTCCACAAAACACCGAGGCCACCCCATGATACAGTCATGGTGTTGGCCTTTTCTGTATTACCTGCCGAGAGTAATGCCCACTCATCTTTTAGTTTTGTGAAGGGATTTAACGAAAGTTTGGTAATTGATATTTCTTTCATACTCATAATTTCCTTTCTGAAAATTTTTTATTTACGAATATTATATTTCTATTTAGATTATAATATTATTATATTAATCGGTCAATAGTATTAGATGTATTTACATATATTTTTCCGATTAAATGAATAAACATACCATATCAGCAAATATTACTTGACAATTGCTTAAAAAAGTAGTAATCTATTAAATAGATAATAATCTCTTTGGATAATTGTGCCCAATTATAAATCGGGCTTTGAATTATAAATAATATATAGAATAAATATTAAAACCTAACAAAAACACCTGTTGTCGAAGTACAAGACAGGGGGTTTGTGTCGTTTTAATTGTAATAATAAATATGAAGGTAATGTATGACACAAAACACTAACAAAAGTACGCCCAAAAAAGAAAAATCAACAAAGAAACCCCGACCGATGTTTACATTCGAAAAGGTAATGTCTCAACCTGAAGCCAAGCAGTCTTCTACCCAGTCAAAACCAACACAATCAAAGTCTAAATCAGCTACCGAAAAAAAATCTATTAAGCAAACAAAATCCGCAAATCTTACCGCTATTGAAACACCAACGGTAAGAAGGATGAAAAATGAGTTAAAGCAAGAAAAAAGGAGCTCGGCAACAAACAGAGTTACCGGAAATGCTAATAAAACAGTTAAAATTTTGCCTTTGGGCGGTCTCGGTGAAATCGGGAAAAATATTACTATCTTTGAATGTGATGGCGATATGCTGTTGGTTGACTGTGGAATATCCTTTCCGGACGACCACATGTTTGGAGTAGACCTTGTTATTCCGGATTTTAGCTATGTAATCGAAAACGCTTCAAAAATCAAGGCGATTATTATAACCCACGGGCATGAAGACCATATAGGCGCTATTCCCTATTTATTAAAACAGGTTAAAATTCCTGTTTTCGGAACTAAACTTACAATTGGTTTTATTCAAAATAAGTTGGAGGAACATAAGCTTAACAACATGGCTAAGCTTAATGTTATTAAGCCGGGCGAAAAACTACGGTTAGGAGTTTTTACCGTTGAGCCTATCAGCGTAAATCATTCTATACCGGATGCTGTTGCATACGCTATAGACACTCCTGCAGGCATTGTTCTGCATACCGGAGATTTTAAGGTTGATTTTTCACCGATTATGGGAAAGAGTATAGACCTTAAAACCTTTGCAACCTATGGCAAAAAGGGTGTTCTGTGCATGATGTCGGACAGTACTAATGCGGAGAGGGCCGGTTATACCGAGAGTGAGCAAAAGGTTGCAGAAAGCTTTAAGAGATTATTTAATCAAGCACAGGATAGAAGGATATTTATTGCAAGCTTTTCTTCAAACATTTATAGAATTCAACAGATAATAGAGTTAGCAGCACAGCACAATCGTAAAGTTGTTTTTTCCGGACGAAGCATGGAAAAAAATGTTTCTATGGCGCTTGAGTTAGGATATATCCACGCTAAACCCGGAATAATAGTTAATATGGAGGAGATGCGAAATGTGTCTGCAGATAAACTTGTAGTTGTAACTACCGGTAGTCAGGGTGAACCGCTTTCCGCACTTTCACGTATGGCTAACGGAACGCATCGCAACCTAAGCGTTGTACCGGGAGATTTCATTATTATTTCGGCGACGCCGATACCGGGTAATGAAGTTACTGTAAGTAAGGTTATAAACGGCCTTCTTACTCTTGGGGCTGATGTTATATATGAATCAATGTATGATGTGCATGTATCCGGTCATGCCTGTGCAGAGGAGCTAAAATTATTGCTCACACTTGTAAGGCCAAAAATGTTTTTACCGGTGCATGGAGAAATGCGCCAACTAATAAAACACGCAAAGCTTGCCGAAGCTACCGGCGTTGAAAAGCGTAATATTTTTATTCCGGAGGTGGGACAAACCCTTTGCGTGAGCAGTAAAGGTATTACCAAGGGGGAATATATTAACGTTTCGGAGGTGCTGGTTGATGGTCTTGGAATCGGCGATGTAGGAACCTCGGTATTAAGAGATAGAAAGCTATTGTCTGAAGAAGGGTTAGTAGTGGTAGTAGCCTCGATAGAAACCAGTACCAGAGAGTTAATTTCAGGGCCGGGAGTTGAAACCAAAGGGTTTATTTACGGAAAGGCTTCTACTGCCATTATTGATGAGATAAAGTCGGTTGCTGCCGATGTATTTTATGAATATGAAGTGTCAAACTCTGCAAGTATACAATCGGTTACCACAAAGTTAACAGAACAGCTACAGAGTTTACTTTACAGGAGACTAAAACGCCGTCCGATTATTATACCGATTATTATGGAAGTATAGCAAAGTTAAACGAAAGGAATTGATTAAATGAAGGTTGTTTTAAAACAGGATGTAAAAGGGAGCGGAAAAAAAGACGAAGTAGTTCAGGTTTCAGATGGATATGCTCGTAACTATCTATTCCCTAAAGGGCTTGCTGTAGAGGCTTCGGCGAGTGCATTAAATGATGTTAAAAATAAGGAACTTGCAAAGCAACATCGAGCCGATGAAGAGCTTTCCTATGCGAAAAAACAAGGTGAGTCATTATTTGGGAAGACAGTTACAGTTGCTGTAAAAACATCACCAAACGGTAAAATATACGGAACGGTTACGGCAAAGGATGTTGCAGAAGCAATCGGCAAGGAAATCGGAGTAGAGTTAGATAAACGAAAAGTTACTGTAGCGGATATTAAAGAGCTGGGCAGCTATGAGGTGTCGGTTAAGCTACACACCTCGGTTAGCGGAAAAATTACACTATCAGTTGTAGCTGAGTAATACTTATAATAACAGAAAGGAAAGCTGCTATATTTTAAATTACTACAAAATATAGTCGGCAATAAATTTATATGGCAGGAGACTTAAATTTACAGCTTAGGAACCTCGGTGTTGAGGAGCCGTATAGCCATGAGGCTGAGCAGGCTGTACTTGGTGCAGTTATTCTTGATGCCGGACTATTGTCTGAGCTAATAGAAATTCTTTCACCGGATCATTTTTACAATCGTCAGCGCGGTCAAATATACGCTCAGATGATTCAGCTGTTTACACAAAGTCAAAGCATAGATATAGTAACTTTATTAAATAACATTGTTGAAACCGGCATTATTGCCGGTGAAAATGATGCTAAACATTATCTTGCAAGTCTTGCAGAGACTGTGCCTTCCCTATCTAATGTTAAGGCATATGCGTCTATTATTTTACAAAAACATACAATACGCCGATTAATGGCAGCGGCAACAGAAATTTTGGAGGCAACTACAACCGAGGCAGACCCTGCTGTTTTATTAGAATATGCTGAACAAAAAATATACGATCTACGACAGGGACGTGATACCTCGGCGTTAGCTCATATACAATCACCGATTACCGATACATTGGGATACATACAAAAAATAAGTGGGCCGGATCGTGACAGCTATTTAGGAATACCTACAGGTTTCGACTATCTGGATAGCTTACTTGGTGGAATGGGCAAATCCGACCTAATAATTTTAGCCGCTAGGCCCGGTGTCGGAAAAACAAGTTTTGCATTAAATATTGCAACGAATGTTGCCAAACGACGTCAAGAGGCTGTTGCAATTTTTTCGTTGGAGATGAGCAGAGAGCAGCTTTCAGCAAGAATATTGTCGAGTGAGGGCTTATTAGATAGCTCAATTTTTAGAAGCGGAATAAATAATCATGAATTATGGAGAGAACTTGCTGAAGTATCAAGCCGAGTTTCCCAACTTCCTATATATCTTGATGATAGTAGTGGAATAACTGTTCCTGAAATTAAGGCGAAAATAAGAAGAATTAATAGCGACCCTCGTATGCCAAATGTAGGGTTAGTTGTTATCGACTACCTACAGTTAATGACAAGTGCTAAAAGAAGTGATAGCCGGGTGAATGAGGTGAGTGAAATAACCAGAAGCCTCAAAATCATGGCTAAAGATTTAATGGTTCCGGTAATGACACTATCGCAGCTAAGTCGTGCAACGGAAAAAAGAAGTAAAGAAGAACATCGACCTGTTCTTGCCGACCTAAGAGACTCAGGCTCTATTGAGCAGGATGCTGATGCAGTTTTATTTTTGTTTAGAGAGTATCTTTATGATGACACAGCAGATGATACCGAAGCTGAGTGTATTATCGCCAAAAATAGGCATGGTGGCCTTGGCACAGCAAGGCTTATGTGGGATGGAAATCATACAAGATATTTAAATCCTGACTATACTCATAGTGATGAATATTAACGAAAGATTTTTGCAGACGGTAAAACGTAGGCGACTTATTGAGAATAATAATAAAGTTATTGTTGCGCTTTCAGGTGGAGCCGATAGCGTTGTTTTGTTGTGCCTTCTTTTAAAAAACAGCCGTATATTAGGTTTAAACATTATTGGAGTAGCCCACCTTGATCATATGCTTCGAGCGGAGGACTCTATAAAAGATAGGATTTTTTGTGAAGAATTGGCTAAAAGAAATAATTTACCGTTTTTTTTAGAGATAGCAGATGATAAACGTGATGATGATGGAAATCCCGTAGGATCAGAGGCTTGGGGAAGAAATTTAAGAAGATCATTTTTTAAAAAGCTAAATGCAGAACACGGGGCTCTGATAGCTACAGGGCATAATGCGGGCGATGTTGCCGAAACTGTTTTATTAAGAATGACTCGTGGAACATCCTCGGCAGGTATGCACGGAATAAGAGCAAAATCGGAATTTTACATTCGACCAATTATCGACTGTTCCCGTGAGGAAATAAGACAATATGCAAAGAAACACAATTTAAAGTATTGTGAAGACTATACTAATATGCAAGATATGTATAATCGAAATATTATTAGAAATAAAGTTTTACCTCTTTTGCATAATATTAACCCATCCTGCGAGCGCTCTATTATTCGAGCTGCTGCCTCAACAGAACTAGCACAGGATTTAGTAAGAAGTTGTGCACAGGAATATTTAATAACATATCCTAATCCGGAGCTCGCAAGCTATGAAAAGCTTCATAAGGCGGTTCAGTTAGAGGTTGCCGCACAGATAATTAAAAAATATCGAGAGCCCACTCATGACCTTGTTTCTAAGTTTAGACTAGTATTGCTTAAAAGGTTAATAAGCTTAGAGTTGAGAAGAGGGGTAGTTTTAAAACGTAAAGATGGCAAAGCTGTCATTATCTGTGATAGTTCTACATGATTTTTTATGCATATATACAAAAGCTTAAAAAAGTCTTTTATTTAACACGGTATTAATGTTATAATTATGTTAAATATATTGGGGGTTTTTATGCATAAAGATATTAAGGAAATACTAATTAATGAAGAGCAGTTAGATGCAAAATGTAAAGAGCTTGGCGAACTTATATCTAAGGAGTATCAAGGTCGAAAACCTATACTGATAACGGTTTTAAAGGGTGCGGTTGTTTTTTTATCTGATGTTATAAGATATATTGACATTCCGATTGAAATGGATTTTATGGTTATATCTTCCTATGGTAGCGGTACAAGAAGCCCGGGTAATATAAAAATTGTTAAAGATATTGATATATCTTTAGAAGGTAAGGATATACTTATCATAGAGGATATTCTTGATAGTGGTCAGACGCTTTATCATTTAACCCAGATGTTTAAATCGAGAAAACCTGCATCAATCAAGATATGTACATTGTTAGATAAGCCATGTCGACGTAAAGCAGACATTAAAAGCGATTATGTTGGATTTGAGGTTCCGGATGAGTTTGTAGTCGGATACGGACTTGATTATGATGAGAGGTTTAGAAATCTCCCATACATAGGTATTCTCAATCCCGAAGTTTACGAGTAAAGTGAGGATTAATTTTGGTTAAACGTAATAAAAACAACAGTTCAATAATCATTTATGTTCTTATTATTGCTTCAGCGATTATGTTAGCAGTATTTTTAAGGACACCACAGCAGGTAGAAAGTGTTAAGTATTCAGAAATTATTAAGCTTTTTGCCAATGATGAAGTTGAATCATGGACACTGGATATCGGATCAGGTGTTCTTGAATACACACTAAGAGACTCAACCGAAGAGGAACCGGAGGTATATACAGTTCCCAACGTCAGCCTTTTTGTTGATAATATAGAGCCATATATTCAGGCATCACTCGAGGGCGATAATCCGGTTGAATATTATGATTATCTACCCGCCTCGGAAACGCCATGGTGGTTCAGCCTACTCCCTACCCTATTTATGCTTTTAGGACTGGGCGCTATTTGGTATTTTATGATATACAGTCAATCCGGTGGACGTGGAGCCATGAATGTCGGCAAAGCGAAGGTTAAAAGCAATGCAGAGGAAGGTGGGCGGAAAAACACCTTTGATGATGTTGCTGGTGCTGACGAAGAAAAAGAAGAACTAACCGAGATAGTAGAGTTTCTAAAAAATCCCAAAAAATATAACGAACTTGGAGCAAGAATCCCGAGAGGAGTTTTATTTGTTGGCCCTCCCGGAACGGGTAAAACGCTTCTTGCAAGAGCATGTGCCGGTGAGGCAGGTGTCCCATTCTATTCTATATCGGGCTCGGATTTTGTTGAAATGTATGTTGGCGTTGGTGCCTCTCGTGTTCGTGATTTATTTGATAAAGCGAAAAAGAGCTCACCTGCGATTGTTTTTATCGATGAAATTGATGCTGTAGGTCGTCAACGTGGAGCCGGTCTTGGCGGCGGCCACGACGAAAGAGAGCAGACATTAAACCAGTTACTGGTTGAGATGGATGGATTTGGAGTTAATGATGGTGTTATTATCATTGCAGCAACAAACCGTGCCGACATATTAGATAAAGCTTTGCTTCGTCCCGGTCGTTTCGATCGCCAGGTTTACGTTGGCCTTCCTGATATTAAAGGTCGTCATGAGATATTAAAGGTTCACACCCGTAAAAAACCCCTTGGTCCGGATGTTGATCTTTCTGTAATTGCAAAAGGTACCCCGGGATTTACCGGAGCTGATCTTGAAAATCTTGTTAACGAAGCAGCACTTTTAGCAGCAAGACATGGACGTAAAGCAATAACCATGTATGACATCGAGGAGAGCACTGTCAAGGTGGTTGCAGGTCCGGAGAAGAAGAGTAGGATTATTACCGAAAAAGAACGCAGACTTACCGCATACCATGAGGCGGGACATGCTATAAGTACCTTCATGCTTGAAAATACTCATCCGGTACATCAAATTTCTATTATTCCGAGAGGAATGGCGGGAGGTTTTACATTAAGCCTACCTGAGGAAGATACAAACTACAGAACAAAAAATCAAATGTTAGACGAGCTTATTACCCTGCTTGGTGGCCGTGTTGCAGAAAAACTGGTTTTAGATGATATTTCTACGGGTGCATCAAACGACCTTGAACGTGCTACAGCTATCGCTCGAAATATGGTTACAAGATATGGATTTTCTGATAATCTGGGACCGGTGGTTTATGGTGGAAATCCAACCGAAACTTTTTTAGGACGAGATTTTAACCAACAAAAAAATTACAGTGATAGTGTTGCACTTGAAATTGATACCGAGATTCGCAAACTTCTTGATAATGCATATTCCAAAGCAGAAAAAATACTTCTTGATAATATGGAAAAGCTTCATAAAATATCAGAGGAACTCTTAATTCGTGATAAACTTGATGGAGAAGAGTTTAAAAAACTTATGGCGGGCGAAGAGCTTCCTGAGTTTGAGCCACGTGCCGAAAAGTTGCCGATTGACATTAAATCGCCTCCTCAAAAAGAGGTTTTGGAAATATCACAGCAAGGTATAGATGAAGCTCAGCGCCAAATAAACAAGAGTCTTGATGAAAAAAAGAATGAACCGGAAAGTAATATAACAGCAGAAGGTAAAAAAAGGATAGAGGATGACAAAAAAGACTCAGACCTATGATAATGAAAGCATACAAAGCTTAAAAGGTGCAGACCGGGTGCGTAAGCGCCCGGGTGTAATCTTTGGTAGTGATGGAATTGAAGGTTGCAGACATACCGTTTTTGAAATACTTTCTAACTCAATCGATGAGGCCAGAGGTGGACACGGTGATAAGATTAGTGTTAAAAAGTTTAAGGATGGAAGCATTGAAATAGAAGACTTTGGAAGAGGTATTCCGGTTGACTTTAACCAAAAGGAAGATAGGTTTAACTGGGAACTTCTTTTTTGTGAATTATATGCCGGCGGTAAATATAATGAGGATGACGAGAGCTATGCATACTCATTAGGTCTTAACGGGCTTGGACTTTGTGCAACACAGTATGCTTCACGATTTATGACTGTTGATGTATATCGAGATAATCTACACTATCATCTTGATTTTGAGCGAGGTGAAAATGTTGGTGGACTAATCAAGGAGGAAACACGTCGCAGGAAAACAGGAAGTTGCATAAGATACCTTCCCGACAATGATGTTTTCACCGATATTGATATCGATGCAGAATACCTTCATGACACGATAAAAAGACAGGCTGTTGTTAATGCCGGAATAACCTTTGAACTTATAGTTGAGACCGGTGAAGGAAAAAGTGAAACCATATATTTATATGAAAAAGGAATTGAAGATTATCTTACAGAAATAGTGGGAGATGACTATATCACTCCGGTTTTAACATGCCAAAGCAGTGCTGTTGGTAGAGACAGAGAGGATAGGCCGGAATATAGGGTGCAGATGAATGCTGCTTTCTGTTTTTCTAACAAGCAAACCTTGCTTGAATATTACCATAATTCAAGCTACCTTGAGCATGGTGGCTCTCCCGAACGTGCAGTTAAAACAGCCTTTGTTAATCAGATAGATAGCTACTTAAAGCAAAAAAATCTGTATAAAAAAGGTGAAAGTAGAATTACCTTTGCTGATGTTCAGGACTGTCTTTGCATTGTCACCTCAGGTTTCTCTACACAAACTTCCTATGAAAACCAGACAAAAAAAGCTATAACAAATCGATTTATTACCATTGCAATGACAGATTTTTTAAAGCATCAGTTAGAAGTTTATTTTATTGAAAAACCTGATGATGCACAAAAAATTGCCTCCCAGATATTGATTAATAAACAGAGTCGAGAACAGGCAGAAAAAACACGTCAGAATTTAAAAAAGACCATTGGTCGTGATATAGATATTGCCAATCGTGTTCAAAAATTTGTTGACTGTAGAACAAAAGATTTGTCCATGAGGGAGCTTTATATTGTTGAGGGCGATTCCGCTCTTGGAGCCTGTAAAACAAGCCGTGATGCTGAATTTCAGGCAATTATTCCTGTTAGAGGAAAAATATTAAACTGTCTTAAATCGGACTATGCCAGAATTTTTAAAAGCGAAATTATTACAGATATCATTAAAGTTTTGGGCTGCGGCGTAGATGTTCCGGGGAAATCAAAAACCGGAATAGCCGGGTTTGATATTGATTCATTGCGTTGGAATAAAATTATTATCTGTACCGATGCCGATGTTGACGGATACCAAATAAGAACCCTTATTCTTGCGCTCTTTTATAGATTAATGCCGGAACTCATTGAACAAGGTTATATTTATATAGCCGAATCCCCTCTTTATGAAGTTAATACAAAAAAGAAAACATACTTTGCATATACCGAACAGGAAAAAAGCTCTATTCTTGAAAAAATTGGTAAGGATAGTTTTACGATACAACGCAGCAAGGGACTTGGTGAGAATGAGCCTGACATGATGTGGATGACCACCATGAATCCCGAAACCAGAAGACTTATTAAGGTAGAACGTGACACAGCCGAGCACACAGCTTCGGTATTTGAACTTCTTCTTGGTGATAACCTTGCCGGTAGAAAAGATTTTATTGCAAACCATGGATATGAATACCTTGAAGATATTGATGTTTCTTAAGTTTAAATAAACAGTAAAGGAAGTTATGGCAAAAAAAAGAAGCGAAGATACGAAAAAAAAACGCACAACGGCGCTTGATGACAACATTGAGATAGCCGATGCCGGTATTGTTCTGCAAAACAGAATTACCGAAACATTAGAAAAAAACTACATGCCTTATGCCATGAGTGTAATAATTAGCCGTGCACTACCCGAAATTGATGGCTTAAAACCTTCTCATCGTAAATTGCTTTACACCATGTATGATATGGGCTTGCTTAAGGGCGCCAGAACCAAAAGTGCTAATATTGTTGGAACTACCATGAGATTAAATCCACACGGTGATGGTCCGATTTATGAAACAATGGTAAGACTTTCTACCGGAAACGAGGCGCTATTAAACCCGTTTGTAAGTTCTAAGGGTAACTTTGGTAAGTTTTATTCTCGTGATATGGCGTATGCAGCGAGTCGATATACCGAGGCTAAGTTAGCACCTGTAGCGGAGCTGCTTTTTCGCGATATTGATAAAGATACCGTTGATTTTATCCCCAACTACGATAATACTCGTACCGAACCGACACTACTACCGGTTTGCTACCCTAATATTTTAACAAATTGCACCATCGGCATTGCGGTTGGTATGGCAAGTAGCATCTGTAGCTTTAATCTTGCAGAAATTTGTGATACAACAATTGCACTTATTAAAGACGCAAATCATCCGATAGAAACAACGTTACATTCGGCAGATTTTGTGGGCGGTGGTCAAATTCTCCATAATGCCGATGAGCTTGCAAATATTTACGAAACAGGCAGAGGATCTATAAGAGTTAGAAGCCGCTATGAATATATCAAGGATGGTAACCGAATTGAAATAACACAAATCCCCTATTCTACAACCATCGAAGCAATAATGGATAAGATATCCGAGCTCGTAAAGTCAGGAAAGGTTAAAGAAATTTCCGACATGCGTGATGAAACCGACCTTGGCGGACTAATGCTTACTCTTGATTTAAAGCGTGGTGTTGACCCTGAAAAGCTTATGAATCGCCTTTTTGCTATGACGCCACTTGAAGATAGTTTTTCATGTAATTTTAATATTATTATCGGTGGAACACCACGTACGATGGGTGTTAGAGAAATCCTTACCGAATGGATAGCTTTCAGACTTCTATCCGTAAAAAGAAGAACATATTTCCTAGCGGGAGAAAAGAAAAAAAGACTTCATTTGCTATTAGGTTTAAAAGCAATCCTGCTTGATATTGATAAAGCTGTTAAAATTGTTCGTGAAACCGAAGATGAAGAAGACGTAGTGCCTAATCTTATGATAGGCTTCGGTATCGACAAGATTCAGGCGGAATATGTTGCAGAAATTAGGCTGCGCCAGCTTAATCGCAACTATATACTTCGCAGAACTGAGGAGGTTGATAAACTTCGTGATGATATATATGACCTGGAAGAACTTCTTGAAAATAAAAAGAAGCTTTTAAAGGTTATATGTGACGAATTAAAAGAAGTTAAGGATAAATACGGAATACCGAGGCGTAGCGAAATATTATATTCTGTACTACCTGCAACCGTTAAGGATGAAGTTCAAGAAATTCCGGACTATCCGGTAACTGTATTTTTTACCGAGGAAAACTATATAAAGAAAATAACAGCGCAATCGTTAAGAATGAGCGGAGAGCAAAAGCTAAAAGAAGGAGACAGTATTCGACATAGTGAGGAGACTAAAAACAATGCCGAGCTGCTATTCTTTACTAATAAAGCACAGGTTTACAAGTGTTTTGCGGATCAGTTCGATGATACAAAGGCAAGCGTTATCGGTGACTACCTTCCTGCGGCACTAAATTTCGAGGAGGAAGAACTGTGTAAGTTTATGGCTGTTGTTGAGCAATATGTAGGATTTATGATATTTGTTTTCGAAGATGGTCGAATAGCAAAGGTGGATATAACTGCATACCAAACCAAACTTAATCGAAAAAAATTGATAAATGCATTTAATAATAAGTGTGAAACGGTTAAATTTTTATATTTAAAGGAAGATGCTGATATCTCGATAGAAACTACGGCAGGTAGAATGCTAATAATAAATTCAGCACAACTAACGGTAAAAACAACAAAAAATACCCAAGGGGTTCAGGTTGTAAAGCTTCGAAAAGGAATACAAATTAATAATGTTTCGTTGTTTACCGATGAGGGAGTACCGGATGCATATCGTTATCGGGTTCGCAATCTCCCCTCTACCGGTCAAATAATAAAAACCGATCAATCGGAACAATTAACTTTATAATCAAAAGGAGGCATTGTTATGAAAAAGCGGGTAGGTATTTTAACAGCGGGTGGTGACTGCCCCGGGCTTAATGCGACCATTAGAGGTGCGGCTAAAGGTTTGTATCAGCGATTTAAAAACGATGTAGAAATAATTGGAATCCAAAATGGTTACTATGGACTTATTCATGGCGACTATGTAGAGATGGAATCCATCGATTTTTCCGGTATTCTTACCCGTGGTGGAACTATTCTCGGAACAAAGAGAACTCCTTTTAGCGAGATGCAGGAAAAAGGCTCTGATAATCTTGATAAGGTTGACGAGATGAAAAAAAACTATAAAAAGTTAAAGTTGGATTGCCTGTTATGTCTTGGAGGAAATGGCACCCATAAAACTGCAAATCTACTCTCGGAAAACGGACTAAATATAATCGGGTTACCTAAAACTATTGATAACGATATATTTGGAACTGATGTCACCTTTGGTTTTCACTCTGCTGTAGATATAGCTACAGATGTTATTGACAGAATACACACAACAGCTTCAAGCCATCGCCGTGTAATGGTTATAGAGCTTATGGGTAACAAGGCAGGCTGGTTAACGCTTTATGCCGGAATTGCCGGCGGAGCTGATATTATTCTTTTGCCGGAAATGCCCTACAATATGAATAATATCATAAAAGCAATCGAAAGACGCCATAAAGAAGGCAAAAGTTTTTCTATTATTGCTGTTGCGGAAGGTGTTTACAGCAAGGAGTTAAGTAGCATGAAAAGACGTGAACGCGAAGCGTACTTTGCCGAAAAAGGAGTTTCTACTGCTACAAAACTAATAGCCGAATCGATACAGTCAGAAACCGGCTTTGAGACCAGAATGGCTGTACCTGGTCATATTCAAAGGGGTGGTTCTCCATCTGCTTACGATAGAGTTTTAGCAACACAATTTGGAGCATTTGCCGCAAAGCTAGTCGAGCTTGAGCAGTATGGAACATCCGTTGCAATGGTAAACAATGTCGTTACTGCAAATCTGCTAACCACAATTGCCGGACGAAAAAAACTTGTTCCGGAAAATGACGATATGATAAGTGTTGCAAGAAAAATGGGGATTTCTTTAGGTTAGCAATTTTAATTAACAACACCTCGGAGTTGATATTTGCCGAAACCGATATGTTATATGATAATTTGGAGAGCAGGGATGAAAAAAATATTTTGTTGTTTGATAACTACTGTTTTAATTGCGGTAACGTTGGTTGGATGCTCACAAACTGAAGAAGTTATGGTTGTAAAGCCAACTGCATTTACAGACGAAACAACCGAGGTGTTATCTCTTTTTGATGATGAGATTGCGTTTTATGATTATATTATTAATGATAGCGTTAAGTCTGTTTCCTTTGACATTTGGGTGTATGAAGATGATATATGGGTTAATTACGGGAAAACTCAGTCTAATGTATCAAATCTAAATTCGAAGTTGGCATTTAAAATAACAGATAATGTATTTTCATTGTTTAATTTTGACGAAAGCGGACATGTAGAATATACAACTCCAAAGTTAGATGTCGACTTTACCGAAACGGCAATGCAGGTGTTTGGTTGGGAGAGAAATTCGGTTGATATTGAACTAAATAAAGAAATATTAATCTACTCAAAATATGGAACTGATGAAAACACTTTTAGAACCAACGATTCTGATTTTAGGTCTGTTGCATGTGATAAAGGAATTGCAGTAACAGTAACCTTTTTAGGCGAGTTAGCAGAATAACAAATAGTTCTTGCATACTTAATAGTTTAACGTTATAATATAAAAAAGAATTTTTTTGAAAGGATTTCAATGCGTAAGGAATTACCAAAAAATTATAACCCAAAGGAGTTTGAGAAACGACTTTATAGTTACTGGATGGAAAATGACTATTTTCATGCTAATACAGATGATGACAGACCGAAATATTCAATAGCCATCCCCCCTCCAAACATCACCGGGCAGCTGCATATGGGACACGCCCTGATGGTAACAATTCAGGATATACTTATTCGACATAAACGCATGCAGGGTTACGCTGCTATGTGGATGCCGGGAACCGATCATGCCTCTATTGCTACCGAAGCACGAATAGTTCGTACTCTATTGGATGAAGGAACATCCAAAGAAGAAATTGGTCGTGAAAAGTTTTTAGAGCGTGCTTGGGAATGGCGCAATCAATATGGAAATCGCATTAATTTGCAGCTGAGAGAGCTTGGTGCGTCACTTGACTGGGAGCGTGAACGCTTTACCCTTGATGAAGGTTGCAATAAAGCTGTTAACGAAGTGTTTTTTAAGCTGTACGAAGAAGGACTTATTTATCGCGCAAAACGTCTTGTAAACTGGTGTCCTGATTGTGTAACGGCACTTTCCGATGCAGAGGTGGACCACGATGACAGAGACGGTAATTTTTGGCATTTCCTCTACCCTCTTGAGGATGGTAGCGAAAATGTTGAGATTGCAACAACACGGCCTGAAACAATGCTCGGAGATACTGCTATTGCTGTAAATCCTACCGATGAACGCTATCGTCATCTTATCGGTAAAAATGTAATTCTCCCATTAGTTGGAAGAAGGATACCGATTATTGCTGATGACTATGTTGATAGTGAGTTTGGTACCGGAGTTGTTAAAATTACTCCGGCTCACGATCCTAACGATTATGAGGTTGGAATAAGACATAACCTTCCTCAGGAAATGATGTTAACCGAAGAAGGTTTAATTACCGATAATTATCCTGAATATGCAGGCTTAAAAAGATTTGATGCACGCAAAAAGATAATTGCAGACATGGATAAAGCTGGTCTGCTTGTTAAAACCAAGGCACATAATCACAGTGTTGGTGTGTGTTCGCGTTGCTCCAGTGTTGTTGAACCTATGCTATCTCTTGAATGGTTTGTTAAAATGGAGTCCCTAGCAAAGCCGGCAATAGACATAGTTAAAAAAGGCGAAATAAAATTGGTGCCACCAAGATTTGAAAAATCATATATGAACTGGCTTGATAATATTAGGGATTGGTGCATTAGCCGTCGTTTATGGTGGGGACATCGTATTCCTGCATATCATTGTAGTTGCGGAGAAACTATTGTATCAAATGTTAAACCTGAAAAGTGCAGCGTATGTAGTGGTGAGATGCATCAGGATGAAGGCACGTTAGACACATGGTTTTCTTCAGCGTTGTGGCCTTTTTCTACCCTTGGATGGCCCGAAAAAACTGCTGATCTTGAAAAATTCTTCCCAACAGATACCCTTGTTACCGGTTATGACATTATTTTTTTCTGGGTAATAAGAATGATTTTTTCATCTCTTCATAATACCGGAAAAATTCCGTTTGAGCGTGTTTTATTTACCGGAATTGTTAGAGATGAACAGGGACGAAAGATGTCAAAATCTCTTGATAATGGCGTCGACCCTCTTGAGATTATCGAAGAATACGGCGCTGATGCGCTGAGAATGTCGCTTGTTCTGGGGACAACACCGGGAACTGATATGCGAGTTTCTTTCGACAAGATTAAATATTGTCGTAATCTTGCAAACAAACTTTGGAATGCATCAAGATTTTTAATGATGTATATCGATGATGATACTCCCTGTTCCCTACCAGACACAGATAAATTATCAATAACAGACAAATGGACACTACATCATTATTTTGAGATGGCAAAAAGTGTAGAAGATCATATGCAAAAGTTAGATGTTGCACTTGCCGCCGCTAAGGTTGAAGATTTTCTTTGGAATGTTTTTTGTGACTTCACCATCGAATTTTCTAAACTAGTTTTTAGTGCAGACGACGAAGAGAAAAAAGAGACACAAAAACAATTTTTATTGTATGTATTAAAAGGTATCCTTTCTGCGCTACATCCCTTTATGCCGTTTGTTACAGAAGAAATTTATCAGAACATACCATCCGTTGATGGAACAATAATGCTTCAAGAATATCCGCAATACGATGAAAATCTCGACTTTAAAAAGGTTCACGAGGTGGATGTTGCGATTGAAATTGTAAAGTCGGTAAGAAATCTGCGTAGCGAGAGAAACATTCCCCCGAAACAGACTATTGATGCTATTATTGAAACCAATATAGATCTATCAGGCTGTATTGATTTCATAAAAAGATTTTGCAATATTTTGCAAATTGAAAAGGCTCAGGGCGAAGTTGTAACCCTTGTAGTTACCGATGCAAAAGTTATACTACCTCTTTCGGGTTTTATAGATAACGAAAAGGAAAAACAACGTCTTACTAAAGAATTATCCTCGGCAAAAAAAGAGGTTGAATTTCTATCTTCAAAACTGCAAAACAGGAGTTTTGTTGATAAAGCACCAGCTCACCTTGTTCAGCAGCAAAAAGATAAACTATCGGTAGCACAACAGAGATTAAGCGATATAGAAAACAGTCTTTTAAAATTATAATAAAATACTGATAAATTTTGAGTTTGGTTTTTAACAAGATTAATGCGAGTAAGTAATACCACCGGCTGGCGAAGCCGGTGGATATTTATAGAGAAGTTGTTATGATTAAAAATGTAGAGAAAAGTATATATGGGCCTTTTTTAGCTCTTGCAGCGGCTTTACTTTTTAGCTTTGGTGGAGTAATTATTAAGCTATTACCTTGGCATGCGTTGAGTATTAATTCAGCAAGAAGCCTTGTGGCATTTATTATTACAGTTATTTACATAAAAAAAATAGGCCATAAGCTTTGTTTTAATCGTTGGACATTGCTTAGTGGCATATGTCTTATGCTTACAATAACACTTTACTGTGTTTCTAACAGATTAACAACAGCGGCAAATACTATTTTATTACAATATACAAGCCCGTTGTTTATAATTTTATTTTCATACTTAGCATTTAAAATAAAACCGAGAAAGCTTGATTTGGCAATGTGTTTTTCGGTTTTAGTTGGTGTTGTTTTTTTCTTATTTGATAGTCTTTCCACCGGAAATATACTAGGAGATGCACTTGCTTTGATAAGCGGATGTACATTTGCTGTTGTTTTTATGACGAATATTCTACCTAAAGGAGATGCATTGTCAGCATTTTTTGTAGGACAGCTTATGTCTTTTTTTGTAGGATTACCATTTTTGCTGCAGGAAACTGACTTTTCCCCCTTGGTGGTGGGAGGTGGTATTGCAATGGGCTTAATATTAGGTGGCGGTTACATCCTTCTTGCAATAGCATTAAAACATGTTCGTCCGGTAACAGCTAATCTGCTTGGAACAATTGAGCCAATTTTCAATCCTGTTTGGGTAGCTTTATTTTATGGAGAAATGATAACACCTCTCGCTACTATAGGATTTATTATAGTTATTATTTCCGTTATTATTTACAATATATTATGTTCAAGAAAATATGGAACATAGGTAAATAAAAGGAAAAATAATATATATGTTTATCTATTGCTTTTTAATATTAATTAAAGTATAATGACGGTGTAAGTCAATTTATTGGCAACGAAAGGAAAAATTAATGCAGTTAACAAATTATTTTGAAGACCCGAAAACTATTCATATTGGTTGTTGTGAACCAAGAGCATATTTTATTCCGTTTTCTGAATATAAGGGCGACCGAACCATCGAGCTATCCGGCGACGATTGGAAAGTGGCATGGTTTCAAAACCATCTTGAGGTAAACGAAGATTTTATACATTCTGATTGTGAGCAGTACGATATTATAACAGTTCCCTCCTGCTTAAATATTTTGGGATATGATAAACATCAGTATGCAAACGTCCTGATGCCTATTCCTTTTGATCCTCCATATGTACCCTCTCAAAACCCCTGTGCTGCATATCAAAAGAAATTTTATATTGACGAAAAAATCGATAACTATTTTCTTAATTTTGAAGGTGTAGATTCTTGTTTTTATCTTTGGTTAAACGGTGAATTTATCGGTTATAGCCAAGTTTCTCATTCAACCTCAGAGTTTGACATTACCGATTATGTTAATGAAGGCGAAAATCTATTATCTGTACTCGTATTAAAATGGTGTGACGGCACATATTTTGAGGATCAGGATAAACTCCGTATGACGGGTATTTTCAGGGATGTATATATATTAAATCGCCCTAAAGACCATATCCGTGATTTTGTTGTTAAAACTACTGTTTCCCCTACTTCAACCATAGCAGTTAACCTTAAAGTCAATGGTACTCCGGGAGATATTCTTGTAAATCTTTATTCTCCTGATGGAGAAGTTATTTCTCAACAACGCTGCGATAACAATTCAGTTGTTTTTGAGGTTGAAAATGCGCTACTTTGGAACGCTGAAACTCCGTATCTGTATACATTAGAAATAGTCTGTAATAATGAAACAATAATACAGCGTGTTGGAATTAAGTCGGCATATATTAAAGATAGTGTTCTTTATTTTAATAATAACAAAATTAAGCTAAAGGGAGTTAACAGGCACGATAGTGATCCCTTTAGTGGATATACCATATCATACCAACAGCTGTTTCACGATTTAACTATTATGAAACAACATAATGTTAATGCTATAAGAACATCTCATTATCCTAATGCGCCTTGGGCATATGATATGTACTCTGAATTTGGCTTTTATGTTATTGATGAAGCAGACATAGAAACACACAACACCCAAAGTATTTATGGCAATAAAGCAGGATATTCTCAGGATTATTCGCTCGTAAATATTGATGCTGCATTCGGTTCACTATGCTCCGATCCAACATATGAGGAAACGATTCTCGATAGGGTTGTTCGTTGTGTGGAACGTGATAAAAACAGTGCCTGTGTTCTTATGTGGTCGCTTGGCAATGAATCCGGCTACGGTGTTAATATGGAGAAGGCGGCTGCATGGATTAAATCTCAGGATAGCGATTATCTTGTTCACTATGAAAGTAGCATCTGGCAGATGCCAGATCATGAAAATGATTTATCAAATATTGATGTTTACAGCAAAATGTATTGGAATACTGAACACTGTGTTAACTATCTTGAAAATAACCCCGAAAAGCCTTTTATTCAGTGTGAATTCGTACATGCTATGGGTAATGGCCCGGGAGACATCGAAGACTACTATGAACTTATCTATAAATATGATAGCTTTGCAGGTGGTTTTGTATGGGAATGGTGTGACCATGCCGTCTACATGGGTCAAACGGTAGAAGGCAAGGATATGTATTATTACGGTGGAGATTTCGGAGAATATCCACATGATGGTAATTTCTGCATGGATGGGCTAGTGTACCCAGATCGCACCCCTCATACAGGATTATTGGAGCTTAAAAATGTTACACGTCCTGTTAAGTGCAGTTATAAAGACGGGAAAATCACCCTTTTTAACACTTTAGATTTTGTTAATATTGAAGATAGATTTGATATTAATTGGGAATTAATAGTTGATAATAAATGTGTAGAAAGTGGAACAATAGAAAACATATCGTTACCTCCACACTCCTATTGCACTATTGATCTTCCCTATAACTGTTCGGTTGAAACCAATTCAGATTGTAGCCTGATGATTGCATATACGGCCAAGGAAGATTACTCACTAATTTCTGTCGGCGATTGTTTAGGATTTGACCAGATTATTCTTAACAAAGCCGAATACGCTCCGCATATAGATAATGGTAGCAATATATCTGTAGAAGATAATGGCAGATATTTTACCGTTTCAAATGATAAATTTAGATATATATTTGATAAATTTACTTCTAACCCGACCGAGTTATACTCAAATAATCGTTCCTACATAGATTGTCCTATGGAATACAATATTTTACGCGCCTATATTGATAATGACAGGGTTATTAAAGAGGAATGGAAAAAAGCCGGTTATGATAGAGTAACAACAAAGGTTTATGACGCTACGTATAATGTGGGTGCAGAAAGTGTTACGTTAACATTTAAGGTTGGTCTTGGGGCTATTCATGTTCAAAACTTCTTGAAAATGACCACCGTCTACACAATTTATAGCGACGGTACAATAAATGTCAAGGCTGATGGTGACTTCAATACTATTTTCCCGTTCTTGCCAAGATTCGGTTTAAGACTATTTTTACCGAATAGCATTAACGATGTAACCTATATAGGATATGGTCCAACTGAAAGCTATGTTGATAAGATTCACAGTTGTTATTATGGAGAATTTTCATCGTCGGTAGCCGGACTTCATGAAGACTATATTAAACCTCAGGAAAATGGTAGTCATTGTGGCTGTAATCTTCTGTCGGTTGAAGGCGATGGCAGAGCAATAACAGTGTACGGCAAGGATTTCTCATTTAACGCATCAAAATATACTCAGGAAGCGTTAGATTCAACAGCCCACAATTTTGAACTTACCGAATCCGGCCATACCGTCCTGTGCATAGACAGCCGTATGTCAGGAGTAGGATCCGGTAGCTGTGGTCCTCAGCTATTAGACAAATATCGCGTTAACGAAGAGAAAATTTCGCTCGATTTTTCAATTAAATTGCATTAATAAAAAGGAGATTGCATAGAAACTGATGTGATCTCAAAAAGTTAGACTTGATAGTGTAGCGACTAATGTTGCTACACTATCTTTACGCAGCTTCGAATTTCAACCAGTATTGTATAGGGCTAAAATATCCTGATTTTTTTTGGTAATTTCGTATGGAACATATCCCACATAGGTGACATCCATTCCGCTACTTGCAATTAAAATTAACTGTTAGTTAAGTTTATGTATCTTTTATTTAAAATGAGTTCAATAGAAAATATTTTCTTTGCGTGTTATAATAAATTATAAATATTTTTAGGAGGAATATTAAATGAAAATAAATGAACATATAAGAAAAAAACGAAAAGATTTGGGCTTAACGCAAGAGCAAGTAGCAGAATACTTGAATATTACAACCCCTGCTGTGAACAAGTGGGAAAAAGGTAGTACTTATCCCGATATAACTCTTTTGCCTGCTTTAGCAAGGCTTCTCCAAACAGACTTGAATGACTTATTATCCTTTAATGAAGACTTGACAGATATAGAAATAAATAATTTTGCCAATGAATTAGATACAATAGTTAGAGAACAAGGCTATGCGACCGCCTATGAAATTGCCATGAAGAAGATTTCAGAATATCCAACCTGTGAAAAACTTATCGTTGCAATAGCACCATATTTGGACGGTGCATTGCATATGTACGGCGTTACCGAATGCGAACAGTATAAAGTTAAATTAGAAACCTTATATAAAAGAATACAGAAAAGCGAAGTACCACAAATAAGAGAATTAGCCATTTCCATGCTAATTGCGCGAAACATGGAGAGAGAAAACTATGAAGTGGCGGAAGAAATGATAAATAGTTTATACCCAACAACAGTAGATAAAGACATGCAGTTAGCTATACTTTATAAAAAACAAGGTAAAAATATAGAGGCAATTAAACTTTGGCAACATAAAATTTTAAAAGCTTCATCGGAAATACAAACAGCATTGATGTGGCTAATGGATATTGCAGTTAAGGAAAATCATACAGAAAAAGCAGACTTCCTCGCGGAGCAATATTATAGTTTTACACAGCAATTTTCACCAGTTGATTGGATTGCTTATTCCGCAAAGCTTGAACTCTCGGTAAAACGAAAAGACGGTGATAGCTGTATAAATGTGCTTAAAAAAATGTTGTCAGCTATGGATGGAAAGAAAGATAGCACGAATTGTCCACTTTATGACCAAATCAGTAAGGACATTTCCTCAACATTTACACAACGGTTTTTAATTCATATTAAAAGAGAGTTACAAACTTCCAGTGAATATGATTTTCTTAGAGGTAACAAAGTATTTGAAGATATAGTAAATAGTTTCATGTAAGAAAAATAATTATTAGAACATAAATAAAAAACGATGAAGACTCGAGTTTCAATATTTCAGAAATCGTCTTAACTATTTGAAAACTCCGTCATATCCTTACGATATCGTTTTGGAAGATGTGATAGCTGACAACGATAATTTTTTCGATGTTCGATAGATATCGTTTTAAAAAAACATCTCCATAAATCAGCATACTCCCCTTCGTTATCATCCTCATTTTCGGTAATAATGCTTTCAAACGGATAAATTGTACTCTTATTATTTGCCTGAAGTAGAACATACTTATGAGTATTATCTATTATCATTAGTTTTTCCTGCGGAAATCTATCCCGAAAATGTTTTGAAATTAATGGTAAGATTCGACAACAAGGAGTTATTTCAGAAACTAAAACTCCATTTCGCTGCGTAAATCGAACAAATCCTTTGTAGTTATGAGCTTCACGTTTAATTCGCTGTGCAGCCTTGTGGATTGTAACTACACATTCCTCCCCGATATGATTCGCTGAGTTTTTACCATTTTTAAAACAATAATGAATAAACTCAAGTATACATATTTCCTTTTCCTTTAAATCAGACAAAAAGCAATATTTTATTAGATTAAATGTTGCGGTATTTAGCTTACTCAAAATACCTTGTGCCACTCTACTTGCCTGATCTTCCCTATTTTCAACAACAATACTTTCAATAAAGCTGATAGGTTCCTCTTCAAAAATATAAATTCCATTTGGAATTTCACTACGCTTAAAACTAAGAAACACGCAGCATAATAATCCGTAGAGAGAACCATCATATAAATAGTTTACAGCTGACCGCTCAGGCATTTTACCCTATCCTCCTGTGTAATTTTATCAAATAAAGACAGCTGCTCATAATCATATGCTGGATTTAATCCATCAGATAGATATCTTATAAGAGATGTCGATTCCATTAACCTTAGTCCATCCAGCCCCCTTCCGGAACAGGTGATAAAATACTGTGCTCTTTTTAGAACAACTCCTAATTTTTTTAAATTATCAAAGTTTAGCTTGCTATATTTTCTTGCTTTTATTATTCTCTTTGCACCAACAACACCGATGCCCGGAACTCGAAGCAACAAATAATAGTCTGCACTGTTAACATCCACCGGAAATATATCAAGATTATTTAATGCCCAGTTGCATTTTGGGTCAATCAACGGGTTGAAAGTCTGATTGCTTTCATTCAGTATCTCGTCAGCATTGAATCCGTAAAACCTTAACAGCCAATCGGCTTGGTATAGTCTATGTTCTCTTAATAGCGGTGGCTTTGTGTCAAGCGATGGAAGATTTCTACCGGAGTTAACCGGCAGATATGCAGAAAAAAACACACGTTTTAAACTATATTTTTTATAAAGTGCAGCAGTAAGCTTTAAGATACTGTAATCTGTTTCTTGTGTTGCTCCAACAATCATTTGTGTACTCTGCCCTGCCGGCGCAAACTTCGGAGCAGAACGATAACTAACAAGGTCTGTTGAATTTTGTTTAATTCCACCTGCAATAAATCCCATCGGTTTTAATATACTTTCCCTTTTTTTCTCAGGTGCTAACCTAATTAAGCTACTTTCTGAGGGTAACTCAATGTTAATACTTATTCTATCTGCAAGCAGAGCTAATCTTTGCGTTAGCCTTTCATCAGCATTGGGAATTGCCTTAACGTGAATATATCCATTGAATTTATATTCATTTCTTAACAGCTCTAATGTTGCTATCATTTGTTCAGAAGTATAGTCAGGATTTTTAACAACGCCGGAGCTTAAAAATAATCCCTCGATATAGTTTCGACGATAAAACTCTATTGTTAAGTTTGCCAACTCCTTGGGAGAAAATGTCGCCCTTGGATTATCATTGCTACGTCTATTAATGCAGTACTCGCAATCATAAATACAGGCATTGCTTTGCAATACTTTTAAAAGTGAAATGCATCGTCCGTCGGCAGAAAACGAATGACATATTCCACAGGCTGTAGCATTACCTATACCGCCTGCAGTTGCACTTTTATTAACTCCACTCGAAGTGCATGCTACATCATATTTTGCTGCATCTGACAATATTTCTAATTTTGAAATAATACTCATTTTTAACCTTTTGTTACTTCCTAATAAATATTGTAACACACAGTGTGAACTTTATCAAGTGTAAGTTCATATAATTCATATTTTTATGCAAAAAAAATATTTATATTTTTCAATATTAGATTTACATATTTTACAAATAGTGGTATAATTAAAAAAAATATAATTTTGGAGGCTAACATTACTAATTATATTTATGTAGCGTTGCTTTGGGTGCTTATCTGTACATACTCATTAATAGGTTTCACCTTAGTAGCAAGGCTTCTTGGAAAAATTAAACACTATAATAAATTGCTGGCAATAGTTAGCATGTTTAATGCCAGTACAATTTGTTATTCTGTTTTTGAACTAAATGATATTAATTATCCATTACTTACTATAGTATTTTTAGTTGAAATTGTTATTCTGTTCAGAGGGCCTTTTATGGCACTTGTAACGATTGCACTAACGATTCTTTTACATCTATTTGCATTCAGAGCGATTGTTATTTCAATTTTTTCTAATATACATTTAATTTCTCAAAAACAAATAGTTTCAAATTTTGATCTTTTCTTGCTAACCTTTACGATAGCAGTTGTTGCACACATAGTAGCGTTAATACTCTTTATTATTATCTTTAAACCAAAAGATTTAAAGATAATAATAGATAATGTTGAATTATTGTCATTTGTTGCTCCTATAGCATTGATGGTTCAGTTTTATCTAATATTTAATAAATCAATATTTATGATTGATATCGTAGTTTCTGAGATTAATACACAGCAGATAATCCTTCCAATTTTTTTGGTTGCCTGCTTTTATATAACTCTTTTTATGACGTTGAGATTTATTCAGCTTCATGGATATAAAAAGAAAAACCTTGAACTTGAAGAAAAAATTAATGAAAGTAATGTTATTAAAGATGCTTTCTTTTCTGCTTCTGACATTATTTTAGAAATAAACTGTACTGAAGATAAAATTAACAGATTTCTTGTAGACATGAGAGCAACAAATGTTGATGAACTTACCTCCTATTCTGATTTTCTAAATAATAAAATTAAAGGGGTAATCCATTCTAATTCCATTGAAATTCTTGAAATTTTTTCTGTGGATAATATTATTTCCAACTTTCAAAATGGAATAACGCAGCTTGGAGGAGAGTTTCGTTCGTTGAAACCATATGTTACCGAGGAAAATAAAATTAAATTCACACCGAGTGAATATCGTTGGTTTAAAATTAATATTAAGACGCAGAGAAATAAAAGCAACGAGAATATTATTTCATTATTTACCATTGATGATGTTACAGAGCAAAAATTAGCAGAAATTGAGCTACGCAAAAATCTGGAGTTAGACCCCTTAACCGGTATGTATAATCGCGTTGGTATCAGTACACGTATCAACAAGCATCTTGCTGACGGTGATGGTGGAAGCTTATTTATGTTCGATCTTGATAATTTTAAAGGCATAAATGATAATATGGGGCATAACGCTGGGGATAAAGTTTTAATTGAAGTATGTGAAAAAGTTTTTAATCTTTTTAGATCACATGATCTTGTTGCTCGAATCGGTGGAGATGAATTCAATATATTTCTGCCGTCACTTACCGATTTAGATATTATTAAGAAAAAAGCTCAACTTATCTGTGATACTGTGGAAAAGGTATATTGTGCCGATAATGGTGTAGAGATTAAACTAAGCAGCAGCATAGGTGTCTGTAGGGCCCCTAAAGATGCCAATTCATACATTGAATTGGTAAAGTATGCCGACATTGCAATGTATGAATCTAAACATCGAGGAAAAAACACCTATACTATTTTCGATAGCGAGATTCATAAAAGCTATAACCCAAAAAGCAAGGAAGAATATCAGCGATAGATAATTTATATGTCCATTGTTGTTATAATAATTTTTTATAGGAGATTGATTATGTTAAACATAGCTTTAATTGGCGCTTGGCATGTTCATTTTAAAGAATATGCCAACATGGTAAAAGACTCAAAGGACTGTAATATTTCATGCATGTGGGATAATGACCTACAACGCGGTAAAGATTATGCTGAGCAATACAATTGTGAATTTGTTCCTAACTATGAAGACGTATTATCACGTTCTGATATTGATGGATTATTGTTTTGCACCGAAACTTCTTTACACTATGACATGATAATTGCTGCCGCAAAAAGCAAAAAACATATTTTCACCGAAAAGGTTTTATGCTTTACACGCAAAGAGGCAGAGGAGGTTGCAAAAGAAGTTGAAAACGCAGGCGTTAAGTTTTGTATCTGTTTCCCTCACCTTTGTGAATCTGAGTACATATGTGCCAAAAAAATGATTGACGATAACGAACTTGGCGACATTACCTTTGCTCGTTTTCGCAAGGCACACGACGGTGTTTCATCAGGTTGGTTACCTCCATCATTCTTCGTTAAGGAAGATTGCGGTGGTGGTGCAATGATGGATCTGGGTGCACACCCTATGTACGTACTTTCTGACCTTTTTGGTGAAGTTGACTGTGTTAAATCTATATTTACAGATGGATATAACAAAGGGGTTGAAGATAACGCGGTATCCCTATTAAAATTTAAAAACGTTATTGCAGTTTCCGAGACCAGTTTTGTTACTGCACGCTCCCCTATCACTCTTGAAGTATCCGGAACAAAGGGTACCTTAATTTGGGGTGGCGGACATGATACTTTAGTTGTTAAAAAATCTGATTCTAATGAATTTATAGCCCCTACATTACCACCGGCTCTCCCCCATCCGCTTGTTCAGTGGATTAACGCAATGAAGGATGATAGCATTACAATTCGTTCAGGATTAGAGGATGCGATTAGGCTATCCAATCTGATGGAATTGGCATATAAAGATGCATAATATAGGTTAAACTTTAAACGGCTAACAATAGTACGAGTGATTCGTGCAAATTGTTAGCCGTTATTCTTTAATTATTTTTTGACGTATAGATAATAAATATGCCTATTGATATTTATGTGAGATGTTGTCGGACTGTAAAATCTTATGTTAAGATGTTGTAATCTCCTTTATTAATTGTGCCTGCTCTTCTCATATATTCACTAACCGATAACGAGACAAAAATAGGAATTATTAGTGTAACAGTAGCAAGGCCTATGTATTCAAATGCGGTAGCATTAATAACTACTTCGCCAACAGCTAATGCTTCTTGGGATGGAGTGAACCATCCTGTAACAACCCCTATTGGTCCCACTAAGCCACAAGTTCCCATACCGGAAGCGATGGGAGAACCATTCATTCTTAACCCAAATACGACTGTGGCGACAGGTCCGTTAATTAGTGATGCTACAACAGGTGGAATCCATAGCACCGGTTTTTTAACAAGATTAGAAATTTGTAACATTGAGGTTCCAAGCCCTTGGCTAATCAAGCCGCCAAGTTTATTTTCTCGATAAGATGCAACTGCAAAACCTACCATATGAGCGCAACATCCGGCAAAAGCAGCACCACCTGCGAGACCAACTAATCCAAGTGCGGCACAAATTGCAGCACTGCTAATAGGAAGGGTCAGAGTTATCCCCATAAGAACCGAAATAACCATTCCCATAATGAAAGGATGTTGATTTGTAGCCCAGATAATTGCGTTTCCTATATAATTTGCTCCGCTTCCCAAAACGGGTGCGATAGT
Organism: uncultured Oscillospiraceae bacterium; assembly: GCA_964368815.1. Classification (GTDB taxonomy): domain Bacteria; phylum Bacillota; class Clostridia; order Oscillospirales; family Ruminococcaceae; genus CAYJBH01. The sequence goes on from CAYJDA010000003.1 coordinate 39,695, forward strand.
CTTGGCAAGCCAAACACCGGAAATAATGGTAACGGCAGGTGTTATTAATAAATCTACAGGAGTTCTTTTAGAGACTAATTTACCAAAGAAAACTGCAACTATAACAACGAAGTATACAGCAAGGGGCCCTCCTACTCCTCCAAGAGTATTAGCGGCATGCCCAACTAAAGCGCTGGAAAATAAAACATATCCCGGAGCGCCTACCGCATAGGCGATAGCAACACCCATCGCTGCTCCCTGCACCTCTCTTGCAAAAACAGATATATCAATAAATATTTGAATATTGGTGATATTTCCTATTGTACCTAAAATGGTTCCTATTAATAACGAAGCAAAAAGTCCCTGAGCCATACCGGAAAGTGCTTTAACAACAATTCTATCAAAGCTAAATTCAATATTCTGTTTCTTTAAAAAGTTGCTCATTTTTTATATTCCTCACTACTAATGTATTTTTTAAAGAAGGTATCAATATCTAGAGGCTTATCAAAGAAATACCCCTGTCCTTTGTCACAGTTTAAGTTACTTAATATTTGGAGCTGTTCTTCAATTTCAATGCCCTCAGCAATCGAGGTTAAGCCATCTAATTCGTTACAAAGATTTAGAGCTACCTTTGTAAGCGACTGCGATTTTGAATCAAGGTGTAGTCCATCGGTAATGCCCATATCTATTTTTATTTCATCAAAATCAGATAATTTTAGTGTTGAAAGATTTGAGTAACCATTTCCAAAGTCATCTAATGATATTCCAAACCCTGCTGCTTTAAATTGTTTTAAAATGGCGGATAACACATCGTCACATGTGCCGCTAATTGTTTCGGTAATTTCTATAACTATCTGTGAGCTGTCCACAGAATGCTTTTTACATATATCACACAATTTTAAAACGATATTTTTTTCTGCAACAGTTATCCTCGAACAATTTACCGAAATTTTATAATCTTTAGCTAACCCTAATTCACCCCAATTTTTAAGAAGTTTACATACAGTTTCGAAAACAAAAATATCAATTTTAGAAACAATCCCTTCCTTTTCAAAAAAAGGTAGAAAAGCTACAGGGGGTTGAACAGAACCATCAATATTTTTTCTCCTAACAAGCGCTTCAGCAGAAGTAAAACTACCGGTTTTTATATCTATCTGAGGCTGTAGGTATACAACATATTTTCCGCTTTCAATCTCTTTTTCCAAACTTCGAGAAAGAATCGCACTATATGTTTTACCGTTAACTGCTTCCTTCGAATAGTCATTAATAAATATGTTTTTGTTAAAGGTGTAGCCGATAGAAATGTTAAAATCCTTCTCTTCTTGAAATCTAATTTTCAGATTACTCATGCTTTCTAAAAACAATTTTTCTTCAATATTAGCTTTTACAATAACAAATTCATCTCCTCCAACACGATAGACGTCATCCGGAAATTCATTTGAAAGAATAGCGGCAACTTTTTTTATTACATAGTCACCGAAATCAGTGCCATGAGCATCATTTATACCGCTCAAGGACTTAATATCAATATATGCAACACCAAGAGATTGAATATTTATGTTTTCAATAGCTGCTAACGCTTTTCTATAACTATGACGGTTCTTTAACTCCGTTAATGTGTCATAATAACTTAGTCGATGAAGCTCTATCCATAATTCGGTTTCATCCAAAAAGTTTGCAACAAATCTTGCAACCGAACGTAACAAAGCAGTTTTATTTATATTTGTTTTTGGATTGTCTACCCCGATAAATCCGGTTAGCTTGTTTTCAGAATCTCTGATCGGTGCTGTAACAAGCGAAGTAATTCCGTTTGAAGTTAACAGATTATACTCGGATGAATTTGGATTTAGATCGTTGCTTGATAGATTGATATAAAATTCACCTACCTCATCAAACTTTGCAAACCATGTTTTAAGTTCAGAACAAGATAATCCCTGAAAAATTTCACGCTGAGGAGTTACACCATGAGCACACCATTCAAAAGTATTGTCGACCAATAAGCCGTCATTTGTATGCTCAAAAATATAACTTCTATCTGCGTCATGAAATTCGGCTATTATTTGAAGTAGTTTATTAATAGAGGTATGTGGGTCTACGCCGGAATGAAGAGTATCAATACACTTTGTTAGTATTCTCTCTTCATCAAGTTTTTCCTGTAACTCAGCTTCTAAAGAGGTAACTATACTAATGTCGGTTGCGATTTCAAGCCTCGAGATTTTATTACCTATTAAAACTAATTTATCTTTTAAAAGATAGGTTTTATTGATGACGGGATTATAAAAAGTCCACTCATAAAAATCATCTTCAGTTAATAATTTATTTGTGCAAAAATCGCAAGGAGATTTTTTTTGTTGCAAAACTTCATAACATTTTTTCCCCTTCCAATCTTCTTCTTTTGTTAAATTAAACCCTGCAAGTGCGGCCCTGTTAAGGTATGTTAGCTCATAATTCTCAATATCTGATACATAAACAATATCATCAGAGCTATCAGAAATTAATGCAGAAATTTTATTATAGTCGTTTAGCTGCTCCAATTCATCCTTTAAATGTGTTCCTTGTAGCATAATTGAAATGATTTTAGAGATGTACTGGAGGCTGTTTATTTCTTTTTCACTCCATACACGCGCCTTGGTGCAATCGTCCAGCCCTAAGAAAAAGGTAACATAACCGTCCTTTTTTACCTGAGAATGAACAAATGAAAGAATTCCTTGATCGGCCATTAATTTATATGCCTCATTAGACCTAAGTAAATCACGAAGGTCATTCGAGTAAAGTATTCCGTTTCTGGCAGTGTCAAAAAAATCATTATATAAATAACGAGGAGTATTTTGAAGATTTGCTATCTCAGAACTAATTCCATCATTACACCATTCAAACGTATTATCATAAGAGCCGCCGTTATCAAATGTTTCGAAGATATAACTTCTATCGGCATTGTATTTTTGGCCGATATACTGTAGCGCAAAGTTTATCGAAACATTATCACCATTTCTTTCGTATAAGATGTTAAATACAGACGAAATAAGGTCGTAATCAAAATAAGAACTGGCAATTTTATCTGCGTTTTCAAGCTTGGTAAGGTCTCTCATCGTTCCTTCGATAAGAGATTTATCATAAATTATATAACGGTTTTTGCCCGAGAGTTTCGCCTGATATAGTGCTTTGTCAGCAGCTTTATACAGCTCATCATATGTGTCAGCAGATTTTGGATAAAAGGCAATTCCAACACTACCTGAAATGGAGTAGTCTTTATTTTCACCTGAATACGTTTTATTAAAAGCTTCAACAATCCTCGAAGCCTTTTCTTTAATCAGTTCAAAGTTAGTAATGTTTTCGATAAATACTACGAACTCATCTCCACCAATTCTTGCAATAACATCCTGATTTCTAAACGACGCTTTAAGATTACCGGCAACTTCTTTTAGTACCTCATCGCCGAAAAAGTGCCCAAGGTTATCATTAACAGCTTTAAAATTGTCAATATCAACAATAAAAAGTGCATGATTTTTATCTTTCTCCGATAAGAGTTTATTTGAAATTATCTGTTCAGCACTAATTTTGTTATAACAACCGGTTAGAAGATCAATTCGTGTTTTTTCTTCCAAAAGCTTTTGATCGTGTATATCAAGTCCCTTGCCAACAACACTTACAGGAGAATTATTCTTATCGTAAATTGTTTGATAAATAAGTCTAAAATATCTATATTCACCGCTTTTTTGAAGGTAGCGAATATCAAGAGGCTCGAATACCCCTTTAAGCATATTGTTTATAAGCTTTAAATATAGCTCACGGTCGTCTTCATGAACCATATTTTTTTCAAGAGTTGTTCCCAACTTAACTGCAACACTGTTTTTATGGCCAAATTCACTTAATACTTTTCCATAATATTGAATTATTGAAGTTCTGGTATCAAGAGCAAAAAACCATTCGTCGGTAAGTTCCGATAAGCAACTCAATAATGCCCTGTCTGACATTTTGTTAAAGAAATAATTATCATAAAGATTATCATTCTCAGCACCAATAAACTCTGAACTAAGGTCACGGGTAAAGCCGGCAACAACCTCTTCTTTTTGATTTAGAATTACCTTAGTCAATATAACTTCACACGGGATTTCATCACCATTAAGTTTACAATGCAACCAGTTGAATTTATGAAAGCCATTTTTAAAAGCTTTGGTAATATGTTCCCTGGCAAGTGGCATACTCGGCTTGCCGTTGGGTTGTAGCATAGGTGAAAAGCCAAAAAAGTTATTCAGATATTGCTCTTCATTGTCGAGCTCAAATAGTGAAACTGCCTGTTTATTACATAGAATGCTTCGAAAATTATTATCAAATAAGGTAAGGCACATTGGACTAGCATCTACGATTTTTTTAAGATTATTATTAATTTCATTGTCAACTTCTAGTTGCTCTAAATAACGTATAACATCCTTAAATAGAACCATAGTAATATTATCTAGTCTTATGAAAGAAGCTGAAGCAGAAAATATATTAGAGTTATTATCCTTAAGTAACCATTGTGTTGAAAAGTTACCATTTTCTAACGCTCTTTGCATTGCAGCTTGAAATCTATTTCTCGAAATCTCACCATTATTTTGCACAATTGGGAAAAAATCAAATAAATTCTTTGATAATTCCATTTCATCTTTACATGAAAAAAAATCTAATGCATAGCTATTACACATAATTACATTTTTTTCGTTATTAATAAAAACAATCACTTCTTGAAGATTGTTAATAATTGAAAGAGCAAAATCTATTCCCGAGTTAATATTTTCAAGAATGAAATTATTCATTTTTTCATTCTGTGTTAAAAAAGATAGGTCTTTCACAAGCTAACTCCTTAATACTTACATTAGTATAAGCAAAAAAAATACGAATATATACAAATTATATATCTTTTCGAATAATTATGCAATATAAATATAAAAATTAATATACTATTGTATGCCTGTTACACTATTTTAAAATAATTTACCAAATTATTTACATAACATTGTTAAAATGCTATAATAATTAAAAACTTAAGGAGAAAAATATTTGAACGATTTCCGTATTAAAATGCTTGGAACAAGAGGCTCGGTACCGGTAGAAGGAAAAAATTATGAAAAATATGGCGGCGCTACCTCTTGCGTATTAGTAGAAGTAGCAAATAAATTAATTATATTAGATGCGGGAACCGGATTTATGTCGCTACCGGAAGTAATAGGAAAATATACTGAAATTAATCTATTAATATCCCATCCACATATAGACCACATGCTGGGAATAGTTGTTTGCCCTTTGTTCTATAATAAAGATATAAAAATAAATATATATGCAAGAAGGATAGACGGTAGAAGCGTTAAAGAGCAAATAACCGCTTTAATGTCTAATCCAATTTGGCCGGTTAATCCAAATTATTTTTTAGCTGATATCAACTATATCGAATGCAACAATAATTTTAAAATAGGCGATGTAGAAATAAAGTGTGAAGACGGATGGCATCCCGGCGGCTCTACCTTGTTTCGACTTGAATATAACGGTAAGAGCCTTGTTTATGCTACAGATTTTGAGATTAATGAAATTAGCAAAAAAAGATTAGCATCATTTGCTAAACATTGCTCGTTAATTTTATGTGATGGTCAGTATACGAAAGAAGAACTAAAAACAAGGCGTGGATATGGTCATTCATCGTGGGAAGATAGCGCGGAAACGGCATTAAATTGCTTTGCAGAAAAGCTTGGTATCATACATCATGCTCCACTTCGAACAGATAAGCAACTTAATGAGATGCAATGCGAATTAGATATAAAATTCCCGGGGAGTTTTTTTGCTAAAATAAATGAAGAGAGGACTTTGTAATGGAATCGATATCAAAGAAAATATTAAATGTTAGCTTGGCACTGAGTAATGAAAAAAATGATGAAAAGTTACTTGAACTTATTTTAACTGTTGCAATGGACATAACCTCTTGTGATGCCGGAACGCTTTACATAAAAGAGGACGATCATCTTGTTTTCAGAGTTATGATAACTAAATCGATGGGCGGAAGAATCGAGCCGAAAAATCTGCCACCGGTTGATATTTCTCACGATAAACTTTGCGCAAAATCACTTCTATTACAAAAAATTATTAATATACCAAACGTTAATGAGTACAATGCTGACAAGCTTGAAGGACATAAAAAATATGACTCTATAACCGGATATCAAACCATATCTACACTGGTTGTTCCTATGACCGACAAAGACAATAATCAAATAGGTGTATTACAGTTAATTAATTCACTTGATGAGAATAAAAAAATAGTCCCGTTTTCATACGACCATGAGTTTTATGTTTCTGCGTTAGCATCTCTTGCTACCACCAGCCTTGTTAAGATGGCTCAAGCAAAAGAGATAAACGGACTGCTTGATTCATTGGTAAGAGCGCTTTCAACCGCAATATATCAAAGAACACCTTATAATGTTACACATACGCAAAACATGGTTGTGTATGCAGAAAAATTTTTGTCGTGGTTAGACGAAAATCGGCCCGATATAGCTTTATCTGCAGATGATAAAAAACAATTCATCATGAGTGTTTGGCTGCATGATGTTGGTAAATTAATAGTTCCGTTAGAGGTAATGAATAAAGAAACACGTTTGGGTACATCGCTGGAGCGTGTGCTAAATAGGTTTGAAATTATTGAATTAACCGCTAAGTTAAATGAATATGAAAACAATGTACCCTATGAACCGGTTAAGCAACAGCTTGATACAGCTCGTCAATTAGTTATTAAAGCCAATAGCATTGATTATGTTAATAAAAATTTACTTGAAAGTATAAAGAAAGTTGCAGAGTTGTCGTATATTGATAGTAAGGGGAATGTTTCATATTGGCTAACCGAGAAAGAGGTAACTTCTTTAAGTGTTATTACAGGCACGCTTACATTTGCTGAGCGTGAGATTATGCAGCAGCATGTTGTTATGACTGAAAAAATACTACAACAAGTTAGTTTTGGAACAAAATATAATCAGGTTGCAAAATGGGCCTCTGAACATCATGAATTTATAAATGGGACAGGTTACCCCAAAAAAATAAGTGGAGAGGAGCTATGTAAAGAAACCAGAATGTTAACAATACTTGATGTTTTTGATGGTATTTCGGCTAAAGATAGGCCATATAGAACAAAAATTAGCACCGAAAAAGCCTTCGAAATAATGGGGTATATGGTTGATGATGGTAAACTTGATGGCGAACTGTTTAAACTATTTAAGCAAAGCAAATCGTGGGAAGGAAGCGACTGAACATGCTAAGGCAATTAAAAGAAAAATTACCGGGGAAAAGATTATATATCATCGCTGCATCGGTAGTAGCTGCTATTGTTATTACTGTTATTTCAATTTTATTTTTATCTTCAGAAAATGCTACTGCTGCTGTAATGCGCCTTGAAAAGTTTTTGGGAGTTATTGCATTAACCGATGATACCGGCGAGCAACTTCAAACTCTTGAAGGAATGAGACTTGCTAGCGGAAACACACTTTCGACGCTTGATCAAAGTTATGCTTATATTAGTCTCGACGAAACAAAATCAGTTAAATTAGATGAGCTTTCTCTTTGCAATTTTGTAAAGGAAGGAAGCTTTATTGAACTTGATCTAATTGAGGGAAGACTGATTTTTAATGTTACCGAAAAACTTGAAGAAGGAGAGTTGCTTGAAATAAAAACGTCAACTATGGTTTCAAGTATTAGAGGAACTTCTGGTTATGTCGAGGCGATTAATAGTAATATATCTACCCTTTCATTACTTACAGGTGAAGTTGCAATAACGGTACATAACCTTTCAACAGATATTAGTCAGGTTGTTAGATTGGTTGCAGGAGAGAAAATTACCGTCAATTCTAATCCTGCTGCCGGTGAAGATAATTATATAATTGAAAAAATTAATGTTAGTGATATTCCTACATATGTTTTAAATACAGTTAACGAAGATGATGATTTGAAATCAGAGTTATCAGAAAACAATTCTGATTTTATCCAGAATGTTTTGAGAAGAGATATCATTGACGATGATGATGACGATGACGATGGCGATGATGATGACACCGACAGTGACAATGATGATGTAGATGAAGTGAATACCGACAATGACAGTGACGACGATGATAACGGCGAAATAAACACCGACACCAACAATGACAATGATGACGATGAAGTTAATATCGATGATGAAAACGATGATGACGATGAAGCCAACACCGGCGACGTTAATGATGATAACGTCAACATAGATAATGATGGCATTGTAACAAATGACAACGACATAGATAACAACGGCACAGGTGACGGCGACAATGATAACAATCCTGCTCCTCAACCACAGCAGCCTACCCCGGCGCCAGCTGCACCGGCACCTAACAATAATGTTTCAGATGATGGCGACGATGGGGACGATGG
>CAYJDA010000003.1:48194-91584 GCA_964368815.1 uncultured Oscillospiraceae bacterium
CTGCACCGGCACCTAACAATAATGTTTCAGATGATGGCGACGATGGGGACGATGGTGACGATGGCGACGATGGTGACGATGGCGACGATGGTGACGATGGCGATGACGGCGACGATTAATAAAATATTAAACTCATTATCTCTTGTTTGCAGGAGGTAATGAGTTTATAAAGTATTAAGCGCTGTAAGCAGTGATAATTCATTTTTAATTAATAAATAAGTATAGGGTGTTTTGAAAAAAATATTTAAAAGAATTATATTGCCTATAATATTTGCTGCAATAATAACTGTAGCTTGTTCTTCTGGTATATTGCTATCAGTAGCAAATAGCATAAATGATTCAATTTATCAGCGTCCATCTGCTCCGGATGAGCGTATAGTAATAATTGGAATAGACGATCGTGCTATAGCAGAGTTCGGTCCATGGCCGTGGGATAGAGAAATAATGGCAAAAGCCATCGAGTTTTTAAACTCAGACCCACAAACCATGCCCGCTATTATAGGGCTTGATGCGGTGTTTGATGGTGAGAGTGATATCCAAAGCGATAAATTTCTTGCAGATGTAGCGGCCGAAAACTCAAATGTGGTTGTGGGTTCATTAGCTGTTTTTGGAAGCACATTAATCACCAATGATAGCGGTGATTTTTATATTGATGAACATGTAGTCTTGGATTTTATTGAGCCTTACGCTAAACTGAAAGCGAGCACCATGCAGGGACATGTTAATGCTATGCTTGATGAAGATGGGATTTTGCGGCATGCAATATGGGAGATAGAGCTTACTGATGGGAGTGTTATTCCGGCCTTTTACCGTGTAATTGCTGAAAAATTTAGTGAAATAGCGGGTTTAAATCCAATTAAAACGCCTCCGACTGATGGTCGTAATAACTGGTATGTTGTGCAACAATCTTTACCAAATTCGTATAGCGATGCTATTTCAGTTCTTGATCTTGTTAACGAAGATGTTCCATCACAATTTTTTGATGATAAAATTGTACTTATTGGTCCATATGCTTCGGGGTTACAGGACGAATACAAAACTCCGATCTCCCCTGCTGAAAACATGTATGGAGTTGAATATCAAGCAAATGCGATTGCAGCACTATTATCAGAAAATGTTAAATATGAGCCAATCTCATTGCAATTTGTTATAGTGTTTTTATTTAGTTTTTCATCTATATGGTTAATGTATAACAGAAAACTTCTTGTATGCATGATTATTTGGCTATCAATAATGAGCGTATGGTTCATTGTTTGCTTAGTTGCTTTCGAAATGGGTGTTGTGCTCTATATTTTCTATGTTCTCTTTTCTGTTACAGCTATTTTTCTAAGCTCAATAGTTATAAACTATTTAAGAGAATACGATGAAAAAAAACAACTTTCATTAACATTTTCAAGATATGTGGCACCTGAAATTGTTTCAGAGTTGTTGAAGAATAACAGTGGTAATTTAGAGCTGGGTGGTAAAGACGTTGAAATTGCGGTATTGTTTGCTGATATAAGGGGTTTTACAAATTTATCTTCACAGCTTCCGCCAACAAAAGTTGTGGAAATAATTAATAAGATATTAACCGTTTCAGGTGATGGTATATTGAAAAATCAGGGAACACTTGATAAATATATCGGAGATTGTACTATGGCCTTTTGGGGTGCTCCGTTGCCTCAGGATGATTATATCTTTAGGGCAGTTAAGGCGGCGTTGGAAATAAGTGAAAATCTTAATAAATTAACAAGCGAATTAAAAGAGGAGTACGGATATAGCTTAGGGTGTGGTATTGGTGTAAACTGTGGTCCTGCGGTTGTTGGAAATATTGGCTCTCCAACCAGAATGGATTATACCGTAATAAGCAATACTGTAAATGCAGCTTCAAGGTTGGAAGGGATTGCAGAGGTAGGAGAGGTTTTAGTCAGTCGGTCAGTGGTAGATGCTCTTAAAGGAAGAGTAAATTTTGAATATCTTGGAAATGAATTTAATTTAAAGGGTCTGCAGGAAGACTTTGAAGTTTATAAAGCAATTTCAATTATCGATAAATAATTCGTGCAAATAAAAGATAGGTAGTGTTATGGTGATTTTTAACTTTATAGGTGGTTCTTTACATGCTCAAATGAAGCAGAAAGAGCTTGCACAAAATTTCAAAATGAAAAATGTTAATAATTACATTGAGGAGATGACCGAAAGACAACAATTAATAAAGGATCTTGAACGTCAGGGTGAAGATATTCGAATAAACAATAAGGTTGCTTCTATAGACTCTAAGCTTAAAGCGGGCGGTGTTCCTACAGCGCAGGAGCTAAAATTCTTAAAAGAAAATAACTACATACTTTATACTAAGGCAATAGAAGTTATTGATGAGCGTCGTGAGTATAGAAAATCACTCGAGGCAGCAAAAACTAAAGATGAAGTTTCTCGAATAAACAGCCAAAAGTTAAATCAATTTACCACTGAATTAGGGGCGGCTAAGGGAGATTTTGAAAAAACAGAGCAAATAGGAAGACGGTTTATGGGTGTCATGTCGGAGCACACCATGTTTGTTTCTTCTAAGAGATATAAAGAGCTTCCTACCGATGACGAGTATTATAAAAATAAAAAGAAACCCGTTTTAGAATATAAAGGCGAAGAACTATCTAACTTGTTGTTTAATACAATAAATCAGCAGCTTAATGAAATAACCGAAACGCATACATTTGAATTAAATGCTTAAATTATTCTTGCGTGTAGGCTTTACTTTTTTTTATTTATATGCTATAATTTTTAATATTATATGATGTAAGCGGGCTATTTTTTATTTGTGTATTATGGGCATGAAAAGTCGTTTATTGGCTTTAGTGCTCTTTTATTTTATTGTAAAGGATTTTTATGACAACAATTAGTTTTGACAACTTATCACTTAAATCGGAAATGCTAAAGGCGATTAATGAAATGGGAATTGTAGATGCAACCGAGGTTCAGGCAAAAACAATACCAATTCTGCGTACGGGTAAAGATATCTTCGCTCGTTCTCAAACGGGAACAGGAAAAACAATTGCGTTTGGTGTGCCTGCTGTTGAAGCGGTAGAGGCTAATGATAGGAATGTTCAAGTATTGATTCTCTCCCCTACCAGAGAGCTTGCACAGCAATGTGCCGCGGAAATTCGAAAGCTATCATTATATCTTCCATATATTAATGTTGCGGAAATATATGGTGGTGGCGACTTTAGAAATCAATTTCGTGAGCTGAAGGTTGCAAATATTGTTGTTGGAACACCGGGGCGAGTTATGGACCATATGCGTAGGCGGACGCTAAAACTTGCCGGAATTAAAATGGTAATACTTGATGAGGCTGATGAAATGCTTAACATGGGATTTAAGGAAGATGTTGAGACTATATTAATTGATGCCCCTGAACAACGACAAATCGTTATGTTTTCGGCTACAATTCCAGCTGACATATTAAAAATAAGCAAAGAATTTCAAACAGACCCTGTTAATATTGAAATTAATGCAAAACATGTTGTTTTAAGTAATATAAAACAACAATTTATTAATCTTCCAAGAAATCGAAAAATCGATGTTTTAAATCTTCTGTTTCATAGATACAATCCACAAAGGGTGATTATGTTTGCCAACACGAAAACCATGGTGGACGAGTTGACAGAAAAATTAAATGAGTTAGGTTTCATCGCAGCGGGACTGCATGGAGATATGCGCCAAGGTCAGCGAACTCTTGTTATGAATAGTTTTAAGCAAGGGAAAATTACGGTGTTAGTTGCAACTGATGTTGCGGCTAGAGGTATTGATGTAAATGATGTCGACTATGTAATCAACTACGATATCCCAAAAACATCTGATTATTATGTTCATCGTATTGGCAGAACCGGTCGAGCCGGCAGAACCGGCACGGCCATTACACTATGTTGTGAGGGCAGGCAGGTTCAAAGTCTCCGTGAGCTTGCAAAAACGACAAAGTCTAACCTTGAAGAGCTACCTATTCCAACTGTTTCTGAAATAGCACAGCATAATCAGCAAAGATGCTATGATGAAGCAATAAAAATGATTGATGAAGATTATAATAAAAATTTTGATGAAATTATTGAAGAGATAGAGAAAAATGGAAATAGTATAAAAAAGCTTGCCGCTGCACTACTTTCAAAAAATTATGCATATAGTACCGAGAGCCTTGTAGATGTTAAACATGCGCCTAAGGGTGCAAAAACAAGAGGTGATTCTCCCAAACGTGTTGAGCGATACCGAAACGATCCTATTTTTGCTGAGATTGTTATCAATGTTGGAAAAGCAGACCATGTTACTCCAAACCATATTGTTGGAGCCATTACCGAGGTTGCAGGAATATCCTCAAAAAATATTGGGAAAATTGACGTTACACCTCATCTAACAATAGTTAATGTTCCTGCAGATATGGCAATGGACATCGTTAATGCTATGTATGGACGTAAGATTGCACGTAAACCGGTTACCGTTACATTAGCCGATAGAGGAAGACGTAGCGGCTCAAGACCTCACAGAAGACATGGTAAAAAAACAAGAATACCGCATGAATAATTATTCTAAGATAGGTACTTTACGCGTTTCCTGATTTAATTAAATAATCTGAGATTTCTTCAAGAAATAATTTTGAATATCTATTTATTTTTTCCTCTCCAACACCGGAAACATTTAAAAATTCGCTATTTGTTTGTGGAAGTTTGGAACACATATCAATCAGCGTGCTATCAGTGAATACAACAAATGCTGGCACACTTTGAGCGGATGCAATTTTATATCTTAAAGCTTTTAGTTTTGCAAACAATTCCTCTCGACCCACCGCAAGTTCTGTTGCTACAACTTTATTAGCCTTTACTTTCTTTGTTTTTTCCTTTAACAGCTTCATAACTAACTGTTTATCATGAGAAAGAACATCGTCGGAACTTTTGGATAACTGCAACACCGGATATTCATCCAATGTTTGAATTAAGTATCCCTCTTTAACGAGCCATCTTACAATTGTATGTAGCGTTGAAGAGGGTCGATTATTTATGCCATAGGTGGATAACTTTGTAAGCCCCAGACGTTCTAATCTTGAATTTTTAGAACCCTTTAAAACATCCACTACTGTTGCAACGCCATATTTCTCTCTCATTTTAAAAACACAGGATAGAATCTGCTTAGCATCGGTTGTTATATTTTCATCCTTAAAGTTTGAATTGCAACTTCCGCATGAACCGCAATATTTTGGCGGAGTTTCTCCAAAATACTTTAGGATATATCCTCTCAAACAGTCGGTTGTAGTAGAATAAAATGTCATATCTCTAAGTCTATCAAGAGCTAACTGTTTTATCCTTTCCTCGGTCTCTGGGTTGGGGAAAACTTTGTCTTTATCGTTTCTAATCATCCATTCATTTGTTTTATAATCCTGACCACTATACAGCAAAAGACATTTTGCACTGGTTCCGTCACGTCCGGCTCGCCCGGCTTCTTGATAATAGCTTTCCAAATCTTTTGGCATATTATAATGTATAACAAAGTTGACATTAGATTTGTCTATTCCCATGCCAAAGGCATTAGTTGCCACCATATATGAAACTTTATCATAAATAAAATCATTTTGATTATTATGCCTTTCTTCATCTGAAAGGCCTGCATGATATCGTGTAGCAGAAAAACCTGATTTATTTAAACGTTCACAAAGTTCCTCAACATTTTTTCGGGTTAAACAATAGATAATTCCACGACTCGAAGGATTATCCTTTAAAAACATTTTTACCGAAGCAAATTTATCTCGTGGTGATTGAACCTCAAAGTAAAGATTTTCGCGATTAAATCCGGTTACATATACCTTTGGCGCATTTAGCTGTAACAAAGAAATAATATCCTGCTGCACCTTGGCAGTTGCAGTAGCGGTAAAAGCAGAAACCGGGGGGCGTTTATCAAGGCTGTTTACGAACTCCGGTATTTCTCGGTAGCTTGGGCGAAAATCTTGCCCCCATTGCGAAATGCAGTGCGCTTCATCAACTGTTAACATAGAAATATTACTGCTTTTTGCAAATGACAAAAAATATCCGGTTAGCAATCTTTCCGGAGCTACATAAATAATTTTATATTTACCAAGCTTTGCATTATACATGGCTTTTTCTATCTGCACCGGGTTTAGTGAAGAATTAATATAAGCAGCCGGAACTCCGTAAGAAATTAAACTCTGTACCTGATCTTTCATCAAAGATATTAATGGAGATACAACAATTGTAATCCCCGGCCTTGCAAGTGCGGGGATTTGGTAGCATATCGATTTTCCGGCACCGGTAGGCATTATTCCTAACAGGTCGTTATTGTTTAATATATCGGTTATTATATCTTGCTGAGCGTTACGAAACTCATTATAGCCAAAATATTTCGATAATATTTCATTTATTGTCAGCATACATCTACTGAAGACATAAATAGCGGTAATGGAAACCAATTTTTAGCAAAACTCGGTAGCGCACTTAGCTTTGAACCAAGATTTGAATTAACGCAAAACAACTCCTGCATTACCTCATTTTCACACAAAGCTACAACAGCTTCACCATTTGAATCTTCTATCTCAACGATTTTATTTTTTAATGTAATTTTAATAGTTTTATTATTAATCGATATTATTATACTGCCCTCTTCAAGCTCAGTATTTTCGGCTTTAAGTTCTAAAAATGCAGTTATCATTTTATTAATGTTTATCGGAAGAAAACTATGATTGCACCTTGAGTACACATCCTCACAGAATTCAGACAAAATTCCGGCATATTCACTCTGCAAAGGATTAAGCTTTACAGTAATCTCCTTTAAACCAACCTTTAGCATAAATTCTTTTATAAAAGAAGGCAGTAACTCTTTGCCGGAAACAAATATCTCACCAAGCTGTGAGCCATATTTGTAGAAATAGCCGCTTATCATATCATCTTTATAAAGAGCATATAACTCCCCATTCCACGAAGACATAATATCTAAAAATCGTTGCTCCTCCCCTTCTCTTGCGCACAACAGCTGTGACGCATTGCATAATTCTTGTATTGCATTAATATCATTAGAATTGCCTTTAAAAACTCTCTCTACTACAATTCCCTTGAGTGATGTTGTGAGAAGGCTATGACGTAAATTAGTAGAGGTGATGGTGAACACATGTTCTGTTCCGGATGGTGTAAAACCAAAATATTCATATCGTTGCCTCTGACCATCAAGCTCGCCTAAATCACAGCTACGATTTATTTCTTCAACCGCTTCTGTCATCAGTTTTTTCATATGTCCTTTGCCACGCTCATATGGGTGAACAGAAACAGTGCCGATGCTCCCCACCTTTAGGGTGTGTTTGCCTACCTTTAAGTCAACCTTATCCAATAAAACAAGGCCTTTAATTTTACCGTCAACCCTACAAAGAAAGTGGTTTTCACTAAAATTATATCTGTCGGAATATAGCTTGGGAAGTAATGTTTTAAAGTTGTGAGGCTGATCGTTCATGCTAAATACCATATTAGCAAAATCAATGATATCCTCTTTATCAGCACTAGTGCCTTTACAATAATTAGTATCCATACCTATCTCCAAAATTAAATAAGTTTTCTTATTTTTTGCTTTATTTCTTCAATTTCTGTTTCATTTGCGTAGTTTTGAAGTATTTTCTTTTTTGTGTGTTCATCCGGTACATCTACTTTATTTTTTTGTTTTATTCTTGTATCATATGTTTTTCTGCGTTGTTTAAAGTTTGTAAATGGTAATGGCGTGTTCATGGCAATAAAATCCATTACCGTTCCATATAAACTGTTTTCAATTTTTTCATAGTTAATATCGGCAAATAATTCTTTTCTTATCTCTTTTTCAAGACGAAGTTTATTTTTAATACAGTCAGAAAGAAATTTTGTTGTTTTTATATAGTTAGCCTCTTCTTCAAATAAGTAAAAATGTTGCATTACCTGTTTGGGTATCGGAAAACTATATTCATTATTTTTTGTTGTTACCACAAAAGAGTCATAGTTTGTTATAAAATCAATATCCTGATAAACAACCATATCTTTTTCCGGTGGAAGTGGAACCGGTCGCAATATATAACAACTTCGTCCGGATGCCCATATCTCGGCTATAGAGGTTGAAATCCATGTGTAAATAACGTCGCAGTGTTTTATCCAGGGTTTTATAGAAAGTTCTCCGATTACATGTAAATTAGATAGTTTATCTTTAAGCTGTTTAAGAGGCTTGCTGTTAATTTCTTCAGGGTGAGGACGGTAAACAATAGCCTCATTTGGGTTATCGCTAAGATAACGCTCAAACCATAAAAACAACTGTTTTTGTGTTTCTTCTGAGATCTCTACCATGTCTTCTATATCCTGCGTTGAGGCAGCATAGTCTAAAAAGCTTTTTCGTTGATTGACCAAGGTAAATGAAGAGATAAATAACGAAACTTTGTTATAGCTGTCCAGATTAAATTTACTAAACAGTTCTTTTTTAGATACAAAAAAGCTGTCAAACTGAACTCGAAAAAGGTCAAGTGATGTATGGCCCGACAAACAAATGTTTTCAGGCTTTATCCCAATAACGTCTTTTAGATTATTATAATTCCATTGCCCCCAAGCAACATGAGAAATATTTTTTGCTGCACCCTTAAAAAACCATCGAAACTCTTTGTTTGCAAGTGTTTCTCGGGTTGCAACCTGCTCCCACTGTAGATTAACAATGTAGTTACAGTCGGTAACATGTCCAAGAAAATATTTTATTGATGCCGTATCATACCCGGCACTGATTACTAAAACCTTACAGCTATATATTTTTTTCTCTTCAGGGTTTGCAACACAATACCAGCTGTTAATAAACTTAACTGTATACCCCATTTCTTCTAATTTTACCGCCATAAGGCAGATGTTGTCGAGCTCTCTTGCTTTTCCCTCGTAAACAAACACAAAATCAAATTTTTTCATTATACCTCTGTTAAAATATCAAAATTAAAATATGCAGCCTTGCTTTTGTTTTTTATCATAGTAAGTTCAATATTACTTACTTCATTTAAAGGAATGTTTGGAACCATTTCTATTCCATCTGGATTATCTGCCGGTAAAAGCGGGTAGTCGATTGTACAAACTTTGACACCAAGATAACCACATAATTCAACAATTGAAGATGGGGTTGAAATTACAAGTTTGCTACAAAGAATATCCGGATAAAGGGTTTTTGCAGTACTTTCACTTACCAAAAAATTATACTTTTCAATTAATTTTGCATCATGCTCGCGATATAGTGTACTCCCGGGTTTATATCTAACCCTAACGGGAATATTAGTTTTTTTAGAGAGCCTATAAAGCTCAGCAAAAAGTGTGTTTCGCCAGATAATTATTTGATCCTCCACCTTGCTGTCCTGTGTTGGAATATCTGAAAGCATCAAGTTTATATATTCTTTTTTTGAATTATAATTATCTATTGTATCACGAATAAGTTCAATACACCCGGCAACAATAAATTCAACGCTCTGATTAAAAGCCGGTAAGATTTTATATGAATTATCGTTAATAACAATATCATTTTCATCCCAAACCAGATGTTTATTAACAAAGGTAAGTCGCATTGGTTTGTTTACCGAAACATCAAAATCAGAATATTTATAGGTGTGATGTTCAATTTGCTTTGTAATAATTTCAAGCTCATTACATGCATCACAGATAATAAGATCAGCTGCATTATATTGATTTATTGTTATAAAGCCGGTTATTTTTCCCTTACGTAAAAGCCGCTTAAGTCTTTTTTTTTGTAATTTATACTGAAACTCTAACGTTGAAAGAAGGTCACTAAGTTTTTTTGTATCGCTTAATCCCGAAAACACATAGTCTTGATAATTTAATATTGCCAAAGCAAGTTTTTTTCCAATAACGGAATCACGGGAGAATACGAAATTGTTTGAATTTTTATCTTTGATTTTATTGATAAAATTTTCACGTGTAACTATTTTCTGATTTATTATTGCAATATCTTCATTTGTACTTAGCCAGTTATATGCATCAGAGTATCTTGGGTTGCTAACAAATGTATCAGACAGCAGAATATATCTACTGTCAGGATTAAAGTTGTTATAGCCAAAAAAGCTTAGCCCTTTATTTAATAAAAAGGTAGGAATGTTTGAAATATAGTTATCGAATTCAAATATCCTAAGTCTTTTTGCATGATATTCACCAAAGAGTGTTTTTAATCTATATTGAATTAAAAGCAATAATGGTCGAATATTTTTGTGTTTTTCATATAGCTCAGAACCTAATGATTTTTCAAGTTCTTGCTGAGGAAAATAAAAAACATCATGGTTCATTTTTTTCCTCCCTGCTCAAAGGAATAACCATACTACTCCAACTGCCGGGCCAAACAACGTCATCCTGATTATCATTTTCAACTATTTGAAATGAAATTGCCGATGATTGTGCTCCATGATCATGATAAGCAGAAAGATTATACATACCTAAATACAGGTCACATTCATAGTTGCCAACACTTAGCTGTGACACATCAATTTCAATAATATTTTCGAGTTCAACATCAATATTATCAACATTCATAGTAGTAGATAACATTGTTGCAATGCACTGATTACAAAATTTTATCTGAACATTAAATCTTATTCCGTTTAACTTTCGTTTTGCAATCCATTTAATCAAAACTTTAATTTTTTGGTTGGAATTATAGCAACCATTCTCGGAGTTAAGCAGATTGGTTTCGGTAATATATGCATCATATCTTTGTTTAGCATTAACATCAAATTGTCTTTTAGTGTTTACGTTTATGGATTGATTAGAGTATATTTCTATACCTTTTTCAACGTCTCCGTCAAATACTACCACACCTTTACTTAGAACCACTACCCTGTTGCATAGTTGTCTTACGGTAGCCATGTTATGGCTAACATAAAGAACGGTTCTACCCTCCTGTTGAGCAGAATCACTCATTCTTGATAAACATTTTTTTTGAAAATTAACATCTCCTACCGCCAATACCTCGTCCATTATCATAATTTCACTGTCGAGATGAGAGGCAACAGCAAAGGCCAGCTTTACATACATTCCGCTCGAATATCTTTTAACGGGAGTATCAATAAAATCTCCACACTCACTAAATTCAATAATTCCATCAATTTTTGAATCGATTTCAGAACGTGACATACCAAGTATAGCACCGTTCATGTATATGTTTTCTCGACCGGTCATCTCAGCATTAAAGCCGGTTCCAACCTCTAACATACTTGCAACCCTACCTCGAAGAATCACCTCTCCGTCAGTTGGTGCGGTTACCCGAGAAAGTATTTTTAATAATGTACTCTTGCCTGCCCCATTGCCACCAATGATACCTACAGCCTCACCGGGATAAACATTAAAGCTAACACCGTTTAAAGCCATAAAGGTAGTGCCAATCAACCGCTCTTCCTGAAAAAGTGGTTTGTTTGGATCTTCTTTTTTTCTGATTTTTGCCCATAAAGATTGTAGGTCAGCCGTTAACGTGCCGCCACCAATTTGGCCAACACGATATCTTTTTTTAATATTCTTAATTTCAATTATTGGGTTATTCACATCACTCCTAAATGGTATCGATAAATGTTTTTTCAACTTTATTAAATAGTTTTATTCCTACCATCAATAAAATTAAGGTAATAATAATAGAAAGAGCCCAGTAACCAACCATTAACTCATCGGTTGAAAATAGAATAAATCTAAAGTTGTGTATTATAGGTGTCATCGGATTTATGAGTAACAACTGTCGCATGATACCGCCTGTTTGGGAAATAGGATAAACAACCGGTGATGCATACATCCACAGCTGTAAGCCAAAGCCAACAGCAATTGCAAGGTCACGATATTTTGTTGTAAGACTGGAAATAATTATTCCAACTCCAAGTGCAAGAAGAATAACCTGTAATAATAATAAAGGTAGTAATAAAATATAGGGCGATAATGTTAAACTCTCACCTGATAAATAGAAGTATATCCAAAATATTATCAGCATTGCAAACTGAATTAAAAAATTAATAAATGCACTTAAAATTTGAGATATTGGAACTGTTATTCTTGGAAAATATATTTTGCCAAAAATATTAGCATTAGCCAAAAATGTATTAGCAGTATTAACTATTGAGGTATTAAACAGCCCCCATATAGTATTACCGGCAAGATAAAACAAAAATTGTGGAACTCCATCGGTGGATAGTCCTGCAAAACCACCAAAAATAAATGTGAAAACTACACTTGTTAACAACGGATTAAGAACTAACCATAATGGTCCTAAAATTGTTTGCTTATAAACAAGTTTAAAGTTACGTTCAACAAAAAGTACTATTAAATCTCTATATCTCCAAGCTTCTTTTAGATCAAAGCTACTTTTTTGTGCTTTAATAACGGTGTAGTACCGATTATCTTCCATCGTCCTCCTCTAAAAGCTTTTATTATTAAAGATTCTACATGCTAAATTATAGCATATAAATCATTGTTTGTATAGTGGTAGGATCGTGTTACTTAAATATTAATCTATAAATTCGGCAATAAAGTTTCGGAAAATATTTAAAACATTTTAACTTTATTTTATCGGTAAAATTAAGAAGTGGGTTTGATTTAAGAATATAATATAAATCGGAAAATAGTTTATATATTTCTGTTGCTGTACTACTGTCGTTTATTATGCAATAAGGATAAGACCCACAAAAGAAAAGATAAAAATTTAATGCTTGTTTATTAATCGCATCATTTAATCCATATTTTTTTAGTAGAATTACCCTGTCAGCAAACGCATACAGCCTGTCGGTATTTCTATAAAAATTTTTATCGTGCGTAATACCGTTAAGATTTTCACGGTATTGATATAAAACATCGCTAATAACTGTTATTTTTTCGCAGCTATTAATAAAACGATGCGTTACCATCTCATCTTCACAAATTTTTCCAACAGGAAAAGGGTTTGCTTTAGCAATCTCAATCCGGCAAAATTTAAAACAAACTGTAATCAAAGAAAGGTTGTTATTGCAGAACTGCTTGAGCATTTCAATTTTACTATAGCTTCCGGGCGTTATAAAATCATCATTGGAATCTATGTATTCTTCGCCGCTTTTTGTATTTCGAAACATTTCATATCTAAATAAAACCATATCACAATCTAAAATATGTTTATTTAAAATCATAAGCGTATTCTTATCAATTCTGTCGTCTGAATCAAGAAATAATAAATATTCCCCCTTAGCGGCAGCTATACCAATGTTGCGAGTTTCCGATACACCACTGTTAGTTTTATGAATAACTTTAACCCTGCTGTCTAGCAGTGAATAATCATCACATATTTTACCACTTTCATCGGTGCTGCCATCATTAATAAGTATTACCTCAAAATCATGGTAAGTTTGAGATAAAACGCTATCAATACACTCATTTAGATACGCTTGAACATTATAAACAGGAATAATAACCGAGGTCATTGATGGGCTCCTTTTTTATTAATAAATTTTTTAACCGTACATGCAAACGATATTATTAATTCGATTTTTGTTTTAACAGACAAACGACAAAGCGTCATATTTAAACCCTTGCTGTTTATTTCTTCAGAATTTAATAATAAATTGTAATAAACGTTATTGCTGTAAATTCTGTGTAAAATATTATTACGTTCTTTAAACGTAAGATTATTTGTAGAGATAACTGCCTGCATAAATTGCAAATACACGCCCCTACGTAGCATTTCTTCAGGAGATTCCGGCGAGATAAAACCGGTTTTATCTAAAAACGCTTTATAGTACTCCACCTTAGCCTCTATAATATCCAAAAGATTGTAGCTTCCCCTGTTAGAGGATGAGGATTGATGTATTCTATATAGATATAATTCTTTATTGATGTATTTAAAGCTGTTCATTACCTCAAACACCTTCAAATTAAAATATGTTTCCTCGTTTAAATTTTTATCTGTATCAAAAAAAATGTTGTATTTTTTAATTAATTCTAAACGATAAAGCGAAAAACATACCGAGCCGATTCCAACAGTGTATACATCTGCAAACTTAGCATATACTTCATGGCGGTCAATAGCTGTAAAGCTATTGACGTTTTCGTCTACCGGCTTTCCGGTTGCCATGTAATATCTTGCTGAAAAGGTTACCATGTCGCTCTCGCCGGCTGATATGGTGGTATGCAATACATTTAGCCAATCTTTTTCCAATAGATCATCACTATCAACAAATGTGATGTATCTGCCTGTAGCTGCCCGAATACCTTTGTTTCTTGCAGTTGAAACGCCGCTGTTTTTTTGATGAATAACGGTTATATTATTATAGGAAGATGAAAATTCGTCACATATTTTTCCGCTGCTATCTGCGCTTCCGTCATTAATAAGAATAATCTCACAACTATCGGACATCTGCACCAATATGCTTTCTAAACAACTATTTAAATATTTTTCGGTATTGAATACCGGAATGATAATTGTGAGTAACAAAATTCTCCTTTATTTTATTTATCTAAGCTACACGGCCCGTTTTTAATAGGACTTTCTATGCCCCCATTTAAAAGGTGTTGCGAGAGAATAACAAGGTTTTTTGAAGCATTTTCTGCCGACCACTCATTAGCTATAGTGTTTTTTGCATTTGTAGATAATTTTTTTCTCAGATCGGTTTCAGTACATAGTCGCATAGTATCATAAAATAGCTTAAGATCATCACCCTCCTTAAACATAAACCCGTTATCCCCCTCCTTAACAAGATAAGGGACACTACCAGCTGAACTACAGGCAACTACAGCACACGCACAGCTCATAGCTTCATTAACAACAGCTCCCCACCCTTCGTTAGCATCGCTGGTAAATAAAAAAACATCTGTGCTTTCAAGTACCGTAATTACCTCATTGTTTTTCATATTCCCAACAAATTCAACAGAGCCGGATAAATTATAAGAGAAACATTTTTCTTCCCATTCTGCTCTGCAATCACCGTCGCCGATTAGCTTGAGTTTAAAATCAATATTTTTTTCTTTAAGAAAATTAGCAACCTCTATTGCTTTTTCTCCGTGTTTCCAGCTAATCATTCTTCCGACCCAAGTAATAATAATCTTTTCATTGCGTGATTTTAAAAATAATAGATCTTCGGTTGATTTATCGCTACCTTTGGGGAAATATCCCCACCTATACGCCTTGTTTTTATATGCATTAACTTTTAAATAATCTCCAGCGGTATATGCGCTGGCACACAGCATATAAAGAGGACGATTATAATAAACAGTATTGCCTTTAATCATACATGCAATTGAAATAGGATTTTTATTATTTTTACTTAAAGGTTTAAATGCTCTTTCGCTATAACGAAAAAGAACTTTGCCACTTTTAATTCTTCTGCGAAAAATCCACTCAGGAGCGCTACCAATAACTACTATATCACTATTATCGCATAGGTATAACATTTTTTTATGATTATCTTCGTTAAGATATGATGGTAGGCAAAAAGAATGGTTTAAATTTATATCGTCAAACCCTTTTGTAACTTCTTTTTGATTGAATGGCTGTGTGGCAACAAAAATAAATTTATCCCCTAACAACTTTACCATACACTGACAAAAATATAGCTGGTGCGGAACTAGAAAATTAGAAAAAAAGGTTATTGTCATTCCCCTTCTCCTTCGCCCGAGATGATTTTGTTATACACCTTTATGAGCTCTTGAATATTATTGTATCTATCATGTGTTTTAAGTGCATGTTCTCTTGCTAAAACGGCTTTTTTTTCTAATATTTCGGGGTTATCAAGTGCAAATTCAATTTTTTTCATCATGTCTTGATCATCTAAATGTTTATAGAGTATCCCCTCATCGTTTGAAAGAAGCGTTGAAGTACCTCCTACATCAGAAGCTACAACAGGAACGCCAAGCATCATAGCTTCAGCTACCGAGTTTGGGCTGTTTTCTATATTTGAACATGATAAAAAGAAATTACAGTTGAGATAATGCATCATCATCTGTTCTTGATTTAATGGACCGATAAAGTTAACATGCTGTTGAAGATTGTTTGTTTTTATTAATTTTTTTATATATGCTTGGTACTCGAAAAAATAATCTACAAAAAAATCAAGAAACTTATATTTAAGGGAATGCGCAGGTTGGCCACCAACCATAACAGAAATAGTAGGGTGTTTTTTAATCAAGTTAGGAAGTATATTTAAAAGATTGTGCAATCCTTTAATTGGATAAAATCCTTGTGAAACAAAAATTTTATTTGCTCTGCAATTGTTATAGCTCCATATTTTTGAATCGTAAAAAGAATCTCGTAAGTTTTCGTTAATATGAAAATAATTAATACTTCTATTTATTGCCAAAATAGAATCTTTATCCCATTGCGTTCGTCCAATAACATTATTAGTTATTCTTAATGCATCAATTTCTCGTTGACCTTGTTGTTCAAAATTTCTTTTTGATATCGCAACACTATCGGAATAATAAATTTTCCCCATCATTTCTACTAAAGGATTAACCTTTTCAAATGTTTGAGGCAGTCCATCGCAATAGTGCTTGGAAGTTTGATACATAACACCCTGAATAGATACAACATATTTTAAACGATCTTTAGATAAAAGCGAAATAATGTCGGTATTATAAACATATTCTGTTCCGTGAACATGAATTATGTCGGGGGCAATCTTTATCAAAACATTTTTAAAAGTTTTAATATAATCTTTATCGGGTAGTACAATATACTCAATACCGTCTACAAAAACATTTACTATCGACTTTACTGCTGAAGTAATATTAACAATTGTTAGGTTATTATCAGTGTCTTTAACCAAACTATTAGCCAAACCCTCTAACCATCCACCGCCAATTGAAGCTTTTAGGCCTGTTTTTTCGGCAACGTTTGGCATAATAACATTTACATACCAAAGTATTTTCATATTATCGCTTACTCCTTTCTGTGAGCTACAATGGGTTCACCAATTTCATTTTTTTGAGAATAGGAAATATTAAATTAATATTTAATTTAAACTATGTCTTCAATAATATTGTAAAATTGATTTGCAACATAATTTGGCGTACACTCCGTAAATAATGATTCAATTTCATTATAAATAATATGTGTGCCTTTCATTGAGACAATAAATTTATTGATGGCGTTGATGTTTTTTTGCGAAAAATCTCCCTCCTTGATACTTAATGCGGCAGGGTGTTTTTCATAATAACGAAGCGACGGACAGTTATCAAGTTTATAGATATTTAAAATGGGTTTGCAATATCCCATATACTCTATTACTTTGCTTGGAAGCTGATTATCTACTGAATTTCCTATATTAATAAGGATATCCGCCTCTGATAAGAGTTTATCGGCAGCATTACTATCAACAGTGGAGTTTATTATTAGTCTACCGTCAAGCTTAGATACAAAACTATCAAGATATCCCGCCGGAAAGCCTTCGTACCCGCCACCATAAAAGTTTAACTTTATGTTTTTATCTAAGCTGCCTGCAATTTCAAAAAGATATTTGGGATCTCTGATATGAGGATAAATATTACCGACAAAAACACAATTGATTGTGTTGCTCGTTAAAGTTATTGAAGGTTTTTGAGATAACGCGGGAAATAGAGAAATGCTCATTTTACATAGATATTTTGAAAACCTATTTTTTTTATATTCATCATACATTAAGTCTGTTACCACTGCATGATCTATATTATCAAAAAATCGAGCTTCTTTATTTTCACTAACCATATAAGTTAATGCCTTGTTAGAGCTATATGGATCCATAATATATGATATTTTTTTAGCAGCTATATCACTATTTGCAAGTGCAAACATAATGTAATGGGGGCAGGATACCGAAATAACAGCATCTATGTCAATCTTTTTGCATACAGCTTCAATTTCTTTCTTAAAAACCGGCTCGGCAAGGCTGGTTTTAAACAAAACTGAGCTTATAGTATTTATGAGCGCTACTGGTTTTTTTATCATAGCAAGTAAAATTGAAACAATCCCACCACCGTTTCGACGTGCATTATTTACGATTTCATAGGAAGACTTGTCAGCCTCACAATTAAAATATGTTGCATTTTTATAATGTATAGGTTTTTCTTTTGCGTTACATAAAAAAAACACTTCATATCTGTCCTCTAAACATTTTGCAACAGCATTTACAAGTTTTATATTTGTTGTATAACCTGAATAGATGAAATCAACTACAAAAAGTATTTTTTTCATAATCCTCCAAATGGCTAATATAAAACAGCTCTAATATATTTGCTGTTGAATTAATGTCATAACCGGATTTAATAATTTTTTGCTCTATATTTGAAATATTCGGTGAATGGCTTAAAATTTGCTCTGCCCATTTTGCAGATGATTCTTTTAAAGATAAATATTTAACCGTCGATGAAAAATCAGCATCGCTTGGTACAGAATCTGATGCGATACAAATTAAACCTGCCGCTTGAGCCTCAATAAGTGCTATTCCTAACCCCTCATGTATTGAAGGAAAAACAAAGCAATCCATCGATTGTAAAACATCTCCAACACAATTTGTTGTTCCGAATAAAATTAAATCCTTTTCAATGCCGCAACCTTTTGCATAAGTTATTATATCATCATGAAGTTCACCGTCACCAACAAGTAACAACAGAACATCAACTTTTCGCTTTTTAATTTCATTAAAAACATCAATTAAAAATTTATGGTTTTTTGTTGCGTTAAACCTTCCAACATGTCCAAATACATATTTATTATCAAAACCTAATTCAGCGCGAATTTTTTTTCTTACTTCGGCATTAGGAAGGTAGTTGTGAATGTTTATACCATTTTTAATTACTTTAAACTGTACATTATTAAAAAGCCATTTCCCTGCTTTTTCTGAACAAGCGAATCGATGGGTACAGTGTTTATTAATATATCTACCGTAATAGTCCTTAACAACCCTGTAAGCAATATTACCTTCATTCCCTGTGCTATGGCTGTGTGCAATTCTTATTGGAATTTTGCATTTATCAGCAGCTCTCATTATCATTCCAGAAAATTTGTCCATATGGCTGTGAACAATTTTATATTCCGAATGAGTTTTAAAAAACTTAATAAGGTTTCTATTATATATATATGGACCTACTTTGGTTATAAAAGGTATTTTATAAATCCTGCCTCCAAGATCATTAATTTCGCAATCAAAAACACCGTCAATACTCGTTAAAAAATCAAATTGTACTTTATTTTTGTCTATATTTCGATAGACATTCATAATAAAAGTTTCATAACCGCCATAGTTCATTCCAACAACGCAATGCAAAACCCTAATCATCACAAATTCCCAAGTTTAGTTTATTGTTAATTATAACTAATTTTATATATATTGTCAAACAAAACAATTCCCTAATCGCATAACACGAAAAGGGAATTGTTGTTTCTTTATTAGTCTAAAATGCCTAACATTGGGTTGTTTTTCATAGCACTTGCCGGCTTATATTTTGTTTTAAGTGGCAGATACGACTGCTGTTTCGAACTCTTGTCAAAGGAAGTAATAATTTCAAGAACATGTAGTGTCTGTTCATAATCAGCTCTTGCTTTACGTCCGTCTCTAATTGCGTTTGCCATATCAGCAAGCCCGAGGCCGCGTGAGTTTTCCTTGTAATCAAACAGTAACGGCATAGTTTTGTATTCACCATCTTCCGGTCGGAGTAGCTTAATTTCACCTCCAAAATAGTTAGGATCCGGAACGATTAATGTTCCTTTGCTACCGTATATTTCAAAACGAGCCTGGGTGTTGTAGTGAACATCAAAGGTGGTAAATATAGTGCCTATTGCACCGTTATCAAAATGAAGCATACCGGTCACATAGGTTGAAACATCAACATCAATAACCGTTCCATGCTTAGGCTCGCTGGTAATCAAACGTTGATCAAATGACTTTTTAGTAACCCCGGTTATACCTGCAACACCGCCAATTAAATTTACTAAAGCAGTTACATAGTAGGGACCCATGTCTAACATTGGACCACCGCCAAACTTATAATAAAACTCAGGGTCAGGATGCCAGGTTTCATGCCCACGACAAACCATAAAGCAAGCACTGCCAACAACATCACCAATCATTCCATCATCTATTAATTTACGACAGGTTTGTATTCCAGCACCAAGGAAAGTATCCGGTGCACCACCTAACATTAAACCCTTTTCTTTAGCAATTTCAACAAGTTTTTCACCCTCTTCAAAGGTTGCACCAAGGGGTTTTTCGGAGTAAACATGCTTGCCTGCGCTTAAAGCTTCAATAGTTACATCATAATGCTCGGAAGGTCGAGTAAGGTTTAACACAATATCAACATCGGGATCGTTAAACGCTTCATGCATTGTATCGTAAATTTTCGGAATATTATATTCCTCTTTAGCTGTTTCAGCACGTTCTCTAACTAAATCACATACGCCAATAATTTCAATTTCTTTAAAAGTTTCGGTTATGTTTTTTAGATAAATTCCGCTTATTGAGCCTATTCCTATAATTGCAATTTTTGCAGTATTCATAATACTAATTCCTATAGATTAATACATCTTTGCACTGTTTTCAAACTTTGTTGTATCCAAATTATTTACGATAGAATACTCTTTACCTTGTGCGGCCCAAAGCATACCACGTTCCATCAAAATTTGAGAATTTGGAGATTTATCAAAAACATCATCATGATGACCGAGTGAGGTATAAAACACCCTTCCGTTGCCCCAATACTTTGTCCATGCAACCGGCATATCCACTGCTTTATTTGATATATGATAATAGTTCACAACCGGAAATCGTGTGGTTGCAAGAATTTCAATAGCAGGATCAATATGTAGATAGTAATGCTCACTGCAAACCGGAAAATCATCAAGACCTTCAACAATTGGGCTGGAGCCTTTGCAGATATTAACCATATAGTCGATGTTATCGCCACCCGGATGGCTAACCCATTGACCGCCGGTCATAAACTGCCATTCAACATCGTTACGGAAGGAGTCGCACATTCCACCATGACAGCCCGCAAGTCCTACCCCCGAGCCTACCGCTTTGGAAATATTGGCTCTAATATCCTGGTCAATTTCATCCATAGTCCAACAAGCAACAATGAGATCTAAGCCCATTAGCATATCGAGATCTTTACATATATCAAGGGTATCGCTAATTGTAGATGTATATCCGTGCTTTTCCATAAGTTTGGCAAAACGTGCCGAGGTTAGGGTTGGTTCATGCCCATCCCAGCCGCCTTGTAAAATCAAAACCTTTTTTTCTGTCGACATGTATAACCTCTTTATAATTTACAGCTTATAGCACATTTTTTACTCTCTGCTTCAAATGCTAAATCAATTATTTTCATAACTCTCAGTGCCTGTTCCGGTTTAACAATCAGTTCAGCCCCATTATCGATAACGTCAACAATATTCTTGTAGAAATCACCCCAATCGGTAGTAACTTCCGGAAGTTCAGTTTCTATAACTGTTTCTTGTGGGCGTGGTGCCATAGTTCTGGTTGGTCCTGCCTCGGTGTAAACAATTACATCTTCCCATTCAAGCTCGGAATCAGCTTTCTTTTGAAACATTGCACCTTTACAAGACCAATCATTAATAACAAGTGTTCCTTCGGTACAGG
Organism: uncultured Oscillospiraceae bacterium; assembly: GCA_964368815.1. GTDB lineage: Bacteria > Bacillota > Clostridia > Oscillospirales > Ruminococcaceae > CAYJBH01. Next base: position 69,763 of record CAYJDA010000003.1, read on the forward strand.
AAACATGCCAACGAGGATGATTAACAAAGCAGTTTGTTGCCATCTCTAACATGCCTGAAACACCATTTTCAAAACGCAGGTATAATTTAATATTATCATCTACTTCCGGCGTACAGATCGATAGAAGATGAGCGCCGACTTCAACAACAGGACTATCAACTAAATTCACCATTTGATCAATTAGATGAACACCCCAATCCAGAATCATTCCGCCGCCGTTTTCCTTAAATCCACGCCAACCATGTAAAGGACCTCTTGAACCCTGAACACGGCTCTCGATAAAATAAGGGTCACCGATTGTTTTGTCTTCGAGTACTTTTTTTGTAATGCAATAGTCTTTATCCCATCTTCTATTCTGATGAATAGAAAATAGCATTCCTGATTCTTCAGCTACCGCAATTATTTCTTCCAATTCAGGTGCATTCATGGTTACCGGCTTTTCGCATACAACATTTTTTCCGGCCTTTAAACAATTTATAACGATATCTTTATGGAAATTATTTGGTGTTGCAACGGTAATTAGGTCTATATCATCATCCTGTAATATTTCGTCAATAGAGTTATAAATATGCAAGCCGGCGTCTCTTGCTTTTTCTATAGCCTCTTCCCTAATATCATACGCTCCTTTAACAGTAATACTGTCGATACATTCCGATACCTTTTCAAAGTGCCATGTTCCCATGCCGCCTATGCCGATAATTGCCATTTGATGTTTCATTTAAAGCTCCTTAATTAATATATTAATGCTATATAAGCAACACTTGCATAATAGCATATTTTGCTGTATAATACCATATCATAAGATGTTATTTTTATATCATATATTGCGGTTTTCAAGAAAGGTGTCTTTATGTACGGATATGAGAAGAGAAATACAAGTTATGTTTTTGAATCCTCAATAAAAAACATTAACTATGAGTCACATCTTCACAAAGAAATAGAGTTATTATACGTTAAACAAGGATCACTTTTAATTCATTCAAACTTCACACAGTATGATTTAAATAAGGGCGATATATATATAGCTTTTCCAAATACAGTTCATGAGTATATAAGCGCAGGTGAAACAAACTGCATGTTATGGATTTTTAATAGTGATGTGATTAAAGATTTTAGTAACGAAATTAAACGCAAAGTTCCTATTAATCCGATAATAAATAACTGTGATTTACATCAAGATATAAAGTATGCGATTAAAGCTTTTAGTAGCAGAACAAACCTAAGCACCGATAATCATCTGTGCCGTGCATTTATTTCACTTATTATGTCACATGTATTAAACCATTTAGAGTTTAACGAAGTGAGCAATTCCGGTGATGGAGACTGGATATTAGATTTACTGCTTTTTCTTAATGAACGCTTTACCGAAAAGCTCTCCTTGAATAAAATAGCTTCCCATGTTGGGGTTAGCAGGTATTATCTGTCAAGAACCTTTTCTGCTAAAATGGGTTGTAGTATACCTGATTATGTTAATAAATTGAGAATAGCCTATGCAATTGAGCTAATTAAACATACCGATGATACAATTGGAGAAATTGCATATAAAAGCGGGTTTGAAAGCATGCCAACATTTTTTAGAAGTTTTAGAAAAAATGGGCTTTCTAGTCCAAACAGTTATAGAATTGTTAATAATGTTAAAGCTCAACCCAGGTAGAGCCTTCTCGGTTACTGTTTACAACAGCATGAATAAATTTAATACTCTCCACACCCTCTGATATTGTTGGGAAATCCATATCATCTTGTGTTAGCTCTTCACCGTTAAGTTTTTTGAGTAATGCAGAGGTATAGGTTTTATAAAGGTTTGCAAAAGCAACAAATAATCCTTCGGGGTGGCCTGATGGAATACGGTTTAGTTCGGCGGCTCGACCGGTAAGATATCCCATGCCACGGTTATATATTTGAACAGGGCAACCTTTTTTAGTTACAAAAAGTTGATTGGGATTTTCCTGCACCCACTCTATTGCACCTTCGGTACCGAATATTCTGACAACAAGACCATTTGAATGTCCTACACAAACTTGCGAAAAAGAAAAAACTCCGTGTGCTCCATTCTCGTATTCCAACAAAATATTTGCGTTCATTTCAAGAGGTTGTTCAAAATGATCGAGCACTGCACATACCTTACGAAGCTTTAATCCTGTAAGATAGTAAACCATGTGTTCAACATGGGTTCCAAGGTCTCCGACACAGTTAGAAACACCTGCAATTTCAGGATCCTTTCGCCACATAGAAAGCTTTTTAGTTGAAAGATCACCTTTTCCTACATCATCTATCAACCATTCCTGAAGAAATTCAGCGTTGACATTTATTATTTGGCCTATCTCTCCATCTTCAATTATTTTTTTAGCCTGTTTAACAAGACAATTACCGGTATAAGAGTAGGTTACAGCAAAAAACACACCGCGTTTTTTTACTAACTCAGCCAACTCCTGTCCCTGCTCTACGGTATGGCAAAGTGGTTTTTCACAAACTACATTAAATCCATATTCAATAAAAAGTTTTGCTATCTCATAGTGTGTTATGTTGGGGGTGGTAATAACAACAAAATCAATCTTATCATCACGTTCCGACTCTAATCGAGCCATCTCTATATAACTGGAATATAAACGTTCTTTTACGATTCCGAATACTTCTCCGCTTTTATTATTTTTTTCACTGTTTGTACTAAAGCACCCTGCCTTTAATACTGCGTTACCATCAAATTCAATTGCAGTTCTGTGAACCCCTCCGATAAAAGCGTCAACACTTCCGCCAACCATTCCATAGTTCAAAGTTTTTCTTTTCATCAATAATCCTCCGATAACCGTGCTTTAATTTTATTCTATAACACATAGATAAAAATTGCAACAGTTATTTAAATAATCTCCACAGTAGGTGGAAATTATTTATGTATTGTATTGTTTGCATATATCATGTTATAATTACAGTGTAATAATTATTATGAGATGTTAGTTATGATAGAAATAAATGTTAGTAATTTGGATCTGTTTCAGATATCTGAAAGTGGTCAGTGTTTCAGGTTTAATCCCGTGGAGAATGGTTACCGAATTATCGCCGATGGAAGGGTGTTATATCTTAATCAACCCACACGGGAAAGCCTTGTTCTTAATTGTAGCGAACAAGATTTTTCGGACTACTGGCAAAATTATTTTGATTTGAAAACCGATTACAATATGTTTATTGAGTCAATACCCGAAAAGGATATTTTTCTAACAAATGCTGCAGTATATGGTAATGGTATAAGAATATTAAAACAGCCGCTATTTGAAACATTGATATCTTTTATTATTTCACAACGAAAATCAATACCCGCAATAAAAACCTCCATTGAGGCATTATGCAGGCTTTGTGGTGATGAGCTTGAAAAAGATATATTCGCCTTCCCTACTCCTGATGCGATTGCTTCATGTAGCATGGAGGAAATATTATCCTGCTCTGTAGGTTATCGTGCAAGATATATATTATCGGCGGCACGAAGTGTATCCGAGGGAGCAGTAGACCTTGAATCTTTACATATGTTAGATGATGAAACAATTTTAAAAGCACTGCTAGAATTTAACGGCGTTGGTGTTAAGGTTGCAAACTGTGTGCGATTGTTTGCATATCATCGACTTGCGGCATTTCCTGAGGATGTTTGGATTATAAATACCGTTAACAAATATTATGGAGGTAAGTTTCCTTTAGATCTGTATGAAGGGTTTGCAGGGGTAATGCAGCAGTATATGTTTTTTTATTCAAGGTCAAATAAGCTTGGAAAATAGACACTTTAAAATGGTTAAGATTTATTTTTTCTCCCGCTAGAGGTAGAGGCAAAGGCGTACCCGTAAACCTTTGTAGCGCCAGCCCTTTTAAGAATTGAGGCTACCTCATTCATGGTATTACCGGTAGTAACAACATCATCAACGATTAGTATTGTTTTTCCCGAAACAACACCTGTATTTGTACACTTAAATGCAGATTTTAAATTCTTTCGTCTTTCCTTTAAATCTAATTTATGTTGTTTTTTCGTGTCAATTATTTTGATTATTGCATCTGTTCTTGGTATTCCGGTTTGCATTGCGAGCGCAGAAAGTAAATTTTCTGAAAGGCAATACTCCCTTTTTTTAAAATCAGGTACCCTTAAGAGACAGTCTATTTTTTCAAAAAGATAGTCTGGAAATTCTTTTGCATAGATTTCCGAGAGCTCCCTGCCATTAGAAGCATCATTAAAATGTTTCACCCTAACAATACTGCTTGCAATACAACCATCATATCTATAAAGCGCTGTTATGCCGTCAAGCTTATCGATATCCTGATGTTGTTTAACTAATAAACAGGAGGGAAGTTTAAATTCTTCCGGATCGCAATCGGTGCATTTAGAAATAAACCCAATAACGCTATTGCAGAAGATACAGCGTTTGGGGAAGAAAATATTTGTAATAAAATCAATTATTTTCACACAAAAACCTCTCTATAAGACTATAGCGCTTAGATGCTTTGTCGTCCGAGAGCATACTGGCTATTACCGATCGTTCTCCTACCGTAACTAATAATTCTCTTGCTCTGGTAACTGCGGTATATAACAGCTTTCGATAGCATAGCCTTTTAGGAATATCACAAACAGGAAGTATAACTGCAGTAAATTCACTTCCTTGGCTTTTATGTATTGTAATTGCATAGGCATGCTCCAACTCTATGAGTTGATCAGCAACATATATATAAGTTCTGTCATCAAACAAAACACGAATCTTCCCTTTTTTCTTGTCGATGCTATTAATATATCCTATGTCGCCATTAAAAACTCCAGTTCCGGTAAAACCATCCTCCCTTTCATACTCAAGATCATAATTGTTTTTAGTCTGCATAACTTTATCGCCAACCCTAAAAACTCTTTCGGCATTTGAAATTTGCTCGTCATCATTCTTTTTTGGATTAAGAAGGTTCTGCAACAGCGGGTTAAGAGCTAACGTTCCAAGTGGACCCACCTTGGTTGCGCATAACACCTGTAAATCTGTAAGTCCGTTATAACCATATTTGTTGGTAAGACGGTGTGATGCAAGGTCGAGAACAGTTCGCTGTGCTTTGTCTCCTAATTGTTCCAAGAAGTAGTAATCTCCGGTCTTGTTATTGCAAACAGGAAATTCACCTCTCCTTATTCTATGAGCGTTACTAACAATCATACTACTTTGAGATTGCCTAAAAACCTCATTTAATGAAATACATGCAATTTGTTCTGATTCAATTATACTTTTTAGAATATTACCCGGTCCTACCGATGGCAACTGTTCATGGTCACCTATTAAAATTAACCTCGCTGTGCTGGGAAGGGCACGCAATAAGGCACAAAACAGGAATATATCAACCATTGACATTTCATCAACAATTACAACATCATATTTTAAAGGTTTTATCTCATTGTGTACAAAAGTTATTTCCTCTTTGTTATTAAAATTAACTTCTAAGAGTCTATGAATAGTAGTAGCATCACGGTCACAAAGCTCGGTCATTCTTTTTGCGGCTCTACCGGTAGGAGCTACCAAAGCAGTACGCTGTGCAGATTGTTCAAGTAAAGAAATAATTGCTTTAACTGCTGTTGTTTTACCTGTGCCGGGGCCACCCGTAAGAACAAATACTCCACACTTCATAGCGCCTCTTATAGCGCTTTTTTGAAGATGTTGATATTGAAGGCCTTGTATTATTTCAAGTTGCTCCAATTTTTCTTCAAGGTCAGTTGTTTTTTTAGCTTTTCGCTCTCGCAAATCTAATAATCGTTCTGCAATTTCGCGTTCAGCATGGTAGTATTCCGGCAGATAAATATAAATTTCATTATTAGAGATATACGAAATTAATCTGGATGCTTCAATTTCGTCGCTAAGAATGCTATCAATTCTTTGCTCCTCTACCACTAAAAAGCCTGCAACTGCAGGCACTAATTTATGTTTAGGTATACAGCAGTGGCCATTAGTTGTATTGTGTCGTAAAACATGATAAATTCCTGCAATCAACCTATCGTGTACATCGTGTCCAAAATCTAAGTGCTCTGCAATTTTATCCGCCAAAGAAAAATCTAATAAAACGGGAACATTACATAAAAAATATGGGTTTTGGGTTACGATATGCGTAACGTTAGCACCGTATGTGTTATATGCTTGAATTGCCGTGGCGGCAGATAATCCCATGGAGGTCAGCTGAATTATAGCCTCTCTAAGGCCAAACTGTCGATTAAATTCTTTCGAAATTAGTTTTGCCTTTTCAGGGTTAATTCCTTTAACCTTTGCAAGTTTTTCCGGCGAAGTGCATATTATTTCAAATGTGTCATCACCAAATGCTTCAGTAATTCTACCGGCAAGAACAGGCCCTACCCCCTTGATTAATCCACCTGAAAGGTATAGCCTGATACCTTCACTTGCGGTAGGCAATTCGGTGGTGTAGCCTTCAACTAAAAATTGTTTACCATAATTTTGATGATGTGTATATCTTCCTTCTGCAGAAATTATTTCACCCATGCATAACAAAGGCATGCTGCCGACCACCGTCAACACTGCTCCATCAAAAATAATTTCAGCTATGGTATAACCATTTTCAGAGTTTTGAAAGACAATATTTTGAACCGTTCCCTCAACCCTTGTCGTTGAACTGCTCTTCATTAACATCCTTTAAATACATATCAATAGATTTAATAATTAAGCTGATAATATGCCACAATCCAAATAAAAAAACTGCACAGAAAAAAATATGTAAAGCCGCCATTGTTCACCTATATAGAAAATCTTTTTCTATACTATGCGGCTTGCAATTAAAATGCGAAAAATTTAGAGTAAGCTTTATATAGTGAATAAAGATCAGCTTTGGAAATAACCTCAAACGGGGAATGCATAGATGCTACCGGAATTCCTATATCAACAGTATTAAAGCCCATATTTCCAAGGTAGCATGCAACAGTACCACCACCTCCGGCATCAACAGCACCAAGTTCTGCTACTTGATATGCACTGCCACTATCTTCTATAACCTTTAATGCAAAATACATCGCTTCTGCACTGGCATCGTTAGTACCACCCTTTCCACGCACGCCGGTATATTTAGTTAAAACTAATCCCTGTCCGAGGTAGGCAGAATTTTGTCTGTCAAAAGCCGAGGCAAATCTTCCATCAAATGCAGCGGCTACATCTCCGGAAAAGACAAAACTGTTTTGCACTAATGTAAGATAATCTCCACCGGTTGTGTTAACAAGCGATTGTAAAACATTTTTTAAAAAATCACCGCCAAGACCGGCCGGTCCCACTGAGCCTATCTCTTCTTTATCGGCTAAAATCATCATAGCAGTTTTTTTCGGCTTTTTTTGCTCTAATAATGCATAAAGGCCTGCAAAACTACAGGAGCGATCATCATGACCATAAGCTCCAATCATGGATCTGTCAAAACCTACATCTTTCGGTAAAAAAGCAGGAACAATTTCTAATTCAGCCCGTATAAAATCATGCTCGGTTATATTATATTTTTCATTTAATAGCTTTAAGATGGCAAGCTTCACCGATTCTTTTTCACTGCTGTCAAAATCGGGAAGTCCTCCCACAACAACAGTGAGTTCCTCACCTTTTAACCCCTCATTTAGTTTGCGATTACTCTGTTCAGCGGCAAGATGTGGCAATAGATCAAGTATAGTGAATACAGGATCTTTTTCATCTAATCCGATAGTTAGTTCTAACCTGCTTCCATCCTTGCGGTAAACTGCACCACAAAGCGCAAGCGGAAGAGCGCTCCACTGATATTTTCGAATGCCACCATAATAATGTGTTCTAAGGTACGCTGTTCCGTCCTGTTCATATAGTGGATTTGGTTTTATATCAAGGCGTGGTACGTCAATATGAGAAGCAATAATATGTGCACCATTTTGCAGTGGTTCGCTGCCCATAATAAACGCAATTATTCCCTTTTCGCCGCACTTAATATATTTTTTGTCTCCGGCAACCGGAGGTTTTGAGGGCTTATAACAGCTAAAGCCCGATTTAGTTAACATATCCTCTGCCAAAGCTACGCACATGCGCTCGGTGTATCCTTTTTTTAGAAAATTAATATATTTTGATGAAAAACTCTCTATCTTTTTTAAGTTTTTTTCAGTAAATTTTTTATACGATTCCTTATTGATATATAATGATTTATGGTCGCTTTTCTTAGAATTTTCCTTTTTCATGTTTAATTACCTTTCTGTAAAAATTAGCTGTTATATATACTTAAATAGCTTTTGTAGTTTGCATTAATTTTATCCACATAATGATTCATTTGCTCATAAGGGAAAACTTTCAACGTTTTTCCATCGTCGCTATATTCCGGATTTTCAAGAAGCCCGTCCACCGTTCCCCAGCCGCTGTGATAAGCGGCTACAGCAGTTGAAATATCATTATCATAACGTTCAAGACATCTGCTAATATAGTAACTGCCAAATTCTATATTTACATCAGGCTCATACATGTCATCATAGTTATACTCGCCACCCGGGTCTATTTGAAGCTGAATCCAATCAAAGGTTTCCTCGGTGATTTGCATAAGACCTCTGGCGCCAACATTAGAAATTGCGTCAGGATTAAAACCACTCTCCGTTTTTATCACTGCAAATATTAAATAACTGTCGACACCATAGTTTTTTGAAGCAGTTTCTACATATCTCTCATATTCAAGACTGTATATTTCGTGCTCAAGACTGTTTAATACTCCTATGGTTAAGCCCACAATCGGTATTAACAATATTAATAAAAACAATGGCAACAAACGACGAGATTTAAAAGGAATTCGTCGTTTACTTAACCCTTTTTTCTTACTTCGCTTAATGCTGTGATTAATTTTTTTAAGTAAATTATTTGCCTTTATGTGAAGTTCATCCAGATTTGCGGTATTACTTATTATATAATCGCCTGCAGCAATCAATCTCTTGTTCGCTGTTTGGGTAGCCAATCTTTTTATTGCCTGGTCTGACGTCATGCCTCGTTCTAAAAGCCTCGTAATTTGAATGTTTTCATCCGATGTAACCACAACTATTTTATCGCAGTATTGTTCAAGAGGGTAATCTATCAACAACGGAACATCAATAAAAACAATCTTTTCACCATTTATTTGTGCATTCTTAATTTCATTAAACACCATTCTCGTAATGTATGGATGCGTAATGGAGTTTAAAAGTTGCTGTTTTTCCTTATTAATAAAAGATTTTTGTGATAATAAAGCTCGATTTAAACTACCGTCATTATTGATTATATCATTTCCAAAGGCAGAGGCAAGTTCATCAAGACACGGAGAGCCTTTTTCAATCGCCTTGTGTGCTAACTTGTCACAGTCTATAGTAGCATAGCCTTTGGATGCAATATATGCCGTTAGGGCTGATTTCCCACTGCCTGAACGACCGGTTATTCCAACTATTGTCATTTTTCCGCCACCTTGCCGTTCGCCGCCTTATGCAATCTATTATAGACTGCTTCAAAATTTTTATCGGTATGTATGTACCATAACTTTACATCATAGTTATCTAATGAATTTAATATCTTAAAAAGCCTGTATTGTTGTTCTTTTTCCTGCGTAGATCTACCAATAATTATGCGGTGCTTTGCAGAAATATCCGCATATTCCTCTTCAAAACAAACAACGCCATACTCACCATTTTTATCCTTTAGGTGTTCTGCAAATGCATCTCCACAATAAAGAATAATATCTGCAGATGGTGCGTAATGCTTATATTTCATGCCGGGAGCTATAATTGAATTGTTTTTATTATCAACAATTTCTTGCCTCAATACTTGGGAAAGTTGAGTTCTCGAAATATCTCCCGGACGAAGAATGCACACATCTTCATCATCAAGTAATACAATTGTACTTTCAACGCCAACAGTACAATTTCCACCATCAACTATTAAATCAATCTTTCCGTTTAATTGCCGGTATACTTCCTGTGCATCCGTAGGACTCGGTCTGCCGGAAATATTTGCTGAAGGCGCCGCGATAGGAACATTGCAAGCAGTAATAATATCACGAAAAATATTGTTAGCCGGAACACGTATTGCAACGGTATCCTGTCCTGCTGTAACTACATCGTTAACCATAGCAGATCGTTTTGCCACAATGGTGAGTGGTCCGGGCCAAAAGTGATTTGCTAAACATAAAAACCTATCGTCCGGATTTAGAATATACTTTTTCGCCATTTCTAAACCATCGCAATGTAAAATCATTGGATTATCAGAAGGTCGATTTTTAATTCTAAAAATTTCTGCAACACCCTGCTCGCTGTCACATCTTGCCGCAAGCCCATAAACCGTTTCGGTAGGTAGTGCAACAACCTGTTGTTTATTTAATAGTTCAACGGCTTTACAAACAGCATTTTGTTCACCATTTATTATTTTTGTATTATGTGTCATCTTCTTCACTTGATTTAAGTTTTTCTGCTCTATCAGCAGTTATTAGTGCATCGATAACTTCATCAAGGTCGCCATTTAGTATAGCTTCAAGACGATACAGTGTTAAGCCTATACGATGGTCTGTTAACCTACCCTGTGGGTAGTTATAGGTACGTATACGCTCACTCCTATCCCCTGTTCCAACCTGACTTTTTCTTTCCTTAGCGATAGCATCTGCCTGTTCACGTTGCTTTTCTTCATATAGTTTACTGCGAAGAATTTTAAAAGCGCGATCTCGGTTTTTGTGTTGGCTTCGCTCATCCTGACATTCAACAACTGTTCCTGTAGGAAGATGTGTAAGCCTAATAGCGCTTTCTGTTTTATTAACATGTTGTCCGCCGGCACCGGAAGCTCTAAAAGTGTCGATCTGTACATCTGCGGTATTAATCTCAAAATCGATTTCTTCTACCTCAGGTAAAACCGCAACGGTAACGGTAGAGGTATGAATTCTTCCCTGTGTTTCTGTTTCGGGAACACGCTGAACACGGTGAACTCCGCTTTCAAACTTCAATCTACCATAGGCCCCCTCGCCGGAAATTAAAAAGCTAATTTCTTTATATCCCTGCAAGTTGGTCTCATTTGCATTTAACACCTCAACCTTAAGCTTACTGCGTTCTGCATACATGGAGTACATTCTAAAAAGACTTCCCGCAAACAAGGCAGCTTCATCGCCGCCGGCACCGCCTCTTATTTCAACGATGGTATTGTTATCATCGTTTTCATCTTTAGGAATTAAAAGAACTTTTATTTCCTCAGATAGTTCATCGCATTTGTGTTTTGAATCAAGAAATTCGGCTTGAACCATCTCTTTAAAATCAGGCTCCATACCGCCTTCGTCCAACATGGACTTAGCATCGTTCATTTCATTTTCAGCTTTACAATACTCATCATATTTTTCCATGAGAGGAGTTAAGTTTTTGTGCTCCTTCATGAATTTTCTATACTGCTCATTATCTGAAATTATAGCCGGAATAGTTATCTGTTCCGAAACAAAATCATATCGTTTTTTAATTTCTTTAAGTTTATCTATCATATTTCCCCTGTTTATTAATTTATTTAAATTATATACGAAACTGATGTGTATTGCAAATATTTCTTAAAATATATGCATATAGTTTGATATGTAAAAAACACAAGAAAGGAATAGGTTTCGTATGGAATATAAGCTGGAAGGTGATTTTCAGGATGCCGGTAAGCTTCCGATTGAACAGTTGGTGATAGCAAAAAGTCGTGGTACTATTCTGCAATCTACCGCACTTTTGTTTGATGTAAATAGAAGAATTTGTTTTGAGTTTGGTGATTATCGAGCAATAATGCCTTTTGAAGAATCGGTCTATTATCCAGATAATAGTGCAATTAAAGATATTGCAATTCTTTCAAAGATAGGCCAAAAGGTTTGCTTTGTTATTAAGGATATTGATTTTTCAAATCCAGAGCCAATATTTATCCTTTCCCGCAAGGAAGCGCAACGCCGATGCTATGAAGAATGGCTTGCAGAAAAAAAAGTCGGTGATATTATCAACAGCAGAGTTAATCATATTGAGCGCTATGGTGCTTTTTGCGACATCGGCTGCGGAATTGCCGGACTATTACATATTGACTGCCTTTCAGTATCCAGAATTGCAACTCCACATGATAGGGTCTATAAAGGTCAAATAATAAAAACTGTAATAAAATCATTTGATGAACGCGGAAGAATTTTATTGACACTTAAAGAGCTTCTCGGAACATGGGATGACAATGTTGCATGTTTTAGCGCAGGTGAAACAGTAGTTGGCAGGGTGCGTAGCATAGAAGAGTATGGTGTTTTTATTGAGTTAATGCCCAATTTATCCGGCTTGGCTGAACCTGTTCATGGGCTTGAGGCCGGTCAATGTGTGAGCGTATACATAAAAAGCATAATACCGGAAAAGATGAAGGTTAAACTTGCTGTTGTTGGCATTATAGAGAATAGCACACCTAACTATAAACTACATTATTTTTATAAAGAAGACCATATAGACTGCTTTAAATATGCAAGCAACAGCTCAGGCAAAGATATTACCAGCTACTTTTACTAAATGCTGATTTTGCAAAACTGTTTTTTTCCTTTTTTTATCAAAACGCCTTCAATCAAAGCGTTTTTTGATATTGTAAAGTTAAATTCCTTTACAATATCTCCGTCTATAGAAATGCCGCCCTGCTGTATCAGTCGACGTGCTTCACTTGCGGAGGGAGCCAATTTTGAGGACACTAACAATGTAATTATTGTAGCGCCATCATCAGTATATTTGTCTTCGGGTAGAATGTGTGTCGGAACATCACCTGACGCAGCACCGGCAAATAAAACCGCTGCTGATGCCTTTGCCTTTTCGGCTTCATCCAAGCCATGTACAAGTTCGGTTAATTCGAAAGCTAATCTTTCCTTAGCACGATTTAGCTCAGCTCCTTCAAGTTTTTCATATTCAGCAATCTCGTCAAGGCTCATAAAGGTTAACATCTTCATAACCTTAATAACATCAGAATCATCAACATTTCGCCAGTATTGAAAAAATTCAAAAGGAGTAGTTTTAGTCGGATCAAGCCACACTGCGCCTTTTTGAGTTTTTCCCATCTTGGTTCCCTCAGAGGTTGTTAGCAGTGTAATTGTCATTGCATATGCATTTTCACCAAGCTTGCGCCTGATAAGGTCGGTTCCACCCAGCATATTACTCCACTGGTCATCTCCACCAAACTGCATATTACAGCCGTACTTACGGTACAACTCTAAAAAGTCGTAAGACTGCATAATCATGTAGTTGAACTCAAAGAATGAAAGTCCCTTTTCCAGGCGCTGTTTATAACATTCTGCTGTTAACATTCTATTTACCGAAAAGCAAGCCCCAACTTCGCGAAGTAGTTCAATATAATTAAGCTGTAAGAGCCAGTCGGCATTATTTACCATCATAGCCTTACCTTCACCAAATTCTATAAAACGTTCCATCTGTTTTTTAAAGCAAGCAATATTATGATTTATTATCTCGGTTGTCATCATGTCTCGCATATCGGTACGACCGGAGGGATCACCTATCATACCGGTTCCGCCACCAAGCAATGCAATAGGTTTATTTCCTGCCATCTGCAATCTTTTCATAAGACAAAGTGCCATGAAATGACCTACGTGTAAGCTATCAGCAGTAGGATCAAATCCTATATAAAAGGTCGCTTTCCCGTTATTTATAAGCTCTCTAATTTCCTCTTCATCAGTAACCTGGGCAATAAGACCTCTTGCTTTTAATTCTTCAAAAATTTGCATTAATTTACTCCTTTATGTGCTGTTGTTAGTAGTTCTTTAGCATTTGCCATGGCAGTTTGCGTTATACTGTCACCCGACATTATTCTTGCGAGTTCTGCAACTCTTCCATCGGTGTTAAGCTTTGTTATTTCGGTTTTTGCTGATTTGTTGTTGGTTGATTTTTCTATTAGCAGGTGATTATCTGCAAAACATGCAAGCTGCGCTGAATGTGTAACTGCAAGTACCTGTCGATTATAAGCGGTATTATGCATCATTTTACCAATTTTATATGAAGCAGAGCCGGAAACTCCGGTATCAATTTCATCATAAATAACCGTAGGCATATCATCAGCCTGTGCAAGACTGTTTTTTATTGCAAGCATAATTCTTGCAAGTTCGCCACCCGAAGCAACCTTAACTAAAGGTTTGGGAACTTCACCGGGATTGGTTGCAATTAAGAATTCAACATCGTCGCTTCCGTCTTTAGTAAGTGACTTATGTTTTATTGAAAGCTCAAACCTCATTCCCGGCATATTTAGCTCGGTAAGAGAGGTAACTACCTCTTTTGCAAGTTTTTCGAAAGCCTTTTTTCGCTCGTTAGTTAGTTTATCAGCAAGTTTTTTTGCTGACTTTCCGAGAGTTTCTATCTCAACTTCAAGCTCAGCAATTTTTTCTTCTCCACTGTCAATAAAGGAAAGCTCTTCAATTGCTTTAGTTTTATATTCCTCTATTGCTTCTACACTATCTCCATACTTTTTTCTTAACTTATAAAACTCATCAAGTCGTTGTTCTATACTCTCAAGCTCTCCCGGTTGTGACTCAATACTACTTAACTCTGTTGAAATATCTACCGATAGCTCCTGAAGTTCGTAGTATAATGCATCAGCACGCTCCTTAAAATGTTTAACTCTCCCTGCATCTACCCCACTAAGAGAATTTGCAGCAGCAGAAAGGCTGGTAAGTGTTCCGGCTTCATCATCATTTATTGCTTGTTTAGCACCGGATAATCCCTGTAATATTTTTTCTATATTTATTAGAACCGTTCGACGATTTTGTAGATTAACAGGCTCGTCAGGATGAAATGCAGCTTTTTCGATTTCCTCTATTTGAAATTTTAAAAACTCACAACGCTCAAGGTTTTTTTCTTCACTTCCGGTTAGATTATTAAGTAATTTTATTCTTTCGCATAGTTGCCGATAAACAGAATGATATTCCTCCCTCAATGCTTTAAGCTCACCAAATCTATCGAGTAAAACAAGCTGAGTTTCGGGATTAACCAGATTATGATTGTCTTGTTGGCCGTGTATTGATAACAAATTTGGCATAAACTCTTTTAGCATTGAAACTAGAGCCGGTCGACCATTTATCCTTACTGTTCCTCTTCCGTCGATAGCTAATTCGCGGGTAACGATAAGCTGTTCGTCGCATTCAAATCCAAGCTCAGAAATAATACTGTATACCGAACTTGGAAGGTTTGAAAAAACAGCACATATTATTGCCTTGTCTGCCCCGTTTCTTATCACATCCCTTGCAAGGCGATGCCCAAGAAGTGCCGCAACCGAATCAATAACAATGGATTTACCTGCGCCGGTTTCACCGGTTAAAACATTAAATCCCTTTTCAAAGTTTACGGTAGCTTTCTCGATGACTGCAATATTTTCAATAGTAAGTTCGCAAAGCATTATTATTTTAATTCCTCTGTAACTTTTCTTCTATTGCCGAAAACTGTCCTGTGTTGCTAAAAAATATTAGTGGAGTGCATTTATCATTACAACGTATTGTTATACAATCTGAAGCAAGTGATTCTTCTTTACCATCAGCACACATGATAGCTGTTCCTGAAGATGTTTTAGCCTTTACTTTTATTACCCTGTCCTTCGCAAAAACCATTGGTGGTGTTCCCAAGCTATGTGGACACAGCGGAGTAACCGAGATAGCGCCTAGTCTACTGTCGATAATTGGACCACCGGCCGAAAGAGCATATGCTGTTGAACCAGTAGGAGTTGATACTATCACGCCATCTCCGCGATAATCAAGAACAGTGCTATCGTCGCACATTACTTCAATATCCATTGTTTTTGCAATAGTGCCGCCAACAATTAAAATTTCGTTTAAGGCGATTAACCGTTTGTCGGCACAATCGGCCATCAACATGAGTCTATTTTCAAGAAAAAAATCACCGGTTATCAGCGCTAATAGGCGGTGATATCGCTCTGCAGTTATTGCGGTAAGAAAACCCAGCCTTCCAACATTTACACCAACAATAGGTATTTCTCGATTTTTAAGCAAATGTGCAGCATGTAAAAGTGTTCCATCACCACCCACCGTAATAACATAGTCTAAGCATTCGGCGGGAAGATTATCACCTTTCAGTACTTCACAGCTAACATCTTTATCGGCAAAGAGTTCTAATATTTTCTCTGTGAGCGATACTGAATCTTTATTTTCGGGATTATTTATTATGAGTATTTTCATTAACAGGTTCAACTCCGATAATACTAAAATTTAAAGATTTTCATGTGCCTGTTTAACAACGGTATCAATATCAGGGATAAATGCTGTCTCTTTAGAGGACAAAGCAACTAAGAATTCAATGTTTCCTTTAGGCCCTTTTATCGGAGAAAAATACAATCCAAAAGGGTTTAGTCCAGCTTCTTTTGCATACCCTAAAACAGAATTAATTACCTTTTTATGAATCTTTTCATCTTTAATAACTCCGTTTTTCCCAACCTCAGATCTACCGGCTTCAAACTGTGGCTTAATAAGTGCAACTACATTATAACTCTCACCGGCATATTTTTCAAGTAGTGGAAAAATAAGTTTTAAAGAAATAAATGATACATCGATAGTAAAAAGATCAACTTTTTTATCAATAAGGTCTTCGCAAAGGTAACGAATATTGGTACGCTCTAAACAACAAACTTTTTCATCATTGCGCAGTCGATAATCAAGCTGACCGTAACCAACATCAACTGCATATACAAACGAAGCTCCGTTTTGAAGTGCACAGTCGGTAAAGCCGCCTGTAGAAGCCCCAATATCCATCATGCAAAGATTATTAAGATTTAATGAAAATTTTTCTATAGCTTGTTGAAGTTTATATCCACCCCTACTGACATAGGTTTTATTAGGAATAATAAGTTCTACATTGTCTGACTGTTTAACCGAATGTCCCGGTTTATCTGCCCGTTGTCCGTTAATATAACAACAACCTTGCATAATAAGTGCACGTGCTTTTTCTCGTGATGCAAGTTCGAATCGCTCGGCAATATACTGATCAAGCCTCATCATTGCAACAGCTCCTTAATTTATTAGCAATTGAATCTGCATCAAGCATAAGCATTTTTCGAAGCTCATTAATTTTTGCACAAGGAATTTTGGTGTTTCTTATTCCTTGGTCAATAAACTTGCCGGTATATCCCATAGATTGTAAGCTTGATATAAGTCTCTCGCCTATTCCGCCGGTAACGACATCATCATGCAGCATCATTATTTTTTTATATCTTAATAATTCATTAAAAAGATTTTCTGGAAATGGTTGAAGCTGAAGCAGTTTAATTACATCGCAGCTATAATTTTTCTCATATAGCTGATTTGATGCCTTAACCGCTTCTTCTAATATTACACCATAACCAATAATAGCTGTATCTGAGTCCGGCTTTGAGACTATATAATCATATGCATTTCCTGTACATAGATAGGAACTTAAAATATCGGAATCATATCCACGTGGATATCGAATGGAACGAATTCCCTTAGTTAATAGTAATCTTCCTAACCAATGTTTTAACTCTTTAATGGTTGAAGGTGCAATCAATGTGGAACCTTGCGGTTGTGTAAGGTAGTTTACATCATAAATTCCCTGATGTGTTTCCCCATCACCCGGAACAAGGCCTGCTCTATCTACTGCAAAAAGCACATCTGCGTCATTTAAATATACATCGTTTAACAGC
Source organism: uncultured Oscillospiraceae bacterium (assembly GCA_964368815.1). Taxonomy (GTDB): domain Bacteria; phylum Bacillota; class Clostridia; order Oscillospirales; family Ruminococcaceae; genus CAYJBH01. Next base: position 87,390 of record CAYJDA010000003.1, read on the forward strand.
TGGTCGTAACCACGCTGTAAAAAAGTTGAATAAATAGCAACAACAGGTTTAATTCCTTCTTTGGAGAGTCCAGCAGCAAATGTTACCGCATGTTGTTCTGCCATACCAACATCAAAAAATCTGTTAGGGTATCGTTTTGCAAATTTTGAAAGTCCGGTGCCATCTTTCATTGCGGCGGTAATGGCAACTATATCATTATTGATCTCGGCAAACTCACACAGTGAATCTCCAAAAGCAGTAGAAAATTCTTTATGAGGTGTAGCTTTAACAAGTTTTGGCGATAGGCTATGGTAAGCTTTAGGATTCAGCTCAGCTTCGGTAAGACCTCTGCCCTTTTGAGTTATCGCATGAATAAAAACCGGCGTGTCTAACTTTTTTACATTTAAAAACATTCTGCGGAGCTCTAAAACATCATGGCCGTCATATGCACCGAAATATTGAAATCCCATCATTTCAAAAAAGGTGTCGCTGTAAAGAGCCTGTCGCATAGTTGTTTTTATATTTCGCAGGCCTTCAACAAAGGTATTGCCAATTAAAGGGATTTTTTCTATAGTATGAGTTGCTCCGAGTTTTGCATTGCTATATTCTTTTGAAAGCCTTAATCTATTAAGATATGTAGAGAAAGCTCCAACATTTTTTGAAATGGACATCTTGTTATCGTTTAATACAACAATAAGGTTATCGAGGTGACATATATTGTTCATACCTTCATAAACCATTCCACCGCTAAAGCTGCCATCGCCGATTATTGCAACAACAAAACCATCTTCATTTTTTAGTTTTTTTGCTGTTGCTATTCCGATTGCAGCAGATATTGATGTGTTGCCGTGGCCGGTAACAAAACAATCATAGCTACTTTCATGCGGTGATGGAAAACCGGTGATACCATCCTTTTGTCTTAGCGATGCAAACTGTTTTTTTCTACCGGTTAAAATTTTATGCGGATAACATTGATGACCTACATCATAAATAATTTTATCATTTTCACCCGAAAACGTTAATAAGATAGCAAGTGAAAGTTCAACAATGCCAAGATTAGAGGCAAGATGTCCACCGGTGTCAACAACGCTATCAATTAAAAAAGTTCGAATTTCCTTACATAGTAAATTTAGCTGGCTATCATTCAGCTTTTTTACATCCTCGAGAGAAGTTATGGTATCAAGTAATGATGACATATTTTAGTATAAACCTTTATAAGGTTTACCTTCCTTCCTATTTATTAATTTCTTCTAGTTAGAAGTTCATCCTGTAGTTGCAATAAAAAATCTGTTTTTTTGTCAAAGAGTGTATTTAAGGTTTCAATATTTGTATTGGTGAGATGTTGTGCATATTCCTGTGCTTTTTCCGGCCCAAGTAGTGTATAATATGAGCCTTTACCGCTTTCATTATCGTTTCCGATAGGCTTGCCAAGCTCCTCTACTGTTCCTATTCCATCTAAAATATCATCAACAACCTGAAAGACAAGTCCAAGATTAAAGGCAAACTCGCGAAGTGCAAGATATTCATGGCTGTTAGCACCTCCTGCAATTGCGCCGAACTGTACCGAAGTTGCTATTAAAGCTCCCGTTTTATTTTGATGCGTCTCCTTTAACATTGACTCGGTAACAGCTCTTTTTTCGTTCTTTAAATCCAGCTCCTGACCATAAATCATGCCACCTAGTCCAGCTGTATAAGAAAGTAGTTGCACAACAGTTAGCAATGACTCTGATGGAATTTCGGCAGTTACCGCTACACCAAACGCGTGGGTTAGCAAACAATCTCCGGCAAGTAATGCAGTCGCTTCGCCATATTTTACATGGCAGGAGGACATTCCCCGCCTTAAATCAGAATCGTCCATACACGGTAAATCATCATGTATAAGAGAGTAACAATGAATCATCTCGATAGCTGCAGCAAGATTTAATGCTTTCTCATAACTACCGCATAACATATCACAAACAGCTAAAACCAAAACTCCTCTTACCCGTTTGCCCCCGTTAAAAAGGCTGTATTCAGCAGATTTTGCTACCTCACTGTCTCTATTAGGCATCATGCTCATAATTTCTATAAGTTGTTGCTCTACAGCGGATTTATATTCGTTATATTGCTCCTTATAGTTTAATACTTCCATTCCTACTCCTCTTTGCCATACTGCTCCAGCTTAACTTCAACATTTTTAAGCCTCTCTTCGCATTCCTTAACAAGCAAACAACCCTTTTCATAAAGTGGTATAAGCTCTTCAATACCGGTTGAATCGTCAGCAATTTTTTCAACAATTTCTTCTAATTCTTTTACTGCAATTTCAAATGTTCTTTCATTCATTTTATTTTTCCTTTATTTTCACCGACTTTACGATACAATCAATCAAAGCTTTAGCTGTTTCTACCTCTAGTACATCACCTTTTTTGGGAGTGTTAACAATTAGCTTTTTGTTTTCTGTGCGAATAATAGCATATCCTTTTTTCAAAACCCTTTTTGGTTCATATGCTGCAAGTATATCGCTACAAACTGCAACATTTCTACGCCCCTTTTCTAACCGCTGTAGTATTGCGTGATTATATTCTTCGGCTAATTTTACTATCATTTCCTTATTGCGAATAACCTCGGCAGCAATATTATTAACATTAATGTTTAACTTTGCTTTCTGATACCTATAAAGTAGCTGTGAGGGGTCGGGCAGTATAATTTCAGCAGCGGCAGTAGGTGTTGCTGCACGAACATCTGCAACAAGATCGCTGATAACGGTATCAATTTCATGTCCTATAGCGCAAACAATTGGCTTATCTGCATTAAAAATAGCCTCGGCTACTTTCTCGCTGTTAAAAACAAATAGATCCTGAGCACTACCACCACCACGTGATACCAGTATTATGTCAATATCATCAACCTTATCAAGGGTTTGTATTGCTTTAGCAATGGGTAAAGCCGCCGCTGCTCCTTGAACAGGAACATCATATAATATAAATTTAAGATTAATTAAGCTACGCCTTTTTGCAACTGCTAAAATATCCTGTAAGGCCGCACCATCCTTAGATGTTACAAGTCCGATACAGGTGGGGTTTTGAGGCAACTGCTTCTTATGTTCTACAGAAAAGAAACCTCGCTTTTCTAACCGCAATTTCATTTGTAAAAAAGCAGCATTAAGCGCACCCTCTCCATCTAAAAACATATGGGAAACATATAACTGAAATGTTCCATCTTTTTGATAAATACTAGCCTTAGCTCTAACCATAAGCTGCATTCCATTTTCCGGAACAAAGGCAAGTCGTCCGGCATCTCGGCTAAACATGACAGCCTTGACGGAGGAATCTTGATCCTTTAAGGTAAAATAACAATGTCCGGACTTGCGATGAAGATGAAATGAATCTAACTCTGCAATAAGCGTTAGATCCGAAAGAATTTCATTATTATCCAGTAGGGATTTAATATAATTATTTAATGCGGTAACACTAATCGGTTCCATCGGATATATCCCTGTCTTTTTCTATTGCCGATAAAACCCCATTTACAAATTGATAATCGCTTTCATCACCGTACTGCTTTGCAATTTCAACTGCTTCATTTATAACAACACCGGATGGGTTATCACCGGCAAAAAACAGTTCAGAAATTGCTAATCTTAAAACAGCAACAGAAACTTTTGATAATCTTTCAAATTTCCAGCCGCGGAGGTTTGTTTTAATTTTATCATCAATAAATTCTGCATTGTTATCATATGCATCGGTAATTGAACGTGAAAAATCATCCGACTCTATATCCGAAACTTCAGCTAAACCCAAAGCTGCCTCTTTAGCCCTAATCGGACCAAAAGAGGCAGAAAATAATGCAATAAATGCGTTTTCTCTTGCCTGTCTTCTATTCATCCTATCATTTATAGGACGAGCTACTAACTCGTCCTACTCCATTTCCTTTTGTTCAGCGATGCCACTAATGATGACATTCACTTTTGATACTGTAATTCCGGTCATGTTCTGTACGGCAGATTTAACATTTTCTTGAACTTCTTTTGCAACATTAGTTACCTTTGTTCCGAAGTCAAGAATAATACATACATCAATTTCCGCTATTCCACCTATCATATTTACAGATACCGGATTTGCAGAGGATACCTTATAAAATAAACCCTTTATTCCGAGATTACCGCGTGAAAGACCCTTAACATCCTTAATTTCCAAGGTTGCAATTTTAGCTATGTTAGATATTACCTCCATGGAAA